>JAFRJI010000008.1 GCA_017432345.1 Bacillota bacterium | reverse complement strand
GAATGCGAAGCAGTTCGCGACTGGAACAGCCGCCGGGTCATCAACGAATCCCTGAAGGACATCTCCAGGTGTGGAGATCGCAACTGCAAAGATCATCAGGCAATACCAGAAGGCTGCCATGCAGATGGCGATGATCATTACTTTACCGATCTTACCGAGAGGAATGTTCATTTCTTCTGCGGCCTGCGGGATGACGTCGAATCCGACGAACATAGCCGGTACAGCGAGCATTACAGCAACGAAACCTTTGCCGTTCGTGAAGAGCGGTACAAAGTGCTCGATGGAGCCGGTCGCGGTTCCGCAGACAGCGAACGCGATACCGCCGATGGCCATCGCAACCGTCGCGACTGTCTGGAATACAGCGGACGCCTTCGCGCCTCTGTAGTTGACGACCGTCATAACGACAGCGCCGAGAATGGCGATAACGAGGAATGTGACGGTTACATCAGACCCCTGGATCGTCCATAATGTGCCTCCTGTCGGCAGTACGCCGGCAAACAGGAAGTTGATAGCATTAGCGAGCGCCGGACCTTCCCAAGCTGCTACGCCCAGGTAAGCCAGTGTGATCATCCAGCCTGTGAACCAGGATGCGTTGTATCCCATCGCTCTGTAAGAGAATACGAGCTCACCACCGGACAGCGGCAGGGCCGGAGTCAGTTCTGCGTAGGTCAGACCTACGAAGATAGCCATGACACCACCAAGTCCGAATGCGATCATTGCTCCGATGGAACCACCGTTTCCTACCCAGGAACCGGCCAGCATGATCCATCCCCAACCGATCATCGTACCGAATGCTAACGCCAGTACGTCTTTCAGGTTGAGCGAACGTTGTAGTTCTTGTCTTCCTTGATTTTCCATATGTTTATTTCACCTCATAAATAATGAATGATAACGAGATAGTTTATTATACATGAAGAAATTGAGAAAGTGAACGAATTAACAAAAAAATGCATTGTTTATTAATGCATTTTTACATTTGTAACGGGTTTCAACCGTTGAAATATTAAGAATATTTGCTGTATGCGGTCGTGACTGTTAAAAAAATAACGGAATTTCATCCAGTTTGCGGTACAGTTCCTCGACCGTGCCGTCATTCTCGATCACGTAATCCGCCAGCCGCCGCTTCGCGTCGTCGTCCATCTGGCTGGCGATCCGTTGGCGCACTTCGTCCTCCGTGACGCCGTCGCGCTCGCAGACCCGCCGGATCCGAAGCTCCAGGTCCGCCGTGATCAGGATCGTTCGATTGCAAAGCCGGTCTACGCCGGCTTCGAACAGCAGCGGCGCGTCAATCAGGATACCGGGCGTGGTCCCCTGCCCCGCGTCTTCTGTGCGGACTTCGTCGATGCGTTTTTTGATCTCGTCGATGATCGCCGTGTGCATCAGCTTATTGAATGACGCCCGTATGTCCTCATTCTGAAAGACCATGTCCGCCATCGCCTTCCGGTCCAGCACCCCCGGCTGCACTAAAATCTCCTGCCCGAACATCTCGCCCAGCCGGTCCACCATCGGCATCCCGTCCGCCGTCATGTCGCGGCCGATCTGATCCGCGTCGATATGCGCGAACCCTTGATTGATAAAATACTGCGCGGCGGTGGATTTGCCCGTTCCGATCCCGCCGGTCAGTCCTAAGATCAGCATTGTGTTCCCTCTCTATTTCAGTTCGTACCAGTTGGCGCTCTCGTTCAGTTCTGCCTTCAGCTCGACCGCCATTTCATAAGCCGATTCCATGTTCTCCACCAGCAGCTGCTTAACGGTCTCCTTCTCGTCTGGATACGTATTGATGATCAGCTCGTCGTGGATCTGCAAAATCAGCTTCGACTTCAGGCCCTGTTCCTTCAGCGCATTGTACACCTTGATCATCGCGATCTTGATGATGTCCGCCGCGCTCCCCTGGATCGGCGTATTCATCGCCAGCCGCTCACCGATCTGCCGCACCATGTACTGGGACGTGTGGATCTCCTTGATGTAACGCTTTCTCCCCATGAGTGTCGTTACATACCCGTTCGCCTTGCAAAATTCTACTTCCCCGTCCATGAACTTCTTGACTTGCTGGTGCTTCGCAAAGTACGCCTCGATGTAGTCGTTGGCGTCCTTTCTGGTGATGTGCAGGTTCGATGAAAGCCCGAACGCGCTCATGCCGTAGATGACGCCGAAGTTGACTGCTTTGGCGCGGCTTCGTTCCTCGACGGTGATCTGATCTTCCGGGATGCCCAAAACATTCGCCGCGGTGGCCCGGTGGATGTCTTCTCCGTTGTTGAAGGCCTGGATCAGCGCTTCATCACCGGACATATGCGCCAGCACACGCAATTCGATCTGGGAATAGTCGGCGCCGACCAGCACGCACTCTTCTTTCTCCGGCACAAATGCCTTCCGGAGTTTCCGTCCCAGTTCCTGCCGGATCGGGATGTTCTGCAGGTTAGGTTCCGTGCAGCTAATCCGTCCGGTAGCAGTAACCGTCTGCTGGAAATGCGCCCGAATCTTGCCGTCCGTTTCGCTGATTAGCGGAATCAGCCCGTCGATATACGTGCTCTTCAGCTTGGACAACGTCCTGTATTCCATAATATTCGGCACGATCGGATGGGCGTCCCGGATCTTTTCCAAAACGTCCGCACTGGTAGAATAGCCCCGCTTGGTCTTCTTGCCGTGAGGCAGTTCCAGCTTCTCGAACAGGATCTCGCCGAGCTGGATCGGCGAATTGATATTGAACTCCTCGCCGGCCAGCATCTGAATCACAGCTGCCAGCTCCTCGATCTTGCCGGAAAGCACCTTCCCGTACTCTTCGAGATACGCCCGGTCGGTCTTGAAGCCTTCCTTCTCCATGCCCGCCATCGGCTCGATCAGCGGCAGCTCCACCTTGTACAGAACTTCCTCCAGCCCCTCTTGTTGGATCTGCTCCGCCTGCTGCCGGTAGATGGCCGCGATAGCACGGCAGATCGCCGCGCCAGACTGCTCCGATATCTCTAAGGACTCGTGGAGATACTCATTCGCTAACGCTTCCAGCTTATAGTTGCTGCGGCTGGAATCGATCACATATTGCGCGATGGCCGTATCAAACGCCGTCGGTAACTTTGTCACGCCATGACACAGCAGCATATAGTAATCGTCGATCAGGTCGTGTCCGATAAACCGGATTTCCTGCTCATCCAGCCACTCAAAGAATCCCGGTGCCTTCACAACATCGACGTAATAATATTTATCCTCATTTAGAAGCGCAGCCCCATAAACCTGCGGCGGCGCCAGGTGATTCTTGTCACCAAACACGCGGATCACAACATCCCCGTTGAGCTTCAGATTCTTCAATTCGTCATCCGATTCGATTCGGATCTCTTCGGTAATCGTCGGCACGTTCATTCCATCGGATGCCCCACCTATGTCAGCCGCTTCGTCCGTACCAAACCCATTCGTCGCGCCAGCGGTATCAGCATCTCCCGCTGCGCCAGCTGCACCGCCAACCAATTCACCAAAACTGAGCTGCCCATCCTCAGCGCCAGCGCCGGCTGGCTGCACCTTCTTCAACCGACTCAAGAACCGGTTGAACTCCAGCCTCTTATAGATCTCCACCAGCGCATCATAATCCGTTTCCCCGATCCGGAAGTCCTGGATATCCGTCTCGATCGGCACATTCACGTTGATCGTTGCGAGTTTTTTGCTCATCATCGCGGACTGCGTATTCTCTGCGATCTTTTTCTGCAGACCCGCCGGCTTGATATCCTCCACATGCGCGATGATATCCTCCACACTGCCGAAATCCTGGATCAACTTGGTGGCCGACTTCGCGCCGACACCCGGCACGCCCGGGATATTATCCGACGAATCGCCGGCGAGGCCTTTGTAATCGATGAACTGCAGCGGCGTGAACCCGTACACCTCGACGAAAGAATCGTGGTCGAACAGATCGAAATCCGAAACGCCCCGCTTGGTGTAGATGATCTTCGTCGTATCCGTCGCCAGCTGCAGCTGGTCCTTGTCACCGGTCACGATGAAAGGCTCCAAACCCGCCTCTTCGGCACTTCTGGCGATGGTCCCGATCAGATCGTCGGCCTCGAAGCCTTCTTCCTCGATCCGCTTGATGCGCATGGCGTCCAGAATGTCCTTCAGCAAAGGAATCTGCATGGCCAGTTCCGGCGGCATCTTTTTCCGCCCCGCCTTGTATTCGTCAAATTCCTTGTGGCGGAACGTCGGCGCCTTCATATCAAAAGCCACCGCCATGTACTCCGGTTCGTAGTCGCGGCGGATCTTGTCCAGCATATTCAGGAATCCAAAAATCGCATGCGTGTAGATTCCGTCTTTGGTGATCATAGGCGTCCGCATGGCGTAGTACGCCCGGTTGATCAAACTGTTTCCATCAATGATGGCAATGCGTTGCATATAAAATTACCTCGTTTCAGTGTTTCTGTTTTGTCGATTTGTTCTATCTTTCCAGCACGAAGCCTTCTGGCAGCAGCTCGCGCAATGATTTCACCTTCAGTACGCCGTCCGCTTTCGTGATGATTTCAATGTCCGGCGAGAACTCGTACATGAACTGCCGGCAAATGCCGCAAGGGATCGACTCCACGTCGCCGGCGGAGATCGCGATCTTCGCGAACTGCCGCTTTCCCTCGGAGATGGCCTTCACGAAAGCCACCCGCTCCGCGCATATGGTCGCGCCGTAGGAAGAGTTCTCGATGTTGACGCCGGTATAGACCTCACCCTCTTCGGTAAGCAGCGCCGCGCCCACGCAAAAATTCGAAAAAGGCGCATAGGCATTCGCCCTTGCACCTTCTGCGATAGCGTATAATTGATCATTCGTATAATCGGTCATGGTTTTTCCTTTCTACAGATCTTTGGCCGCCTTGAATCCGTACGCGGTCTCCGCGCTGCGGACCGCGTTGCCGATGGCCTTGGCCATCACATACGCGCCCAGATCGCCCAAAGCATCCTGATTGATCTTCACATCGCCCTTGGACAGGAAAAAGATCGTATCTCCGTCCGCAGATGTATGAACCGGCTTGATGGCCCGGGCATAACCGTCGTGGGCCATGTCCGCCAGCTTGTTGCACTGGTCTTTGGTCAGGTCCGCATTGGTGATCAGGAAGCTGATCGTGGTGTTTCCCGTAAAAACATTTTTGTCAACCAACACGGAATCCCACATGGCTGCGCTGACCGGGTCGAATGTCTTGCCGTCTTCGGCCAGCATGCCGGCGATCTCCTCGCCCGTATCCACATCAAAGATGTCGCCAAGCGAGTTCACCGCTACGACAGCGCCGATTTTGAGGTCGCCGCACTGGACCGCATACGTGCCCAGCCCGCTCTTCATGATGTTCTCCATGCCTTTGAATTTCCCGACGGTACAGCCGGTGCCGGCGCCGATATTGCCGCCTTTAAACGGCTCGAATTCAGCGTCTTCGCTGATTTCCCAGTTCTCGGAATCCACGCAAGCTGCGTAACCCATGTCCGCATCCGGCCGGCAGTGGAAATCGCCGGCGATCAGGTCGAACAGGCACGCCGCCGGAACGATCGGTACGATACCCATGCCCACATCAAAACCGATGCCCTTCTCCTCTAGATAGCGCATCACGCCGGTCGCGGCATCCAGCCCGTAGGCGCTGCCGCCGGACAGGCACAGCCCAAAGATCTGCTGGACCATCTTCTGCGGATCCAGAAGATCGGTCTCTCTGGTCGCAGGGCCGCCGCCCCGGACCGAAACGCCCGCGCAGGCACCCTCCTCGCAGATGACAATGGTACAGCCGCTGCCGCCCTCAGAATTTTGCGCGTTCCCGATACGGAAACCCGGGATCTCGCGGATATTGATCTCTTTCATAGTACGTTACTCTCCTTATACGATCGCCTGGACCGCAACGATCAAAGCGATGATAACGCCGGTGATGCCCTCGCCGCCAAGAAGTCCGGAAGCGATGATCGTGCCGGTGTTGTTTTCTTCGAATTTTGGAAATGCCTTATCGGTGATCAGCCGGAGCGCGCCGCCGATGAACGCCGTCGCCGACATGAAGAACGGCAGATACACGCCGAGGCCCAGCGTCATGACCGGCAGTTTGAAAATACTGAGTATGACGCCGGCGATGAGTCCGACGATGAAGGCCGGCATGTTCGAGATGCCGCCGACCATGGCCGCGACCGCGCCTGCCTGTGCCGCCGGGAAGATCTCCGTGCCGAAGCAGTCGCCGCCGTACGCGCTGATGATGACCAGCAGGACGGCCACTGATACGAACGCTCCCAGCAGTCCGCCGATGCACTCCGCGATCCACTGTGCCTTCGGGTCGGTCTCCAGCAGCTGGCCCGCTTTGAAGTCGTTCATGACGTCACCGCAAAGTCCGCAGGCAACGGCGATGATAGCCGCTACGAAGAAGGCCTCGGTTCCGTCGATGGCTGTGACTGCCTTGCAGGCGATCAGGAAGATGATGCCGAAGATCTCCATCGGGTTGATGCCGGTCTGTCCAACGCACTGCGCGGACATCGAAGTCGCCAGCCACGCACCGATGATCGTGATGATCGACGGGATGATTCCCATGTGCAGGACCGTCGTGCAAAGCGCTGCGATCAGGATCATGGCGATCGGCGCCCAGCGCATCGGAACGATGGTCGCGTCCAGGTTGCCTTTGCTAAACATGCCCTTGAACATCTCCTTGGCTTTTGGAAGAACGCCGATGACGATGATGGCGACACCCGTGCCGACCATCAGGCCGATACCGAGGGACTGCTTGATGGCAGCCGCCGTGGCGCTGTCCCAGAAACCGGCTTCCACGCCGCCGTACAAAATTCCGAAGTCGCCGATCAGGGCTCCGATGAACCAGACGATCACGTAGGCCGAACCCAGCAGGTAGCCGACGCCCACCAGCATCGGGGAGACGTAGACGCCCGCGTAGGAGCCGTAGGCCAGCATCTTCTGGTTGAGGATTGAGGCCGGGATCTTCATGAACCAATCACGCAGGAACGTGAAGATGGCCACCAGCCCCATGGTGATGAACAAAATCGCCGCTTTGCTGCCGCCTTCGTCGCCTGCTTCCAGTGTCTTGGCGCAGGCTTCGCCCATCGGGTATTTCATGGATTCCCGGCAGTCGACGATGTAGTATTTGCGGATCAACGCGGTGAAGATCAGACCCAGGACCACGCCGCTGAGCGTTAGCAGGAGCAGCATGCCCCAGTGCACCTGGGCGTTCGGATTCAGCATCCAGATGCCCGGGAGCGTGAATGCCAGGCCGCCGGCGACCATCGCGCCGGATGACATGGCGGTCTGCGTTACGTTGATTTCTTTAAGATTGGTGTTTCCCATAGCCTTCAGGCAGAACATGGATACCAGTGCTACGAAGATGATCGGCCATGGGAGAGAGCTTAGTTTCAGCGCGATGAACATGGAGCTTGTCGTGATGATGATGACTCCGATGGCGCCGATGACCATACCCCTTGCTGTGAGTTGTTGATTCATAATGAAACTCCTTGACTACTTCAGCTTCTTGTAGCAGAGCCAGTAGGTCGTTCCCACAAAGAGTGAACCGCCTATAATATTGCCGATCGTTACAGGAAGCAGATTTTTGATTAAAAAACTAAATATGCTAAGCGAACCGGTATCGAGCTGCAAAAGGTTGACGTACGCATCGTTCCCCGCGGCGATCAGGCCGGCCGGGATGAAATACATATTCGCCACGCTGTGCTCGAATCCGGAAATAATAAACAAACCAATGCAGAACCAAATCGCAAAAATCTTGCCGATGGTCTCGCGGGAGCCGGTCGCCATCCATACCGCCAGGCAGACCAGCACGTTGCACATGATGCCCAGTACGACGGCTCTGCCGAAACTGAGGCTGCACTTACCGATGGCGGTCTTCACCGTCACCGCGCCCAGCAACCCGCCGCCGCTATCCCAAAGCCCTGAGTAAGCGATGAACAGGACGATAATCATGGACCCCACAAAGTTGCCCACGTAGACGATTGCCCAGTTCCGCCAGATGGCGGACCATTTGAATTTCTTTTCCAAGGCGCCGGTGAACATGAGGCAGTTGCCGGTGAACAGTTCCGCGCCGCAAAGCACGACCATCATAAGGCCCACAGGGAATACCGCGCCCATGACGACTTTTCCCACACCAAAAGTAGCAGGATCAGAGGTCAGATTGAACGAGGCCATCAACGATGCCTGCGCTCCGAATGCGATGAACAAGCCGGCCATGATCCCAAGCAAAAAGAGTTTTGCAAAAGATCCGTTGGCTTTACCGATCCCTGAGTCGGATATCTTTTCGTATATTTCGGGTGGAGTCAATGCGTTCAAATTAACGTTCCTCCTATAAAAGAAATAATCCCGACATGCCGTCAAAGGTATAATTCACGCCCTAACTCACGTTAGGTGGGTGTTCTGCCTTTGCTTTCTGTCTTCCCGTCAAGCGGGCCTGACATACTACAAATGGACGTCCGAACTCCCGTTCAGAATCTGTAGGTTGAATTATAGTTTTCTTTGACGAACACTTCAGGATTATGTACGATCAATTATTCGATGGAATCCAGATCCACGCTGCAGTTGTGATGGACTTTCTGAACGTCGTCGTTGTCTTCCAGAATGTCGATCATCTTCTTCAGCTTCTTCAGATCGCCCGGCTCTTTCGGTGCCGCTTCCATCGACGGTACGTATTCGATTTCAGAAGTAACGAATTCATACCCGGCGTCAGTCAGTGCTCCGTGCACATCGGTATAAGCCGACGGCTCGGTGTAGATTTCGAAACTGTCATCGTTGGTGATCATGTCGTCTGCGCCCGCATCGAGTGCGACTTCCATGAGTTCATCTTCGTCGATCTCATCCGTTCTTTCGATGATGATGACGCCCTTGCGTTCGAACATATACGTAACGCAACCCGGAGTGCCCAGATTGCCGCCGTGTTTATCAAACGTTGACCGAACAGCGGATGTTGTCCGGTTCGTATTATCCGTAAGCGCTTCAACGATAACAGCAACGCCGCCGATCCCGTATCCCTCGAAACTCAGTTCGGTATAGGTCTCGCCGTCCAGTTCGCCGGTACCCTTCTTGATCGCTCTTTTGATGTTGTCGTTCGGCATGCCAATGGCTTTTGCCTTTTCGATGGCTACACGCAGCGTCGCGTTGTACTCAGGATCTCCTCCTGCCTTCGCCGCTACGATGATCTGTCTGCCATACTTTGTGAACATGGCGGAACGCTTAGAATCCTGCGCCGCCTTTCTGCCTGCAATCGTTCCGTGTCTTCCCATCGAGACACCTCCTGTCCTGTGATTTTTTCTGGATTCATTATATACTAAACCGCGTGTCATATCAACACGCGGCTTGGTTTTTTGATATTCGATTCCCAACGACCCATATCTGTGTCACGGTTTAACTCGCAGCCCCGCCTTCTGCATCCAGTTTCTCCTGCAGATTCTTGTGTGCCGTCGTCATCATCAGCTTGATACGATTCAGCTGATTCACGTGCGACGCGCCCGGGTCAAAGTCGATGGCGACGATATTCGCCTGCGGACTGAACTTCCGCATCGCCTTCATCATGCCCTTGCCCGTTACATGATTCGGCAGGCACGCGAACGGCTGCAGACACGCGATGTTCTCCACGCCGTGGCTGATCAGCTCGACCATCTCGCCGGTGAGCAGCCATCCTTCGCCACACTGGTTGCCCAGCGAAATGACCTGTGTCGCAGCCTCCGCTGTTTCCTCGATGTGGGACGGCTCATTGAACCGCTTGGACTTCTTCAGTGCGTCTCTGGCCGGCTTGCGGAAATGCTCGATTGCCTTGATGGCGGCCATGTTCCCGGCCATCTCTTTCCACGTCCCGGAAAGGTGCTCGTAGTTGAACTTCTTGTTATACATTCCGTACAGAATGAAGTCCAAAAGATCCAGCACGACGGCTTCTCCGCCTTCTTCTTCGATGACGCCGACGATGTCGTTGTTCGCCGTCGGATGGTACTTGACCAGAATCTCACCGACCACGCCGACCCGCGGCTTCTTGATATCCCGCAAAGGCAGCGCATCGAAATCATCGCAGATACCCTTACAGTTCCGGCGGAATTGCTTCATATCGCCATCCATGCAGTTGACTTTCGCGATGTCGTTCCATCGTTCATACAGCGCATTCGCTGAACCAGGCTCGACCTCATACGGCCGCGTCGCGTACAGCACGCGCATGAACAAGTCGCCGTAGATAACGGCCATCATGCCCTTCTTGATCAGCTCATAGTCCATCAGCTTGAAGCCCGGATTGTGTTCCAGACCCGCTGCGCTGACGGAAATGACCGGGATCTGAGGCATCTCCAGGTCCTTCAGGGCTTTGCGCAAAAGCGAGATGTAGTTGGAAGCCCGGCACTGGCCGCCCGTCTGGGACATAAAAATGGCCGTGTGCTCCAGATCGTATTCGCCGGATTTCAAAGCGGCGATCGTTTGGCCCAGCGTGACGATGGTCGGATAGCACGCGTCGTTGTTGACGTACTTCAGGCCCTCGTCCACCGCGTGCACGCTGACCGGCGGCAGCTGCTTGGCGTTGTATCCGCACGATTTCATGATGGTTTCCACCAGATCCCAGTGGATTGGCGACATCTGCGGCATCATGATCGTGTAATTCTTCTCCCGCATCTCTTTCGTGAAGATCGGCCGCTCGTACGGCAAGTTGACCGGTTCCGCCTCGACCCCGTTCTTGTCGCGTTCCAGCATCGCGGCCCGCAGCGAACGGATACGGATCTTGGCCGCGCCCAGGTTCGACCCTTCGTCGATCTTCAGTACGGTGTACAGTTTGTTGTTCTTATGCAAAATCTCCGCGACCTGGTCAGTGGTGACGGCGTCGAGTCCGCAGCCGAAGGAGTTCAGCTGGATCAGTTCGACATCGTTTCTCTGTCCCGCGAAAATAGCGGATCGGTACAGTCTGGAGTGGTAGACCCACTGGTCGAGCACGCGGATCGGCCTCTTGAGCTTGACGCGGTGCGCAATGGAATCCTCCGTCAGGACGATCATGCCAAAGGATGTAATCAGCTTATCCATACCGTGGTTGATCTCAGGATCGACATGGTATGGTCTGCCGGATAAAACGATGCACTTCGTGCCGTGCATTTCCGCGTAATCGAGTGCCACATCGCCTGCGAGACGGATGTCTTCATGGAAGCGCTCGTCTTCTTTGCGCGCCCACTTGACCGCCTGCTTGATCTCCTTGGCCGGGATCTTCCGGTCTTTGAACACCTTGGTCAGTTCCTTCACCAGCCGGTCGTCGTCATCATACGGCAGGAACGGGTGCATGAATTCCACGCCCTTTTCCTCGATGATCTCGTCCATGTTGTTGGCGATGACTTCCGGATAGGTGGCGACGATCGGGCAGTTGTAGTGGTTCGGCTGCTTCTCGTCCTCCACCCGCTCGTAATTGATGCTCGGATAGAAAATGAACTTGTAGCCTTCGTTGATCAGCGCTTTAATGTGTCCGTGCACGATCTTCGCCGGGTAACACGCCGTATCAGAAGAGATGGTGTCCATGCCCAGTTCGTAGATCGATTTCTTCGACTGCGGCGAGATGATGACACGGAATCCCAGCTGCGTAAAGAACGTGAACCAGAACGGGTAGTTCTCGTACATGTTCAGAACACGCGGGATCGCGACCGTCCCTCTGGTGGCCTGTTCTTCCGTCAGCGGCTCGTAATCAAAAAGCCTCTGGTATTTGTATTCGTAAAGGTTCGGCAGATCGTTGGAAGCGACCTCTTTGCCTTCTCCTTTTTCGCATCGGTTGCCGGTAATCAGCCGCGTGCCGTCCGCGAACTTGTTGATCGTCAGCAGGCAGTTGTTCTCGCAGCCTTTGCACCTGGTCGTGGAGGTCTTGACGTCGAATGTTTCGAGCTGGTCTTTCTTGAGGAGCGTCGTCTCCTGCCCTTCGACGTAGTTCTCTTTGGCGATCAGTGCTGCGCCGAACGCGCCCATGAGGCCGGCAATATCAGGACGCACGACGTCCTTGCCCATGATCTTCTCGATGGAGCGAAGAACCGCTTCGTTGAGGAACGTTCCGCCCTGCACAACGATCTTCTCGCCGGCGTCTTCCGGGTTCCTCAGCTTAATGACCTTATACAGCGCGTTCTTGATGACGGAGTAAGACAGTCCCGCGGAGATGTCGCCGATGGTGGCGCCTTCCTTCTGGGCCTGTTTGACCTTGGAATTCATGAACACTGTGCAGCGGGTCCCCAGATCCACAGGGCCTTTTGCAAACAGCGCCGCTTCCGCGAAATCCGGTACGCTCATCTGCACGGACTTGGCGTAGGTCTCGATGAAAGAGCCGCAGCCGGAGGAACAGGCCTCGTTGAGCATGATGTTGTAGATGGCGTTGTTCTTGATCTCCATGCACTTCATGTCCTGGCCGCCGATGTCGAGGATGAACTCCACCCCAGGCAGGAATTCTTCCGCTGCCTTGTAGTGGGCCATGGTCTCGATCTCGCCCATGTCCGCCTTGAAAGCGGTCTTTATCAGATTCTCGCCGTAGCCCGTGACCGCCGTGCCGCCGATGTAGCAGCCTTCCGGCATGTTGTCGTAGACTTCTTTGAGCATCTCGATGATCGGGGCGATCGGCTTGCCGCGGTTGCTCCGGTAGAAGGTGTATAAGACGTTCTTGTCATCGTCCATGAGGACGGATTTGGTGGTGGTGGAACCGGCGTCGATGCCCAGGAACAATCTGCCCTTCGCTTCGCTCAGTGGCTTCTTCGTGACTGTAGCGCGGGCGTGGCGCTCCTTGAACTCGTCGTATTCCTGCTGGTTCCTGAAGAGCGGCTCCAGGAGAGCCGTGTCTCTGGCGCTGTCCTGATCCGCGTTCTTGAGTTTGGTCAGGATCTCGTCCAGATCCGTCTCTTCATATTTGTCCGCCAAAAACGCAGCGCCCATGGCCACGAACAGACGGCCGTTATCCGGGAAGATCACATCTTCCGGTTTGATGTGCAGGGTCTCGATGAACCGCGCTCTCAGTTCCGACAAGAAGGACAGCGGGCCGCCCAGGAACGCGACTTTGCCGGTGATCGGGTGGCCGCAGGCAAGACCGCTGATGGTCTGGTCCACGACAGCCTGGAAGATGGAGGCCGCCAGGTCTTCGATCTTGGCGCCTTCATTGATCAGCGGCTGAATGTCGGTCTTGGCGAACACACCGCATCGCGCTGCGATCGGATAGATGAGTTCGTGCTTTTTGGACGCTTCGTTGAGTCCGTCGGCGTCGGTGTTGAGCAGGACGGCCATCTGGTCGATGAACGCGCCGGTACCGCCGGCACAGGTGCCGTTCATACGCTGCTCGATGGTCTGTCCGTAGAATGTGATCTTGGCGTCTTCCCCGCCCAGTTCGATGGCGGTGTCTGTTTCCGGGATCAGTTTCTCCACGGCCCGGCTGCAGGCGATGACTTCCTGTTCGAAAGGGACGCCCACGATCTTTGCCAGGCTCAGGCCGCCGGATCCGGTGATGACCGCCTGAAGCCTTTGGTCGCCGAATTCCGTCAGCGCCTCTTCCAGCAGTTCCTCGACCTTGAGGAACACGTTGGACATGTGGCGCTCGTAGCGGCTATAGATGATCTCGTCCTGGTCGTTGAGGAAGACCAGTTTTACAGTTGTCGATCCTACATCGATTCCTAATCTCATGTGTTGTTTGCTCCTTTTGCTGTCTCAAAAAAAGACGTTTGACTTATATATATGTAGGTTTACGCTAAATTCCTAAAAATCATAGTTAATTGTATACTCTTTTGTCTGTCAAATCAATCAGTAATTGTACTGAAATCGCACTAATTTGGACTTTTTTTGTCAAATATGTGGTTTTTGACGCGCATGAGCGTTTCCAGTATAATGCTTGCGGAGGCAAAAAGATGAAATCGACGATAAGCAAAGAGACCTATGAGGCGATCTATCGCCTGCTGGACCGGGTGAACCCCGTGGATTTTGATTGCGGCACTTTGTGCGGCGCGGCCTGCTGCACCTGCACCTATGAGCCGGAGGATATCGATTTTCATGCGGAGGGCGATGAGAATGCCGACAGCTATATGGGCCTGTATCTCCTGCCCGGCGAGGAGCAGGTCTATAACATGGATCCGGATGCGGAAGATACCGACTGCGACTGGCTCGACTGGGGCCATCTGCTGGCGGAAGAATATGAGTATCCGGACAGCTGGTCCGGCCCGGTCTGCGTCATCCAGTGCCGCACTGCTCCCGTCTGCCGGCGACACAAGCGGCCGATCCAGTGCCGCACCTTCCCGCTCGCCCCGCATATCGGTGAAGATGGGATCTTCCATATGATCCTGCATTGCGACGAGCTGCCGTATGCGTGCCCTTTGCTGACGCGGAACGTGCTGTGCAGCGGCGGTGATGAAAACGACTTTGCTCTGAACGAAGACTTCATCCAGGCGACTTACACGGCTTGGAAACATCTATTGCGGGATCCGCTGATCTTTGACCTGGTGGAAATGGATTCCGAGATCCGGGAAGAAGAAGGACGGGAGATCATTGTTGTGCGGTAAAAAAAGAACTGTAATACTAATCGACTAGTATTACAGTTTCTTATTGTCTTTTAGTTAGAAAGGGTTGATTCTTTTATCGTTATCTCTGTGTTAATTCTTTAATCCACTCTTCTGTATTTTCAATCACTTGCTTGATATCATCATGATCCGCCTTGAAGTTCGCATTATACCTAATGGTGGTGGCCCATGAAGTAATATCATCATCCTTCTCATTTATCCATCTGGGATAATCAATCCCAAGCTCATCCATGTCTTTAGATAATTCTATGATATTATGTGATATGCCGGCGATACCTCCTCCTTTAACAATGAGCCCTTTCATTAACTTTTCAACAGCTTGTTCCACATTGTATGCTGCACTATTTTGCATCAGTTCGTCATTTGCAGATTCTAATATTAACCTTGCAACTTTAAGGTCATTCTCTGCAAGTCTAAAAAAATCTTCTGCTTTTCCCATTATCATTCATCCCCTTTTCCATATACTCGAACCCCTTTATGAAATACATCATAATAAACACTATTCGGATCTTGCCGCTCTTTCTCAAAGTCTGCATGAGAAATATTCAGTAAATCCATCCCCCTTCTAGGTGCATGTGCCAACACCTTTCGATCTTCTTTTGTAATATTATCTCCTACAATGCAAACATCTAGATCACTATCAGGTCGACAATATGGTGTAACGGCACTTCCGAAAACCCAAAGTTCATCAACACTCTCTGGAATAACATTTAATACTTTCTCTAAGTCATCTCTTTTGTAATGGTTAATACGATTTAGCAGATTGCTCCAATATTGTTTCACAGTATTAATTGATCTGTCAGCAGTTATTTCAAAAGGTATTCCATTTTTTAGAGCAACCTGTCGGAAAAATAGTGTTATTGCATCTGCAGTGCTGATTCCAATCTCATCAAAGACTTTAATTGCATCACTTTTGATTTGTTCATCAATTCTCGCATGTATTGTTGCTGTTTTTGCCATTTTTATTCACCTCAGCTGAATTGTAGCACAAACGTGCTACAATCGTCAATAATACAAAATAAAAAAAAGCGCCGGGAGTTGGTTATACCCGGCGCCAGCCGCAGGAATTGTTTAATATTGAAGTGTGACAGAGGAACCGTCCTTGTCACATTATTCTACAGTGACTTTGACTTTTGCAAAGGCCCCGTTGTGCGCGTAGGCGTAGACGTAACATTCGCCTGTGCCCTTGGCGGTGATCAGGCCTTTCTTATTCACTGTGGCGATCTGTTGATCCGTGCTCAGGTACCGGATCGTCGCTACGTGGCTCTTTGGCATGAGTTTCTTGTTCTTCTTCAGTTTCTTGACCTTGGCCTTGATCTGGAACGTTGCGTCCACGGTCAAGGATGCCTCTGCCTCGTTCACGCTCACACTCTTGGCGTTGGTGTATTTCTTGTCACTGCCGGCTGCATAAGCGTGCATCAGCGGGCTGGACTCGATGTATTCTTTCCCGTCGTTCTTCATAACAAACGCCTTGACATAGGCTTTGTATGACTTCCCCTTCTTCAGACCGGTCTTCGTCCACTGGGATACGTCGTTGCCTTCAATGGTCTTGACCAGCTTGGACGGATTTTTGCCGTCTTTCTTTTTGGCGCACTTGGCAAAGAAGATGTCGTAGCCG
>JAFRJI010000007.1 GCA_017432345.1 Bacillota bacterium | reverse complement strand
GCCCTTGCCGCCGCCGATTGGCAGACCAGTCAGGGAGTTCTTGAAGATCTGTTCGAATCCCAGGAACTTGATGATTCCAGGATATACGTTTGGAGCAAAGCTCAGGCCGCCTTTGTAAGGTCCGATCGCGCTATTGAACTGATATCTATAGCCCTTGTTGACCTGTACTTTACCAGCGTCATCAACCCATACTACTCTGAACGTTACGCCTCTTTCAGGCTCAACCAGTCTCTCGAGAAGAGCTGCTTCTTCATATTCCGGATGCTGTTCAACAACAGGAATCAGGGAAGTCAGTACTTCTTCCACAGTCTGATGAAATTCTACTTCGCCAGGGTTGTTAGCCTTGCACTGCTCAATGACTCTTTCTACATAGTTTGACATTTGTTTCCTTCTCCTTTTTTCATAATAGATTTGCAAAGATTTTTGTTAATGCCTTGTTGCCTTTAATATATCACTTTGTCTATGTTCAGTCAATGATTTCGGGGGAAGGGTACGATAAGTAATAATTTTCTGACAATGTCTCAAATTTGAGTATTTCAATGCTTTTCGGCGTTGCGTTCGGAGAAATTACCGCTTTTCAACGCCCGCGGGATTTGTTATACTAATTTTGTATGGGCTAGTGTGCAATCATCAAGGAAAGGAGGCAATATCATGACGGAAAATAATGAAATGGTAATGGACATGGAATCCAAAAACCAGCAGTTCGATGAAGATGTTGAAGAAATACTGAAACTGCTGGAATCCAGTAATTATTTCAAAGCTAGAGAGATCATACTCAAATACAACGAAGTCGATATTGGCGAGATCCTTGAGGAAGTACTGGACGAACTGGGAGTCGAGAAAGCGATCATCATGTTCCGCATGCTCCCGAAGAACGTTTCTGTAGAAGTGTTTTCGTATCTGAACGGTGACGATCAGGTCAACATCATCAACGGCATCACCGACCGCGAGCTCTCCTTCATCCTGGACGAACTGGACTTCGACGATATGATCGACGTACTGGAAGAACTGCCGGCCAACATCGTCGACAAGATCCTGGATCAGACGCCGCGGGAAGAACGGAAACTGATCAATACATTCCTGAATTATCCGGAAGACTGCGCAGGCAGCCTGATGACACCGGATTACATCAGCCTGCAGGAGACCATGACGGTCAAAGAAGCCCTGGAGCACATCAAAAAAGAGGGGCTTGACAGCGAGACCGTCTACACCTGTTACGTCAAGCACGGCGGCAGGGAACTGAAGGGCATCGTTTCCCTCGCAGCCCTGGTCACCGCCGACGAAGACACGCTCGTATCGGATCTGATGCACACCGACTACGTTTACCTGAACGTTTACGACGACCAGGAAGAAGTAGCCGAGGCCTTCAAAAAGTACGGCTTCCTGGCGCTGCCGGTCGTGGATAACGAGAACCGGCTCGTCGGCATCATCACCGTTGACGATATCATGGAGATCATCGAAGAAGAAACCACCGAAGATATCGAGCGTATGGGCGGCGTTATGAGCGACGACCCGGACATGGAATATCTGGACATCGGCGTATTCCGGCACGTCAAGAACCGTCTGCCGTGGCTGCTGTTCATGACCGTTATGCTCATGATCACCGGCATGCTCATCGCGCAGTTCGAGGAAGTCCTTTCCCAGGTCATCATCCTCGTCGCGTATCTGCCGCTGCTGATGGGTACCGGCGGAAACACCGGAACACAAGCCGCCACGCTGATCATCCGTGGACTTTCCGTCGACGAGATCGACTTGAAAGACGTCATGAAGGTCGTCTGGAAAGAACTCCGCGTCAGCGTCATACTGGGGTTTATCCTGAGCGCGTTCAACTTCGCGAAGATCATGCTCATCGACGGGGAATCGGCGGCTATCGCGCTGACCGTAGCGCTGTCGATGATCATCGTCATCATATTCGCAAAACTCATCGGCGGTCTTCTGCCGATGGCGGCGAAGCGGATCGGCGTCGACCCGGCTTTGATGGCGACCCCGATGATATCATCCCTCACGGACATGGTATCGTCCTGCATCTACTTATTCACCGCATCGATCATCCTCGGGATAACGCTGTAGCAAGGAAACACCGTATTCACCGCATCGACCGCATCGCTGATCCTCGCGATCACGCTGCAAACGAGAGGCACCGAACCAATGAATCGAATCGATATCGACCGGACAACGGTACAGAACATCTTAAAGCAAAGGCCCGAAGCGATGCACAAAGGGCAGGCGGGACGCGTCCTCATCATCGCGGGACAGACCGGCATGGCAGGCGCGGCCGTACTGACGGCCCGCGGCGCGCTCTATTCCGGCGCAGGCCTGGTCAAAATCTGCGCACCGCGTGAGATTTTCGACATCCTCCAGGTCTCCGTCACCGAGGCCATGTGCGTCGACCGTGCGGATTATGCAAAATCCTCGCAATCGGCTTTGCGTCCGCTGCTGGAAGTCTACGACGCGATCGCCATCGGTCCGGGACTGGGAGTCAGCAAAGAGAACGTGCGGCTTTTGCGAAACGTGCTTCAGAATTTTGCAGGTCCCGTCGTCATCGACGCGGACGGGCTCAACTGCCTTTGCGAAGAGATCGACGTCATCGGGAGACGGCAGGGGGTCACCGTGATCACGCCGCACCCTGGCGAGGCCGACCGGATCCTGAAGGCGATGGGGAAACCGGGGTACAAGGAGATGAGCCGCGAAGCGGCCGTGCAGGAACTGACGCAGAATTTTGCATTCGGCGGGAAGTTGGTAGCGTTGCTGAAAGGAAGCGGCACGCTGATTGCGGAGAGCGGGGACGGCGAAGCGGTTTACGTCAATCCGACCGGCAATCCGGGCATGGCGACCGGCGGCAGCGGAGACGTGCTCACGGGCGTGATCGTATCGCTGCTGGCACAGAAGTATCTTGAGGCAACTCCGCTGGAGGCGGTGCAGGCCGCGGCCTATATCCATGGGCTGGCCGGCAACATCGCCGCGGAAAATATCGGACAGTACGGAATGACATCGGTGGATATCGCAGATGCCATTTCCGCAGCAATAAAGGAAGTTACTGGTTTTTAGGAGGACAGGATGGACATCAAAGAACTAAAAAGGACAGCTTTTGACGTAAGAATCGGCATCATCAAGGCGTTGAACAATGCCGGTTCCGGACATCCGGGCGGTTCACTATCAATGGCAGACATCGTGACAGCACTGTATTTTGATGAAATGAACATTGATCCGAATGATCCGAAGATGAAGGGCAGAGACAAATGCATCTTTTCCAAGGGCCATGCGGGTCCGGCCCAGCTTTCGGCCATGGCCGTCAGGGGATTCTTCCCGATGGAAGATTTCATGACGCTGCGGAAGCTCGGCTCGATTTTCCAGGGCCATCCTAATATAATGATCCCGGGCATCGAGATGTCCACCGGCTCTTTGGGACAGGGATTCAGCGTGGCCGGCGGAATGGCGATGGCCAACAAGCTGGACGAGGATCCGGGACGCATCTACTGCGTGCTGGGCGACGGCGAGATCCAGGAAGGCCTCGTATGGGAGGTGGCAATGTCCGCAGCGCACTACAAACTGGACAACCTGGTCGCCATCGTGGATCACAACGGACTGCAGATCGACGGTCGGAATGAAGACGTCATGAACGTCATGCCGATCGACGAGAAGTTCGCCGGGTTCGGATGGAACGTCGTCAAGATCAACGGCCACGATTTCGGCGAGATTCAGGACGCGTTTACCAAAGCGCGGAACTGCAAAGACAAGCCGACGGTGATCATCGCCGAGACCATCAAGGGCAAAGGCGTTTCCTTCATGGAAAACCAGGCCGGATGGCACGGCAAAGCCCCGGACGACGAGCAGACGAAGCAGGCGCTGGCGGAACTGGAAGCCGCGAAGAACCTGTCGGTATCTGTTGAATACGGCGAGTCCGACGGCGAGCTGCTGGCAGCCGCGAATCTGGCGTCCGGCAACGAAACGAATTACGAAGTGAATTAACGGGAGGGAATCGATATGACAGAGAAAATCGCAACAAGACAGGCATACGGTGAGGCTCTCGTTGAACTGGGAAAAGAATACGACAACCTCGTCGTGATGGATGCGGACCTTTCCGGATCCACGAAGACCGCCATGTTCGGGAAAGAATTCCCGGACCGCTTCTTCAATATGGGAATCGCGGAGCAGAACATGTACGGCGCGGCAACGGGCCTGGCGCTCAGCGGAAAGATCGTCTGCGCGAGCACATTCTCGATGTTCGCGACGGGCCGTGCTTTTGAGGTCATCCGCAATTCCGTCGGTTATACAGAAGCCAACGTCAAGGTGTGCGCGTCCCATGCGGGAATCACCGTCGGCGAAGACGGCGCCAGCCACCAGACGTTCGAAGACATCGCGCTGATGAGAACGATCCCGGGCATGACCGTGGTCAACCCATCCGACGCCGTCGCTACGAAGAAACTGCTTCGGCAGATCGTCGAGATGGACGGCCCTTGCTACTTCCGGGTCGGCCGCTCAGCCGTACCGGTATTCTACAGCGAGGCCGATGAGATCGTTCTGGGTAAAGGCAATCTAGTCCGCGACGGCCGCGACGTGGCGATCATCGCCACCGGCATCATGGTCAACGAAGCGTTCGAAGCTGCAAAGACTTTAGCCGCCGAAGGCATCGACGCCCGCGTCATCGACATCCACACGATCAAGCCGATCGACGAGGAGATCATCATCAAGGCGGCGCAGGAGACCTACGGCATCGTCACCGCGGAAGAGCACAGCATCATCGGCGGACTGGGAGACGCGGTCGCACAGGTCGTCGTCAAGAACGCCCCATGCAAAATGGCCATGGTGGGCCAGCTTGACACCTTCGGCGAATCCGGCAAGCCGGACGAGCTCCGCGCCAAATACCACATGACGGCGGCTGACATCGTCGCCGCCGCGAAGAGCTTGCTGTAAGGCCAGGCAGAGTGGACCGGTTCGACAACCGGTCAACCAACCCGACAACCAGTTCGGCGGTCGGACACCCAACCAATTACACATCCAGAGACTGTTGCAATGGCGACAGCCTCTTTTTTTACTCGCGTATTGCTTGCGTTGCACAGGTCGGAAGCAAATTCCGATACTATTTCTTTTTTAGCGGCCTCTGTATCGGAATCTGTCTCTTAATTGGCCATTTTAGGGTTCCTGAAAAATTTATTCCGATAAAATATCCTCGTTTCAGATGGATAGTATCGTAATGTTTCCGCCTAGCATTCGAAGCAGGGACATATTTCGATATTTCACACTCTATTTCTAGAAAAATATCGGAATTTGCTTCAAGGAAAAAATACGCGGAGCATCGCAGAACAGCCATTCCTAAGCACAGTGCATCTAGTGATTCTTAATAGACTTTTATTGAAATCAATCACTAGATGTTGTATCATAACTTTGTGTACGACAGAACCTAAAAAGGAAGTATTTTAATGATAGTTTTTGACAATGTAACGAAACGATATAAATCGAACGTCGCCCTTGAAAATGTCAGCATCAAGATCAACAAGGGTGATTTTGTTTTCCTTGTCGGACCGAGCGGCGCGGGCAAGTCCACGTTCATCAAACTGATCCTGAAAGAGATCCAGGCGGACAAGGGAACGGTAACGGTCCGGGACATCAACGTGACCAAGCTGAGACCGAGAGGCGTGCCGAAACTCAGAAGGAACATCGGAATCGTGTTCCAGGATTTCCGTCTTCTGCCGAAGAAGACGGTTTACGAGAATGTAGCCTTTGCGATGGAGATCATCCACCAGCCGAGGAAACTGATCAAGAAGAACGTGCCGCAGGTGCTCACGATGATGGGCATCGCGGATAAAGCCGATAAATACCCGGACGAGCTCAGTGCGGGGGAACAGCAGAGAGTTGCCATCGCCAGAGCCATCGTCAACAAGCCGAGGATCCTGATTGCCGACGAGCCGACCGGAAACCTCGACCCGAACACAGCATGGGAAATCATGCAGCTGCTCAACGAAATCAACCAGCGCGGAACGACCATCGTCATGGTCACCCACGCGAAGGACATCGTCGATAAAATGGGAAAACGCGTCATCGCCATCGAGAACGGGCACATCGTCCGTGACGAATTTGGCATGTACGGATATCAGGAAGCCCTGGCTGCCGGCAATGAATCGATGTTCGGCACCCGGCCGGTGAACAAAGTTCATACGGTTCGCCGGATCTTCCGGAGAGGGGGCGGCAGAAAATGAGAGTATTATTCTACACATTGAAGCAGTCCTTCATCCAGTTCGGGAGAAACCTGAACATGTCGATTATTTCGATCTTCGCCATCACCTGCATGATGCTGATCCTCAGCCTGTTTTTCATCATGGCGCTGAACATCAACGTCGCGGCGGAAACCGTCAAAGGGGAATACGATTCCATCGAACTGTTCCTGCTTGACGATACCACCAAGAAAGAAGCAAAGGCGATGATTGACGACATGAAGCAGCAGGATGGCGTTTCCGACGCCTACTACAAGTCGAAGAAACAGGCCCTAGCTGAGTTCAAAGAACGCTGGGGCGATAACGGATACCTTCTCGACAGCCTGAAGGACAATCCACTGCCGAACTCCGTCGTCATCATGATCGGAGATCTGGAAAAAGCGGATGCGTTGGCGAAACACGCGGAATCCTATGAAGGCGTCGAAGACATCAAGTACTACAAGAGTACAGTCGACAAACTGTTGAAAGCAACGCATTTCATGCAAATCGCGGCTATGATCATCATGGTCTTCCTGATCATCGTATCGATCATCGTCGTTTCGAATACGATCAAACTGACAGTCTTCAACCGTGCCGATGAAATCAGCATTATGAAATACGTCGGTGCCACGAACTGGTTCATCCGCGGACCGTTCCTCGTCGAAGGCATCATCATCGGTGTCTTGTCCGCTGCCATCGCGCTGCTGATCACTGGCGTCGTGTACCAGAAGATCGTGGAACTCATCGGAGACCAGGTATACTCGATGCTTTCCATGCCGATGGTCGAAACCGAATACCTCCTGTCCACCTATGGATGGATATTCGGGGCTTTGGGCGTCGCCATCGGATGCCTCGGCAGTTTGGTCTCACTGAGACGGTTCCTGGATGTATAAAGCTCACGGAGGAAATCGATGCAGTATAAATCGATGAAACACAAAAAACTCGCGCTTTTGCTCGCAGTCATGATGGCCTTCGTGATGAGCTTTGACATAAGCTTCGCCGAGAAGTCACTGGACGAGATCAACCAGGACATCAAAGCCAAGCAGAAGGAACTCAAAGAAGGCAAAGAAAAAGAGAAGAGCCTTTCTTCCAAAGTCAACGAACTCGAAGAAATGATCGGCGACCTGGACACACAGATCGCCAACGCCGAAATCAGACTGGAGAAGCTGAAGAAGCAAGTCAAAAAAGCGCAAAAGGAGGTCGACCGGCAGAACGAAGATCTGGGTCAGCGCCTCCGAAATATGTATAAGAACGGCAGCGTCGGATTCCTGGACGTGCTGATGAATTCCAGCAGCTTTACGGAATTCCTCACCAACCGGGATCTGGTCGAGAAGATCTACGCCAGCGACAAAGAGGTGCTGGAGGATCTCCAGAAAGCCCACGCCAGACTGAAGAAAAAGAAGAAACAGGTCGAGAAGCTCGAAGCGTCCCTGAAAGCCTCCAAGGCGACGGCTGAATCCGAGCGGGCGGAGGTCGCCGCGCAAAAGGCTGAGATCGCGAAAAACAATAAGGAGACCGCCAAGATGCTGGATGATCTGGAAGCCGAAGCGGATGCAGTCGCAGCAGCACTCGCTGCAAAGGCTGCGGACGGCTCGATCAGTAACAGCTCTACGTCCGAGTACAAGGGTGGCGTCTTCTTATGGCCAACACCGGGATACACGACGATCACATCCGGATACGGATGGCGTAACTGCCCGTTCCACGGACGTGAATTCCACGGTGCCATCGACATCGCCGCCAACGGAGGAAGCAATATCATAGCATCAGCGGCCGGCACCGTCATTTCATCCGGGTACAACGGGGGCTTTGGTTACAGCATCCAGATCGACCACGGCGGCGGCCTGGTCACGATGTACAACCACTGCTCGTCGCTGCTCGTATCCTACGGCGCCAAAGTCAAAAAAGGACAAGTCATAGCCAAAGTTGGATCGACCGGTTCATCCACCGGAAATCACCTGGATTACCGGGTCTTCAAAAACGGATCGACCGTCAATCCGCTCAGCTACGTACAATAAAACAAGCGCGACGGTGGACACCAGCGATACGTGCCGGTGCACACCAATCGACGCGCATCAACCGACGTGCGGCAATCGATGCGCAATAGGGGATAGTAATGGCCAACGCCCGGGAAATCATCGAAACGATCCTGCACAACCGCGGGATCCATACAGCTGAGGAAACCGAAGAATTCCTATCGGACAGACCGCAGAAAACATACGATCCATTCCTTCTGACCGGCATGAAAGAAGGGGTGGATTTGCTGTTGTCAGAAATCCGCGCGGGCAGCCGGATCTGCATCTACGGCGACTACGACGCAGACGGCGTGACGGCGACCTGCATCATGGCCGCCTGCCTGAAGCGCCTGACGTCCAACTACTTCTTCTACATCCCGTCCCGGATGGCGGAAGGCTACGGCCTCAACAAAGGTGCCATCGACCGCATCATCGAACAAGGTGCGGATCTGATCCTGACCGTCGACTGCGGCTGCGTCTCCTACAACGAAGTGGAATACGCGAAAAGCAAAGGCCTGAAGGTCATCGTGACGGATCACCACAACATCGAAGACGTGATCGCCGACTGCATCGTGATCAACCCGAAACATCCCGACAACCAGTACCCGTTCCGGCATCTGGCCGGGTGCGGCGTCGCCTATAAATTCGTCCAGGCCGTCCAGCGGACGGCGGATCTGCCGCGGGAAGTCCTGACGGAAACGCTGGACCTGGCTGCCATCGGGACCATCGGCGACATCGTTCCGCTCCTGGATGAGAACCGGACCATCACGAAATACGGCATCTACAACTGCAACTCCGGCGGTCGACAGGGCCTGCGCCATCTGGCCGACGAAATATCCCTGAAGGAGATCGACTCCGAGAACATCGCCTTCGGCATCGTCCCGCACATCAACGCGGCAGGCCGCATGGGGACCGCCACCGACGCGGTGGACCTGTTCCTGGCAGACGACGAAGCGACTATCCGGTCCAAAACGCAGCAGCTGATCACCTACAACCGTCAGCGCAAGGACACCCAGGAAGTCGCGTACCGGAACTGCCTTGACTACGTCACTGGGGACGAGCACTTCATCCTGCTCCGCATGGACAACATACACGAAGGGATCGCCGGCATCGTCGCCGGCAAGATCAAAGACCGCTTCTACCGCCCGGTCATCATCGTAACGCCGTCCGACGACGGCAAATACAAAGGCACCGGCCGGAGCATCCCGGGCATCGACCTCTACGAAGTCCTGAACAACTGCAGCGAGCTGTTCCTGCGCTTCGGCGGCCACAAGAGCGCCTGCGGATTCCTCATGGAAGGGGAGAACTACGAAGCGCTCGACCGATCCGTCCACGAACAAGCGGCGGGAATTTTGCAAAATTCTCCGGAGACGTTCGAACGTGTCACGGCGTACGACGCGGTCCTGACACCGGCGGAAGTCACTTTGGAGCTGGCGAAAGAGCTGCGGAAACTCGCGCCGTTCGGAGAGGGCAACCCGCAGCCGAAATTCCTGTTGCCGGATGTGATCATGAAGAACGTGAATTACATGGGAAAGGACGGCACCCACGCCCGGTTCTATGTGAACGAAAATAATAATTATGTCAACTGCGTGCTGTTCCGAAAAGCATTGGAATATCAACATTTGCTGCATTCGGGAACACCGCACGATTTGATCGGAAGCCTGAGTTATCAGGTCTGGAACGGACAGGAACGTGTCCAGTTCATGATTGAGGAGATCATATAATGGAAATCAGAATCAGAAAAAGTTTACTCATCGTATTTCTTGCAGGGGCGTTCCTGCTTGGCGTATGCCTGACCGGAGCGGTCCTTTTGATCCAGGGCTACCAGCCGGGGCAGTCATCCGGCGGAGGCAGCGGCGGTGACACCATCACCGACAGCAGCGGCGGCAGCATTACTGGCGAGGACAAATTCAAAGTCCTGGACATGTACGTGGACCAGTACTATCTGGACGACTACAACGAGACGGAAATGATGGAGAACGCCTACCGGGGCTATATCGAAGGGCTGAACGACCCGTATTCCGCCTACATGGATCCGAAGGAATATGATTCCTTCCTGGCGACCGCAACCGGTGAATATTCCGGCATCGGCGTCACATTCTCGCAGGACGACAACGGCAACTACGTCGTTCTGGAGGTCTCACCGAATTCCCCGGCGGACAAGGCTGGCTTCAAGCCGGGCGATTACCTGCTGACCGTAGACGGAAAGACGTACACGAACATCGACACCATGGCGACGGATATCCGCGGCAAGAAGGGTACCAAGGTCACCATCGAATACAGCCGTGACGGGGAAATGAAAGAGGCGACCATGATCCGGGACGATATCGTACAGGAGAGCGTCGAATACAAAATGCTCGATGGCGATATCGGCTACATCAAGATCAGTTCCTTCATCGACAACACCGCAGCGGACTTTGACCGAGCGCTGAAGGCCGTCCAGAAGGATGGTGCCAAGAAGCTGGTTCTGGATCTGCGTGATAACGGCGGCGGGCTGGTGGATCAGTGCGTCGACGTGGCGGACCAGTTCCTGGATGAAGGCGTCGTTTGCTACACCGAGGACAAGAACGGTGAGACGGACTCCTATAACGCCAAAGACGGAAAGACCGATCTGGAGACTGTCGTCCTGATCAACGAAAACAGCGCCAGCGCCTCAGAGATCCTGGCCGGAGCGCTCAAAGACAACGGCTTCAAGACCGTCGGCGTGAAGACCTTCGGCAAGGGCGTCATCCAGTCCACCATCGAACTGAAAGACGGCTCCGCCCTGAAACTGACGATCATGCAGTACCTGTCACCGGACAAGCACGTGATCAACAAGAAGGGCATCAAGCCGGAATACAAAGTGAAAGACAAGGAAAAGACCGACACCGACGAGCAGCTGGACAAGGCCATCGAGCTCCTTAAATAGGTCCCGGAATAAGTTGTCACAATACTATTTGACTTTACAGTACGAAAGTGATAGAATGTCCCCAGAGCAACAAGGAAGAACCCTAGGAGTTGAGAAGGGAGCTGCACTATGGCATATGAATCAAAATTCAAAAGGGACGACATAGACGAACTGTTCAGAGCTGTGCTTCTTCTTGAGGATGAAGAGGATTGCTACAGATTTTTTGAGGATATCTGTACGATCAACGAAATCCACGCTATTTCACAGAGACTGCAGGTCGCCAAGCTTTTGTCCGAGAACAAGACCTATAATGAGATCGAAAGCATTACAAAGGCATCCACAGCAACGATCAGCCGGATCAACAAATGTCTGGTATACGGTGCTGATGGCTACCAGCGGATCTTGGCCAGAATGAAAGAAACAGAATAATAATTCATATTGAAAAAAGAGTAATAATCTGGCGGCGCATTGGATGTACCGCCATTTTACTCGTTATGGAACAAATCGGATGGATCTTTGCATCATTGCACACTACAGAGAAAAGTATCCGGGCGAGAGGGGGAAAGACCTGACCGACCGCTGCGTCCAGTACCTGGCCGGCAGGATATATCCGGAGATCGATCCCGAAACGGTGCGGATCGTGCGGACCGACGCGGGCAAGCCGTCCATCGAATGGGATGAAGCGCAAAACCCTCCGTCGATCTCGATCAGCCACTGCGGGGATCTCTTTGCGTGTGCGTTTGACGAGGAGAACGTCGGCATCGACATCCAGAACGAGCGGCGCGTCGACACCCAGCGCCTGAGCAGCCGCTACTTCACCGAAGCGGAACAGCGTTACATCGGCGGCGACGCGAACCGGTTCTACACCATCTGGACCAGGAAAGAAGCGTTCTCGAAATACACTGGCGTAGGCCTGCAGCAGATCCTGGCTGGTGAAGAGGTGGTGGAACGGACGGACGTCGCGTTTCAGGACTTCATCATCGATACGGGGAACCACAGCGCGGGTGTCCGTAAGGAAGTCGGCGGCGCAGAGGTCAGTGAGGCAGAGGCTGTTATTTATTGCAGCATCTGTACCTCCGCAGAAAGGGCGAACGAAACCTATGAAATTCAGTTTTTTGATTGAGAACAAGACCGAGCGTGAGGGCATCCTCGCCGAGCACGGTCTCTCCATATACATCGAGTCCCACGGCAAAAAGATCCTTTTCGACGCGGGCCCGACGGATCATTTCGCGCAAAACGCTCAAGCCATGAAGATCGATCTTTCCCAGGTCGACTTCGCGGTGGCCAGCCACGGCCACTACGACCACACGGGCGGATTCCCGCGTTTTTGCGAGATCAATGCAAAGGCTCCTATCTACATCCACAAGAACGCCTTCCGCAAGTCCTACGGCTACGAAAATGGCGTGATGGACAAGGAGACCTGCGGCATCCGCTGGACGGACGAGCAGCGGGAAGCGATAGCGGACCGGCTGGTGCTGACAGAGGGCCCGGTAGAGATCACGCCGGACATCATCGTGACCGGAACGGTCCCGATCGGGGATGATTTCAAACCGACGGAGCGCTTTTCCTATTACTTGGAAGATGGGACGCTGGTCGATGACGACATGACCCACGAGCAGTGCCTGATCATCAGCGATCCGGAAGGCATCTATATCTTTTCCGGATGCAGCCACCGGGGCGTTTTGAACGCGCTGGAGTTCGGGAAGAGCATGTTCCCGGGCGAGCGAGTTGCGGCGCTCATCGCCGGGATGCATCTGTACAGCGCCACGGCGGAAGACCGGAAGCGGGTGGTCGACGCGGTGGAGAACGAGCACCTGGACAAAGTTATGCCGGTCCACTGCACTGGGATCAAAGCCATTTGCGATCTGAAAGCGCGGCTGGGCGACAGCTGCATGGTCGCGACGGCAGGAGATGTGTACGATGGCAGCGATCGATAAAGCGATTTACTATCTGAATATCAAACCGCGGACGCGGCAGCAGGTCATCCTGTACCTGCAGAAAAAGGATTTTCCGGAAGAGGAGATCCGGGAGGCGGTCCGCGAGTTGGAAGAATACCATTACATCGACGACCGGAACTACTGCCAGCTCTACTACGAGATGGGTTTTGAGAAAGGCCGCGGCATCGGCCGGATCAAACGGGAATTGGCCGAGAAGGGCATCGACGCGGACATCATCGATGATGTCCTGGCAGAAATGGAGACCGTTCCGGACCAGCGGGAAATGGCGCTGGAAGCGGGTCGAAGAATTTTGCAGGAAGCGGGGTATACCGCGGCGCTAGGAGAAGACCTGCCGGCGATGGATTACCAGACGAAACAGAAACTCAAGGCGAAACTGTGCCGGCGGCTGGCCAGCAAGGGTTTTGCGGCGGACGTCGTGTACGGAGTCGCCAGGGAATTATTGGATTAAAGGATAAAGGAAGGAGAGCGGCTGAATGGACTATAAGCAGACGCTGATCAAGATGATCGACCGGTTCAACCTTGAGGCGGTCGAAGAATTCAAGGACATAGAATTGCAGATCTATGCCGATTCGAGGAGAATCTTCAAAAAGAACAAGGATTATGACGGGATGATCGGACGGCTCCGGAAATGCAAGAAAAACGCGCAGAAGCTCGATCCGAGATCCATCAAGATTCCGGAAGACGATAAGCTGACAAAGGAGCTGATGACACACTTCCAGAGGTGTATTGTCATCTTCAGCGGACTTTGCGACGCATACATCCAGTTCGAGACTGCATTGAGGAATAAGGCAGAGGGAACGGATGACAAGGTCAAGTACAGCGACATCAAAGTCATCAAGGATAAGCTCCGGACAGGCAAAACGACGCTCAATGATCAACTCAATGAGGTCAACATCCGTTACGCCGAATACAACGACATGCAGCGGACCGAGGAAGAAAAGGAAGACCTGAAAGGTCTCAATTACATGACCTATGAAGACCTGATGAAAGGATCCGACGACTGATGAACGCTTTGATCGTAGGCATTATCATCGCGTCAGTCATCGTGCTGGCGATCATAGCCGTGCTGTTCCTGATCATCCACAACAGCGTCAATAACAGCATTCGTGCCATGAGCGAGCTGCAGGACCGGCGGATGAAGGAATTCAGCGACACGCTGGCGGAGATGAACCGCAGCATGGGCGAAATCCGCTCCCTGACCTCAGGCGTGGATGATCTGAAGAAGCTCATGTCCAACGTGAAGACCCGCGGCATCATCGGGGAACTGCAACTGGGCGGCATCCTCGAGGAGATGATGTCCCCGTGGCAGTACGAGGAGAACGTGGCGGTCAAGGGCGGCAGCGAGCGGGTGGAGTACGCCGTCAAGATTCCGACGGAGGAAGACAGCTTCATCTACCTGCCGATCGATTCAAAATTCCCGGGGGATGCGTACCTGAACTTGCTGGACGCTTACGACTCCGGCGACCGGTACGAGATCAAGGGCGCCCAGGACGCGCTCAAAAATGCCATCATCCGCGCGGCCAGAGACATCCGCGCGAAATATATCTATCCGCCGCTGACGACCGACTACGGCATCATGTTCCTTCCGTTCGAAGGACTGTATGCAGAGGTTTTGCGTCTCAATCTGACGGATATCCTGCAGCGGGAATATCACGTCAACATCGCCGGCCCGACGACCATGGCCGCGATGCTGAACAGTCTGCAGCTGGGCTTCAAGTCTATCGCCATGCAAAAGCGCTCCAGCGAGGTCTGGGACACGCTCGAGAACGTCAAGACGGAATTCGATAAGTTCAACGAAGCGCTCCTGCGGACGCAGACCAGAATGGAACAGACCCAGAAAGAACTGGAGAACCTCATTGGCGTGAGGACCAGAGGAATACAGCGGGCATTAAGAAATGTATCCGAGATCAATGATGAGGAGAACCGAGAATGAGCATCTTTGCCATAGCCGACATACATCTTTCCCGGACGCCCGGACGGAGCAAGCCGATGGACATTTTCGGCAGCCGGTGGATCGATCACGAGAAACGGATCAAAAAGAACTGGTCCGAGATCGTGGGTGAAGGCGACACCGTTGTGGTTCCCGGCGATATATCCTGGGGCCTCAAGCTGGAGGACGCCGTCTACGATCTGGACTGGGTCGACGCGCTGCCGGGGAAAAAGATCCTGATCAAGGGCAACCATGACCTTTGGTGGTCCGGCATCCAGAAACTGAACCGCATGTATGACAGCATCATGTTCCTCCAATACGACAGCGTAACGGTGGAAGGCGTGTCGATATGCGGCTCCAGAGGCTGGATAACGCCCGATGACGAGGATTTTGCGGCAGGAGATGAAAAGATATACAAACGGGAGCTTTTGCGCCTGGAATCGTCGCTGAAGGCGGCAGAGTGCGATGAGATCATCGGATTTCTCCACTACCCGCCGGTGGCCAACGCGGCCAGCTTCTCGGGATTCCAGCAGCTCTTCGAGGATTACGGTGTCAAGGAAGTGTATTACGGCCACATCCACGGGGAGGAGGGCTTCCGCAAAACGATACAGGGAAACTATCACGGAATCAATTACAGTCTGATATCGGCAGACTACTTGAACTGCAAACCGATCAAAATAAGATGAAAGACGAAATTAAACGGGTCACGATCATCGTGCTGGACAGCCTTGGCGTCGGCGAACTGCCGGACGCGGAGGCTTATGGAGACAAAGGAACGGATACGCTGGGACACATCCTGGACCGCTATCCGCTGCAGATCCCGAACCTGCGGGCGCTGGGCATGGGCAACATCACCGCCGCGGCCGGCGGGCGGCTGAAGGTGGACAATCCGACAGGCTGCTATGGGCGGTTTCGGGAAGCGTCGAAGGGCAAAGATACCATAACCGGCCACTGGGAAATCGCCGGGCTCCGGGTGGACGTGCCGTTCAAAACGTACCACGACGGTTTTCCGCAGGAGCTGATGGATGAATTCAGCAAGCGGATCGGCAGGGGATACCTGGGCAACTGCGTGGCCTCCGGAACGGAGATCATCGAAGAACTGGGCGACGAACACGAACGGACCGGCAAGGTCATCGTCTACACATCGGCCGACAGCGTCTTCCAGATCGCGGCCAACACCGCAGTGGTCCCGCTGGAGGAACTGTACCGTATCTGCGGTATCGCGCGGGAACTGCTGGTGGGCGAGTATTCCTGCGGCCGGGTCATCGCGCGGCCGTACATCAAAGGTGAGGACGGTAAGCGCGTCCGTACCGCGGACCGGCACGATTACGCGGTCTCACCGCCGGAAAAGACCATGCTGGACATCGTTTCCGAATACGGCAAAGAAGTCTACGCCATCGGCAAGATCAGCGACATCTTCAACGGGCAGGGCGTCGGGACCTCGGTCCACATCGAAAGCAACGACGACGGCGTCACTAAGACCATTGAGGCGCTGCAGCAGGATTTCGAGGGGCTGATCTTCACGAACCTGGTGGACTTCGACTCCAAGTTCGGGCACCGGCGCGACCCGATCGGCTACGGACAGGCCATCGAGGCGTTCGACCAGAGGCTCCCGGAGATCCTGGGCGCTATGAAGGACGACGACATGCTGGTTCTTTGCTCGGATCACGGCAACGACCCGATCCACAGCGGCTTCGACCACACCAGAGAGCACATTTTCGGGCTCGTGACCGGTTCTCATATTGCAAAAGGCTTCGACCTTGGAACGCGGAGCACGTTTGCGGATATCGGCGCGACGGTGACCGGTATCCTGACCGATGGAACGAAAACCACACCGACCGGCGAAAGCTTCGCCGATCTGATTCTGATATAAGACGGAACAGGGGAGTAAATTGAGATGAAAAAACTATTGGCATTGGTTCTGGCTCTGGCTATGGCGCTTTGCTTTGCCAGCTGCGGGAGCGAGGATGAAACAGCGGTGGATCCGGAAGACACCTCCACGGAGATATCCCTGATCGTGGACGGCGATATCGACGACGGCGGCTTCAACCAGATCACCTGGGAATGCATACAGAACTTCTGTACGGAGCGCGGGATCACCTGCGGTTACTTTATTCCAAAGAAAACCGATGACGAGGCCATCGAGAAAACGGTCCATAAGTCCATCAAGAACGGCGGAAAGCTCATTATATTCGCGGGCAGCACCTTCGAAACGGCGGTCTACGACCTGCAGAAAGAGGATGAGAAGACGTGTTTCTATCTGATCGACGGCGTTCCGCACGATGAGGACAACAATTACGACCAGACCGACAATTCCATCGGCGTTCTTTTCGCGGAGGAAGAAGCGGGCTATCTGGCCGGGTACGCGGCCGTGAAGGACGGCTATAAGAAGCTGGGCTTCATGGGCGGCGAAAAACTGCCGTCCGTCAAGCGCTATGGATATGGATTCCTGCAGGGTGTATCCGCAGCGGCTTCGGAGCAGGGCATCGAGAAAAAGATCCAGATCAAATACACGTATACGGGAACATTCTCAGCATCCAACGATATCATGAAGCAGGCTTCTGAGTGGTATGGCGACGGTACGGAAGTCATCTTCTCCTGCGGCGGCGGAATCGTCAAATCCGTGATCCAGGCCGCGGAAACGGCCGGCGGCAAGGTCATCGGCGTGGATGTGGACCAAAGCGGGCTATCTGAATGCGTGATCACCTCCGCAAAGAAAGGCATCGACTCCGCCCTGGACGATGTGCTGAAGGAATATGCCAGAGGCAACTTCATCGGCAACAACGTTTTCAAGTATTCAGCCAGCAATGGCGGAGTAGGGCTGGAAATCGACAACGCCCGGTTCAATACATTTGACCAGGCACAGTACGATGCCATCTTCGAGCAGATCAAAGAAGGGTCCATCAAGATCAAGAAAGACACCGAAGTGGACAAGATCAAGGACCTGGTCAATAAAAAGATAAAAATCGAAAAAGAATAGACGAATCTTAATGAATATTAAAGTTCAAAAACCCTTAAAAACGTTGACATTTCAACGTTTTTATTTTATAATCCAGTAAATTCTTACCGATTGTGACGCAAAGAAACAACGGTTGACAAATAAATTTTATGTAAACTAGAGTCGAAGATTATTTCAAGATACATCAATATGTATGGAGAGAAAGGATTTTCCGAAACGGAAAACCACAATTTTCGGAAGAGGAAAAAGCAGTTTACATAAGATAATATTACGTAGTCACTATGAGGTGTGGCATGGTTGGTAAGAAGAAATCACTTCTCATTTTCATATTATCCGTTGTTTTGACGATCACTTTGATCCCGGACGTTACTTTTGCTTCCGGAACCGCATCTGCGGGTCAAATCACCGGATTTGTTCCTCTGGAAACGGACGCCTATTACTATGAAGGTGATCCGACGGAAGTGGACATCACATCCAGACTCCCTGAGACCATTGATGTTTATTTGAACGGCAGCAGCTCCGGCACTTCTATTGAAGTGCATTGGGAAGCGGTCGAAGATTTTGATGCCACGAACTTCTATTTCTATTCCATGAGGCCGGTCTGGAGCGATGCGTATGCGCTTGCCCCGGGTCTGAACAGCATTATGGACGTTCCTTGGATCACAGTGTATAAGCAGGATCCGTTGTCCGACGATATCGAGCCGATGATGACTGAGGACCAGCTGGATCCGATCTATATCGATGAAGAACAGGTTCTGCAGGAGAACGGGTTGGATCCGGATCAGATGGAACCGGCTCCAGGCGACGGGGATTCCGATGATGTGGAGCAACCGGTGGAAGAATCTGACGTGGATGCCGGTCCGGATTCCGACAAAGGTGCTGGAACAGGTACCGATGTGGATGCCGATACGAATGATGGTTCGGGAACTGACAGCGGGGCGCCGGTCAAGTCGATGGAACTCACGGATGATACGGATGACACGGCTTCAGAATTTTGGAATATCATAACGGAAGAGACCTACGCGGCGTCTACCACGAAAACCGATAAAGTCTACGACTACCTGACGAATACCATGGGCCTCAATATGGCGGCGGCTTGCGGCGTCATGACCAACATCAACGCCGAGAGCGGCATGAGCCCGATCAATCTGGAGAATATCTACAATACCAAGTTCGGCCTGTCCGACAAGGAATACACGAAGCGGGTCAATAAGGGCAAAGGCGCCTATAAGACGAAGTCCGGCGCCAAGCGGAATTTCAAGACCGATTACTGCGGTTATGGGCTGTGCCAGTGGACATCGCTTGGAAGACGGAAGAAACTGCTGAAAAAGGCGCTGAAGAAGGACGTTTCGATCGGCAACCTCAAGATGCAGATGGGATTCCTTAACGACGAACTGGAAGGCAGCTATTCTTCTGTTATGAACACCCTCAAGTCCGTTCCGGACAATGCGCAGGGAGCGTACATCGCGGCGTTCGTCTTCTGCATGAATTTTGAAGTGCCGGCGAACACGCTGAACACAGCGGCGGCCCGGGGCAAGACCTGCATCTCGAAGGGCGGCTACTGGGAGAAATACAGCGGCAAAGCGGGCAAAATGAAGGGCAAATCCTTCCTCAGCATCAGCGGCTACACATATCCGATCACGCTCAAAACATCGAAGGGCATGACGGTCAAAGGCTACGCAATCTCCAATTACAAGATCAAGAAGGTTAAGGCTTACATTAAGGACCGGAACGGCGTTACGAAGTACAAAGCCAGCGCCAAGCCGAACTCGACTGTTTATAGCTTGTACAATTTCGATAAGAAGCTGCTGTTCAGCAAGCTGGATTCCGGCACTTATAAATACTACGTTTACGCGAAGGATTCTTCGGGCGAAGAGATCAAGGAATACCATAAATTCACTGTTTCCGGCAGCAATTCTAACACGAAAGGAATCGGATTCTGCATGGCTGGCGTAGAGCCGGAGCCGGAAGATCCGGACGTCGAGTCCACAATGGACATCTACAGCTTCAATTACCCGACGACCCTCAAGAAGGGCGAAGACTACGAAATCAAGGGGAAGATCAAGTCCAACTACAACCTGGTGAAAGCCAAGGTCAAGGTCGTCAACGAGGAAGGCGCGAAAGTGCTCAGCGCTTCAAAGAAGCTGGACGGCACCAAAAAGAGTTATAACGTGAAGAACCTAAACTCGAAGATCAACTTCGGGAAGCTGAAGAAAGGAAAGTACACGTATAAGGTCATAGGCACCGACACGAAGGAGAAGAAGACACTGGTGTCGAAGCCGTTCACGGTCAAATAACAGACATTTTTTCGCATTATAAAACCCCGCATCGAGCGGGGTTTTGTTTTATCTGTTTCCAATCCGTTACTTCTACTTCAAGTTCTCTGGGTTGAGTCCATCTAATTCCGGTATAACGAACCGGCCGTCTTTTCGGATCAGCACGTCGTCGAACCAGATCTCGCCGCCGCCGTATTCCGGGCGCTGGATCATGACCAGATCCCAGTGGTTGGCGGATTTGTTGCCGTTCGGCGCGTCTTCGTAGCACATGCCCGGCGTCAGGTGGAAAGATCCGTTGATCTTCTCATCGAACAGCGTATCCTTGATTGGGTGCATGATATACGGGTTCATGCCCAAAGCGAATTCGCCGAAGTAACGGGCGCCTTCGTCCACATCCAGCAAGTCGTTGACCTTCTTCGTATCGTTGGCTTTTGCATCGACGATCTTACCGTCCTTGACCTCGAAAACGACGTTCTCGTAGGTAAAACCTTTCTCTTCGGACATCGTGTTGTAGGAAATCACGCCGTTCACGGAATCGCGGACCGGCGCGGTGTAGACTTCGCCGTCCGGGATGTTCTTGAAACCGTCGCACTTGACGGCGCCGATACCTTTGATGGAGAAGGTAAGGTCCGTGCCAGGGCCGAGGATGTGGACTTTGTCCGTGCGGTTCATCAGCTCGACCAGCGGCGTCATCGCCTCGCTCATCTTCCTATAATCCATCGTGCAGACATCAAAGTAGAAGTCCTCAAACGACTCCAGGCTGGTGTGGGCCAGCTGCGACATGGAGTAGTTCGGATAGCGGAGCACGACCCACTTCGTGTTGTCGATGCGGTAAGAGATCGACGGGCGGGTCATTCTGCTGTAAAGGTTCAGTTTATCCGAAGGAACATCGGACATCTCAGCCGTATTGTTGCCAGCGCGGATGGCGATATAGGCCTGCATACCCTGCATCTGCGCCAGGTCGATGTCGTCCTGGAACTTCAGCTGTTCTTCCGTGCAATTCAGGGCGATTTCCCGGATGATCTGCCCGTCGCGCATCCGGCAATACGGATAAGCGCCCTTGGCGTAGATGTTCTTGATCAGCTGCCGCGCCAGGTTCTTGCAGCATTCGCCCTCATAATCGATAAGGACTCTTTCGCCTGGCTGCACATCGCAGGAATAATCGGTCAGTAAGTTAGCTAGTTTGATGATTCTTGTGTCCATAGTCAAATTCCTTTCTTTGCTTTAGTTTCATGTTATTTCGTCATGTCCAGGATCTGGTTGATGATGACGCGCGCCACTTCCTGCTTGCTCATCAGCACCTGCTCGTGGACAGTATCTTTCGTGATCAGGGTGACCAGGTTGGTGTCCGTACCGAATCCGGCTCCTTCGTTCTTTAAGTTGTTGGCGACGATCATGTCGACGTTCTTCCGGGCCAGCTTGCCGCGGGAGTTTTCCAGCATGTTCTCGGTCTCCATCGAGAAGCCGCAAAGGAACTGCCCGTCTTTGCGGTTCGCGCCGAGATGCGCCAGGATGTCCGTTGTCCGTTTCAGCGGAATGCTCAGATCACCGTCCTTTTTCTTGATTTTCTGATCCGAATAATCCACCGGCGTGTAGTCGGAGATCGCGGCAGCCATCACGACGATGTCGGCATCGGCCGCGTGTTCCGTGACTTCCCGGAACATCGCCTCCGCATTCACCGCATCGATCACTATGCAAAATCTTGGGACTTCGGCGCTCGTGGCTGCTTTGACCAATGTCACGTCAGCTCCGCGCATCACGCATTCTCTGGCTACTGCAAAACCCATCTTGCCACTAGAGTGGTTGGTGATGTAACGCACCGGATCCATCGACTCCTGGGTCGCTCCGGCAGAAACGAGGACGCGTTTTCCGATCATATCTTTCGGCCGCCCGACCTCGCGGAGGATCCACTCGAACAATTCCTCCGGTTCGGGCATTTTGCCTGCTCCGGTATCGCCGCAGGCCAGCAGTCCGACAGCAGGGTCGACCACGGTCATCCCGTACTTCCGGAGAAGTTCGATGTTGTCCTGAGTGATCGGGTTTTCGTACATCCGCGTGTTCATGGCAGGAACCACGATCTTCGGGCAATTGGCTGCCAGGAAAGTCGTGCTCAGCATGTCGTCCGCGATGCCGTGCGCAAATTTGGCGATGATATTGGCGGTGGCAGGGGCGACCATGAACAGATCGGCCTTTTTCGCCAGCTCCACGTGCTCGACGTCAAAGTGGCCTTTGCGTTCAAACGTATTGGTTACGCACTCTTGACCGGACAGCGTTTCGAACGTCAGCGGCGCGATGAATTCACGGGCGTGATCCGTCATGATCACGTGGACTTCGGCGTGGTTCTTCACCAGCCGGCTGACCAGATAGGCTGTCTTATACGCGGCGATCCCGCCGCTGATTCCGATGATGATTGTTTTACCGTTCAGCATGACCTGCCTCCTTCAAACAAATTTCTGTGGATATTATACTACACAGTATGTTATTTTAAATACATGAAATACTATTTTATTTTGAACCCGGTTTCGGGCGGAAAAAAGCATAAAAACGAGATCCTCTACGAGATCCGTGACGCGGTCAAAAAGTACGGTATCGATTACGATGTGTACTATACCAAAGGCCCCGGTGACGCGCAGCGTTATGTGCGGGAACTTTGCAAAACTCACCGATGGGAGGCGGAGCTTCGCGGGGAGGAACCAGACAGTCTCCGTGTGATCGGCGTGGGCGGCGACGGCACCGTCAATGAGCTGGTGAACGGCGCTTTCGGGTTTGATAACGTGGAGGTCGGCGCGATTCCGTACGGGACCGGCAACGATTACATCCGCAATTACGGCGATCCGGACGCGTTCCGCAGCGTGGAGGGTCAGATTCTCGGGGAAAGCCGGGACAGCGATCTTATCCGCTATCGGGCGGAGTACCAGGGCGCGGTCACGGAAGGCCTTTGCGCGAATATGTTCAACATCGGTTTCGATGCGGATGTGGTGGACATGACCGAGAACGTGAAGACGTGGCCGCTGATGAACGGGTCGACGGCGTATCTGGCCGCGATTTTGTTTTCGCTTGGCCGGAAACGTGAAATCAGCCTGCGCGTGGAGTACGGGCCGGGGAGAAAAATCTATGATGGCAACGTGCTGCTGATCTCCGTCGCGAACGGGTGCTTTTGCGGAGGCGGCATCAAAGGCGTGCCGCGCGCGGTCCTCGACGACGGTCTGATGGACGTTAGCCGCGTCAAGAGCGGCGTTACCCGGCGGTTCTTTGTACGGATGTTCTCGAAGTACCAGAAGGGGACGCATCTGGAGGATCCGAGGGTCGCCCGCGTCTTCGATTACGAGCAGACAAAAACACTTGCCATTACGTCAAATGGCGAGTATCTGAAACTTTGTGTGGATGGTGAGATCACGCGGCAGAAACGCGTCGAGTTCGAAGTGGTTCCGTGCGCCGTACGGTTCATCGTACCGCCCGGAGTCTAGTGGTTGGTCTATATTTCGACTGTGATAATATCTGACAGTTCCACGAGTCCGTTCAGTTTGATCTCTTTGATCTGACCGGACTCTTTTTGTACCTCGGTGTAGAGCGTACCGGCCGGCTGGCGAAATGTCAGTTTGTGTGTGCCATCCGGCAGATCCATCGCGAGCACGAACGAAGCCGCGGTCGTTCCGGATGCGCAGCTGCCCTCAAAATACGTCGTATCCACATCATGCACGTAGACGACCGGCGTCATGATGTCCGTCTTCGTGTCGATGAACATAACGCCCATCGCCGGGAAATCGCCAATCAGGGCGCCGTCCGTTTCTGAAGCGCCGTCCACCTTCATCGACGCCGGATAGAACAATCCTTTGAGTTCCTCAAAAAGCTCCGGCGACGGCTCGACGTCTTTGAGCACCAGATGGGAGATGCCGTCCATATCCACGAGGATCGCCTCTGTCATATCCGGATAGCGGTCCGCCAGTCCCAGCTGCTCCGCGGTGAAACGCGCCGCCTCATGCGGCAGCGGCATCTGGATCTTTGCGTCTTTGTTTTCCGAATCGATCTCGGCGACCAACGGGTAGTCGCAGCCGCTGACTTTCACCATGATCTCCTTAAGCGGCGGGTTCGCGTTGACCGCCCGATAATATGCAAAACTCCTTGATGCGTTTCCGCAGAATTCGAGTCCGCACATATTCATGGCCGGGAGCATGCGTCCGGTTCCGTCGTCCGCATCCGGCAGCATGAAGGCGACCTGTTCGCCTTTGATTTCTTTATCGTAATTTTCCTCTGTGAATTGAACGCCGTAACCGTCTTTGAAGTCGATGTCCAGCACCGCATCGGTGATTTCCTGATAGCGGCTGATCGGGGCAGGGGACAGGACCAGAATGGTCGTATTTCCGGCCGGGTTGCAAACGATGAGATCGATAGTTTCTTTCATTGTGGTGCCTCCTTGGCTCTTCCTTGGTGCACCTACATTCTATCACTTTTGAAGTCTTGCGAACAGATTGAAATTGATGTATACTATGGGACGTCATTGAAATGACGAACGGATAGACAGACGTACAGATATGAATTGGAGACGTATCGAAGTGGTCATAACGAGCCGCACTCGAAATGCGGTTGTCCTCCGGGGCACGTGGGTTCGAATCCCACCGTCTCCG
>JAFRJI010000006.1 GCA_017432345.1 Bacillota bacterium | reverse complement strand
TGAGTCAGTAGATACGTCCCCTGACTCACCCTCATGCCACCTCTATAGCCGCATATCCTTCGGAATTGATGATCCTTTCCATCGCCGCCACCGGCGTGAATCCCACGCACTGCATGACCTGACGGAACACCGCCGCGGACTGTCCGCTTACCAGCTGGACACCGGTACGGTTCCGGTCGGCATGGAATACGTCGTGGCGGCTCGCCACGTTCCAGAAGACGATGTTCGGGATCTGGTAGCCGTACTCTCTGAACCGGCGGGACATCATGTCGTAGAACGTCCAGTTCCGGTCACCGCAGTAGTCGATCTCCATGTCGGAGATGACGATCAGGGACTTCGGCATTTCCTTTGCGGGAACATGGTTCCTCACCGCTGTCACCAGCACGTTATGGAACGCTGCTTCCAGATTGGTGTTGTTCGCCCAGTCGTTCATGTTGATGCCTGCGATCTTCTGGGCAAGCGTCTCTCCCTTCAGCATCTGGAACCGGGAGGTTCCGGAGAAGGACATGAACAGGTTGTGGAACGGACCTGTGTTCCGCTCCGCGAAGTACACCGCGAGTCCGACCGAAGTCGCCATCGGCCTTCCGTACATGGAACCGGACGTATCCGCGATAACGAGGGCGTTGGTCCCCGGCTCTACGTAAGAGGGCAGCTGGCGCCACTGGGCTTCCAGCGTGTCATCTTCCGTGATCCGGCATCCGTTCCAGCTCATTTCCATGACCTTTTCGACGATGTCGTACGGGTACAGAGCCGCAGAGTGGACTGTCTCCTCCCCGCGTACCGCCCTTTGGACGAATTCTCCGTAGCGGACCGCGTCATGCTTCATGAACGCATTTCTGTAAATCATCATGGCTCTGGAAGGAACCGCGGAGTAGCGGATTTCGTCCCATCGTCCCGCGGACATGAGCGCTTCGACGATTCCGATGTGCTTCCTCATTGCACGAACCAGTCTCTTGAATTCGTACACGGAGTATCCCAGCTTCTGTGCGGTCAGGATTCCGAGCCTTCTGGTGTTTTCAGAAGAAGCGTCGGCGGTCCTGATCCACTTTGCGAGCAGGGAAACGGCATTTCCGGCCTGCAGGTTCCGGCGGTCTTCCTCGAACTGTGCCTTCATGGCCGCCCACATCTCATTTTCGAGGGGCGTTCCGATCAGGGCGTACAGGTCGTCGTAACGACCGTAGACACCGATCAGATCCAGGTTCGGCCGCAGCGCCTCGGGGTGATTCTCTGCCATGTACTGCAGGAGCGTGCGGAAAGTCTGCCTTTCGCCCAGTCCGCCTCTTACGTCACGCGCATAGAACGCGATCTTCGTTGCGAACAGCGGATCCTGCTTCCACGCTTCGGAGAAAAGACGGTTGATCCGCTCCTTCTGCGCCGTGCGGAGTGAACCGGCTGCTCCGAAGAAATCCAGCCGTGCATCGCCGGTGGTGTTTAATGCCGCGGCTCCGTTTTCAGTTCTTGTAAATGCAGCGTTTCTTAATGCTGCCTCAGCGAAATTCATAGTCTTTTTCCTCCTTTCCGCTGTTATAGTGCATGACCCTTTTGAAAATTCGGATTCGAACCGATCTACAGGTTATGAGTCTGTATTTGCCATTCCTCAAATAATTGCTGTAAGGGTCACCTGTTCAGGATGCATTTTCCTCATGATTAAATGTCATGTGCTTTGGACGGAAGCTGTTTTGCTGTAAGCATCCCATACCGGCGGGTTGGAATCGAACCAACTACATCTGTAAATGCATCTTTCTGCTGTTAAAATCCCACACAGGATTTATTTTTTTCAGCGCTCTTCCGAATGAGCTGCCGCCGGTTTTCTTATATGAAGTTTTCATTATCCTATCCACACATCCGGGCGTCAGTGCTCAGTACTACGATCTCATCCAGAGTCACTCCCAGCATGGCTGCCAGAATGACCAGATTGTCGATCGTCGGCATGGATGTTCCGTGGATCCACTTGTAAATTGCCTGCGGCGTCGCGAATCCGAACACCGTCTGGATATCCCTTACGGACATCCCGGCCGCATTTCGCAGCCTGTTGATGTTTCGTCCTGTTGCGACTGTATCAATGAACGGAATTGTCATCTTTTACACCTCCTGTTTCTTGCATTCCCTACATTTAAGATTCTTCGCTCTGTCTTCGATGTGAACCATGCCGAGGCGTAAAAAAACCGCCTGTCTTTTATGGACAAGCGGTGGTTTTCAGTAATCTGAATTCGATCCGGTCATACCGGGATGCGCATGGAGGCACCCGGTCCCAGATTACCGCTTGATCCGGTCTTATGAAGGCATGCATCACTGATCCATTCATTCTTTCTGAATGAAGGCAGAGTTGTCCCCTGAAGATCGTACGGGCCGTATATTCTTTTTTTGTTTTGCGCACTGATCTGCAGCATTGCCTTTCCTTTCCGGACCTGCGGTCCTTTTTTATTTCCGGAAATCACTATAACACGTCCAAAACTCTTTGTCATTATACTTGTGGTATAAAACCGCAATATCTCTGAAATAGTATAAAACCTATTGACTTAGTAGGTAAATGGGAATTATAATTTCCTAAAAATGCAGAGGGGGAATCTGTTATGCTGACTGCACTTGACAACTTTTTCAACACCGGTACGGGCTTTCTTTTCGGACCGATCATGCTGTGCGTGTTCTTCGGCACCGGTATCCTGATGACGGTGATCACACGCGGCGTCCAGTTCCGAAAATTCGGCGTGGCGGTCCGCACGGTATTTGGAAATCTGAAGAAAAAGGGAACGGGATACGGGCAGCTCCGGCCTTTTGAAGCGCTGGCGACGGCGCTTTCCGGCTGCGTGGGCAACGGGAATGTCGTCGGTGTCGTGGCCGCGCTGGTCTCCGGCGGCCCCGGCGCGATCTTCTGGATGTGGGTCGCGGCCATCACCGGCATGGCGACAAAATACGCGGAGATCATGCTGGCCATGCACTATCGGGAGAAAGACGATAAGGGCATCTGGCGCGGCGGCGTCATGTACATCCTGACGCGCGGCATGAAAGACAACTGGAAATGGCTCGGAAAGATTTTCGCGGCCGTATTTGCGATCTTCTGTATCCTGGTTTCGTTCATTTCCTGCAACGCGGTCCAGTCCAGCTCCATCGCGGGCGTTCTCGGCAGCAGTATCCCGGTGATTCCCGGCTGGTTGTGGGGACTTGTCTTCTGCGGGCTTTCCGCGCTGGTCATTATGGGCGGCCTCAAAAAGATCGGCAGCGTGTGCTCCGTTCTGACCCCGGTGATGGCGGTCGTCTATGTGTTCTTCGGCCTGATCATCATTATCGTAAATATCAAAGCCGTACCCGGCGCACTGGCGCTGATCTTTACGAGTGCTTTCAGCAACAGAGCAATGTGGGGCGGTGTGATGGGCATCACGATCCGGCAGGCGATCTCCAAGGGCGTGACACGCGGTGTCTTCTCCAATGAAGCCGGTGTCGGCGGCGCGCCTCTCGTGCACGTCACTTCCGACATCGAGGTCCCTGCACAGCAGAGCCTTTACGGCATCGTGGAAGTCTTCTTCGACACGATCGTTATCTGCACGTTCACGGCACTGGTTGTGCTGACTTCCGGAATCGGGGGGCAGGTCGCGGCGGGTGTCTACAGCGTTACGGAAACCGCAGCCATCTCGAATGCGGCGTGGACCCTCTCCCTCGGAAGAGTGGGAGATATCGTTGTTACCCTGTGCCTCGTCCTGTTCTGCTTCTCCACGACGATCGGCTGGGAGACTTACGGTGAATCCGCGTGGCAGTTCCTGTTCGGGTCCAAAACGATCATCGGTTTCCGAATCATGCATGTGATCATGACTTTTGCGGGCTTCGTTCTTTCTGCGCAGATTCTTTGGGACGCCGCGGACTTCTGCAACGGCATCATGTGCATTCCCAACCTTTTTTCCCTGATTCTGTTTGCGGGAATTATCAGGAAGAACACGAAAGAATTTATAGATCCTATGAAGTGATCAATCGTTCTCCGCGCATTGTGCAGCTAATACAGAACAGCTCCGAAGAACGTCACGGTGCCCGGCCCGTTCGTATATCTGATGCCGGCCTGTCCGGCCAGTTCATTTACATAGAATCCGTACCCTTCTATGGAATGATGCAGATCGTCCGGAAAACGGCACGGCTCATCCGGAAAGGTGCAGTCTTTGCATCGGCCGCAGGACTCATTTGACAGGATCATCATCCGGCCAAGCTGTCCTTTCAGCTTTTTATCGAGGTTCCATGCAGCGTTCTTGAAATCCTTCATGCTGCTGCGCATGCCTTCTATATCCAGAAAATCCTCGATAATATATATCC
>JAFRJI010000005.1 GCA_017432345.1 Bacillota bacterium | reverse complement strand
CTTTCATACACGATTTTCTGTCCATCCTGAGAAACAGCCTGAGTTCTTCGGGATATTTCCCCGATTATGGTTTGATTTAACAAAAGAGAAAAGACCCGTTATCTCGTTAGCTGAGATTGGGTCTTTGTCTACAGTCTGAAGGCTGAAACATAATCGTTTCAGCCTTTTCTCTATCTCTTTTGATGGTTTTTGTCCGCCGTCCTACAGCGCCTTGGTCGCGATTTCTTCCAGCATGAGAGCCTGCAGTTCGTCCGGCGTCATTTCGGACTGCTCGCCGGTCTTGCCGTTCCGGACGGTCAGGATCTTTCCTTCGACTTCCTTCTCGCCGATGATGCACATGTACGGAACGCGCTCGTTGCGGGCTTCACGAATCTTATATCCGATCTTCTCGTTCCGGATATCGCATTCCACGCGGATGCCGGCTTCTTCGAACAGCGCCGCCACTTCCTGTGCGTAATCCGTGAACTTCTCCGTAACAGTCATCAGTCTCACCTGCACCGGTGCCAGCCAGAGCGGGAATTTTCCTGCAAAATGCTCAATCAGGATCCCGATGAAACGCTCGACGGAGCCGAACGCTGCGCGGTGGATCATGAGCGGCCGATGCTTTTCGCCGTCGGAGCCAATGTAGTTGATGTCGAAACGCTGCGGCATTTGCATATCCAGTTGCAATGTGCCGCACTGCCATGTTCTGCCGATGGAGTCTTCCAGATGAAAGTCCAGCTTCGGCCCGTAAAATGCGCCGTCGCCTTCATTGACAACATAAGGAACGCCGATGGATTCGATGGCTTCCTTCAGAGCGTTCTCTGCAGAAGCCCATTCTTCTTCTGTTCCCATGTGGTCGTCCGGCATCGTGGACAGTTCAATGTGATACGGCAAATTAAAGAGTTTATACAGATCATCATACAGCTGAATGATCTTGACGACTTCGTCCCGGGTCTGTTCCGGAAGCATGAAGATGTGGGCATCGTCCTGTACGAACGTTCTGACTCTCATCAGCCCGTGCAATGCTCCGCTGAGCTCATGTCTATGTACCTGTCCCATTTCCGCATATCTTACAGGGAGTTCTCTGTATGACCAGAGCTTTCTCTTGTAAACCAGAATGGAACCCGGGCAATTCATCGGTTTGATTGCGTAATCTTCGTCGTCTATCTTGACGAAATACATGTTGTCTTTATAGTGATCCCAGTGTCCTGAAGTGAGCCAAAGATCCCGGTTGAGAATCAACGGCGTCAAGATCTCCTCATATCCTCTTTTGCGGTGCAGCTCTTTCCAGTAACTTTGCAGTTCGTTCCGGATGATCATGCCCTTTGGCAGGAAGAACGGGAATCCCGGACCTTCATCGTAGAGCGCGAACAGATCCATTTCTTTACCGATCTTCCGGTGGTCTCTCTTCTTCGCTTCTTCGATTTTTTTCAGATATTCATCCAATTCTTCCTGGCTTGGGAAGCAGGTTCCGTAGATTCTCTGCAGCATTTTGCGATTGGAGTCACCGCGCCAGTACGCGCCGGCCACGCTCTGCAGCTTGACTGCCTTGATTTGGCCTGTTTTCTCCATGTGCGGTCCCGCGCAAAGATCCGTAAAATCGCCCTGTCTGTAGAAGGAGATCGTCGCATCTTCCGGCAGATCCTGGATCAGTTCCACCTTGTATGGTTCGCCGGCTTCCTCCATAAACTGGATTGCCTCATTTCTCGGCAGTTCGAACCGTTCCAGCGGATAGTTCGCCTGAATGATTTTCTTCATTTCCTTCTGGATCTTCAACAGATCCTGGTCATTCAGCACGTGCTCCATGTCGAAGTCATAGTAGAATCCATTATCGATGGACGGCCCGATGGCCAGCTTCGCGTCCGGCCACAGGTGCTTGACCGCCTGCGCCATGATGTGTGAGGTCGTATGTCTGTAATTGGATCTTACCTGTTCATCTTCAAAATTGATTTTTTCCTTTGCCATTTCTGCTTCTCTCCTCTATTCTGCGATTTGTTTTTCAAAGGCCAGCTCGATGAGCCGGTCGATCAGCTCACTGTATGGGATCCCTGATTCTTCCCAAAGCTGCGGGTACATGCTGATGGATGTGAATCCCGGCAGCGTATTGATCTCATTAAAAACGAGTATCCCGTCGTCGTAGCCGCCGCTCTCCCCCTGTTCGAGGAAAAAATCGACTCTGGCGAGTCCTTCGCATCCCATGATCTGGTAGATGTTCACGGCAGCCTCGCGGATCTCCTCTTCCATATCCTCGGAAAGATCCTTCACGATCGACGTTCTGGAACCTATATTATCATACTTTGCCTCGTAATCATAGAACTCATTGGCGGCAAATATTTCGCCGACACAGGAAGCGATCGGCCGATCCGTCTCCTTCAGCGCGCCAGTATTGCCAAGCACCGCTACTTCGATCTCCCGGCCTTCCACCATTTCTTCGATGAGCGCCTTGGAATCTTCTGCAAAAGCTACGCGCAGGGCCTCCGGCAGATGTGCGAGGTCTTTGACTTTGCTGATCCCGACGGAAGAGCCGGCGTTGGCTGGTTTCACGAAAAGCGGATACTCCCCGCGGAAGAACCGTTCGATCACCTTCGCGGCCGCTTCTTCATCGCATCCCCTGTGGGCGACGCAGCACTTTGCCTGGCTGCAGGCTTCCGCCTGATCCACCACGGCCTTTGTGATCGCCTTATCCATGCAGGCTGCGGAAGAGGTCGAATCTGAGCCTACGAACGGCAGACCGGCGACTCGGAGAAATCCCTGCATCCGTCCGTCTTCCCCATTCTTGCCGTGCAGCACCGGGAATACCATATCCACGTGCAGATCCTTGAATCCCTCTCCGGGAACAATGCAAAGTCCCTCGTTCCCCGCGGCGTTCTCCCACGCTCCGCTGGCGATGTCCTCCGTCGGAGCTTTTGTCAGAAGCCACCGTCCGTCCTTGGTGATTCCTGTCGCCATGACGTCATATTTCTCACGGTCGATGTGTTCCAGGACTGAAGCTGCGGACACCCGTGAAACTTCATGCTCTGAGGAGACGCCTCCGAACAGGATCATGATTTTCTTTTTTTCCATACTATCCATTACATTGCTTCCTTACCACAAACCGGTTAATTCGGAAATGTGCGTGCTGATTTCCTGCACCGTATCCGTCGGCGTGTAATCGTCCTGATTGAAAAACTGTTTGTGCAGTTTGGATACGTTGTTCGACAGGTTGATCGGCGGACCGTACCACGCAAGGCCCGCTCCGGCGTATCCCGTCCATGCTCCTACATCGTATGGGAAACCGGTGGTGCTGTCTGTCATGTCGTAGGATTTGAATTTCAGCATCATACGCATGACCTCGTTCGTGGACATGTTGGTGCCGACCTCCGGCATCGTCTTCCGCGCTACCTGGAACATCTTGAAATAGCCGGCATTGCGGAGTTTCTTGAAGGTCTTGCTGAAGACGATCTTCATCCTCTCGTTTCGGCGGTAGTCACCCGTTGCGGCATCCTTCCGGATCCTGGAATAGGTGACCGCCTGGACACCATTCAGCATCTGCTTGCCCGGCTTCTTGATCTTATCGCTCGGACCGTCGACGTTCTTCGCCGTTTCCTTGATGTACTTGTTCATTTCCTCGATCTCAGATTCCTGGATATCGATCTTGATGCCCCCGACCGCGTCGATCATTTCCGCTACGGTCTTCCAGTTGATCACGACGACTTTATCGATGTTGAGATCGAGGTTTTTGTTCAGCGTATACAGGCTCTGCTGCGCCCCGCCGTATGAATACGCGTGCGTGATCTTGTCAAGGCCCTGCTCCCCGACATCCAGCAGGGTGTCGCGGAATACGGAGAACAGTTTGACTTCATTGGTCTCTTTATTGATGCTCGCCACGATGATCGCATCGCTTCTGGCGTTTTCCTTATCGTCTGCACGGGCATCGGTGCCGAGGACCGCGATGTTCGTGTAGCCATCCAGCTCTGCCGCGACCTCCGGATTGATGGCGATGGCATCCTTATCCACATCGATATCCTGCATGCTGTTGAGCGTACCGAAAGCCATCATCACACCGCCGACGGCCAGGATCGCAAGCAGCAAGACCGCGATGATGACGCCGACAGCCACGCGTTTCGCAACGTTCTTCTTTTTCTTCCGTTTGATTGGCCGTTCCGGTCTGACCGGCCTTTCCGGTCGTTTCGGTCGTTCCGATCTCACCGGTCTTTCCGATCTTTTCGGTCTTTCCGATCTTTCCGATTGGACCGATCTTTCCAGTTTCCCCAGTTTTTCTTTCGCCATTTTCTGCAGGTCGATTTTCTTTTTCTTATGCGGCGACTGCTGCTCTTGCCGTTGCTGGCGGGCTGCCATGTATTCATCCCGCTCCCGCTGTTTTTGCCTCTCACGGAAGGCTTCCATCTGCTCGCGCTGTGCCTTTTCGCGATAGATTTTCCGCATTTCAGACTCCCCGTACGTATGCCTGCCGGGTTCCTCCGGGTGCCTGTTTTCACGCAAAGACAGATATTCCTGATATTGTCGCTGCCGTTCCTTTTCGTCCATACTTACAACCTACTCCTGTTACTGCTCTATCTTTTCCGTAAACTTCAAATAGACGTAATAACCCTTCTTGGTCTTTCCCCAATCTTTCTTCTTGGAAACAATGGTCAGTTTCTTGCCTTTTTTATAGGTGCCCAAAACATCGTATTCCGTTCCCGGACCGCTTCGATAATTCAGCTCGTCGGTCGTTCTGACTTTATATGGATATTTCGTTTTTTTCAGCAATGCGGAGAAAATATAGTATCCGGTGTCCAGCTTGGACCAGCTGCCGGAAGTGCCGACGACCGTTACGATCGTCCCTTTCTTATAGGCTCCCTTGACTTTGTAATTCGTTCCCGGACCGGTCCGGTAATTGGCTTCATCGATGGTCTTTGCCCGATAGGAGCCGGCCGCCGTAGCCGCGGCCGTGGTCGGAACAGTCGTAGGTTTTGTCGTAGCTGCTGTTGTTGTGCTGTTGCCGGTGCTGCCTGATTCGGTGGCTGATTTCTTCAGCTTGACTTTCGATCCGCCCTGTCCGTTCTTGAAGATGTAGTTCATGTCAATGCAGCCGGACAGTCCGTTGACTTTGCCGCTGGAGCTGTACTGCCACATCCAGTATTCGCCCGGATATGTGGTCGCGGTTCCCTTGGTCGTGTAGTTGGCCAGCCAGATGCGGTATTTCTTTTCCAGCGACTTATGATCCATGTAATTGTTCAGCATCGTATAGTTGGCATAGACCATCGGCTTGTAGCCGGCTTCCTTCACTTTGTCGCAGAACGCGCTGCAGATCTTTGTGGAGTCTCCGCTCGCCCAAAGTTTCTTCAGTTTCGGCATATTCAATCTTCCCGCGCCGTTTGTCTCGTAGTCGAGTACGACCGGAAGCTTGATCTTATCTTTATATGGTTCGATGATGTTGAGGGTGTAGTCCGCTTCTTTTTTCGCCTCTTTGACGGTGATCGCCTGAGAGAAGTGATAGACGCCGACCTTGATGCCCTCATTGTACGCCCGCTCGATATTCTGTGCGAACTTGCTGTCCTCGTTCAGGCTGAACTTGCTGAGGCTGGTATAGCTGGTGCGGAGAATGACATATTTGACGCCGGCATCCTTGATCTTTTTCCAGGAGCTCTTGCTGATATTGCCCTGCCACCAGGAGATGTCGAGACAGTTGCACCGAACATACTGACTGTATTTGCTCGGTGTTTCCGCCTTGCCGAGACCTGAGACGCCACAGCCGACGCAGTTCATGCTCGAGTTCATCTTAGCGATCCGCGTATCGCTGATGCCTTCCGCGTTCTTGTCCATCTGCTGGATAAACTTGTCGACCTCGTCCAGTTCCACCTTTTTCTCTTTGAGATCGCCTTTTTTGTTCACCTCATAGTACCGGTAGAGTTCCGGGTCTTCCACGAGCTTTTTGGTGTCCTTATGCTTTTTCAGTTTCTCGACGTTTTTGCCTTCAAAATCTTCGTATGTCAATTCATCGGATGAGCCCGCGCTTGCCTGATATGCCATCACCGGAGTGAATGACATGGAGACACATAGCACGAACGCCAATCCAAAAACAACAAAGCTTCTGATCCGTTTACTCATTCTTCTGCACTCCCTCTACTCTAATATCGTCAACTTTTTGAGCGGTACCCAGTCACCGCCGCTGAGCTGCGCCCACTTGCCGTATGTTCCGGTAATGGTGACCGTCGCCCCTTCCTGATAGGTCTTCACATCCAGGTAGGACGTTTTCGGACCGCTCTTGCTGGTATATGTCTCATTCAACATGGCCTGCATGTTGACCTTTACTTCCGGACGATAGATCGGGTACATGAGCTTGGCCGTCGTCTTGCTGGTCGGTACCCAGTATCCGTCGGTCATCTGGCTCCAGTCCCCACTCTTCCGGATGATGAAGACGGTCTTGCCCTTCTTCACCTTGCCCTTGTAGTAATAATCCTTTCCAGGGCCGGAACGGCACGTCACCTTCTTGTTGATGACCGCTTTTTTCTGGATCGCGTATCCCTCGTTGTCGAACTTGTATTTCTGATTGCCGAACCATTTTGTCACGCCTTTGCACATAGCGCCGGTCGCGTCAAAACCGTACCGGTATCTCCCGATCTTCAGGACCTGGGATTTCACAATGGCGCCTGTCTCTGTCGCGTAGTAGATGCTCCCTTCGAACTTCACCCACGAGGAGGTGATCATCTCTCCGTTGTACGCGGTAAAGGTCGTTCCGTCGAACTCCTTTGGATCCGTCGGCTTATAGATGCTGTCGGAAGTTACCCAGTCCCCGGTGTCGAGATGGTAGTAGCCGTTCGCTTTCTCGAGGACGCCGACATGTGTTCCGGCTTCGTATTTCTTGGATGGCCGCCAGCCAGGTCCCGGCCCTTTTCTAGACCGGATGGATCCGTATTTGATCTCGCTTTCCGACATTTCGCTGGCTTCGACTTTCAGCGTGGATGGCAGGCTAATATCCTTCATGTACTTCTTCATCACGCTGTACTTCTTGACCAGCAGATCGACGTCGACCCGTCCGCGGATCCCGCTGACCTTTCCCCAACTGGAGCACTGCCAGATGCTGTAGTTCGATCCGCCGCTGTAGCTCTGACTGGAACGGGCCCACTGCGCCAACCACAGATCATAGCCGCTTTCCTTCAGCGCCGGTCCGTCGATGTATTTGCTGAACCAGGTCAGGTTGGCATATACGCCCGACTTGTATCCGTTGTTGGCAAGCCTCGAGCAAAAGATCTTGGCGAATTTCGTCACTTTGGATTTGCTTTTGCCCGTCGCGCTGAGAATGCTGTAGTCCTCCAGATCGTAATAGACCGGGTATTTCGGATAATGTCCCTTCAGCAGGCGCAGCGCGTGCTTTGCCTCGCTCTTGGCATCATCTTCGTTCTTGGCATAGGAATAAAGATACACGCCGTACGGGATCTTCTTCTTTTCGCACGCCTTGACGTTGTATTCGAACTCGCTGTCATCGTACTCTTTCTTGTTGACGTTGTATCCGCAGCGGATGATCACGAAATCGAGTTTGCCCTTGTCGACGGCCTTCTTGACTTTTTTCCAGTTGATGTACCGGTTCGAAAGGGAGCGGTTCTGCCATACGCTGACGTCGATCCCCTTGAGATAGCCGCCGGTGCAGGTCACTTTCTTACCCGCGTATTTGAAGACCCACTTCTTGTCCTGAGTCATCCCGTAACCCGAATCTGCCGCGGCCTCCAGAGAATCTTCGTCCTCTTCGATGGAGTTTCCCATCACCGCGTTTTGATCCATGGTCACGTCTTTCAGTTCGCCGTTCTCATAGCGCCAGCTGTCGGCGCTTTCTTCGACGACCTGATCCGGATTCACATCTTCCTGTTCCTCTGCGCCATAAACGACGTCACCCGTAAAGGCTGTCGTCATGCTGAGCGTCACGACCAGGATCCATATTAGAAATTGTTTACTTCGTTTTGATCTCATACACCATTACCTCCGGGTGGCAAGTGATCTGGTACTGGGGACAAGTCAGGCATTCAAAGAAATTCGGCGCCTCGTCACGCCCGATCGTTTTGAATCCGTTCTTGCGGAAGAACTCCGGCGCTCTGGCGACAAGATACATTTCCTGTCCTCCGTCGACTTCCGTCTCCTCCAGTCCCAGGCGCAGCATCTCGGTCCCGATATCGTATCCCCGGAACTGCGGATCGACCGCGATCCCGTCGCAGATAAAGCAACCTTCCCGCTTTGCCAGCACAAATGCACCGATCATTTTTCCCTCGTCCGGTCCTTCTGCCAATGTTGCTTTCCAGCATTTGACCAGATCCGTCGGCACTTCCTCCAGGTCTTCATCGGTGAATTCCAACTCATTTTCTATGAAAAACGGAACGAGTCCCGTATAATCATCGGTTTCTGCAATTCTGTAATCAATCATAATTCCATGTTTTTTCCGATACGAACACCTCCAGGCGTTTCTCAAGAACGCCGAAGTGGACCGGAAGTCTCTCTCCTTTTTCACCGTCTGTATCCGTCACCAGATCTTCCGGTGATTCCACATCCAGACTCTCTGTCTGGAAGTAAAGCACGTTTTTATTATTCGGGTGTCTGCCGTTGATCAGTTCGAACAGCAGCGGCCCAAATTCCATAATTGGCATCTTCCGGAACGCGACAACGTCGATTTTGCCGTCGTTCATGGATGAACTTGGTGACAGTTTCCGGAACCCGCCTGCAGATTCACCGTTCATGACCGTCAGGAAGTAGAATTCCTCTTCGATAACCTGATCCGGCGTCGTAAGCTTCATCGGGATGCCGTGGACCTGAGGCAGTTCACTGGCCGCCTTCAGATAGTATGCCAGCGGCCCGAGCGCGTTCTTGAGCTGCGGGTCCGTCTTCTGGCTGACGTCCACCATTGCCCCCATTGCGCAGACATTGACAAAATACCTGTCGTTGATCATTCCGACATCGGCCATGGTCGTCTTGTCGCCAAGCGCCACGTCCAGCGCCGCGTCGATATCCGAATCGATTTCAAAGTAGAAGGCGAAATCATTCGCGGTTCCGCTCGGCATGAGTCCGATCGGAATGTGGACATCGTGCTTGATCATGGCATTGACCAGTTTGTGGATCGTACCGTCTCCGCCTGACACGATGATGCGCTTGAATTCATCCTCGTCGATCGCTCCCATAATATCATCGATCGTGATTGCCCGTTCCGCACGGATCGGCATGACTGCATAGCCTGCCTGCTGACACCGGTCGATGACGTGGTCCAGATGATCTTTGATGCTGCCGCTTCCCGAAAACGGGTTGTAGTAAAGCAGCAGTTTTCCTTTTATTTTCCTTTCCATTTTGGGTGCCTCCCACTCTTATTATCTGTTATCGCCGTATTTAAGCGTTCTGTCCGGGTCGTAGCGATTGCTTTTTAAAATGCTCCGGACCTCACCGATCAGATAGAGGGATCCGACAAACAGCACGACATCGTACCCATCCCAGATTTCCTCTGCCTTTTTCACGCTGTCCGATGCTTTATCGATACAGTCCAGGATATGGACTTCGATTTCTTTCTCGTCCGCGACCTCGCGGATGATCTTCTCCAGCTCCGCCGCTGCCAGGGCGCGCCCTTCATAGCTTGGCTGCGTCACGATGAAATCCGTCGTTACATCGAGAAAATGCCCCACGACTTTTTCGGTCTCCTTTTTCGTGACCATGCCCATGACGATGAGCGTTTTCTTTCCTGCAAAATTCTCCAGCATGGTCTCGGCGATGGCTTTTGCACCGGCGTCGTTGTGCGCGCCGTCGATGACCACCAGCGGATTCTCCCTGCGGATCACTTCGAAACGTCCCGGCTGCACGGCCTTCCGCAGGCCGTCGTACAACCGGCTGCGCTCGACCTTGATCTCCCCCGCCTTGCGCAGGATCTCGATGACTGCCAGCGCCGTCTTGAGATTCTCCGCCTGATGGCGTCCGGTCATGGAGATGATGACCTCGCTGTAATCGGTCTGCCACAGTTCCATGCTGACCTGCTGTTCCATCGGCGTGTGCCAGTCGATGCTGAATTTGATCTTCGCGACATCGTACAGTCTGCTGCCCTGTTCGTACGCCCGCCTGGCGATGACGGCAGCAGGTCCGTGCTGCTGGACGTTGGAAACCACCGGGCAGCCCAGCTTGATGATGCCGGCTTTGTCCGCCGCGATCTCTTCCAGCGTATTGCCCAGAATGTGCATGTGATCGAAGGACACGCTGGTGAATACGCTGACCAGAGGTTTCCGGATCACATTGGTCGCGTCTCCGATACCGCCCATCCCTGCTTCCAGCACGACGATGTCGGGATTTTTGTCTTTGAAGAACAGAAATGCCGTCGCCATGACCACTTCGAATTCCGTCGGTGAAGTCAATCCTTCATCGGTCATCTCGGCAGCCTTGGCAAGCGCCTGTCCTCCATATATTTCCAGTTCTTCGTCGGTGATCATCTCTCCGTCGAACTGGATCCTTTCGTTGAATTTCTCGATGTACGGCGATGTATACAGCCCGACCTTATAGCCGCAGCCGGCCAGCCCCTTCTCGAGGAACTTTGAAACGGAGCCTTTGCCGTTGGTCCCGGCAACATGGATGTACCGCATCCCTTCATGCGGATTTCCCAGTCTGCGCAAAAGCTCGTTCACGCGTTCCAGTCCCAGGATGCTGCCGAATCGATCAAATTCATGAAATTTTTCTACTGCTGTACTCATTCGCCTGTTTCGCTATTTTACTTTTGCTTCTACGATGGCCAGCCGGTCCACGACCTTCGCCAGCATCTCTTCGTACTTGACCTGCTTCGCGCGCTCCTCTTCGACCAGTTTGGCCGGTGCCTTGCTGACAAATCCCTGATTGGACAGCTTGCCGACAACGCGCTTGACTTCGCCTTCCAGTCGTTTCTTTTCTTTCTGGAGACGATCCAGTTCCGCTTCATAATCCATCAGATCATCCAGCGGGATGTAGACCTCGGCGCCATCGACGACGGCGGACATGGTCTCTTCCGGGACGTCCTTCTTGTCGTTGATAAAGGTGATCTCCGTGATGTTGGCCAGTTTCTTGATGTACCGTTCGCAGGCCTTGACGACGTCCTCCTTGCCTTCCCCGCAGAGAATCACGGCGGTCAGTTTCTTGCCCGGCGACGCTTCCGCTTCCGCGCGGATGTTCCGGATGCTCCGGATGATGGACATGGCCATTTCCAGTTTTTCGGTCTCCGCCGGGAACTGCAGCTCTTCTTTGTATTCCGGCCAATTCGCCTTGATCAGGAAGTTGTACGGATTATCTTCCGTCGCTTCCGGCTGCGGCAGGAAGCTCCAGATCTCTTCGGTGATGAACGGCATGAACGGATGCAGAAGCGTCAGCATATTCTTCAGCACTCTGACGAGCACGTAACGTGCGACCTTCTTGTCTTCTTCGTCATCACCGTACAGTCTCTCTTTTACGATCTCGATATACCAGTCACAGAACTCGTTCCAAATCAGGTCATAGGCTCTCTGCCCTGCCAGCGCCAGATCGTACCGTTCCATGGTTTCCGTAATGTATTTCGTCGCGTCGTTGACACGGCTGAAGATCCACTTGTCTTCATCCGCGATGTTGCCATCCAGCGCGATGTCGTCGCAGCAGGCGGCTCCGCAGCAATCGTCGCAGCACTTCGCGATCGGCAGGAACTCGCCGTTTTCATCCTGCAGGTTCATGATGACGAACCGCGACGCGTTCCACAGTTTATTCGCAAAATTCCGGGCCGCTTCCAGACGTTCTTCTTTGAACCGCATGTCGTTGCCCGGGGTAATGCCGGTGGTCAGCATGAAGCGGAGCGCGTCCGCGCCGTATTGATCGATGACCTCCAGCGGATCGATACCGTTTCCGAGGCTTTTGCTCATCTTGCGGCCCAACGCGTCACGGACGAGGCCGTGCACGTAGACGTCGGAGAACGGAACGCTGCCCGTTGTCTCAAGAGCGGAGAATACCATCCGGACAACCCAGAAGAAGATGATGTCATATCCGGTGACGAGCACGTCGGTCGGATAGAAGTATTTAAAATCTTCCGTTTCTTCCGGCCAGCCCAGTGTCGAGAACGGCCAGAGCGCGGAGGAGAACCAGGTGTCCAGTACGTCTTCGTCCTGTTTCAGGTTCGTGCTGCCGCACTTGGTGCACTTGGTCGGGGTCTCTTTAGCAACGACGATCTCGCCGCAATCCTGGCAGTACCACGCCGGGATCCGGTGTCCCCACCAAAGCTGTCTGGAAATGCACCAGTCGCGGATTTCTTCCAGCCAGTGCATGTATATTTTTTCAAAACGCTCCGGAACATGGGTCAGGTCTCCCTTCCGGGCTGCTTCCATGGCCGGTTTTGCCAGATCTTCCATCTTGACGAACCACTGGTCGCTCAGCATCGGTTCCACGACGGTGTGGCACCGGTAGCAGGTCCCCGCCGGGATGACCATTTCTTCGGTCTTGACGAGATAGCCCGCTTCATCCAGATCCTTGACCCATTCCTTCCGGCATTCATACCGGTCCATGCCCGCGTACTTGCCGGCGAGCTCGTTCATGGTCGCGTCTAAATTGATGCAGCATGGGCTCGGCAGGCCATTTCTCTGGCCGACCAAAAAGTCGTTCTCATCGTGCGCCGGCGTGATCTTGACGGCGCCGGTTCCCTTTTCCGGATCCGGATACGGGTCGGCGATGATCGGGATCTCCTTGCCAACCAGCGGCAGGATGACTTTCGTGCCGACCATGTCCTTGTACCGCTCGTCACTCGGGTGAACGGCGATGGCCACGTCGCCGAACATGGTCTCCGGTCTGGATGTCGCTACGACGACGCCTTCGCCGCCGTCGACAGCCGGATAACGGAAATACCAGTACAGTCCATTCTTGTCCTCGTGTTCGACTTCCGCGTCGCTCAGCGATGTTCCGCATTCCGGGCACCAGTTGATCAGACGGTTTCCTCTATAGATCAGGCCCTTGTTGTACAGCTGGACGAAAAAGTGATTGACGGCCTTGTTGCAGCCTTCATCCATCGTGAACCGTTCGCGGTCCCAGTCGCAGGAGTCACCCAGCTTGCGGCACTGCTTCGTGATCTTGCCGCCGTAGACTCTCTTCCACTCCCAGGCGCGTTTCAGGAATTCTTCTCTGCCCAGGTCTTCTTTTTCCAAGCCTTCGTCTTCTCTGATCTTTTCGACGACCTTGACCTCCGTCGCGATGGAGGCGTGGTCGCTTCCCGGCAGCCACAGCGCGCTGTAGCCCTGCAGTCTGCGGAATCTCGTCAGTACATCCTGCAGTGTCTGGTCAAGGGCGTGGCCCATGTGCAGCTGCCCGGTGATATTTGGAGGCGGCATCACGATGCAGAACGGGGTCTTGTCCGGATCCCTATCCGCACGGAATGCGCCTTTGCTTTCCCATTCCTGATAGATTCTATCTTCAAAACTCTTCGGATCATACGTTTTTGCCAGATTGTTCGTCATGGTTACTTCTCCTCTTTTTTTTGTCTTTTTCTTGATCGGTCAATCTTCGATCATGTATACTCTCAGGCCGCCCCGGCCTGTATCTCTCGTTCCTGTTGCTTCGGTCTCTGCAATGATGCTGCCCATGATCGCCACGCCCCGCTCGGCCGGCTCCGCGCCGATGCCGATGATCGCGGCCAGTCCCGATGGGGTGACCATTTCCGTCTCGACATCTTCAGCCGTCCGGAAATCATATCTGCATTCCTCCATCATCGCTCGGACCGCCGGCACGGGTACGGGGATCCGTCCGTGCGCGCAATCTACAAAGCCCTTCCCGTCGTAGATCGGGGATACGACGATCCTTCCTGCGGATCGTCCCGGCCGCGGATCGAAGCCCAGTTTGTCGAGCGCCATCCCGATGCCGACCGCGTTCTGTATCGCCTGGTCTCTTCCCACTTCATGGAAATGGACGGTTTCCAGCGTCATGCCGTGAACCGACGCCTCGGCCTTTGCGATCACGGAGTAGATGTTCAACGCGTACTGCCGCGCGCCCTCCGGCACACCTGCATCCGCTGTATGCCCGATGAGGTGTTTCACCTCTTCGTAGCTTCGACCGTGGCTATTGTCGTGACTGTGTTCGTGACTGTGTTCGTGGTCATGATCATGCCCGTGTTCATGGCTGTGTTCGTGGTCGTGTGTATGGGCCTTTACGAGCTCCGGAACCTCGACCGTTTCACCGGCCACTTCCTTCACGATCGCCTTCAGCGCATCCAGCAGCATGTCACCGCTCACGCCCGCCGTGCAGTCAATATATAGTGTCTTCATGCGTCATTTTCCTTCTTATATACTCATACATAGTGATTATAACAGAAGCCTTGGTCAAATGGAAGAAATTAACACGATTATTAAGGGGTACATTAATACATCTTAATATAACAAAAAAGAGGCGTCCCAAGCGGGACGCCCCTTCCAATTCCAAGACTTGCAAGATTTACTTGTTCAGTTCTTGTTTAGCACTCTTCTGCCAGTGCGGAAGCGATGATGTCCAGTCCAGCCTTCATCTGTTCGTCTGTTACGCACAGAGGTGACAGGATTCTGATGACATTGTTGTAAGTACCAGCTGCTTCGAGCATCAGGCCCTTGTTCATGCAGTTCTGGATGATCTTACCAACGATTTCTGCATCCGGTTCCTTCGTTTCAGGATCCTTAACGAATTCAACACCCATCATAGCGCCGGTTCCTCTTACGTCGCCGATGCATGGATACTGCTTCTGCAGTTCCTTCAGACCAGTTGTCAGAACATCTGCGATGTGCAGAGCCTTTGCAGGATAATCGTCTCTTTCCATAACTTCGATGACCTTCAGTGCGGATACTGCTGCCAGAGCGTTTGCACCGTAAGTACCACCGATCGTACCAGGGTTAACACCTTCCATGATCTCGTCTCTAGCAACGATAGCGGAAAGTGGAATACCACCAGCGATGGATTTAGCTGTTGTCATGATGTCAGGAGCGCATCCGGCATCCTTGTAGTATTCGGATGCGAACATTCTGCCGGATCTTGCCCAGCCGCACTGTACTTCGTCACATACCATGAGAATTCCGTGCTCGTCGCAGATCTTTCTTACAGCCTTTACCCATTCCAGCGGAGCAGGAATGAATCCGCCTTCGCCCTGTACAGGCTCGAACAGGATCGCTGCGCAGGAATCATACGGAGTAGCCTCGATGAAGACTTCTTCCAGCTTGCCAACATAGTAAGCGATTGCTTCTTCTTCGGTCATACGGCCAGGAGCTCTGTACATGTTCGGGAACTCAGCTCTGTAAATACCATCTGGGAAAGGACCCATGCCGACTGCATAGGACTTCTTCGCTGTCATGGTCATTGTCAGAGATGTTCTGCCGTGGAACGCACCGGTGAATACGATGATGTTCGGTCTTCCTGTGTAGTTTCTGGCAACCTTTACAGCGTTTTCATCTGCTTCGGAACCGGAGCAAACGAAGAATGCCTTCTTGTGATCACCCTTAACAGGAGCGATTCTTGAGAACTCTTCCGCCAGCTTTACATATGGCTCATGAGTCGTGATGTTGAACATTGAGTGGAAATACTTGTCCGCCTGTTCCTTAACAGCTGCGATCAGTTCAGGATGGGAGTATCCAATGTTGAGTACGCCTACACCTGCGATCCAGTCGAGGAAGATGTTTCCGTCAACGTCTTCGAACATAGCGCCTTCGCCTCTGGCGATGCAAGCCTTATACGGAGTGCCGATCGCGGAAGGTACTGCTGCCTTTCTTCTTTCGATCAGTGCTGCTGCGTTAGGGCCTGGCAGTGGAGTGGTAATTTTTGGTAATGCTTCTCTTAATGCCATAATTTTTCCTCCTTGAAATTAATATGGTTTAATTGATAGACATAGGTTAATTTATATCAAGCTCAGAGAGCTTTCTATACAGTGTTGCTCTGGAAAGTCCCAGTTCCTTTGCCACGACATCCTTGACGCCGTTGTGCTGTTTCAGCTTCCGGGTGATGATCTCCTTTTCGTAGAGTTTCACCTGCTCCGAAAGCGACCGGTCAAGGTGCTTGAACTTCACGATCTCCTCTTCCTTCTGGAGGATCCTCGCCGGCACATCATCGATGGTGATCAGATTCCCGAACGCCATATTGGTGCCGTATTCGACCGCGTTCTCCAGTTCCCTCACATTCCCCATCCACTCATGATTGATGTAAAGCTCCTCGACCTCCGGTGTGAAGCCGGTGATCTTACGGTTCATGAAGGAATTGTACTTCTTGAGGAAATGATACATCAGCAAACGGATGTCTTCTTTTCTCTCGCGAAGCGGCGGGATGCTGAGAGGGATAACGCTGAGCCGGTAATACAAGTCTTCCCTGAATTTACCTTCCTTGATCAGTTTCTCCAGATCCCGGTTCGTCGCCGCGATCACGCGGACATCGACAATGGTCTCCTTGTTGCCGCCGACCCGCTCGAACCGCATGTTCTGCAGCACGTGCAGGATCTTGACCTGCAGGTGCAGCGGCATGTCGCCGATCTCATCCAGGAAGATCGTGCCGCCGTCCGCCTGTTCGAACTTGCCTGCTTTGCCCTTCTCGCTGGCGCCGGTGAACGCGCCCTTCTCGTATCCGAACAGCTCGCTCTCCAGGAGGTTCTCCGGGATCGCGCCGCAGTTAACGGTCACGAACGGACCTTCTGCCCTGTTGCTGGCAAAGTGGATCGCTTTGGCGAACATCTCTTTGCCGGTTCCGCTTTCCCCGGTAATGAGGACCGTGGAATTGCCCTTGGCGATCATGAGCGCCTGCCGTTTGGCCGTCATGATCTTTTTGCTGGTGCCGATGATATCATCGACGGTATTTTTTAATGTCCGGTTGCTGAAATTGTACAGCAGTTTTTGCGCTTCTTCAATATCCCGGAATGAAACAACGATGCCCTGGATTTCATCCCCGTTGGTGTATGGCTTGGCCGTAACGATGAAATGGTGGTGCTTGTCTTCACCCTTGAATATTTCTTCGTTCTCGGTATATCCCCTGCCCGTTTCCAGGACCTTCAGCGCAGGACTTCCCGGCATGAGTTTCCGTATATGTTTGCCGATCAGGTCCCGCTTGGTGGTTCCGAACAGGATCGCTGCGCGGTTATTGCAATGCTTGACGTAGCCCTTCTGATCCAAAGCGAAGATTCCTTCGTGAGCAGTCTCCAGTACCGTCGACATCTCGTCTCTGGATACCTCGACGTTCTCGAGGGCTTCCTGCTGTTCCGACTTCGCTGCCAGCAGATCCGCCATACGCTCAACGAAACCGATCATGTTCCGGTTCGTATCCGCCAGGATCTGCATCTGCTCTTCGGTAAAAGCGACCATACCGATAATTCCGATCGGCTTGCCTTTGCAGATGATCGGCGTACAGATCTCCGCGCGCTCCCCGAACAACGTTCCGCCGACGCCGATTTCATCGTAATCCGCGTCCGCCAAAGCATCCGGAACATACTGCGTCATGCCGGTACGCATGACCCGCGCGTAAAGATAGTTGCCGTTCAGGTCACCGCGCTCCTCTTTGTAACCGAGCCGGTCCATATAGACGCCGGTTCCGCCAATGATCGTCAGTTCTTCATCGACGATCTCGACCTCGACTTTGAGCGCGATAGCGATCGCTTCCGCTACTTGCTGTACACTTGTCTTGATACCGTTCAGCTGAGACATTTTTTCTCCTTCCGGGTATCATTCTATCACATTAAAGTGATTCCACAGTAACATTTTTCTCATTTGCGAAACATTTGTGCCATATTTGATATACTATCTTGCGAACTTATTTTTTGCTTCGCTTACTTCTCTCTTCCTTGAGCTCTTCGATTTCCTGCTCGGTCAGTTCGATGCCGTCATCCTCATCGCTTTCAGATATGACAGCGCCAAGGTTGATGGAGGATTTCTCCAGCTCCAGAATGATATTGTTGATCCTGGCAAGTTTGTCAGGGTCGGTGCTCTTATCGATGCTGAGGTTCGTGTTGTAAAGGATATCCTCAAGCCGTCTTCTTACGTTGAACAGGTTGTCCCGCGCGTTGTTCAGGGACTTCTCGTCGACTGCCTCCGCCATCGCTTCCTTCATGTTGACGACAGTTCCATCAGCAGGTTCAAGCGTGAATTCCGCATTTGCATTGACCGGAATCGCGTCGTACCCGCACTCTTCTTTCATGGCCTTTGCGAAATCGATCTTCGATTCCGGTTCGCCGTGAACGAGGAACCATTGTTTCGGCGGCTTCTGGAAGCCTTTCACCCATGCCATGAGCCCGTCTTTGTCCGCGTGGCCGGAGAACCCTTCCAGATTGTGGATCTTCGCGTTGACCTGGACATTTTCGCCAAAGAGCGTGACTTCTTTCGCGCCTTCCAGCAACGTCCGGCCCAGTGTTCCTTCCGCCTGGTATCCGACGAAAATGATGCTGTTTCTGGCATCCCACAGATTGTGCTTCAGGTGATGCCGGATCCGGCCCGCTTCGCACATGCCGCTGGCCGAAATGATGACCTTCGGCTCTTTATCCATATTGAGCCACTGGGATTCTTCGGTGGAGCGGGTGAACTTCAGGTTCTCGAATTCCAGCGGATTGTCTCCCTTGCTGATGTAGTCCTTTGTCTCTTCATCGAATACCTGCGCGTTCTTCTTGAACACTTCCGTCGCCGCATTGGCCATCGGGCTGTCGATGTAGACCTTGACGTTCTTGAGCTGTTTCTGCCGCGAGTCCGATTCATCTTCATAGACCTTGTTCAGTTCGAAAATCAGTTCCTGCGTTCTGCCCACGGCGAAAGACGGAATGATCGCGTTCCCGCCGCGCTTGGTCGTCTCGCAGATGATATCGATCAGATTGTTGACGTCCAGGGCGTTCTCCGGATGGAGCCGGTTGCCATAGGTCGTCTCCATAATGACGTAATCCGCCTTCTTGATGATGGTCGGGTTGCGGAGGATCGGCCGTTCCATGACACCCAGGTCTCCGGAAAAGACGATCTTCGAAACGTGCTCGTTCTCAGTGACCCACAGTTCGATCTCGCCGGATCCGAGAATGTGGCCCGCGTCATTGAATACGATCCGCATCTCATCATTGAGTTCGATCATCTGGTCATAGAGGACCGGCTTCACATATTTCAGCGATTCTTCCGCTTCCAGTTCCGTATACAACGGCTCTATCATCGGCCTTCCGGCACGTTCATTCTTCCGGTTCTTCCACTCGGCTTCCTGCTCGTGGATGTGGCCGCTGTCCTTCAGCATGATCTCCAGCAGATCTGCTGTGGCGTCGGTGCAGTAAATGCTACCCTTGAATCCGCGCTTGATCAGAAGCGGGATCCTGCCGCAATGGTCAATGTGCGCATGGCTCAGGATCAGATACTCTATTTCAGTCGGATCGAACGGAAAGTCTTCATAGTTGAGCGCCACCTGCGCTTCTCCTCCCTGAAACTGTCCGCAATCCAACAGCACTTTGTGGTTTTCGGTCGTGATTAGATGGCAGGAACCGGTAACGCCTGTCGTTGCCCCGCAAAATTGTATTTTCATTCGCTACACCTCACCTATCCAATGATCCGTTTGATCAGTTTCCTCTCCTCCGGTACGTTATCATCTATTGCAAAAGCCTTCGCCGCCTCTTCCGAGGCTGTCTTAAGTTTCGTTTCATCGTTACCGTATAGTGTGCAGAGGACGTCGCCGGCGCACACCTTGTCGCCGCGCTTCGCGTTCAGGACGGTGCCCGCGGAAAGGTCGATCGCGTCTTCCTTTCTCTGCCGTCCGGCGCCGGTATGCTGTGAAGCGATCCCGATCGCCATCGCATCGAGCGAGGTGATGAATCCGTCCCGCTCCGCTTTAACGGTCGCGCTCAACGTTGCCTGCGGCAGCAGCCCGGGGTCTTCCGTGATCTTCGGATCTCCGCCCTGTCCTTCCACAAAACTGCAAAAACGCTGCAGCGCCCTGCCGTCGGCCAGCGCCTGTCCGGCCGCTTCCCTTCCTTTGGCGATGCCGTCTTCCATGCAAAGCCCTTCGGTGCCGGCCACCTGGCTCAGATAGACCATGATGCCGGCCAGTTCCAGGGACAGTTGCGTGATGTCTTCCGGCCCCTGACCTTTGAGTACATCGATCGCTTCCATCACTTCCAGAGAATTGCCCACGGCCCGTCCCAGCGGCTGTTCCATATCGGAGATCACCGCCATGGTCTTCTTGCCGCTGTCGTTGCCGATGTCCACCATCAGCTGCGCCAGCTGAACAGCTTCTTCTTCAGTCTTCATAAAGGCGCCCCTGCCACACTTGACATCCAGAAGGATGGCGTCGGATCCGGCCGCCAGTTTTTTGCTCATGATGCTGGAGGTGATCAGGCTGAGGTTTTCGACTGTCCCGGTCACATCCCGAAGCGCGTAGATTTTTTTGTCCGCCGGTGCGATGTGGCCGGTCTGCCCGATCACCGCGATGCCCCGGGTGTTGACCTGATCGATGAACTCGCTCTCTTCCATGGAGGTCCGAAAGCCCGGTATTGATTCCAGTTTATCGACGGTACCGCCGGTAAAGCCCAATCCCCGGCCGCTCATCTTGGCAATCGGTACGCCGCAGGCGGACGCAATCGGTCCCACGATCAGTGTGGTCTTGTCACCGACACCGCCTGTACTATGCTTGTCAACCTTGATGCCCTTGACACCTGACAGATCAACGACGTCGCCGGAATCACGCATACATTCTGTCAGACAGACTGTTTCCCCCCTATCCATGCCTTTAAAAAAGACGGCCATTAGAAAAGCGGCCATCTGATAATCCGGGATATCTCCCGCAGTATAGCCGTCCACTAAAAATCTGATCTCCTCTGTTGTCAGAGAGATGCCGTCTCTTTTTTTCGTGATGATGTCGACTGTGTTCATCCCGCACCTCGTTAAATCTATATCAATTATACCATGAATTTCTTTGAGGGATAGAAATAGCGCTCAAAATATGCAAAAATGCAAACAAAAAAACCGCTGTGCCGCAGGTTTCCCTGCAGCACAGCAGCTCGCCGTATTAAACGAAAGTGTAGTTTGACATTTCGTCTTATTCGTAGTGGGCCTTCAGGGACAGTTTCTTGTCCTTTCTGGAATCCTTCTTGAACTTGATGTGCGTCGGATCCTTCGCTTCGCGAACAGCTACGCCGTCCTTGTCGCGGACCTTCCACTTGATCTCGCCCGGAGTGATGCAGCCCTGTACAGGACATACGTTCAGGCAGAGGTGGCAGCCAACGCAATTGTCGTTCAGTTCCGGTCTTCTCTTTCTCTCGTTCCAGTCGATCGCCTGGTGCGCAGCGTCGTAGCAGGAGATGTAGCATCTGCCGCATCCGATACACTTCTTGTCGTCGAACTGTGGCAGTACCTTGTAGTCTCTGTTCAGATCTTCTGCAGGGATCAGGTTCGGAAGAGCGCATCCGATGAATTCATCAAGATGATCGTAGCCCTTTTCTTCCATGAAGTGCATCAGACCGGAAGCCATATCTTCTACGATTCTGTAGCCATACTGCATGATCGCTGTCGTGACCTGGATGTTTCTGCAGCCGATGGCCAGGAATTCCGCAACGTCTCTCCACGTCTCGATTCCGCCGATACCGGACATTTCATGGCCGTAGCCGAAGTTCCACTTGCCTTCTCTTGCCATTCTCTGAATCTCTTCGTCCTGCTGTACCTGTGTGCAGAATCTCAGAGCGATCGGCTTGACCGCTGCTCCGGAATAACCGGAAATGGATGACTTACCGTCAACGACCGGCATACCGGTGTTGTTCTCGAAGTCAACATTGGTGATCGACTTGATCGTGTTGATGGCAGAAACTGCAGCAGCGCCGCCCTTAAGGGCTGCTCTGGCGTGTTCTTCCATGTTCTTGCAGTTCGGTGTCATCTTGGCGACGAATGGGATGTGAGGAACGGTTTCCGCAACCGCTCTGGAGTAGGATTCAACCAGCTCGTTGTTCGTTCCTACATCAGAACCCATGTCGTGGGATGTCATCTGCGGACAGGAGAAGTTTCCTTCGATGATCTTCGCGCCGGCTTCATCCGCCATCTTCGCGAGCTTTTTCCATTCATCAACAGAGGAACCCATGATGGATGCTACTGTGATGTGCTCCGGATAATCCCGGATCAGTCTGTACATATACTCGAAGTTGACTTCGGTCGGTTTGTCGGAGATCTGCTCCATGTTCTTGAATCCGACCCAAGGAAGTCCTTCCTTGTTGGTCTGGTCAAATCTTGGTGAGCATTCGTCTGCAACGAAGATGCCGACTGTCTTGAAGAAGCATCCGCCCCATCCTGTTTCGTAGCACTTCGCTACCATGTCGTAATTTCCGCCTACCGGTGATGATGAAAGGAAGAACGGATTCAGACAATCAACACCCAGATATTTCAATGATAAATCTTTCTTAACTGCCATTCTACTTCACTCCTTTCTTTTCCAGATAAGCAATGATGGACGCTGCAGCTTCCTTACCTTCTGCTACTGCTTCAACAACGGTCTTGCCGCCGTTGACAACGTCGCCAGCTGCGAAGAACTTGCCGCCGGCCTTGCCGCCCTTCTTGACCTTGATGCGACCCTTGTGATCCAGATCCAGATCACCGATCTTGCTCATGTCTTCAGGGCTCTGTCCGGTTGCGAATACCAGCGTATCAGCACTGAATTCCGCCTTCGCCTTCTTGTCATAGAATCCGGCGGCTTCAACGGTCTTCAGCAGGGTCTTGGTGCCCTTCGCTGCTACTGGATACAGTCCGGTCGTAACGCCGATTCCGAGTGACAGAGCATAGTGGAATTCGTTGATGTTCGCAGGAGCTTCTTCGATGGTTCTTCTGTACAGGATCCTTACATCTTCAGCGCCCAGGAGTTTCGCTGTTACTGCGCAGTCGATCGCAACGTCGCCGCCGCCGACTACGATGACTCTCTTACCAGGAGAGAAGTCTTTTTTCTTCGTTCTTGCCTGCTTCAGGAAGTCGATTGCTGAATAAACGCCCTTCAGCTGTGCACCCTTGAAGTTGTGCTGATCCAGGTTCGCGCTCCAAAGTCCGGCGCCAACAAATACAGCATCGAAGTCTTCCAGATCTTCTGCCTTCGCTTCTGTGTTGAATACGAACTTGACGCCGAGGCCCTTGACCTGTGCGATATCGTGATCAACAACTGCCTGCGGGAGTCTGGATGGAGTGATTCCATATGTCAGGACTCCGCCTGCTTTAGCTTCTCTTTCGAAGATCGTTACCTTGTAGCCATCCTTGGCCAGTTCCGCAGCACATGCCAGGGAAGCAGGGCCAGCACCTACGCAGGCAACCTTGGCTGCCTTCTTCTTGGCAGGAGCCTTCAGAGTCTTCATCTTGAACAGCTTTTCCTGTTCAATAGCGTATCTCTGCAGTTTGCCGATCTCGATCGGACGGTCGATGCCGCATCTGGAGCAAGCTTCTTCACAAAGATTGTCATACGGACATACTCTTGCGCAGGTTCCGCCAAGTACGTTGTTCTCACGAATCGTCTCAGCAGCGCCCTTCACGTTTCTGAAGCGGATGGAGCGGATGAACTTCGCAGGATCCGTTCCGGCAGGGCAGCCCTTGCTGCATGGTGCGTCATGGCACAGCAGACATCTTGCTGCTTCTTCTAAAGCTGTTCTGTGCGTGAAGCCAGGTACAGCCTCAGCAGTGTACTTTGCTTTTACTACTTTACTCAATTTAATTCCTCCTTTTCAGGTGTCCCCTAAGAGCCGCGCTCTTAGATAACAAACTGGCGGGAAAGGATTCCCGTCAGTTTGTTTATAGCCTTGTTAACCTATGCCTCGACTAGAATTCAGGTGATGCGTCGCACTTCAGAACAGCGTTCAGGGTTGCCGTTGCAGCAGCCGTGCAGTCTTCGTCTGATACGTGTTCAGGTTCGCAGTGTGACAGACCATCCTTCGTTCTTGAGAAGATCATCGTGGTAGGGATCATGTAAGCGCAGAACTGTGCGTCATGACCAGCGCCGGACAGGATCTTCTGCCACTTAGCTCCCATTTCGTCCATGGATTCTTCTACGAATCCAATCAGTCTTGAATCGAATGGAACTGGATCTCTCTTCCACTGTTCTTCGATGTCGCATGTGCACTGCTGATACATTTCGCCAGCCATTTCCTTCAGGATTTCCATGCACTTGTCGAGTACTTTCTGATCAGGGTGTCTTACATCCAGTGAGAATTCTGCTTCGTCAGGAATGCAAGTATGGATGCAAGGGTGTACATAGATCTCACCAGTTGTGAATACGAATTCATATTCGCTTTCACCGCTTTCGATGAGCTGCTTGTTGTACTCATTGTATCTCTCATGCAGCTTGCAGAGGAATTCTGCTGCAGCGTGGAGAGCATCGTGTCTCTTAGCCATTGGGAATGTACCAGCGTGAGCTGTGAATCCGTGGAATCTTACTCTGTAGTT
>JAFRJI010000002.1 GCA_017432345.1 Bacillota bacterium | reverse complement strand
CGCTGAGGACCGTCTGCGCACTGGTCGGCCTGGTAGGATCCTTCGCATTCGGATTCCTGGATCAGAAGCTGGGCGTTAAGACTGCAGTAAGAATGTTCCTCTGCTGGTACATGGTCGCACTGGCTGTCAACGTTATCTTTAACAACATGATCGGTGGTTACATCTGCGTAGCTATGGTCGGTATTGCGATCGGCGCTGTGGCGAACTTCATGACTTCGCTGCCGGCTTCCGTATTCGGACGTCACAGCTTCGATGTCGTATACTCCATCTACTTCCCGATCATGCAGATCGTTCTGATGCTCAACTACATCGTCAACTCTATGGCGCTGAGAATCACCGGCTCTCTGAGAGGTGCATATGTAGTCTTCATCGGACTGCTGATCATCAACTTCATCCTGATCTCCGTACTGAATACCAGAAAGTACAACCTGGACTATGCGAAGGAAGACGAAGTTCTGCAGCATGAGGCGTAAACAATAACTTTTCAACCATTGACAGGGGCTGCTTCTACGGCAGCCCCTGCCATATCAAAAGTGTGAACGAAACAGAAGGGAAAAAACTATGGGTAATGTAGTAATCGTTGCAGCATGCAGAACCGCGGTCGGTTCGTTGGGCGGAATGTATAAGACCATCACATCACTGGATCTTTCCATTCCGATCATGCAGGAACTCGTCAAGAGATCCGGCATTGACCCGACGATCATCGAAGACGTAATCTGGGGCTGCAATTACCAGAGAACATATCTGGAAAACAACCTGGCTCGTGTGGCGGCCGTTAAAGCCGGCCTGCCTGAGAGCGTACCAGGCATCACCATTCATCGTAACTGCACATCATCCCTGTCTTCGATCCAGTTCGGATATTATCAGATCAAGTCAGGAGAAGCTGACTGCATCATGGCAGGCGGCGCTGACAGCATGAGCACGGCACCGCACATGGTATTTGACGCACGTTATGGCAAGAAATACGGCCATATGGAAATGCGCGACTCCATGTGGGATTCCTTCACGAACCTGGGCGTTGGCCCGGCCATGGGAATCACCGCTGAGAACGTAGCGGAACGTTACGGCATTACCAGAGAGGAAATGGATGCCTACGCACTGCAAAGCCACCAGCGCGCTGTCGCGGCCATCGACGCAGGCAAGTTCAAAGACGAGATCGTTCCGATCACCATCAAAGGCAAGAAGGGCGACACCGTCTGCGATACCGATGAATTCCCAAGAAGAGACACGTCTCTGGAGAAGCTGGCTAAACTGAAAGCCACATTTAAAGAAGACGGCAAAGTTACCGCTGGCAACTCCTCCGGCATGAACGACGCGGCATCCGGCGTGATCCTGATGGACGAAGATAAGGCGAAGGAACTCGGCGTTCCGATCATCGCCCGCGTACTCTCCGTCGGCGCTGTCGGCCTGGACCCTGACTATATGGGCCTCGGCCCGATCGGTGCTTCGCGCAAAGTTCTGGAGAAGGCAGGACTCACAGTCGACGATATCGATTTGTGGGAGATGAACGAAGCCTTTGCAGCACAGTGCCTGGCATGCCAGAGAGATCTGGGCATCGACATCGACAAACTGAACGTCAACGGCGGCGGTATCTCCATCGGACATCCGGTAGGCGCTACTGGTGCCAGACTGGTGGTCACACTGGTACATGAGCTCAAGAAGAGAGAGCAGAAATATGGTATTGCGACTCTGTGCGCCGGCGGCGGCATGGGCGTTGCGGTACTCGTAGAAATGGTATAGTCAAGAGCGATGTAAATCGTTCAGAAAGGGAATCAACAATGTTTGATACTAGAAGATCAAATCATAAAGAAAAAATCATCATTTCCGCGGCTCTGACCGGAGCTGTCACGACCAAAAAAGACAATCCGGCGCTGCCGACGCAGCCAGATGAGATCGTTGAATCCGCATGGAAGTGCTATGAAGCAGGCGCTGCCTGTGTTCATATCCATGTCAGAAACGAAGATGATACCCCTAGCATGCGGTATGACCGTTTTGAAGAGATCGTAACCAAACTGCGTGACGGAAACTTCCCGGGCATCATTAACCTGACATCCTCCGGCGGACAGGGATTCAGCTGGGATGAGAGAATCAAGCCTTTCAAAGAACTGAAACCGGAAATGGCATCCTTCGACGCAGGCACCATGAACTGGCTGCACACCGTCGTATTCATGAATGAGCCGGGTTTCCTCGAGAAGTGCGGAGAGGTCATGAAGGAAGTCAACGTCAAGCCGGAAATCGAAGTATTTGACATGGGCATGCTCAATACGGCCAAGTATTATCTGAAGAAGGGCATCATCGAAGGTCCTGCACACTTCCAGCTTTGCCTGGGCGCTCCGGGCGGAATGGAAGCGACCACCGAGAACCTGGTATATCTGGTCAATCATCTTCCGGAAGACTGCACATGGAGTACATTCGGAATCGGCAGAGGCGCGAATGAGATCCTGCTTTCAGGTATCGCGATGGGCGGCAACGTCCGTGTCGGCCTGGAAGACAACGTATATTACAATAAGGGCGTTCTTGCAGAATCCAATGAACAGTTCATTGCCCGGGTGGTACGTATCGCCAGAGAGATGGGCAAAGAACCTGCAACACCAGAAGAGGCCAGAGAGATTCTGGGAGTATAAGTCCTGATAATACTGAAATTCAGAGGTGATTCAAATGAATGAAGTAATCAGAACGATCAAGGAAAGACGCAGCATCAGATCTTATAAGAATGAACAGATCAAGGATACTGAACTGGATGCCATCTTGGAAGCAGGCGAATATGCCGCCAGCGGAATGGGGCACCAGGCTTCAGTCATCGTTGCTGTTCAGGACCCGGAAGACATTGCGATCATGAGCGGACTGAATGCGAAAGTCATGGGCATGGACATCGATCCATTCTATGGCGCTCCGACGGTCGTCATCGTGTTCGCCGATCCTGAAGTAACATTCACTCCGGTGGAAGATGGAAGCCTGATCATAGGAAACATGATGCTTGCAGCCTTTTCACTTGGTGTAGATTCCTGTTGGGTCCACAGAGCCATGGAGGTCTTTGATACCGAAGAGGGCAAAGCGCTCAAGGCCAAGTGGGGAATCGGCGAAAGCCTGATCGGAATCGGGAACTGCATCCTCGGATACCGGGACGGAGATCTGCCGGCAGCGGCAGAACGTAAACCTGGAAGAATCGTCAAAAGATAAGACGAATCTAGTTTGTTAGAAAGGAGAACAGCTATGTCAGAAATTTTTGAGAGACATACACGTGAAGAAAACTACGCGCATACCAACGACTGGAAGAAGCCATATGACGCCAGCATCTTCGACATTTTCAATGGCGGACAGTTCGAGCTTCTGGACCTCTCCAATCCATTCGGAAGAGGCAATCCGCTCTGGCCGTCCAATGGCGACTTCCACATTGACAGAGTTCAGCATATGCCGATGCACTACAGACTTCTGCAGACATTCAATTCATTCCATATGCACAACTCAACGCATGCGGACTCTCCATCACACGTAATTCCTGAGAGCCCATTCACGCATGAACTGCCGATCCAGAACTACTTTGGCGAAGCCGTTTGTCTGGACATTCCAAAGGGCAAATGGGAAATGATCACGGTTGAAGAAATCGAAGAAGCAGCCAAGAAGGTTCCTGGCGGAATCAAGGAAGGCGACTGGGTACTGCTCAACACTGGAACACACAGAAGATGGGGCGAGAACGAAGACTACTTCGGATTCTCACCTGGACTCTCCATCGAAGGAGCTTGGTGGTTCGTAGATCATCATGTCAAGGGCGTTGGCTTTGATATGCAGGCCATCGACCACTTCCTTTACACCTATGGCGGCAAGCACGGCCCAGGACCTTACGTCCCTCGCATCGTAGAAGAATACGAAGAGATGGTAGGACATCCGGTTGAGGAAGATTTCCCTGAGTGGGAACCTTGCCACGACATCCTGCTTGCGCACAACGTAATGGGTATCGAAAATCTGGGCGGCGACCTGGATAAGGTCAAGAACCAGAGATTCCTGTTCTGCGCATTCCCGCTCCGCTGGTACATGGGAGACGGAACCATCGTAAGAGCCGTTGCGTTCGTACCATCCGACAAGATCGACAGAAGCGTTCCGGATAAAGAATATCCATACGGCGTATATTAATCTACAGTAGTATTATTCTACAGTAGCGCGTTGGCTGAGGCAGTGCTAGAGCGGATTCCGCAGGAGCGCTAACGATCGCCAACGAAACGATCAAAGAAAATAGACAAATCCCACCGACTGTTTGAGCTCTGTAAGAGCGAGTTTCGGTGGGATTCTATTTTCTGTGAGTGAGTTGTTGTGATCGTCAGCGACGAGGACCGAGCGATGGCACTGCCTCAGTCCATACGTTACTTACTCTTTGGATAGTCAATCCCGTACTGCTTGATTTTCCGGGATACGGTCGACGCGTTGCCACCGAGAATTTTGCCTGCCTCACGCAGGTTTCTGGAGTTGGCGAGGGCGTTCTCGATACGCGCGATCTCATGCTGTTCCATGGACTCCGCCAAAGGAACCTCGTTGAAATTTGATTCGACGTCTTCGGTGATATTCAGCAGATTCTCCAGCATATCCGTATTGATGCTTCCGGTACCGGAGCTGCAGATCGTCAGATACTCGATGACGTTTTCCAGTTCACGGATGTTGCCGGGCCAGCTATACCGCTTCATGAGATTGATATGATCCTGCGTCAGGTGAATGGTCCGTCCGTGGTGCTCTCCATAGACCTTGATAAAGTGATTGCAAAGTTCTTCAAGGTCCTCCGTACGATCCCGGAGTGGCGGGATGTGGATCGGAATGACGCTGAGACGGTAGAACAGATCACGCCGGAACGTTCCTTCCGCGATTTTCTGCTTCAGATCCGAGTTGGTGGAAGAGATGAATCGGATATCCAGCGGAATCGGCTTCGTTCCGCCAACACGGGTGATTTCTTTACTTTGGATGGCACGCAGCAACTTGACCTGCAGATCCAGCGGCATATCGCCGATTTCATCTAGAAGCAAGGTTCCGTTATTGGCCATTTCGAAAAGACCTTTCTTGCCGGCCGTGCTGGCGCCCGTAAACGCGCCTTTCTCATAACCGAACAGCTCGGATTCCAAAAGGTTTACCGGAATAGATGCACAGTTAACCTTAACAAATGGCTTATCTTTTCTAGGGCCCATCTTGTAGATCTCGTCCGCGACGATCTCTTTGCCGACGCCTGACTCGCCATTGATCATAACGCTGGCGTCCGTTGGCGCGACTTTCTGGATCATTTCCCATACGTTGTGAAGGGATTCAGAAGAACCGATCAAGCTTTCGGAGAGAATCGGGTCATCGGCAGATTCATACATTTGAACATTGTCCTGGCTTTCTTTCAGTGCCGTTGCCTCATCCAGGAATCTCTGAAAGTCCTTGCGCAGTTCTCTCAACGTTTGGATTGGACGACTGCTAACAACGACCTGCTGGAGCTCGCCGTTCTCATCAAAGATAGGAACGCCAACGGTATATCCGACCTTTGGAGCATTGGTTTTATAGGTGGTCGCCAGACGAAAGGCACGCTTCTTGTTCTTCAGAACATCCAGTGTGGCCCCGCCCTTGAACAGTTTTCCTTCTTTAATAATATCCTGGACCGTTCTTCCCACGACTTCATCGTATTTGATGCCGGTGTTATTCTGATACGCCGGGTTTACATAGAGGATGAGGCCGTCTTTGTCCGTGATAAAGATGCTGTCATCGAGACTGTCGACGACGATCTTGAAATCGATGCCTTTTGCAAGAAACACATCAAGGTCGCTTGCGATTTCCTGCAGCAGGGCGCTACAGTCGTCGGACGGACATGCCTTTTCCTGTTCCAGTGCTTTATTGATTTTATCTTGAATCTGTTTGATCGCAAGTACCTGATCCATCACAACCTCCTGATGATTCGCAAACGCCGGGGCAGGGGATGCCGCGGCTCTACTATTATAACAGAGAAATTATAAAAGTACACTACCTTTGTTGCATAATGGCAACAAAATGTTGCAAAGGGGTTTGAAAGAGTGCAACAAAATCGGTAATAACAGAGCCAAAAGAGGGGACGGTGGGGGATTCGGCCGCCTATACCGCACAATATCTGAATAATCTGCATTTCTTTGTTGGGTTGGCATCGTATTTGCTGTATAATTGATGTAAATTAAATCGTAAATTAATATGTAACACGAAGTATTGTTTTGTACAGGAGTATTCATTATGGCTAAGAAAAATGTTGCTGTTTTAGGCGCTGGTATGATGGGTACCGGTATTGCTCAGCTCTTTGCATCAAAGGGCCACAAGGTTATGCTGATATATGTCTATGATGACAAAGTCAGAGCAAAACCGCTCGAAACCATGCGCAACAATTTACAGGTATTGGTTGACCAGGGAGTCATCGACGAATCGCAGATCGAAGAAACGATCAATAACGTGAGCTTCACGGAAGATTTGAAAGAGGCAGCGGAATTTGCTGATGTTATCTTCGAATGCATCGTCGAAAACCTCGCCGTCAAGCAGGATTACTTCAAGACGCTGGATGAACTTTGTCCGCCGTCAACGATCCTCGCATCCAATACGTCCGCAATCAGCATCACCGAAATCGCGGAGAAATCCGTTCACAAAGACAGGATCATCGGAACGCACTATTGGAACCCGGCTTATCTGATCCCATTGGTCGAAGTCATCCGCACGAAGTACGTTTCCGAAGAAACCGAAAAGGCGATGTTCGAGCTTCTGGAAGGCGCCGGCAAGAAGCCGGTACTGGTTAAGAAGGACGTACCGGGATTTCTGGCGAACCGTCTGCAGCACGCGCTGTTCAGAGAAGCGATCTCCATCGTAGAGAACGGGATCGCTGATGCAAAGGACGTCGACGATGCCATCAAGTACGGCTTCGGCATGCGTCTGGGCGTCATGGCTCCAATGGAAGTCATCGACAACGCCGGCGTGGACCTGACACTGTCCATCCACAAATATCTCTTCCCGCACATCGAAAATTCGACCGAACCGTCGCCGATGCTCGTAGAAAAGGTAGAGAAGGGCGAACTGGGATTCAAGACCGGCAAGGGCTTCCAGGAATGGACCGAAGAAGAAATCGCGGCATCCAGAAAGAACCTGACCGAAGGCCTGATCAAGGTCGCAAAAGCTTTAGACAGACTCTAAGTAGTGTTATATAATACTAAACGGCAAAATAATCCCCAATAAAGATTGGATGTGGCCATTGGTCGCATCCAATCGTGCTATACGACTGATGAACATTTTATACATCGACTGCCGGTCCGGAGCCAGCGGCGACATGTTCTTGGGCGCCTTTGTAGATTTGGGCGTGCCGGAGCGCGTGCTGACGGAGGGACTGGCCAGTCTCGGACTCAATGAATTCTCTCTGGATATCAAGAAAAAAGACTACCACGGCATCATGGTCACCGATGTCGATGTTGTCGTATTCGACAAAGAGAATCTGCGGGTCTATCCGTACAGCGGCAAATTCCGCAACTATAAAGAGATCAAAGACCTGATATCGGCCAGCGCGATTCCGGATACTGCAAAAATCTTAGCCAGGAAGATCTTTGACATCAAAGCGGACGCCGAATCCAAAGCCCACGGCATACCGATCGATGAGGTGCAGTTCCACGAAGCAGGAGCCATCGATTCCATCGTCGACATCATCGGCGCGGCCATTTGCTATGACTACTTGTCCGTGGATAAAGCCTTTGCGACACCGGTACCGACCGGATTCGGAACGATTCAGCTCTCATGGGGAGAACTGCCGGTGCCGCCGCCGGCTGTACAGAACATCCTGGCGGATCATGACATACCGCATTTCCGTTCCGACGTGGAAATGGAACTGCTGACGCCGACCGGAGCATCGATTCTCGCGGGAATCACGCAGAAATATATTGATGCATCGAAAATGCCGGAAAATATTAATTCGTCGGATATTCAAGAAACGGCAGAAGAGGGTGATGCGATCCTCTGCGGGAGAGGCACCGGAAAACGTGACAGCTGGCTGCCGCCACTTACGTTGATACTGCAGAAAGAGTAAGAACAATTGTTCGCAAGGAGGGCCGATATGGTCTCAAAATTCGTCATTCCAATATTCCTGGCATGTCTGATCGGGACATGTCTGGCGATTCAGCCGATTTTTAATACCGTGGTTGCCAAGCATACCGGAAGCATGTGGTACGCAGCGCTTTGCAGCTTGTCTGTATCAATTACGCTGGTATTATTTATCTGCTTTATGAGCGACCGTTTCGCCACGCTGCGAGGCGGGGGAGCATTTCATATCCCAAAGCTCTACATACTGGCAGGTATCTGCGGAATCATCATTCTGGCGTTTACAGTGTACTGCATCACGAGAATAGGGCCGGTGCTGACCGCATCAATTACAGTTACGGTACAAATGATCGTCGCAACATTGACAGCGCATTATGGATGGTTCGGAATAGCACAGGAGCCAATAAATATAATTAAAATAATCGGAATAATATTTTTGATTGCCGGAGTGGTGCTCGTAAAATTATCGATAAAGTCGTAAGAGCAAACATCGATAAATTTGTAAAAACAAAGCCCTAAAAGAGGGAGAAATTCCTAATGGAGGAGAAAGACAACTCTTCCGATAATCATAATTTTGGGAAGAGATGGAGGTCTCTCTCGCGAAATAGGCCAAAACCCCCGACCATTGCAATTAAAGGCCCCGAGCAATTTAATTATTGCTGCGGGGCTATTTTTTTACTAATCCCTTTTTTTACTTCTATTTAATTCTACTATCAAATTCTATGATCAAATACTGTGATCTACTTTTATCTACTTATAACGAATCCTGTCGAAAAAACCACTATCGAAAAATCGTCGATTTAAGCGTTTTTTTAAAGGCACTTAATGATATTATACCTTCGATTTCTATGTCGATTTCCTCCTGTGTCGCTATTATAGGTATTCTGGTATCTCTAGTATCATTCCAGGCTGAATGTCGCCGGCTTTAATATTATTAGCTTTGCAGATCTCGTAAACGACGACTCTGGTATCCATATCTTTCGATTTTACATTTTCTGCAATTTCCCATAAAGTATCACCGGCACAAATTTCGACCGTCGTGCAACCATTCTTCGTTACAGCTGTCGATGTATCTGACCCTGTTACAAACCCAAATAATCCAATACATAATCCCAATACCACAATCAGCGATGTGATGAATCGAACCTTAGACTTGATCCGATATTTCTTAGTTCTCCGTCTTTCCATGACTTCTACCTCTCTATTCTACCCTACAATTACCCTTTTGGAACATTTGTTCGCACAAACAATATAGCAGAATATATGTTCGCTGTCAATAGAAAATTGCAAACTTTTGTTCTTTTTTCGTGTTTCTTGGTTGTTCGTGAACCCAGTCTTCTACACATAGCGAGGTCTAACTCCCCTATTTGTGTAGAAATTTGGTGTAAAACACGACCTGAAGAAAAAACATCTACACAAATCATTGAATTAGTAGGTGTTTTGTGTAGATACGCACGTCATGAGGCGAGAAAAATAGATGTTTTCCAGAAAAATCTACACAAACAACGACCTCAAAGACGGTTTTGTGTAGATGTCTGGGTTCCCGATAATGATGCGATTCATCAAACCCGTTACATCTTAATAAGCTTGTCGTACGCCTTATCCATAAACGCGATGATCTTATTCTTAAAGATGAACCCGACAATAAACAGCACGACGGCGACAACCGCGATGACGATTGCGCTGGTGTACTGTCCTGCCATGACTTGCCGTCCCACGAGAAGGCTCAGCATCATGCCCGGCGACCGTCCGATCAGAGACAGAATCAAGAACGGACGCAGATGCATCGTAGACAGTCCCGCGGCATACGTGCAAAGATCTTTCGGTATGCCCGGTATTAAATAGATAATAAAAACAATCAAGAAACCCTTTTTACTGTTGATATTATCCAGCATTTCGGTGATTTTGCGTTCACCGAACAGAATATGCATGGCGTCATATCCCAGCAAACGGGCAATATAAAACACAATGATCGAGCCAAGACACGCCCCGACAATGGACAGACCGAAGCCAAGCCAGAATCCGTACAGATACCCGGCGGCGATCTGCAGCGCCTGCCCCGGAATCACGCAAATGATGATCTGGACGATCTGCGCCGCGATATAGACGAGAGCGCTTTCCCTCCTATACTGGAGCAGCCACTTTTCGACGTCCCGAAGATTCGACATATCTTCCAGCAATTCGTGATGGAAGAAGTAGATATACAGCGGTATCGCGATAATGATCACAGCCAGCAGCGCCAGCTTCAAAATCGACGATATGCGCTTTGCTTTTTTTTCGTACGCTCGTTTCTGTTTCTTTTTCAAACCATTCCCCTTAATGTAACGAATAACCCATTAATCTCAGTCCCCAACACGGAATCCTAACAAATTATAACTCTACAAGACCTTCATCCACCAACTCCTGCAAAGCCCTTATGACCCCAAATTTACTGTGCTCATACGTCAATCCGCCCTGGAAATAGACGTTGTACGGCGCCCGCATCGGCGCATCCGCCGACAGCTCGATGGACGAACCCTGAATAAACGCGCCTGCCGCCATAATAACAGGATCCTCGTATCCCGGCGTTTCGCACGGCACCGGCGTGATGTTCGAATCGATCGGTGCTGCAGCCTGTATACCTTTGCAAAACGCTTCGACCGCCTCCGGCGATCCCAGCCGAACAGCCTGGATGATATCGCTCCGCGTATCTTCCGCCATCGGACACACGTCATAACCAAGTTTCTCAAATACCTTGGCGCACAGAATCGCACCTTTAACGGCTCCATTAACGGTCTTCGGCGCGATAAACAAACCCTGCAGCATCGTCCTGGTCTGGCCGAACTGCAGCCCGCATTCGCCGCCGATGGCCGGTGACGTCATGCGGTAAGAAACATTTTCAATTAAATCTTTGCGGCCCGCCACATAGCCGCCGGTCAGCGCAATGCCGCCGCCCGGATTCTTGATCAGCGACCCAGCCATGATATCGACGCCCACGTCCGTCGGCTCTTTGACGTGCAGAAATTCGCCGTAGCAGTTGTCGACCATTGTAATGATATTCGGGTCGATTTCCTTCACAAAAGCCGCCCATTCAGCGATTTCTTCGATTGTAATGGCTTTGCGCCAATCGTAACCTGTGGCCCGCTGCAACGAAACCATTTTCGTAGCCGGACCAATCGCCGCCCGCAAAGCCTCGAAATCGATCTTGCCGTCTGCAGTCAGCTCCACCTGCTTATAGGAAATCCCGTAATCTTTCAGCGATCCTTTGCCTTCGCCGCGGATCCCGATGACTTCCTCCAGCGTATCATACGGCGCACCGGAACTGTAAATCAGCTCCTCGCCGGGGCGCAAAACCCCCACAATGGCAAGTGTCAGAGCATGTGTACCGTTTACGATGATCGGCCGTACCAGCGCCGCTTCCGTATGGAATACATCTGCAAAAACCTGATCCAGCGCCTCCCGGCCCATGTCATCGTAGCCGTATCCCGTGTTCCACGAGAAATGCCGGTCCGTGATCTTGTTCGCCTGAAAGGCACTGAGAATTTTGTATTGATTGAACGCCATCACGTCGTCCAGACGGTCGAACAGCGGGGAAACTTCGCGCTCGCTCTGGTCGACCAGTTCCAGCACTGCGTCGCTGATATGAAATTGTTCCTTTAATAACTGGAACGTGTTAGTTTGCATTATTGAATTCTCCTATCGATTTCGACGTGAACTCGTAATGGTTGAAGAACATCATGATGGTTCCGCCGATTTTTTCTTCCTTGCTGCTCTTCTGATCGTACTCGTTCAGATACTGTTGCGTGCTGATCGGAATGCAGGTCAGGTACTCGACCTCCCCTTCCGCAAGCGGTTTCTGCCAGTTCAAAACCGGCAGACCGTGGTTGCCGTACGCGGAGGTTGGGTCGATGACATAGTACGGCCCGAGGTTGATCGCGCCGCTGATCAGAGCCGCCGTGGACGTGACCGTGGTGCCCCGGCTGATGTTCCGGCTCTTCCCTTTATTATCCGCTCCGACGCCATATTTCGTGTTTTGGCTGGTGAAATAATTGTTATCGATATAATTGTCGCTCTTTCGTTTTGACGCGTTCTCGTACTTGCCGATGATGCCGCCGCAGACCTGCGTGTTCAGAATATTTCCTACACTATAGCAGTTCCTGATCCGCACGCCCTTGGTGCCCACGATCCCGGCTATGCCGCCTGCATAGCCTTTGCTTGAGACGGAATTCAGATCATCCAGCGCGCTGGTTTTCGGGTTCTTTACGGAGATCGTGCCGGTGTTGTAGCAGCTGCTGATGTTGGCGCCCCGGGTGTTGGTGTAACCAACGATACCGCCGGTCCCTTCCGTTACAGATGTCACATCGCCGGCATTGTAACACCGGTTCACCCGTGATGTAACGGAGACCGACCGTCCGGCCACGCCGCCCGTTCCAAAGGTCGTCATGCCGCGGTCCGTGGACGTGACTTTCCCGCGGTTGCCACAGCAAAGTACTTTGCCCCAGTTCTCGCCGACAATGCCGCCGACTTTGATGGAGCCGCGGACGCTGCCCCGGTTCATGCACTTCCAGACCGTGCCCTCATGATTCTCGCCGACAATGCCGCCGGTCATAGCCTTTGCAAGGATCCGGACTTCTGAGTTGCACTGCAGGATGCGGCCCTCCGGCGCCAGATAACCAGCCACAGCACCGCACTGGCCTCCGGTTGCGCGGATTTTGCCTTGTAATGTAAGGTTGCGACAGGTACCGCTCAGATAGCCGAAAAAGCCCACGTAATTGCCGGTCTCGTCGATGTCCAGGCCCCTGATCGCGTGACCCTGACCGTCGAAAACGCCTTTGAACGTCAGGTAGTCGTCGTTGCCGATCGGCGTCCACGGCTGGGACAGCGTGATGTCGCGCGCTAGTTTGAACGTCACGCCTTCAAAAGTCTCGTAGAGGCTCGGTTTCCACATGAGCTGCTGCTCGTTGACGAGGCTCGCCAGGCCGAGAAGCTGCGCTTCCGAATAAAAGGTGTACTCCTTCTTCGGCTTCTCGTAATCGAACCAGGACGTGTCCGGATTGATGGCGTACATTTCGTTACCGGTCGTCTCATCGCTGTCGTCGATCAGCTGACCGTTCTCGTCGTAATATTCGTACTCCGTACTGTCGCTGGTGTTGCCGTACGGATTGATCGGTTCTGTGTTTGTCGGAACAGCAAAAGAAGCCGTAGGAACTGCCATCCCTGCGGCGAAGATCATTCCGGTCAATAAACATATAATACGTCGTTTCACTTTATTTGTTCCCTTTTCTTTCTAATTCCCATTCCATATCCTTGACCAGGTCGCGCTTCACGTTCATCTTGTGCCCGGCGTAAAGCTGGGTCGTCGTGACCTGCTCGTGATCTAAAAGTGCCTGTACGTCATATATGGAATTTCCCCGTCCGATCAGGCTCGTCGCCGCGGTGGCCCGCAGTTTGTGCGGACTGTAGCCCGCCTTGCGCGACGTAGCAAGACCGATCGATGTGTATTTCTTAACTAAATCGCGGATCTGGCGCTCCGTCAGACGCTTCCCCTGCAGTGACAGGAACAGCGCGTCTTCGTGCCCTTCCACGATCTTTTCATCCGGCATGCGTTCGTTTTCGATGTAGTCCGTGACGACCTCTGTGACGGATTTGTTCAGCGGCATCACGGTCTCCTTCGCACGCTTCCGGTAGATTTTGAACTCGCCCCGGTTGAAGTTGAACGACGACACATTCAGCTGCTGCAGTTCGAACAGCCGCAGCCCGTACGTCAGGAAAAGTATAAGGATCGCCTTGTCGCGTTTCTTCGTCTTCTCCCAAAACTGCCGCTCTTTCGGTGTCAAATGCGTGCCGACCGAAACCGCATCGAGCATGATCATGACCTCGTCGTCCTGCAGGGCTTTGATCTCCCGCTCGGTGGCTTTCTGGACCCGGATCGGATCAAAGCCGTCGGTGATGTTCTTGTCTAACCGTTCCTCGCGGTACAGTTGCTTGAACAGCACGGACAGCGAGGATTTCTTCCGTGCGAGGGTTTTGTTCGAGTTTTCGTAGACGATGATCTCGTCGTCTTTTTCAACGGTGTACTGGCGACAATAATCGATGAATTCGTTGATGTCGCGCGCCTTGATGCGCTTGAAATCATCGATGGTGATCTCGCTGATCTCGTCCGCGTCCGTCAGCCCGGTGTGCTCGATCAGGTACTGGCAGAAAAACCGCACGTCCCGCAGATACGAAAGCCGCGTCATCGGCAGCACATTGCTCCTGAGATACGCAAAATACCCGCGCATAAACTTGGGAAACTGTTCTTCCAGCTTCGCGCAGTCTTGAGCGACCTTGTGTTCCTTCAGGACGATGTTGTCCGGCTTTTCGCTCCGGTTGTGGAGTTTTACAGTCTTTGTTTCAGCCATGGGATGAACTCATTCAGCGCCGTTTCGCCGCCACCGTGAACGGATATATCGTACCAGTTGATTTTATCATATCTTTTGAACCACGTTAATTGCCTTTTGGCATAATGCCGTGTATTTTTTTTTACTATTTCAACGCTCTCTTCCAGCGTCTGGCCGCCGTTCAGATAATCGATGATCTCCTTATATCCGATGCCTTTCATCGAGATATTGTCGGCGCTCAGACCCATGTCGAGCAGCCGCTGAACCTCATCCACTAAGCCTGCTTCTACGAGCTGCTCCACCCGCCAATCGATCCGATCATACAGCTCCTGCCGGTCCCTCGTCAGCCCCACCAGCACCGGATCATACGCCGGCCAAGGCTCAACCACGTTGCGGAAGGGTTCCACAGTCCCCTCTCCTTCGCGCAGCCGCTCCAGCGCCCGGACGATCTTCTTCGTGTTGTTCGGATGAATCTCGGCCGCCGCATCCGGATCTTGCTCCCGCAACATCTCATGCAAAATTCCCGGCCCTTGTTCTTGTTCTATTTGTTCCAGTTTGCGTCGGTACTCCTGGTCCTTCGGCGCGTTTGCAAAATCCATGTCGTACAACACCGAATTGAGGTACAGCCCGGTACCACCGGAGATGACAGGCAGCTTGCCGCGGCTTATAATATCGTCAATGGTCTGGCGAGCAATTGTCTGGTATTCTGCCACGGAAAAATCATCCCGCGGATCGACGAAATCCACGAGATGGTGTGTTGCCTGGGCCAGTTCCTCAGCAGTCGGCTTCGCGCTTCCGATATCCATGTATTTGTAGATCTGCATGGAATCGCACGAAACGATCTCACCACCGAAACACCGGGCCGCCTTGATCGCATATTCAGTTTTGCCTACCGCCGTAGGCCCGCAAATCACAAGGACGCGGGAAGGATTACAATCTGCCATGCTCACAATTATCGTTTAAGTAACGCGCTTGAAGCGTTTTTCGATTTCGTATCTGGACATTCGGATGAAAGTCGGTCTGCCATGCGGGCAAGAGAATGGATTATTGCAGCGTTTCAACTGATCCAACAGCGCTACAATCTCTTCCTGCGTCAGCACATCGCCCGCCTTCACTGCCGACTTGCAAGAGCGAATAATGATCTTATCAATCACTGCTGTATTCGTCAGATCCGGCCGCTCCGTAAACTGCTGGAAAAGATCCTGCAGGAATTGTTCCGCCTCTTCCATTTCCATAAATGCCGGAATCTCCCGTACAATATACGTTTGATTCCCGAAATATTCAGCTGCATATCCCATCTGCTGAACCAGTGGCAGCCACTGCTCTTCAGAAGCGGCAACATCCGCAGAAACGTGGAATTGCAAAGGAACCATCAATTGCTGCGAATAAGTTTCCTGCGCCTCATACTGTCCTCTCAGCTTCTCATAAAAGATTCTCTCATGAGCTGCATGCTGGTCGATCATATAAAACTCATCCCCTTGAAAAGCAAGAATGTATGTATTGAACAGCGCGCCGATAATCTGTAGCTCATCTATATCGAACGGTGTTTTCGCCGACGAACTTCCACTTAAATCAGCTTCAGAATACTTCATCATCGAAGCCGCCGAACCCAAGTCAACTCCAGTATTTTCAACCGTTGACGCCGATACACCCAACACGCCAGAAACTTCACCCTGATTAACAGCCATTCCACCTGGCACATCTGTAGATTCTCTCTGGTCTGCCGCCGTTTCACTCACCAATTTTGTGGGTTGAGCATCTGCTTCTTTCTGAAGAAACTTCTCGTCGTATTTGATTGTCTCTTCTCGTAAAGTTGACAGTAACTTTTTTACGTCAATTTGTTCGCCTTGGTCAACTTTTTCGAACGGATTCAGTTCACTCAGTGCTGCGGCATCGCTCCGCACTTCCGGAATCGCTTCTTTGACTTGCAATGACCCCTGAATCGCATCTGTTACGAAGTCTTCTACCTCCGCATTGTCATCAAAACGGACTTCTTTCTTCGTCGGATGGATGTTGACATCCAGCTTGTTTGCAGAAACAGTCAGGAAAAGGAAAGCTGCCGGAAAACGTCCTGGGAAAAGCCGCTCCTGATAAGCTTTTTCAACGGCTTTCTCCACAACCGGACTACTCACTACCCTTCCGTTTACACAGAAAATCTGTCTTGCTCTGGACGGCATAGAAAACCCAGGATTCGTGACGAATCCGCGCACAATATTATCGCCTCGTGCAAAATCAACGGGTATCAGGTCTTTCCCGATATCCGATCCATAGATTTGCACGATGTTATCCATGATAATCCCCTTCCCTGTCGTCTGGAAGACCGGCTTTCCGCCATTGATTAAGCGGAAACGGATATCGGGATATGCTAAAGCGATCCTCGAGACTAAATCAACAATCCTCCTAGCCTCAGCACCGTCAGAACCTAGGAATTTCAACCTTGCAGGGACATTATAAAACAAATCTTTGACCGTGATCGTCGTCCCATCCGGACAGCCCGTCGGACTGTTTTGAAGAATTTTGCTTGATTCTGCGATCACCCGACGGCCCGTACGGGCATCAGGGCATTTTGTAATAATCTCCACACGGGAAACCGCGCAGATGCTGGCCAGAGCCTCGCCGCGAAAACCCAAAGTCATGATCGAATCCAGGTCCGAAGCTTTTGCGATTTTACTGGTCGCGTGCCGCTGAAAAGCGGTCTCGACGTCATCCGCCGCGATGCCGCAACCGTTGTCGGTGACCCGGATGTAGGTCTTGCCGCCGTTGCGGATCTCAATCGTGACGCTCGTCGCGCCGGAATCGATGGCGTTCTCGACCAGCTCCTTGACAATGGAAACCGGGCGGTCGACCACCTCGCCCGCCGCGATCTTGTCAGCCACATGTTTCTCTAAAACTTTGATGATAGCCATACGGCCTCCCCCTTCTGTGGCGCAGGTTGTGTCAATTCGACTGGTTCTGGCTTGTCGTTGACTTGTCTTTCGTCGCTGCGCTTATGATTTGTTGATATACAGTTAATTATTTCTCAAAAGTCAAGAGATTCTTCCGCCAAACCGCCCTGTTATTTCAGCAGTTCCTGCAGTTCTTCCAAAATTCTCAGCGCCTGCGACGGCGTGGTGTCCATCAGATCCAACGAGCGGAGCTTTTGGAGGACCGGGTTCGGGACTGCGTCGAAGAAGGACAACTGCATTTCTTGTTGCAAACCTTGCTGCGATCCTTGCTGTACCCCCTTCTGCAGTCCTTGTTGTTCGCTGCCGCTCTTACCAGCATCACCATCACTGTCTTCAACCAAAGGTTGGATAGAGTCGTGGACTTCACTAGCCGTAGTTGGTGAACTGAAGTTAGTTGCTTGTGCGGCCGCAGCGCTCTCTTCTAGTTGTTGCAACCTCTCGCGGGCGTTTTGTAATAGTTCTTGCGGCACGCCGGCGAGTTTGGCGACGTGGATTCCGTAGCTGCGGCTGGCCAGCCCTTCTACGATCTTGTGAAGGAAGACAATCTCGCCGTTTTCTTCGGATACGTCAACGTTGTAATTCTTAACGCCCTGAAGGGCGGTCATTTCATGGTAGTGCGTCGCAAACAGCGTGCGGATGCGCCGGTCTTCCCGGCACAAATACTCGGCGGCGGCCCAGGCAATGCTGAGTCCGTCGTAGGTGCTGGTTCCGCGCCCAATCTCATCAAGGATGACCAGGCTCTTTGTAGTTGCGCTGTTCAGGATATATGACAGTTCGCTCATTTCAACAAAGAACGTGCTCTGCCCTTGGGCCAGGTTGTCAGATGCGCCGATACGAGTAAAGATCCGGTCGCAGATGCCGATCCGCGCGCGGTCGCATGGTACGAAACAGCCGGCTTGCGCCATCAGAACGATCAAAGCGGTCTGCCTCATATATGTGGATTTACCTGACATGTTCGGTCCGGTGATCAGCAGCAGGTTCTGCCCGCTCCGGTCAAGATACGTGTCGTTGCTGACAAACACGCCGTCCCGGATCGTTTTTTCGATGACCGGGTGCCGTCCGCGTTCAATCATAATGACGTCGGTGTCGTCCACTTCCGGTTTCACATAATCGTTTTGCTCCGCAACCGTTGCAAACGCAGTCAGTACATCTAGCACCGAGATAGCTCGCGACGTGGTCTGGATCCGGTCAATGGACTCCTGCAGTTTTTGACGAATCTCGGTAAACAGTTCGTATTCGAGTTTGTTGATTTCTGTCTCCGCGTTCAAAACCAGACGCTCGGTCTCTTTCAGTTGCGGTGTAACGAATCTCTCGCTGCCGACCAAAGTCTGTTTGCGGATGTAGTCCTCCGGAATCATGTCGTAGTAAGAACGAGTGACTTCCAGATAGTAGCCAAAGACCTTGTTGAATCCGACTTTCAGATTCTTGATGCCAGTCCGTTCGCGCTCGGATGCCTCCAGAGAAGCAATCCAGTTTTGGGCGTCGAAGATCGATGCTTTCAGGCTGTCGAGCTGTTCGGAGTAGCCTTCTTTGATCAGTCCGCCCTCTTTGACTGTGAATGGTGGCTCTTCCACGATGCCGCGGTCGATCAGTTCATAGACTTCGGACAGGTCGTAGATATTGTCATACAGCTCCGCCAACAGATCGTCGCCATCACCGCTCCCAACCAAATCCTGCAGCGCGTATTTTATATCCGGCAGCACGTGGCACGAGTTCCGCAGCGCGATCATATCGCGGCCGTTGGCTTTGCCCGTCGCAATCCGCCCGGTCAGCCGCTCGAAGTCATACACGCGCTTCAGGCATTCCTTGATATCGTTCCGGTGAATAATATCCCCGGCCAGATCCCCCACCGCATCAAGCCGCCGGCGGATCATTCCCACGTTGTTCAGCGGCTCCTTCAGCCACTGCTTCATCCGGCGCGATCCCATCGCGGTATGCGTCTTATCCAAAACCCCCAGCAGCGATCCCTGCAGCTTCTTTTCGTACAGCGTCTCGGTCAGCTCGAGGTTCCGGATCGTCGCCTTGTCCAGCGACATGTGCTGGCCCACCGAATAATACGAAATCGACCGGATGTGCTCCAGATCGTTCTTTTGCATATCCAGCAGGTACAAGAGCAAAGCCCCCAGTGCATACTCCGTCGACGGCCGATCATCCAACCCGATGCCGTACAGCGCCGAAACGTGAAATTGCTTCTTTATCGTTTCTTCCGATGATTCCAGCCGATAGAATGTGTCGTCCAAAACATTGAAATACGCGTCAACGATCGGTTTCAGTCCTTCTACATCCAGTAAATCAGCCATGTTCTGATCCAGTACGATTTCGCTGGCATTGATCTTGACGATCTCATTCACAATCGTTTCGATCCGGTCCGGACCTTCGACGCAGGTCATCCGCGCTTCACCAGTTGATATGTCACAATACGCGAAACCGATGGAACCTTCGTCCGCATAAATTGACGCGATATAATTATTCTCCCGTTCATCCAGCATGGTGCTGCTGATGACAGTGCCCGGCGTGACGATCTGAACAACATCGCGGCTCACCAGGCCTTTGGATGAAGCGGGATCGCTGGTCTGCTCACAGATCGCGACTTTGTAGCCCTTTTCCACAAGCCGCGCAATATAAGTATCCGCCGAATGGAACGGAACGCCGCACATCGGCGCGCGCTCCTCCAAACCGCAGTTCTTTCCGGTGAGCGTCAGCTCCAACTCACGAGAAGCAAGCTTCGCATCATCAAAAAACATTTCATAAAAATCACCAAGCCTGAAGAATAAAATGCAGTCCTGGTGATTTTCTTTTACATCGAGATATTGCCGCATCATTGGCGACAGTTTTTCTTTTGACATTCGTCTCTTATTCCCTAATGTCTCTTATTTCCCTAATTTCTTATTATACGCCTCAATTCCCAGCGCGATGAGCTGTGCGCCTCTCCGCATCTTGTCAGGTCCGAGCACGTACGCGATACGCATCTCGTCTCTGCCAAGGCCCGGTGTCATGTAGAATCCTTCTGCCGGCGCGAACATCACCGTCTCGCCATTGTCGTCGAATTCCTTCAGCAGGAACATGAGGAAGTCTTCCACGTCATCGACCGGCAGCTTGGCCGTCATGTAGAACGCACCGCCCGGTTTCTGGCAAACGACGCCAGGGATCTTGACCAGCTCTTCATAAGCCGCATCACGACGTGCGCAGTATTCTGCCTTCATCTCATCATAGTAAGATTTATCAAGCCGATACAACGCCGCCGCGCCGACCTGTTCCAGTGTCGGTACACAGAGTCTGCCCTGCGCCAGCTTAAGAATACCGCTCATCAGTTCTTCGTTCTTTGAAATAACCGCGCCAATACGAGCGCCACACGCGGAGAATCTCTTGGATACGGAGTCGACCATGACAACGCGATCCGCCAGATCTTCCAGCATACCGAAGGAAGTGACTTCGCGGTCGTCGTATGCGAACTCTCTATATACTTCATCGGAGATGATCCAAAGGTCGTGTTCCTTCGCGATCTCACCGATCAGCTTCATTTCATCCATCGTCAGCACACGGCCGGTCGGGTTGCCCGGGCTGATGCAGCAGATCGCCTTTGTCTTCGGCGTAATCGCCGCTTCGATCAGTTCTTTCTTCGCCCATGCATAACCTTCTTCTGCCTTCGTCGTCAGCGGAACGAGCTTGCCGTTGACCTGGTTGCAGAACGTCCGGTAGTTCGTATAGAAAGGTTCCGCAATCAGTGCTTCTTCGTCCGGATTCAGCAGTGCGGTGAAGATCAAAGTCAGCGCTTCCGAACCGCCGTCCGTAATGAGGATGTCCTTTCTCTCATAGTGCATGTCATACAGTTTCATGTAGTCGATCATAGCGTCCAGCAGCTCCGTCACGCCACCGGATTCCGCATACGCAATGACCTTCTTATCGAAGTTGTTGATCGCTTCTTTGAAGCATGGAGGCGTCTCCACGTCCGGCTGTCCGATATTCAGACGATACACCGTCTTTCCCTCTGCCTCAGCCTCGAATGCATACGTGTTGAATCTTCTGATCGGCGAAAACTGCATCGCTGCGACTCTCTTTGAAATTTCCATTGTTATCCTTCTCCTTTACGCTAAAATTAACTCATCATGTGATTGTTCAACAACACTTTTTATGTCAATCCCATTATCGCACTTTTTCTTCTTCATGAAAAGCAAATATTCAATATTTCCTTTCGTTCCGGTTACCGGCGAAAAAGTGAGACCATGAGCAAAGAGACCGTTCTCTTCTCCGTACGAAATCACGTTCCGGATCACCTCTTCGTGCACTTTCGGATCCCGTACGATTCCCTTCTTTCCGACCTGCTCGCGGCCGGCTTCGAACTGCGGTTTTACGAGGCAGACGAGACTTCCATCTTCCTGCAAAATTCCCGCAGCCACAGGAAACACGAGCTTCAGTGATATAAACGAAACGTCGATGCTGATGAATCCGATCTCGTGATGGATCGTTTCCGGATCCAGGTAGCGGACGTTGCATTTTTCCATGTTGGTGACGCGCGGATCGTTGCGGAGTTTCCAGTCGAGCTGTCCGTATCCGACGTCGATGCAGTAGACGTGCGACGCGCCGTTCTGGAGCATGCAGTCAGTAAAGCCGCCGGTGGACGCGCCGATATCGACAGCCGCCAAACCATCCAGACTGAAATCGAACGATATGAGCGCTTTTTCGAGCTTTAACCCACCACGGCTCACATACGGGCATAAATCCTCTCTAACGGTGATTTTGGCCGTCTCAGACACCGGTGTCCCCGGCTTGTCCACCCGAATATCGTCCACATACACCAAACCTGCCATAATCGAGGCTTTCGCCTTCTCGCGGGACGGGAACAAACCCTGTTCAACTGCAACAATATCTAGACGTTTCTTCAACGTGATAAACCCTTTCTAACTGTGTCCGCGATTCCTGCGGCGTCCAGTCCGTACTGCGCGTACAATTCTTTTTGCGAGCCGTGCTCGATGAACTGATCCGGCCAGCCCATATTGATGATCTTCGTCTGCTGGTCGGCCAGAATCGCCCGGATGCTCTCACCGGCCCCGCCGCTGATCACGCCGTCCTCCAGCGTGACGATGAGCGGATACTTTGAGGCGGCCGCGTACAGCCCGAACTTATCCATCGGCCGGATGAACATCCCGTCAACGATGCCGACGTCAATGCCCTCATCCGCCAACAGCTCTGCAGCTTCCACTGCCAAAGAAATCATCGGTCCGAATGCCCAGATCACGGCGTCCTTTCCTTCTTTCACGGTGTGCGACTGCCCAATCTGAATATCAAACGTATCGCCTTTGATGCTGGCGCCCCGCGGATAGCGGATCGCGCAAGGTGAATCGATGGCTTGCGCCAGTTCCAAAGCCTTCTCAAGTTGCTTTCCGTTGGACGGCGCCATGAAGGTCATGTTCGGCAGATTCTTCAGATATGAAATGTCGAACAACCCGTGATGCGTCGAACCGTCTTCGCCGACCACACCCGCCCGGTCAATACATAAGACAACCGGCAGGTTTTGCAGGCAGACGTCCTCGACGATCTCGTCATAAGCCCTTTGCAGGAACGTGGAATAGATGGCGGCGAACGGCTTGAGACCCTGTTTCGCCATGCCGGCCGCGAACGTGACCGCATGGCCCTCCGCGATGCCGACGTCGAAGAACCGCTTCGGGAATTTTGCAGCGAAGGACTTCAGGCCGACGCCCTCGGTCATGGCCGCGCTGATGGCAACGATGCGCTCGTCCTTCTTTGCAAGATCCACCAGCTTCTTGCCGAACACCTCGGAATTGGAACTGTCTTTCGACTTCTTGATCGGCTTGCCGCTGTCGATGTCGAACGGCCCGATGCCGTGGAAAACGTTCGGGTTATTTTCGGCCTTCGTGTAGCCTTTGCCCTTCTGGGTGACAGCGTGGATGAAGACCGGCCCCTGGATGCCTTTCGCGTGCTCCAGCGTCTCGCAAAGTTCTTTGATGTTGTGCCCGTCGACCGGGCCGATGTATTTGCATCCGAGTTCCTCGAAAAGGATGCCGTCGATGACGGCGTATTTGATGTTTTCCTTTGCGTGGTGGATGCCGGAAACCACACTGTCGCCGATGATCGGGACTTTGGACAGGCCCTTCTTGATCTGCGTCTTCGTGTGGATGTATTTGTCGGTACTGGTGATCCTGCCTAATGAACTGGAGAGTCCGCCCGTGTTTTTCGAGATGGACATTCCGTTGTCGTTCAGCAGAATGATCATGTTCGTTTTGCTGCTGCCGGCGTTGTTCAAAGCTTCGAAGGCTAGGCCGCCGGAAAGCGCGCCGTCGCCGATGATGGAAACGACGTTATAATCCTCGCCCCGCAAATCCCGGGCCGTGGCCATGCCAAGCCCGATGGAAATGGAGTTGCTGCTGTGGCCCGTGTCGAAACAATCATATTCACTCTCCGAGGATTTTGGAAATCCGCTGATACCGCCGTGCTGGCGCAGTGAAACAAATTCGTCGATCCGGCCTGTGAGAATTTTGTGCACGTAGCTCTGGTGGCCAACGTCCCAGATCAGCTTGTCTTTCGGCGTGTCAAAACAGCGGTGCAGCGCCAGCGTGATCTCGACGATGCCGAGATTCGGCGCAAGGTGCCCGCCGGTTTTCGATACGGAATCGATCAGGAAATCCCGCAGCTCGTACGAGAGAATCTCCAAATCTTCGTAGTCCATAGTCCGGAGGTCCTCCGGAAACTTATGGTCAGTCAGGTGTTTCCTCGTGATTCCGGCCTCTGTTGTTTTATCACGTGTTTTCGTTTTCTTACCCATTCGTTAAACCTCTTGTCGGTTTGCACCGGTAGCTAACCCGGTACTTCAATCTCCCAAAACCCTTCAGTTGCAACATGACACCGCCACAGCAGCAAACCATCTACAATTCGTTCGCTTCGCCGACCGCGTCTCGTTATCTATTTTCCTCTTGTCTCTAACACTCTCGCCAACTCGACGAACAACTCCGCGTTATCGTAATAATCCTTGAGTGCATCGATGGCCGTATTGGTCAGCTCGTTCAGACGCTTCTTGGATTCTTCCAGTCCAATGAGTGCCGGATAGGTCGCCTTCTTGTTCTCCGCGTCGACGCCGGTCTTTTTGCCCATCTCTTCTTCCTCACCGATGACGTCCAAAATGTCATCTGCGATCTGAAACGCAAGACCTAGGTTCTCCGCGTAGACCGTCAGGTCCTCCAGCGTGTCGGTGTCGGCACCGCCCAGCTGAGCGCCGGCACGGACCGCCGCCACGATCAGCGCGGAGGTCTTTGTGATGTGGATGTAATCGAGCATCTCGCGGGAGCAGTTTCGGTCTTCCGCTTCCATGTCCGCGATCTGTCCCGCTACGATGCCTTGGCAGCCGGAACCTTTGATGATCTCGTAGCAGCTTCGGACGCGCCGGTTCAGCGCTTTCGTGTCATCCAGATACAAAAGCATGTCCCGGTTCATGGCTTCAAAAGCCGCCGCCTGCAGTCCGTCCCCGGCCAGTGTCGCCACCGCCTCGCCGTAGACTTTGTGGTTCGTCGGAATGCCCCGCCGCAGATCGTCGTCGTCCATGCACGGCAGATCGTCGTGGATCAGCGAATACGTGTGGATGTATTCGATGGCGCAGGCGTACGGAAGTGCCTCTTTGATGTTGCCGCCGCAGAAATCACACGCCGCCAGAAGCAAAACCGGCCGTATCCGTTTGCCGCCGGAGGAGATGCTGTATTTCATCGCGTCGTACAGCGTGATGCTCTTGCTATCGATGTCCGGCAGAAAATCCAGCAGATGCTGTTCTACATATTCTCTGTAATCGTCAAAAGAATAATCGTTCATCCTCGTCCTCCTGTTTCAATCCTTCGTTCCTAAGCTTCCTGTTTCGTCAGCGTTTCTATCTTTTGGGCGGCATTATCCAGGATCTCGTTGCATTCTTTGTAGTAGCGGATGCCGTCTTCGTAATATTTGATCGCGTCCTCCAGAGACGTTTCTTGGGAACGCAGTTTTTCCGAGGCCTCCTCCAGTTTCTTCAAGGTCTCTTCGAAAGTCAATTTTTCATCCATCACAAACGCTCCTTTCCACGCTCTGATTTCACTAACATTATTTCCGTTTCGTTTCACATTTTGTTCCACGCTACGGTTTAACCTGTGTCACTTCCGCCTCTGCATCCCCGTCGGAAGTCCGTATATTGATCGCATCGCCGACATTCAGCCGGCCGACGCTGTTCACAATCGCGCCGCTGCTGTCGTAGACGACCGAATACCCTCTCGACAAGATCGCGGTCGGATTGGCGGTCTCGTTGAGCTCGCCCAGCATCCGCACCTTCTCGCGCATGGCCCCGATCCGGTTCTGCAGGCTTTCCCGCATCCCCTCGATCAGCCGTTCCGCGTTCACCTGCTCGTACGCGATGCGGCTGGCGGTGCCGTTCGCGAACGCTTCCGGATCGAGCATCTGCAGGTGTTTCCGGCGCCGGTCCACTACATCCACCAAGGACGTGCAAAGTTCTTCGTGCAAACTCAACAGATATTCCCGCAGTTCCCGTGTATCCGGTACGGCGAGTTCCGCAGCTGCGGTCGGTGTAGCCGCTCGGACGTCCGCCACGAAGTCCGCGATGGTGAAGTCCGTTTCATGACCCACCGCGGATATAATAGGGATCTTAGACCGGTAGATGCTCCGGGCCACGACTTCTTCGTTGAAGGCCCACAGTTCTTCCATCGATCCGCCGCCGCGGCCGATGATGATCACATCGATCTTTCGCGGAATACGGTTCAGGAAATCTAAGGCTTTTGCAATATCGTCCGGCGCACCGGGACCCTGCACCAGTACGGGACAGATCACGATGTCGACGAAATCGTTTTTGTTCTTGATGGTGCGGGTGATGTCGGATACCGCCGCGCCCGTCGGGGACGTGACCACCGCCACGCACTCCGGGAAGGCCGGAATCGGCTTTTTATGTTCTTGGGCGAAGAGCCCTTCTTTTTCTAATTTGGCTTTGAGTTTCTCGAACTGCAGCGCCAGCTGGCCGACGCCGCCGATCTCGATGTTCCGTATGTTCAGCGAATAGTAGCCGCCGCGCTCGTAGACCGAGATGTAGCCGGTGGCGACAATCTCCATCCCCTCTTCCAGAGGGCAGTCGATCCGCTCGCGGTTGCCGCTGGCCAGGAAACAGTTCACTTTGCTGGTCTCGTCCTTCAGCGAGAAGAACACGTGCCCGGAGTTGTGGTATTTTAGGTTCGAAACCTCACCTATAACAGAAACATTCCCCAGGATCGGGTCGGTGCCAAGAACGCGGTTAATGTAGTTGTTCAGTTGGCTGACCTTTACCGGTTTGGTTCCCATATGTATTTTCCTCCCAGAAGGGCCGTGCCCACCGCGTTGTCCGCGGAGAGATCCAGATCCTCGAAGTATACGATGATGCCCTGTTCCTCTAGCGCATCGCTGATATAGGCGCGGATAAAGCGGCTGCTGGATACGCCGCCGGACATGATCACGTCGTTGAGTCCGGTGCGCTTCGATGCCTGCAGCAGCATCCGCACGATGGCGTCGCTGATTTTTTCAAAGATCTCGCGGATCAGGCCGTCCGGATCGTCGGTTGTCTGCAGTTTATTCTTGATCTGCGTGTCAATGCCGGAGAGATTGCACTGGCAGTTTTCCACTTTGATCGGCGTCAGCACGTGAGTGCATTCATCCTGTCCTAAGGCGATGCCGTCCATTCGCTCCCCGCACGGGAACGGGAACCCCATCTCCACGCCGGCACGGTCCAGCACTTGTCCGAAGGAGATGTCTTTGGATCCGCCGATCAGTTCAATGTCGTATACGTCGCTGGTGCAGGTGCTGCCGGCGCGGGCCGGTCCCACCTGCAAAATCTCACAGGTCCCGCCGGAAAAGTGGCAGGCCAGGAAATCGTCGATGAACGACATCTCCGTGAAGACCTTGATCGCCTCGATGTGTCCCTCCTGATGGGAGAAGGCGTACGCCGGCACGTCCAGCATCGTCGCCAGACTGCGTCCGAAGCTTTCCCCGGCCAGGAAGCACGGCATGTACGAGCCTTCCACCGGGCGTGGCTTCGAGGAGTACGCCACGGCGCAGATCTCGCCGTCGAAGTCCTCCCGCAGCTCCTCGAACAGCTCCGGAAGATTCTTTACATGTTGAAACAAGGCTTCGGATTGCCGCAAGCCCCGTTCTCCTTCTTTGACGGTAAGAAACCGTCTTAAGTCGCATATGATATCATCCTGGCTGACGACAGCAAGTGATGTTTTGTAATTACTCGTGTCGATTCCCAGAATATATTTTTGAGATCGATCCAAGTACGCCATGAATAAATTTCGCCGAATGATCGGTGCTGTATTTTTTCGCCATGTTGATGGCTTCGTTGATGATAACGGCATGAGGCACGTCTTCGCTGAACCGCATCTCCCCGGCGGCCAGGCGCATGATGGCCAGGTCCACCTTCGGCATCCGTGTTGTCTTCCACTTGGTGCTGCAGGTGTTGATCACGCCGTCAATGTCTTCCAAGTTCGTGATGATGTCGCGCAGCAGTCCTCTGCCCCGCTCGATGTGATTGCCGGACAGCCGTTCGGACGCCAGGTCCTCCCCGCGGGAGACTGCCGCCTCGCCATGGAGTTCCTTCGTTATATCCAGTTCATATAAGATCTGCATCAGAGTTTCTCTGGCTTCATTTCTCGTCATCTGCTTTTACTCCCTGCACGTGAATATTGACGGCTTCGATCTCCAGACCGGTCATGAACTGGATCTCATCCTTGACGTTCTCCTGGATGTCCCAGGCAACGACCGGGATCTGACAGCCGTACTTCGCTATGATATGGATATCGAGTTCGATCATGCCGTCGTTTTGGCTGACCTTCACACCCTTCGCCGCGATCTCTCTGCCGAGAAGGCTTTTGTTGAGCATGTCGGTGAACCCGCCGGCCATTGCCGCCACGCCATCCGTTCTGCGCGTGGCGTTGACTGCACAGATTGCTATGATCTCGTCGGATACTTTTAATGGTTCCTGTGCGTTACTCATCTTTTTCCTCAACAGGCAGGATCTTCATCGTCACCTGTTCGATTCTACGGTCTTTGACCGACTTGATAGTGAAAACGTAATTCTCGTAGAATATCTCTTTCCCGATATCGTCCTCGTCCGGGATCTCCCCGAACATATCGATGATAAAGCCGCCGATGGTCTCCGAATCCTCGGATTCCAGATCGATGCCCAGTTCCTCATCGATGTCGTCGATGTCGGTGCTACCCTCGATCAAATAAAGGTCTGGCGCCAGTTTGCGGATCTCCTGTTCCTCTTCATCGTATTCGTCGTCAATGTCGCCCATGACTTCTTCGATGATGTCTTCCATGGTCACGATCCCGCAAAACCCTCCGTACTCATCGATGAGTATGGCGATCTGCTGCTTCGTCTTTTGCAGTTCGAAGAACAGCGAGTCGATGTTCTTGGTTTCCGGCACGAAGTACGGTTTCCGCAGGATCGAGTGGAGATCCACGTTGTCAAAGCCCTCTTCCCGGGCCTTGATCAGATAGTCTTTGATATACAAAATTCCGATGATGTTGTCGCTGTCATCCTCATAGACCGGGATCCGGGAGTACCGCAGCTCCATCAGCTCGTCGATGTATTCTTCCGCCGGCGCGTTGATGTTGATGGAGAACACGTCGGTCCGCGGCGTCATGATCTCGTACGCCAGGGTGTCGTCAAAGGCAAAAATCCCGGTGATCATTTTCTTGCCTTCTTCTTTCAGTTCCCCGCTTTCGCTTCCGGCTTCCAGCATCTCGACGATGTCTTCTTCGGAGTATTCGTTGTCATCCACGTCTGTCTTCTGGCGGAAGATCACCAGCAGGACGAAAGTGATGCCCCGCACGCAGAGCGTCATCGGTTTCATGACCACGTGCAGGAATTTGACGGCGCCCAGCGAGGATGTGGCAATGCTGTCATCGTGCAAAATCGCCAGTTTCCGCGGGAAGACGTCTCCGAAGGCGAACATCAGGATCGCTTCCACAAAGAACAGAATGAGGAACGATGCCCACGCCGGGACGTAGCCGCACAGAGGCCCGTAGTAGCAGTACATGATAACGGCGAAGGCGATCATGTACACCAGAATGTTCAGTACCCGCACGGCGAGTTTGTAGTCCGCGATTTGTTCTCGGACGGATATTTTATTGGTGGAATCCAATGCCTGTACGGCTGCCACGAAATATCCGTTCAGTGCAGCCAGCAGTAAAAAAACGATCAATCCCCATAAGGGCCATTGGTCAGATGCCATTTATTTCTCCCTTCTCATCATATACTGGGCGGCCACGGGCCGGTCCATCTTTATCTTCAAGATCTGCTGCGGATGCGGCGCGGAGTCCACCGGGGTCCCCTCCTCATCCGTCATCGATCCGATTGTCTGTGTAAAATAGTCTCCCGTCGGTCCGAACACCTCCACGGTGTCGCCCACCGACATTTTGTTCCGCTGCTCGACCGTCGCGATGCCGGTCTCCGCGTCGTAGTCTTTGACCAGTCCCACGAAACTGTAGTCGCGTGTGTAGTCGCTGGTCAGGTAGTTCTGGTCTTCCGCGTTCGGTTTATGGAAATAGAACCCGGTGGTGAACTCCCGGTGACTGGCTTTGCAAAGTTCCCTGAACCAGTCCTCATTATACTGATAGTGCTCCGGATCGGCGTAGTACGCGTCGATGGCCTGACGGTAGGCTTTGACGACGTGAGCGATGTAGAAAATGCTCTTCATGCGCCCTTCGATTTTCAGCGATGCGATGCCGGCTTCTGCCAGTTCCGGTATGTGCTGCAGCATGCAAAGGTCTTTGCTGTTGAAGATATACGTGCCCCGCGCGTCTTCTTCCACCGGCCAGTATTCGCCCGGGCGTTTTTCTTCTTCCAGACGGTACTTGTAGCGGCACGGGTGGGCGCAGGCGCCCCGGTTGGCGTCCCTGCCCGTCATGAAGTTGCTGAGCAGGCAGCGGCCGGAATACGAGATGCACATGGCGCCGTGCACAAAGGCTTCCAGTTCCAGTTCCGGCGGCGTATTTGCGTGGATCTCGCGGATCTCGTCCATGGTCAGTTCCCGCGCCAGCACGATGCGCTGCACGCCGAACTGGTGCCACATGGAGGCCGTTAGGTAGTTGGTCGTGTTAGCTTGCGTGGATAGATGGATCTGCGCGTCTGGGAACGTTTCCCGCAACAGCATAATCACTGCCGGATCCGATACGATGAAGGCATCGATCGGAATGCCCTGCAGCGTCTGCACGTATTCCTGCAGCGGCTCCAGGTCTTCGTTGTGGGCGATGATGTTCAGCGCTATATGGCACTTGCAGTCGTGCTCGTGGGCATAGGCCACGCCTTCCCGGATTTCGTCGATCGTCAGGTTGCCGGCACCGGCCCGAAGCGAAAACAGCTCGCCGCCGAAATAAACGGCGTCGGCTCCGTAGTCCACTGCGATTTTCAGTTTTTCCAGATCGCCGGCCGGAGCCAGCAGTTCCAGTTTATTCATACTTCGGTTTCGATTATTGTAACGCGATTCGCGTTCGTTGCTTATTTAATAACTGACGGATTCCCGATACTCGTTATTATTGTTTAGAATAACTGATGCTATCGCGATTCGCGTTACGCAGTACGTTCTCTAAACGGATGGTTCCGCCAACTGCGAATCGCTTTCACCGTCTGTGTTTTTGTCGATGAGACTGATGGATACGCCGTCGCCGACTGGCAGGACGATCGTATCCGCGTAATCCAGGCTGTTGATGTACGCGATGAATTCCCGCATGTGCCGGATACTGGTCTTGTAGCGGCCCCGCGGATCGAAACTGTCCGACGCGGTCATGCCCTTCATGAGGACGTTGTCGCAGATGATCAGCGACTCGTCTTTGCACATCGGCAGGGACAGATCCCAGAAGTCTTTGTAATAGCTCTTGGCCGCATCCACGAAGACGATGTCGAAGTAGTCCTGGTGATCCGGCTGAAGCTTTTGCAGGACCTCGATGGCGTCGCCGTGGAGCGCCGTGATCTGGTCCGCGAACCCGAGGGCGCGGATGTTGCTGACCGCCGAGTTGTAGGAGTCTTCGTCGGACTCGATGGTGGTCACGTGGCAGCCGCAGCAATCGGCAAAAAAGCAAGCTGAATAGCCGATCGCAGTGCCGATTTCGAGCACGTTGGCCGGCTTTTTGAGCTTCAGAATGGCAGCCAGGAGTCCCTCGGTATCCTTCAGGATGACGGGAACATGGTTCGCTTCCGCGAATTCCCGCAGGTCCTCCAACTGCTCGTTCTCGTTATAATACAGTCCTTCGATAAAGGACGTGATGATTTCGTTGGTGATATTTTCGGTTGACATTATGGATTAAGATCTTCCTCAGTCCAAGGGTGATCCGCTACATTCTTCTGGTGTTCTTCGTTGGTCTTGGCGTAGTAGATCGTGCCGTCCGGTCCCGCGTAGAAGAACAGGTCATCCGTATCCGCCGCGTTCAGGACGCCGTCCATGGCCATGGCCGGCACCGTGCTGATCGGTCCCGGGATCCATCCGGAGACTTTGCGCGCGTTGTACGGGGAATCGGATTCCAGCTGAGAGACTTTCAGGTCCACCCTGTCTTCGTCGAAGATGTAGCAGACGGTAACATCGCTGCCCAGCGACATTTCCTGATCCAGACGGTTCTTGAAGACGCCGGCGATGTGGGCCGCATCCTCATCCGTGGCGCAGCCTTCTTTGCAGACGATGGAGCCCAGGGTCAGGAACTGGTGGATGCTGTACCCCGCCGCCTCGATTCCGGCCTTCCGTTCGGAGAGCGCTGCGTCCATTTCATCCAGTGCCATTTCGGTGACGCTCTGGATAGTCGGATCCGATTCGGTGATGAAGTACGTATCCGGGAAGAGATAGCCTTCCAACGGATGCATGATCTTGTCGTTCAGCACATCGTTCGTCAGGAACCAGTACTGCCCGATCAGTTCCTGTACATAGTCCTTGTCGTCCCAGACGGCCATGATGTCATCCTTCGAGAAGTCCGTGACTTCCGCCAAGGACTCGGCGCATTGGGTGAGCCGGTAGCCCTCCTTCAACTGGAACGAGGTCTTCGACAAGTATTGGAAGTCGCCCGTGTTGATGGCTTTCATGATCTCCGGCAACGTCATCGCCTTGTTGAAGATGTATGTATTGGCCTGGAGACTGTCATAGCCTCCGATCCTGGCATTGACTTTGGCGCAGTTCATGTTCTTGATCAGGCCGGCATCGTTCAGGATGTACACGATGGCCGTGGCGCCGCTGCCGTTCGGGATTTCTACCAGCACGTTATCCGTGTTGGACGAATCGACGGCGCCGATGCCGTTCAGATAGAACAGAATCCCGCCGGTGAACGCGACCACGACGATCAGGACAACGATAAAGATTGCTTTTAATGATATTCTTCCTTGTTTCGACATGTAATCCTCCTAAAAAAGAGGACACTGCAAGCGTCCCCTTTTGTTTTACAACTTATTTGGATCTTCCCAGATATTCTCCGGATCGCGTGTCGATCTGGATTCTCTCCCCTTCTTCGATAAAGATCGGAACCTGTATGACAGCTCCTGTTTCAACGGTCGCAGCCTTTGTTACGTTGGTTGCCGTGTCGCCCTTGACGCCCGGTTCGGTGTCGATGACGAGCAGATCAACAAAGTTCGGCGCTTCTACGAGAAACGGATTGTCCTTATAGAATTTGACCGTCGCTTCATCGTTCTCGCGCAGATACTTCATGGCGTCTTCCACGAGATCGTTCGTGATCGGTATCTGATCGTAAGTCTCCGGGTCCATGAAGTAATATAGTTCGCCGTCGCTATATAAGTAGGTCATCGTTTTGGTCTCGATGTGGGCCTTCGGATACTTGGCGTCCGGGTTGAAGGATTCTTCCTTGATCGCACCGGTCAGGATGTTCTTGTGCTTCGTTCTGACGAACGCGGCGCCCTTGCCCGGCTTTACATGCTGGAAGTCAAGCACAACGTGCGGCTGTCCATCGATTTCAAATGTAATACCTTTTCTAAAATCACCTGCGTAAATCATAAGTCTGTCGCCTTTCTTTTATTATTTTTACGTCGTTTATTATACCAAATTCTGCGATGATTGCCAAGTCCTACATGCCCGTCATGTCATCCAGACCGAAGTCCGCGACTTCACCGACGATTTTGTAGACATCGCTCATCATCATGCTGAAGCGCATCTGGTTCTGCAGATATTCCGCGGCAGTCGGATCCTGCATGAGGATCGCCGAAAGCTGCTGCATCTGCCCTACTGTTTCTTCACTGATTTCTTCGCCCATCATCTGCTGGGCCTGCACCTCGAACTGCTTCTTCATGAAATCTTTCATGGCGTCGTTGAGCTGCGGGTTCGCCTCCATATCGGCCTTGCTTTTTTCGTAGCGCTTGTACTCTTCGGATTCCCGAATGGCTTGTGCTAACTGGTGTGCCTGGTCGTAAACGTTCATGATCATACCTCCATAAATACCGGTAAAATGATTGGACTTCTTCCTGTTTTACTATAAATATATTTTTTGAGACCTTCCCGGACCGCTGTCTTGATGCCGTTCCAGTCTTTCATGTTCTTGGATAAGCAAAGTTCTATGATCTCCTCCGCCTTTTCGCAGGTTTCCCCGATCAGATCCTCGTTCTCCCGGACGTAGACGAATCCTCTGGAGATGATGTCCGGCCCGGATATGATCTGGGAATTTTGCTTATCGATCGCCGTGACGACGATGATGAGCCCCGACTCGGAGAGCAGCCGGCGGTCGCGGAGTACGATGTTGCCTACATCGCCAACGCCCAGGCCGTCTACGAAGATGCTTTCCGCTTCGGCCACATGTTCTACTTTGTGCGCCTCTTTCGGCGAGAGTTCCAGGCAGTCGCCGTTGCTGAGGATGAAGATGTTCTCCCGCGGCATGCCCAGTTCGTTGGCCAGGTCCGCGTGGGTCTGCAGGTGGCGGTATTCGCCGTGGACCGGCATGAAGTACTTCGGCCGGATCAGCGAGTGCATCAGTTTCAGTTCTTCTTTGCAGGCGTGGCCGGAAACGTGGGTCTCCGCGATGTCCGAATAGATGACTTCCGCGCCTTTTTCGGTGAGCTGGTTGACGACGTTGGCCACGGTCAGTTCGTTGCCCGGTACCGGCGTCGAGGAAAGAATGACCATGTCGTTCTTTTTGATGTGGATCGACTTGTGATCCGCCGACGCCATTCTGGCCAGTGCCGACATCGGTTCGCCCTGGCTGCCGGTTGTGATGATCACCAGTTCCTTGTCCGGGATGTTGTTGGCCTTGTTCAGGTCGATCAGCATTTTGTCCGGGATCTTGATGTAGCCCAGTTCCCTAGCCAGTTCCGCGACATTGATCATGCTCCTGCCGGAGAACGCGACCTTGCGCTTGCAAAGCATCGCGATGTCGATGATCTTCTGGATGCGGTGCACGTTCGAGGAGAACGTGGCGATGATGATGCGCTTATTGGTTCCCCGGAAGATGCCGTCCAGGGTCTCGCCCACGACTTTCTCGGACTGGGTGTATCCCGGCCGGATGACGTTGGTGCTGTCCGCCAGCATCAGGTCCACGCCTTCCGTACCGATCTGTGCCAATCGTGAGAAGTCGATCGGATTGCCGTCCACCGGTGTGTAGTCGATCTTGAAGTCTCCCGTGTGGAAGATGCGGCCCGCCAGTGTCTTGATGTTGTAGCAGACCGAATCCGCGATCGAATGCGTGATGCGCAAAGGCTCTATATTAAAGTGTCTGCCGACGCGGAACGGTTTGCCCGCCTGTATGATGCGCAGGTCCCCTTTCAGACCGTGCTCTTTCAATTTATTTGCGATCAGTCCCAGCGGGAACTGCAGCCCGTACACTGGAACGTTGAACTCCTGTAATAGATAAGGGACCGCGCCGATGTGGTCTTCGTGTCCGTGGGTGATGATGAGTCCCTTGATCTTTTTCCCGCTTGTGCGCAGGTAGTCGAAATCCGGAATGACCTTGTCGATGCCGAACATGTCGTCATCCGGGAAGGACAGACCGCAGTCGATGAGGAGCATCTCCTCGTTGTATTCGATGGCGGTCATATTCTTGCCAATCTCGCCCAGGCCGCCCAATGGGATGATCTTCATCGCCACCGGCGGTTTCCTAACCTGGGACTTTGATTTTTTATCCTGCTTTTTAGTCGGTGTTTGTAATTTTCGGGTGTTTGTATTTTTATTTGAAGTTTTGCTCATTCTGCTCCTTTCTCGGGGGCCAAGGCGATCAGCCTTTCACGACGATGTTGATGAGTCTGCCCGGTACGGCGATCATCTTCACCACGTTCTTATCCCCTATGAGCCCCTGTATGACTTCATTCGTCTTGGCGATCTCCAGCATTTCTTCTCTGGAGCATTCGCCCGGAATGTTGATTTTTTCTTTGTTCTTGCCGTTGATCTGGATGACGATCTCGATCTCGTCTTTCACAAGGGCGCTTTCGTCATAGGCCGGCCACGGCTGATCGTGGACGGATCCTTCGTAGCCCAGATTCTCCCAAAGTTCCTCGGTGATGTGTGGAACGAACGGCGCAAGGAGAATGACCATCGTTCTGATTGCGGTACTGAAGAGCGCGTCGTTGACGTCGCCCTCCTTATAGCGGTACATCTCGTTGACGAGTTCCATGACCGCACTGATGGCCGTATTGAAGTTGAACCGGTCGCGGACGTCTTCGGTGACACGCTTGATGGCGTTGTGCAGCATGAAGGCCAGCTTCTTGTCCGCGTCATTGCGGATCTCGTATTCGCCTGGTACGTTGTTGTCCTTTGCGAGGAACTCCGCCACCAGTCTCCAGATACGGTTCAGAAAACGGAAGCTTCCTTCGACACCTTCATCGGACCAGTCCAGTTCTCTTTCCGGCGGCGCCGCAAAGAGGATGAACAGTCTGGCCGTGTCCGCGCCGTATTTTTCAATGATCTCAGCAGGTCCGACGACGTTGCCGAGGGATTTGCTCATCTTCGCTTTGATATAGTTGCCGTCGCTGTCGGTGTATCCCTTGATGACCATGCCCTGGGTCAGCAGGTTCTTGAACGGTTCTTCGTCCTTGACCAGGCCCAGGTCGTACAGCGCCATCTGGAAGAAACGGGCGTACATCAGGTGCATGATGGCGTGCTCGACGCCGCCGATGTACTGGTCGACGTTCATCCAGTAATCGACCTTCTCCTTATCGAAGATCGCCTCGTCGTTTCTGGCATCGCAATAGCGCAGGAAGTACCAGGAGGAATCCAGGAAGGTATCCATGGTATCCACTTCCCGCTTGGCAGGTCTGCCGCAGACAGGACAGACGGTATCGACGAAGGTTTTGCTCGTGACGATCGGGGACTCCCCTTTTCCGGTGAATTCCACGTCCGTCGGCAGGAGGACCGGCAGATTTTCTTCTTTTTCCGGTACCCAGCCGCAGGTGTCGCAGTAGATCATCGGGATCGGCGTGCCCCAGTAACGCTGACGGGAGATCAGCCAGTCACGGAGACGGTAGTTGATGGTTTTCCGGCCGACGCCACGGTCGTCCGCCACCTGTGCGATCTTCTCAATCGCTTCTTTATTGTCCATTCCGGTGAACTCCGCGGAGTTGATCAGCGTACCTTCTGCCGCGCAGGCCTCCTGCAGGTTGTTCAGATCGATGTCCGGGTCATGGACGTCAATAACAGGTATTATGTCAATACCGAATTTCTTGGCGAATTCAAAGTCACGCTGGTCGTGTGCCGGTACGCCCATGACGGCTCCGGTACCATATCCCATGATGACGTAGTCCGCGATGTAGATCGGCATCTCCGCTCCCGAGAATGGGTTGATCGCGTATTTTCCAATGAACACGCCGGTTTTCTCGTTGGTGGTGGATGTACGCTCGATCTCGTTCATGTGGGCGCAGCGGTCGATATAAGCCTTGGCGTCCGCTTCGTATTCCGTGCCCTTGACCATGTCCAGGACGGTCGGGTATTCCGGCGCCAGTACCATGAAGGTGGTACCGTAGATGGTGTCCACACGGGTGGTGAAGACGGTCAGTTCTTCGTCGTAATCCTTGATCTTGAACGTAACTTCAGCACCATGCGACTTGCCGATCCAGTTCCGCTGCATGATCTTGACCTTATTCGGCCATCCGTCCAGTGTATCCAGGTTATCCAGCAGCCTTTCTGCATAATCCGTGATTTTGAAGTACCACTGGGACAGGTTCTTCTTCCCTACCGGCGATCCGCAGCGCTCGCAACAGCCGTCCACGACCTGCTCGTTGGCCAGTACGGTCTGGCAGCTCGGGCACCAGTTGACGGAGCTTTCCTTCTTGTATGCCAAGCCCTTCTTGAAGAACTGGACAAAGATCCACTGCATCCAGCGGTAGTATTTCGGGTGCGCGGTGGCGACTTCCCGATCCCAGTCATAGGAAAGGCCCAGCTGGCGGAGCTGACGGTTCATTTCCGCGATGTTGCCCCAGGTCCAGGCGGCCGGTTCCGCATGATGCTTGATCGCTGCGTTTTCCGCCGGCAGACCGAAGGCGTCGTAGCCCATCGGGTGCAGCACATTGTAACCGTTCATTTTCTTGAAACGGGCAACGACGTCACCGATGGAATAGTTTCGGACGTGTCCCATGTGCAGCTTTCCCGACGGATACGGGAACATCTCCAGCACATAGTACTTTTCCTTATCCGGGTCTTCCGTTACTTTGAACGCGTTGGAAGCAGCCCATTTATCCTGCCATTTTTTTTCGATTTCACTGAAATTATACTTATCCTGCATCGTTTCCTCCAATTGCTTATCCGATTTCTGTTATTTCACAATCTCCCCATACTTTCTCGAGATTGTAGCGTTCTCTCATTTCAAGGCTCATGATGTTGACGACTACATCGCCGTAATCCATCAGGATCCAGCCGGATGACTTCCGTCCCTCGACGCTCTTCGGGAAGGTGCCCTGCGGCTCCATCAGATCCTCGACGTTCTCCACCAGCGCGGCGACCTGCCGTTCGCTGCCGCCGGAGGCGATGACGAAGTAGTCCGCGAAGCTGGCTTTCGGCGAGATGTCGATGATGGCGACATCGATGGCCTTCTTATCGTACAGTGTCTGTGCGATCAATTCTGCTTTTTCTCTCTGTTCAGTCAGGTTTTCGTTCATTCTTTCTAATCTCCCTCTCACAGTATTCAAGTGCGTTTAATGTATCAGGATCAAGGTATTCTCCCTTGGATTCTACATAGTCTTTGGTCCTGCGCAATGAGTACGCGCAGGCTTTGTCCAGGTCTTCCCGGACCAGTTCCCGCAGCCGTTCCACGCCCGGGTAGTTGCGGTTCGGTTCCATAGCGTCCGCCAGAAAGATGATCTTGTCCAGCAGCGTCATCCCTTCCCGGCCGGTGGTGTGGTAGGATACGGCGTACAGAATCTCCGGATCCGTGATCCCCAGTTCGTTTTTGATGATGGCCGCGCCGACTTTGCTGTGGGCCAGGTTCTTATTGTCCAGATACCGGACGCCCAGGTCCAGTTCCTTAACGTAGCGGTTCATCTCTTCCTGGGGCAGGTTCCGGGCGATGTCATGCAGCCATGCCGCGATCTCAGCCTTTTGCACGTCCGCACCGTGCTTCTTGGCCAGCGCCACGGCTTCGGCGACGACGCATTCGGTATGGATGACGCGCCGCGGTTTCAGGTCTCTCGTGATGCGGTCCCGGCACTTCCGTACCAGCGCTTCGTGTTCACCCATAGAGTTCATGTTCTTTGATATACCTTTCTACCGGCTCCGGGACCAGATCGTCGACGCGCTCGCCGGCGTTCAGGCGCTCCCGGATCTCGGTGGACGAGATGTCAAGCTGCTTGTTGTTGATGACGATGACTTCGGTACCGTACTCCTTGCGGAGGCGGTCCAGCTGCTCCCGAACTTCGTCTTCCCTATAGCCTGGCCGGGCGCCGATGATGTAGGAATAGTTCCGCAGCAGTTCCTCGGCGTTCATCCAGGTGTCGATCTTCAGGAAGCTGTCAGCACCGCAGATGAAGTACAGTTCCGCGCCGGGATGGCGTTCCTGCATGGCCCGTAGCGTCAAATACGTGTAGGACACGCCCTCGTTGTCCAGCTCGTAGCGGGAGACCGTGATGTGGTCGTCCTGCTCCGCCACCAGGGCCAGCATGCGGAACCGGTCTTCGCCGGATGCCGTCTTCTTATCCTGTTTGAAGGGCTGGATCCTGGCCGGTACCATGATGACCTCCGTGAGGCCGCACTGCCGGCAGGCGTCTTCCGCCAGGGCTTCATGTCCGAGATGTACGGGATCGAAGGATCCGCCAAAAATACCTATCTTCATCGTTCTATGATTTCTATATTCCGCTTCGTTTATTCTTCTTCAGCGGCCGGTTTCAGCGCGATGCCCAACTCGTCCAGCTGCTGTTCGTCTACGATGCCAGGGGCCTCGCTGACCATGCACTGGGCGTTCTGGTTCTTCGGGAAGGCGATCACTTCACGGATGGATTTTTCGCCGGTCAGCAGCATGACCAGACGGTCCAGGCCGTAGGCCAGTCCGCCGTGCGGCGGTGCGCCGTACTTGAAGGCTTCCACCAGGAACCCGAATTTCTCGTTGATCTCGTCTTCCTTCATATCCAGGGCCTTGAACATGTCTTCCTGCATCTCCTGGTCGTGGATACGGATGCTGCCGCCACCCAGTTCGACGCCGTTCAGGACGATGTCGTAGGCGTTGGCCAGGCAGGCATGCGGATCGGTCTTCAGGAGCTGCGCGTGCTCGGCTTTCGGCGAGGTGAACGGATGGTGCATCGCGGACCAACGGTCTTCTTTCTCGTCATACTCGAAGAGCGGGAAGTCGACGACCCAGAGGAAGTTGAACTGGTTGTCGTCCAGCAGTCCCATCTCCCCGGCGATGTGCCGGCGCAGGAATCCCAGGCTGTCGAAGACGACCTTGTCCTTGTCGGAGATGACCAGGATCAGGTCCCCTGTCTTGGCACCAAGATGCGCCGCGATGTCCGCCAGCTGTTCCGGCGTGAAGAATTTATTGACGGAAGAAGACACGCCCTCTCCCGTGACTTTCATCCAGACCATGCCGCGGGCGCCATAGCTCTTCACGGCTTCGGTCAGTTTATCGATCTTTTTGCGGGTGTACTGCTCCGCCGCGCCGTCGATGCAGATGGCGCGGACGCTGCCGCCGTTCGCGATGGCGTCGGTGAAGACTTTGAATTCGCAGTCTTTGACCAGGTCGGTAATATCCTGCAATTCGAATCCAAACCGTGTGTCCGGCTTATCGCTGCCGTACCGGGTCATAGCTTCTTCAAAGGTCATGCGCGGGAATGGGGTCTCGATGTCGATGCCCTTCATTTCCTTCATGACGCGCTGCAGGAAGCCTTCCTGTACTTCAATAACGTCGTCCACGTCCACGAAGGACATTTCCAGGTCGATCTGGGTGAATTCCGGCTGTCTATCTGCACGCAGATCTTCGTCGCGGAAGCACTTGACGATTTGGAAGTAGCGGTCCGTTCCGCCGACCATCAGAAGCTGCTTGAAGGTCTGCGGGGACTGCGGCAGCGCATAGAAACGGCCCGGGTTCACACGGCTCGGCACCAGATAGTCTCTAGCGCCTTCCGGCGTGGATTTTATAAGCATCGGCGTTTCCACTTCGGTGAAGCCGCATTCCGCGTAGTAGTTCCTTGCCAATGTCGTTAGGTTCGCGCGGAAGGTCAGGTTATCCTGCATCTTTTTCTTCCGCAGATCCAGGTAGCGGTATTTCAGGCGCAGGTTGTCGTCCACATTGTCGTCGTCTTTGATATAGATCGGCGGCGTTTCGGATTTGGAATAGATGACCAGATCATCGGCCAGGACTTCAATGTCCCCTGTCGGCATATCCGGGTTCTTGGATTCCCGTTCAGCAACGAAGCCTTTGACGCCGACCACGTATTCACTGCGCAGGGTGTCCGCCTTTTCGAACAGTTCCTGCGGAATCTTGTCGTTGAACAGCACCTGGGTGATGCCAGTCTTGTCCCGGACGTCGCAGAAAATGATGCCGCCCAAGTTCCGCCGCTTCTGGATCCATCCGTTGAGGACCACCTGCTCTCCGATATTTTCACTTCTCAGCTCTCCGCACATGTGCGTACGCTTGTAAACCATATATATTCTCTCCTTATGATGCTGTCTGTTATTTCGTCAGCTCGTCCATGATGCTGTCGATCGGGACTTCTCTCTGCTCACCAGATTCCATATCCTTGATCTGCAGCTTGCCTTCGTTCAGTTCGTTCTCGCCGATGATGACGGTCTTGGCCGCATTGACTCGGTTCGCATACTTGAACTGGTTCTTGAAGTTCCGGCCCATGACGTCCATCTGGACCGCCACGCCCGCCAACCGCAGGTCGTGCATCAGCTTCAGCGCAAAGGCCTTTGGTTGATCGCCCATGAAGGCGATGAAGACTTCTGGCGGTTCCGGCTGCGGGATTTCCACGCCGCAAGCTTCCATGGTCATGAGGATACGCTCCTTGCCCATGCCCCAGCCGACGCCCGGGGTGGCCGGTCCGCCGATCTCCTCGACCAGTCCGTCGTATCTTCCGCCGCCGCAAACCGTGCCCTGAGCACCGATCTTCGTCGTGATGAATTCGAAAGCGGTCTTAGTGTAGTAGTCCAGACCTCTTACGATCCTCGGATTGACGACGTACTTGATGCCGAATGCATCCAGGTTCGCTTTCAGTTGTTCGAACGCCTCTTTGCACTCATCGCACAGGTAATCCAGCATCATCGGCGCGTCCTTGACCAGTTCCTGGTCGATTGGGGACTTGCAGTCCAGGATACGCATCGGGTTGGTGTGGAACCGCTCCTGGCAGGTCGGGCAAAGCTCGTCATACTTCGGCTCCAGGAATTTGCGGAGCGCATCTCTATGCTTGCCGCGGCATTCCGGACAGCCGACGCTGTTGATCTCGAGAACGACATCCGTAATACCCATCTCGTTGATGAAATCGTATCCGATAGCGATGATCTCAGCATCCGCCATCATGTTCATCGTCCCGAATGTCTCGACGCCGAACTGGTGGAATTCACGGAGACGGCCGGATTGCGGCTTTTCATACCGGCAGCAAGGGATGTTATAGTAGACTTTCGTCGGCTGCGGCTCCGCGTACGTCTTGTGCTCGCAAAGTGCTCTGGCTACCGGCGATGTCCCTTCCGGACGCAGCGTGATGCTGCGGTTCCCGAAGTCCTTGAAGGTATACATTTCCTTCTGCACGATGTCCGTCGTATCTCCTACACCTCTCTGAAACAGTTCCGTATGTTCAAAAATCGGGGTCCGTACTTCCGTAAAGCCGTACCGTCTGCAGATCTCTGCGAATTTTGCCTCGATATAGTGCCACTTGTAGACCTGATCCGGCATTACATCTTTTGTTCCTTTTGGTGCGTTTGTTAACATTCTGTGATTCCTCCTGTTCTTTTGCGTTCGATCATTTCGTCGATGCGCTGTATATATATTTCATAATTTGAAACGTTCGCGATGCGTTCCAGGCGGTTCTTCTCCGGGTAATAGACTTTGCTGATCCCGCCGGCGCCCAACGCCAGGATCGTCTGCGCTTCTTCCATGATCCGTACGTTGTAGATCGATGCCTTATCGTCTTTGCAGAATCCTGTGTTCTCGGTGTTTCCCGAGGTGTGCTTCTGCCGGTAGAGATAATACGGCCGGTATCCCTCGCTTCGCAGGATCTCATGGGCGTCCCGCAGCATCATTTCCCGCAGCAGTTCGTCCTTGTAGTTGAAGTTCTCATCGAGTTCCTTTAGTTTGGAAGCCCGCTTGACGGCCAGGGTGTGCAGCGTGATGTTGTCCGCCCCCAGTTTCAAGATCTCCTGCAGGTTCTGCAAAAAGTCTTCGTGGGTCTCTTCCGGCAGTCCGGCGATAAGGTCCGTGTTGATGGTCGGCACGCCGCATGCTTTGGCGATCTCGAATGCTTTGTAAACATCCTCCACCGTGTGCTTCCGGCCGATCAGTTCCAACGTCCGCTGCTTCATGGTCTGGGGATTGATGCTGATCCGGTCCACGCCATGGGACAGCAACACGTCGCTCTTGTCTTTAGTGATCGTGTCCGGCCGGCCCGCTTCCACCGTATATTCCCGGATTTTTGATAGATCGAAGAATTTTGCAGTGTGGGTCAGGAGCGCGTCCAACTGCTCCGCCGACAGTGTGGTCGGGGTGCCGCCGCCAAAGTAGACCGATTCGATCGGGTGTTTCTTGCCGTCCTGCCGGAGCATCGCGCCGCAGGCTTCGATCTCCTTGTGGAGCGCCTCCAGGTATCGGATGATCTCGCTCTCCCCCACCTGGTTGGAAGTGAAAGAGCAGTAGAGACATCTTGTCGGACAGAATGGGATGCCGATGTAGACCGACATACTCCCCTCTTCCGGCGCGCCGCAGACCGCCCGCTGGTAGTCCAGGATCTCCTTCGTCAGGGCCGCTTTGCTGTCGTGGAGGTAGTAATCCTTCTGAAGGACCTCTGCCGGATGAGTGCAGCTTTTCTGCAGTTCGCCGGCCAATTTCACCGGTCGTATCCCGGTGAGGATCCCCCACTTCGGACGCTTGCCCGTGAGAGCCGCCAGATCGCTGTATAAGCGGCGTTTTACCGCATCCTTGTCTCCTGTGTACTCGTAAATATATTCGGCCTCAGAGGCGCTGATTTCGTATTCCCCCGGCTGGAGAAAGACCTTGATCAGTTCCTCGTATTGGTTCGTGTTTTCTATTCCGTTGAACTTGAATCTAACCACGGCACGTTCTATACAAATGGGTTGTGCTGTTTCTCGAATCCGATCTGGGTCGGTCCCATGTGGCCCGGGAACACCTGCGTTTCATCCGGCAGCGGCCACAGTTTCTCGTGGATGGATTTGGCCAGCTCGTTGAAGGAACAACCCGGGAAATCCGTCCGCCCGATGGATGTGTAGAACAAAGTGTCGCCGCTGAAGAGCGTGTTCTCTTCCGCGATGTAGATGCACATGCCGCCCGGCGAATGGCCCGGCGTCATCAGGAACTCCAGGTTCAGATTGCCCACCTGGAGGGTGTCCCCGTCCTCCACGCTGATGTCCGCCACGATGGAGGTCGGACGCCCGAACTGTTCGCTCATGTTAAAGCTCTCGTCCGCCAGCATCTGCGCTTCGGCTTTGCTAGCCACGATCTTGGCGTCTGGGAAATCCCGTTGGAATTCCGCCACGCCCATGATATGGTCGGCGTGCCCGTGGGTCAGAATGATGTATTCCATGTCCAATCCGAGTTCATGGATCTTGTCTGTGAGGGCTTTGTAGTAGCCGCCCGGATCGACGAGAAATCCTTTGTTCGTTTCCTCATCATAGGTGAAGTAGGAATTCGTTCCTATTATCCCCGTGGTAAGGCTCAGTATCTGCATAATGTCTCCTTTAGAACAGCTTCTCGCTGTCCAGCAATATCGTGACCGGACCGTCGTTGGCGATGTCGACGAGCATCTCCGTCTGGAAGATGCCCTCCTCCACGTGCAGTCCGTCCAGTTTCAATTTGTCGATAACGAGGCGGTACAGGGCGTTGGCCTCTTCCGGTCCCGCCGCGTCGAAATAGCTCGGGCGGTTGCCTTTGCGCGCATCCCCCAGAAGCGTGAACTGGGAGACCGCCAGGATATCGCCGCCGCTGTCCTTTATATTGACGTTCATCACGCCGTTTTCATCATCAAAGATGCGGAGCGCCGCGATCTTGTGCGCGATGTACTCTGCATCTTTTTCCGTGTCGCCTTTTTTGACCCCAATCAGGACCATCAGGCCTTTGTTTATCTCACCTGTCACTTGATTGTCTACCGTGACGGCGCTGTGTTTCACTCTCTGTACGACTGCTCTCATATCGTTACGCTCTCAACCGGTACGCCTCAACGATGCCCGGTATGTTCTTGAAGGAACGGCAGATCTTTTCGATCTGATCCTTGTTCTTAACCATGAGCTTCAGGTCGATCCGGTAGGTCTCGTCCTTGTATTCCCGGGCGTTCAGTCCGATGATGCGGACGTCCATATCTTCGCAGATCTTCGAGATGTTCGAGATCATGCCCTTCTGGTCCTTGGTGATGATGCACACCTCGCCGGCGAATTCCGTTTCCGTCTTGTCCGGATCCCAGACGACTTCGATGAGCCGGTCTCTCTCTTCCGGCGGAAGGGCTTTGATATTGTCGCAGTCCTTGCGGTGGACCGTGATGCCGCGGCCCTTGGTGATGTAGCCGATGATTTCATCTCCCGGCACCGGGCTGCAGCAGTTGGCCATGCGGATCATCAGGTTGTCCAGGCCGTCGACCATGACACCGGACTCGTCCTTGCGGAGATGCTTTTCCTGTTCCGCCCGCTTGCTGGTCTTCTCGCTGATCTCGTTCAGATCGTCCATGAGGGACTGCTCTTTTTTGTCCGCTTCGATCTGGTGCTCTTCGTCGTAGTATTTTTTCAGCAGAGACGCGACCTTCGTCTGGAAGTTTCCGCCGTAGCTGAGCTGCGTGTACAGTTCGTCGGAGTTCTTGATCTCCAGCTCCCGCAGGGCTTTGGAGATGTAGGCGTTGCGGAGTAATAACCGCGGATCCAGCCCCTTCTTCCGCAAGTACTGGTTGAAGAGGTCTTTGCCCTTGTCGATGGAATCGCTCTTGTTCTCTTTCTTCAGCCACTGGCGGATCTTGTTCCGTGCCGAGCTGCTCTTGGCGATCTTCAGCCAGTCGATGCTCGGTCCCGCCGCGTTGGCGGAAGTGACGATCTCGACGATGTTCCCGTTCTCCAGTTCGTGGTCGATGGTGACCATTTTCCCGTCCACCTTTGCGCCGACGCATTTGCAGCCGACGTCCGAGTGGATCTTGAACGCGAAGTCCAGCGGAGTGGCGCCGGCCGGCAGTTCGATGACTTCACCCTGCGGGGTGAATACGAATACCTGGTTGGAGAACAGATCCATCTTCAGTGATTCCATGAATTCCTTCGGATCCTTGACGTCCTTTTGCCATTCCAGGGCCTGCCGCAGCCAGGAAAGCTTCACTTCCTCCTTGTCGCTGGCGACACCTTCTTTGTACTTCCAGTGGGCTGCGATACCGTATTCCGCGATGCGGTGCATTTCCCAGGTCCGGATTTGGATCTCGAACGGTTTGCCCGTATCACCGATGACCGTCGTATGGAGCGACTGGTACATGTTCGGCTTCGGCATGGCGATGTAGTCCTTGAACCGGCCCGGGATCGGTTTCCACATGGTGTGGACGAGCCCAAGCACAGCATAGCAATCACGGACCGTTTCCACGATGATCCGGACTGCCAGAAGATCGAATATCTCATCGATGGTCTTGTGCTGGTACTGCATCTTTTTGTAGATACTGTAGAAGTGCTTTGATCTGCCGTAGATCTCATGTTTGATGCCGATCTCATCCAGTGACGTCCGGATGCGGTCGACGACGTGATTGATGACTTCTTCCCGCTCTTCCTTCCGTTCGCTGACCTGTTCCGCCAGATCGTAGTAGGCTTCCGGATGCAGGAACTTGAGCGCGATGTCCTCCAGCTCCATCTTCATGGAATAGATACCGAGACGGGCCGCCAGCGGTGCATAGATATCCAATGTTTCCTGGCACTTCTCTATGATCTTGTCATGCGTCATGTAATTGATGGTGCGCAGGTTATGGAGCCGGTCGGAAAGTTTGATGATCAGAACCCTTATATCCTTCGACATGGCCAGGAACATCTTACGGAGGTTCTCCACCTGTCGCTCTTCGTTGCTGGCCGACTTCAAGGTACCCAGTTTCGTGACACCATCAACGAGAAGAGTGATCTCGTCACCGAAGTCCTTTCTCATCTCTTCTTCCGTGTATGGCGTATCCTCTACCACGTCATGTAAAAGCCCGGCGACGATGGTCGCGTCGTCCATGCCGAGACCCGCCAGGATCTCCGCGACCGCCATCGGGTGGATCAGGTATGGTTCCCCCGATTTGCGCAGCTGGCCGCGGTGCATCTCCTCGGCGACATCGTAGGCTTTGCCGATCAGTTCCATGTCGTAGTTTGGATTCTGGTCTTGAATTGTCTTAAGAAATTCTGATTTTCGTTTCATAGGCAGTTATAACTAGTTATTCTGATTTCCCTTGACGTATCTCTTGGAACGTTTCTTGTTCACGTTCGCCTTGTTGTTGGCCACCGGCGCTTTCGGTTCCGGTGCCTCTGCAGCTTCAACAGCCTCGGCCTCAACGGCCTCGACTGCTTCTGCAGCCGGTTCTGCTGTTTCCACAGCTTCTACCGCTTCCGTCTCGAGGGCCTTTGCTTCGGCTTCGACGATCGGTTCTTCGACCATTGGTTCGAGTACTTCGTTCTCGAGGACCTTGGCGTCTTCGGCCTTGGACTTCTTGACGGTGGTCTTCTTCGGCAGTCCCGGATATGCCTTCTTGCCCTTCTTCGTGGCCTTCTTTTCGGCTTCGCGGATCTGCTTCTGGTATTCGGACGTTCTGCCGCCTCTGCCCAGTTCATAGTAGATCGGCGAGCAGACGCAGATGGAGGAATACGTACCGGCGATGACACCGACCATCAGCGGGAATACGAATTCGCGGATGGCACTGCCTGCCATGATGACCATCGGCACCATGACGATGATGGTGGTAATGGATGTCATGAGGGAACGACCGAAGGTCTGTGAAATACTCTGGTCGATGGTTTCCATCAGCGTGCCGCGTTTCATGTACCGTATATTTTCACGTATTCTGTCGAAGATTACGATGGTATCGTTGATCGAGTAACCGACAACCGTCAGGATACCGGCGATGAACGGGTTGTTGACCGTGATGCCGAATATGGCGTAGAACGAGATGACGATCAGTACGTCATGCAATACACCGAGCATCGACGCGCCGCCGAATTTCCACTGCCGGAACCGGATACGGATGTAGATCATCATACATATCGCGGCTATGATGATTGCCAGTATCGCGTTGTTTCGAAGTTCCTTACCGACGGACGGCCCGAAGAATTCTTCGGCCAGTACGTCTTCATCGGTGGTGCCAAACTCTTCATTGATGGCATCGATGACTTCCGCACGTTCTGCCTTTTCCAAGGATTCAATAGTACGTATTACAATCTGTGAATTATCGGAGCCTGCATAAATGATTTCCGGATCAAGATTGAACGGAGCCAGCGTCTTCTCCACTTCGGAGATCTTGACCTGCTTGCCCATATCCATCTGGATCATGGTACCGCCGGTGAAGTCGATACCATAGTTGAGACCGCGGATCAGTCCGAAGGCCAATCCGATGATCAGGATGCCTGCCGAAATGCAGTAGAAGATCTTTCTCTTACTCATGACCGGCAGTACTCTCTTGAGGGCGAATACCGCGGTGTTGTTTTCGCGGACACCGAAGAAGGTCTTCTTCTGGAACCGTTCTGTATCAGCAAACAGCTTCACGTACAGCTGGGTAATGAATACCGCCGTGAAGATACTGATGATGATACTGATCATGAACGTGTAGGCGAAGCCCTTTACAGCGCTGGTACCGATCTCGTACAGGATGACCGCAGCGATCAGGGTTGTGATCTGAGAGTCGACAATGGTGGTCATCGCGCGTTTCGAACCGGTGTCCGTAGCGACGCGGACCGTCCTGCCGAGCATGATTTCCTCCCGTATTCTCGAGAATATGATAACGTTGGCGTCGACGGCCATACCGATACCGACGATGATACCTGCGATACCAGGCAGGGTCAGCACGTTGCCCATGTACGCCATGATATTGAGAATGAGTACTACGTAAAGCAGCAATGCGATGTCCGCCGCCAGTCCGAGTCCCCTATATACATAGAGCATCAGGAGCAGGATCAGCAGCAGGCCGATCAGGCCGGCGTACACACTCATTTCCAGTGCTTTGTAGCCGATGCTCGCCGACTGTACCGAGGACGTGACTTCGGTCAATGTGATCGGCAGCGAACCACCGTTGATCTGCGCAGCTAGCAGCTGTGCTTCTTCCTGTGTGAAGTCGCCGGTGATGGAACATCTGCCTCCCAGGATCGGTTCGTTGACGTTCGGCGCCGAAATGATGTTGCCGTCCAGCACGATGGCGATGGCTCCGCTGCCTACGCCATCCATGGTGGATGTGACTTCCCCGTTGTAGGCTTTGGTGGTCGCCTCACCGAACTTGTCCGCGCCCTTGCTGTCGAACTTCAGGTTGACGGCGTATCCGGTGGACTGATCGTCACGGCCGGCTTCAGCGTTCTTGACATTTTCACCTTCCAAAACAACCGTGCCGTCAGCCAGCATGAACTGCAGCTTGGCTGTGGCGCCGATGAGCTCGATGGCCTCCTCCGGGTCTTCTACCTCCGGTATCTCGACACGCAGCCGGTTCTTTCCTTCAATGGTGATCGTCGGCTCACCGAGACCATTCGCATTGATACGGTTTTCGATAACGGTCTGGGTCTGTTCCATGACTTCCCGCAGCTCGTCATCTGAATACTTTGCGATGTCATTCTTATCGGCTTCCATTACTACGTATACACCGCCCTTGATGTCAAGGCCGAGGCTCATACGGTCTTTGATCGAGTCGATTGGGCCGATGCCTTTCACGGTGATTAACCATCCAAACGCGACGATAAGAACGATTAAAATTGCTAAAACTTGTCTTACTCTGTAACTCATTATTTCCTCCGATTTTTTTACAGACTTATCCATTAAATCATAATGTATATTCTACTACGATTTCGGATTCTAAACAAGTGTGTTTCCGTTGAAAATACTGTCTTTTTAACAGTACAAGAAACTCCCCATTCGCCTCCAATCGGGCGAACGGGATTCCGCTTGACGATCGCGCTCGCCATACAGCTGTCCGCGCCGGTTTTCAATAGGCACCGGCGGCCAGCGCGGCGTGCTCGGAGCGGACGGATCATACCACCCTACTGCCTATATGCGTGTGCCCATGGATAACCGGCGTCTGACCGTGGACAGCTGGGGCTTCGCAGCACCTGCCCACCGCCTTCCTTGGTTACCCACAGACCCGCGCATTCTGTTATTCCACCGATATGAGTTATTTATCCCTTTTCGTGACATATCGGTGGAGTCTCTGTGCTTCGGTTATATGGCTCGTCCACCAATTTTTATATTTCATCACCCTTTCCACCTATTGGAGTGGACGAACACCTTTGATCCTTACCATACCGTCCACCGCTATCCACGATTAAGGATTATTACTTTCAAATTCGGTGGACTTGTCGGTTAAAATCCCTTTTCTCTTCCACCGATACCACACGCTAATGACATAATGAAGATAAATCGGTGGAGATTCTGTAAAAAAAATGTCTTATACCTATTTCCCCGTAATCCTCCGGTTTGTCAGAGCGCGCCGATCGCTGACTGCCGGTTGCGACGTGTGGCCGGTGCAGTCAGCTATAAGAGTGGGCGCGCGACATTGGCAGACTCTGTGAGCCCATCGGAAGGCGAACAGGCCACAAAAAAAACTGTTGCACCGATATCGGTGCAACAGCAATTTGCAAGGATATATAATTCGCGTGACGAATTATTCTTCGACGGCCTCGACTACTTCTTCTGCAGCTTCCACTACTTCTTCAGCAGCTTCTTCCACAGGCTCTCCTACGACAACGTCTTCCGCCGGAGCTTCTTCGACGACTGGCTCTTCAACGACCGGTTCTTCCTCCACGACCGGAGCAGCCTTCTTCATTCTCTTTGGTTTGCCTTTTCTCGCTTCATTTTCTTCCGCGTCAGCTACTTCATCAAAGTCGTCTGCTGCTCTGTCAATGTGACGAGGACCTTCTTTGACGACTTTTGATACGGACCAGCGCATCATCTCGAGCTTGACCTTGTCCGATCCAACCTGCACGATGATCGTCTCTTCCTTCGTCTTGACGACCTTCGCGCAAATGCCTCCGATCGTTACGATCTCATCTCCGACCTGCAGGCCTGCTCTCATCGCGTTCGTTTCTTTTTCTCTCTTCTTCTGCGGTCTGATCATCAGGAAGTACATAACAACCAGCAATAAGATCAGGATCCCAATCGACATCATCGAACTTCCGCCCATACTATTTTTTCCTCCTTATTTCAAATGAAAATTTATACGATATCATGGTGCCGGCTGTGGGGGTCGAACCCACACGGTGTTGCCACCACGGGATTTTGAGTCCCGCACGTCTGCCAATTCCATCAAGCCGGCGTAACGAAGAAATTATATCATTACCCCGTCACTATTTCAAGTTCTTCGTCCTCGATTTTTTCCATGTGCTTACGCGAGAACTTGTTGTACATGATCGGAATTATGAACAACGTCGTGACCGTTGCGTAGATGAATCCGCCGATGCATGTGATGGCTACCGGCTGCACCATTTCGGCGCCGGTACCGATGCCCAGAGCCAGCGGAACCAGGCCCAGGATCGTCGTGGCTGCCGTCATAATGACCGGCCGCATACGGACCGCACCGGCCTGGATGATCGCTTCCCGTTTATCCATGCCTTCCAGCCTAAACCGGTTGATGCAGTCCACCAGAACGATACCGTTATTGACGATGATACCCATCATCATCACGAAGCCCATCATGGAAACGACGCTCAGCACCTGATTGGTGATCAGCAGCGAGAACATGCCGCCCGTAAAGGCCAGCGGGATCGTGAAAATGATGATGAACGGCGAGCGCAGCGACTGGAACTGGGCGACCATGATCAGGTAGACTAGCAGGAAGCCGACCGCCATCATGAGCAACATCTGCCGCATGGCGTCCATGATCTCCTTGTCCTGTCCGCCATAATCGATTTCCACTTCTGCAGGCAGCAGTTCCTTATCGTTGATCATCCGCTTTATATTGGTCGTTGATTTCGTGATATTGTACCCGTCATTGACGGCGGCCGTAATGCTGTAGCACCGCTTCTGCGAATCGTGATCGATCTGCTTCAGCGCGTAGTCTTTCTTGATGTCCGCAATCTTCGTCAGCTTGATCTTCTTCAGAGAGCCGTCGGACTTTTCCACCCGCAGTTTCATATTCTCCAGCTCTTTACGTGGGATATAGTCCTTGGAGGAGCTGGCGATGTTGACATCGATGGACTTGCCGTGGTCGGTAATGGTCGTGGCCGTCTTATCCTTCTCCAGTTTCTCTGCCACCTGCTGATAAACCTGTGCGACCGTCAGACCGTTCCGCATGGCGTCGTTCTTGTTGACAGAAATGTGCAGTTCTTCCGTGCTGGCTTCCTGGATGTCCGAAACATCCCGCAGCGACTTCATCTTGCGCATTTCCCCTTCGATCTTCCGGGCCGTTTTCCGCAGCTTCTTGAGGTTGTCGCTGTACAGCGTCAGGCTCACGTCGGACTGCCCCATCATCGTCGCCAGATCCATGTCCGCGGAGGTCTCGATCTCACAACCGTATTTCTTGGCGTACTGATCCATCTTTTTGGCGATGACCTTGCTCTGGTCCGCCTTGCTTTCCTCCAGGACAATGTACATGGCGGTCTGGGTATAGTCATCCTCCACTGCTTCCGCGCCCAAAATGCCCATGGTGTCCGAAGACAACATCGCTCCCACGGTCTCCACACCATCGATCTTGCGCAGATCCTTGGCGATGGCGTCGTTGACAGCAGCCGTCTCTTCCAAGGTCGTGTTCTCCGGCATCGTGATGGCCGCTGAGATCTGCGGCGTACTCATTGCCGGCATAAATTCAAAACCCTTCACCAGCAGCAATCCGGCGGATGCCAGCAGCAGCACCAGGGCTCCTGCCAGGACCATCTTCGGATGGTGCATAGCCTTGTCGACGTATTCCCGATACATATTAACGATCCGGCCGTTCTGGCTGAGCACCGTCTTCTTCGGCGTCTTGTGCATCATACTGCGCGCCATGGCCGGTACCAGCGTCAGCGCGATCAGCAAGCTGGCCAGCAACGAATATGTGACCGTCAGAGCCAGATCGGTAAAGATATCCTTTGTCATGCCGTCCACGAAGACGATCGGCGCAAAAACGCAGATTGTGGTCAGCGTGGACGCGGTGATGGCGCCAGCCACCTGCGAGGCGCCGGATACGGACGCCTGCACGACGCTATACCCCATCGACCGCAATCGATAGGTATTTTCAATTACTACAATGGAATTGTCCACCAGCATGCCGATCCCGATGGCCAGACCGGACAACGAGATCATGTTCATGGTCACGCCGGAGAAGTACATCAGTGCCAGCGCGAAAATAACACTCAGCGGGATGCTGATAGCCGTAATGATAGTCGGCCGGATATCCCGCAGGAAGAACAGCAGGATCAGGATGGCCAGGATGCCTCCCAGAAGCAAGTTCCGCAACACAGCGCTGATGACGATGTGGATGTATTCACCGGTATCCATCAACGTAGTGAAATGCAGCCCTTTGTTCTGCGCTTCCAGTTCCGCGAACTTGTCGCGGATGTTATCGGAAACCGTCGCCGTCGCGTACGTCGACTGCTTCGTGAAGCTCAGCAGCACGCCGTTTTCTCCATTGATCTTGGCATAGGTATCGGTCTCATCGGCGATATATGTTACCGTCGCCACGTCATATAACCGAATCGGATCAACCCCGTCGATGTCCATATCGAACAGGATCATGTTCCGCAGTTCGTCTGCATTTTTGATCTTGTCGCCGACACTGACCAGGAGCTTCGCTTCTCCGTCGGTTACATAGCCGGCCGGCATCTGGAAGTTCTGGGCGTTCAGCACTGCCGAGATGTTATCCATCGTCAGTACGCCCGTCATATCGGCGCTGTCCAGAGCCGCCTGTTTCGCACTTTCCAATTCAGACAGTGAACTCTGCAGCTGGTTGACCATGGAATCGATGGTGCTCTGGGCCGACGCGGCATCGGCGTACTTCGTGCTGAGGCTGAAGGAATCCGCCTTTTGCTTCCGCATTTTCTTCAGCGTCTTGTTGATGGCCTTGATCTTCCCGTTCAATGTCTTCAGCTGTCCGCTGAGGGCATCGATCTGCGCCGCCAGGGTTTCCGGCGTCATTCCCATCCCCTGCATCTTATTCTCATAGAACGCCATCTGTTCTGTATCACCGGAGGCTACGGCCGTCTGGTAGTCCGCCATCAGGTTCGTCAGCTGGGCAAGCTGCGTGTTCAGTTCGTTCTTCATCTGGACCAGCTCTGCCTTGGCGTCCTTCATCCGTTCATAGGCTTCGCCGATCTTGGAGACCTGTTTCTTGCCGGTGTTGATTTTGCTCTTGCCGCTCTTCGCCTGGGAAATGCCCTTGCGGATCTTGTTCTCGCCCTTGTTGTACTCCCGCTTGATGGCATCCGAGATCTCGTTGTTCACTTCGTTGATCTTATCCTGGGACAGCACAACACGCAGGCCTTCGTCCACCATCCCCATGGAGGTGACCGACGCAACGCCTGTGACACCCTTTAATTTCGTTTCCAGATTCTCACGGGTGAAATCCGACACATCCGCATTGGACGCGTCCTTCAAAGATACGGCCGCCACGATGACCGGCATCATATTCATGTCGATTTTCATGACCAGCGGCGTTCCTGCACCCTCCGGGAAGTTTCCTTCGATTTGGTCGATCTTATCCCGGATATCCACCGATGCGGAATCCATGTTCACGTCATCGGTGAATTCCAACGCGATCGTAGAATAGTTGTCGTAAGAATACGACAGGACATTTTTGATATTGTTCAGCGTGGCCAGCTGCGCCTCCATCGGATCGGTGATCTGCTTCTCCGCTTCCTCCGCCGTGGCGCCTGGGTACGTGGTCATGACCATCGCGTACGGCGTGTTGATCTCCGGGAACAGATCCGGCGTCATCTTATACACCGATACGCACCCGAAAACCGCAACGATGACCGCTGCTACAAATACCGTAAACGGTTTTTTAACGCTGAACTTCGACAACATGTATCTCTATCCTCTAAACAGATTAACCCTTGTAATTTCTCTCCCAAAATACGTGATCCTCATACCCCTGGATCCGTGGATCTTTTTCCGCCATCTCCAGCCGCTCTTCTGCCCAGATGCAATACTCTGCTTCCCGTTCCACACCGAGATAGTTCCTTCCCAGTTTCTTGGCAGCCACGCTGGTCGTGCCGGATCCCAAAAAAGGATCGAATACCGTATCCCCTTTGTTGGAGCTGGCCAAAATCAGCTTGGCGATCAATTTCTCCGGCTTTTGCGCGGGATGCTCGGTGTTTTCCGGCATAGACCAGAACGGCACTGTAATATCGTCCCAGAAATTGGACGGATGCGTGTCGCGGTAATTTCCGTTCTTTGACTCGATCCAATCTTTCGGTACTCCGTCTTCCCGGTAAGGAGCAATGACTTTGCGGCGCAGTTTCACGTCCTCTACGTTGAACGTGTACTTGTTCGACACCGTCGCGAACCAGATATCTTCCATACTGTTTTTCCAGTTCGTCAGGGCACCTCTGCCCTTCTCCCTTTGCCAGGTGATCCGGTTGCGCACCGTGAAATACTCGCCGAGAATGCGTCCGATGATCAGACTGCTTTCCCAGTCGCAGCAGACATAGATCGAGCCGGTTTCTTTAAGCAAAGGCTTTGCAGCTTCGATCCATTTTCTCGTATACGCTTCGTATTCACCGGCGTCCATTTTTCCAAACGAACGACCGTTGTATTTCTTGTTCAAATTGTACGGCGGATCCGCAATGATCAGATCTGCAAAGCTCTCCGGCAGCCGCCCCATGGCTTCAAAGGTGTCGCCGTGGATGGTACGGTTGAGCGGTACTTCGCCTGAAAGATCGGATACTTCCAGGCAGCGCTCCAGGTACTGGGCGCCTCTTTCCAGATCGGTATGGATGGTTTTGTTTCTGCTGGATTTCGTCATGGCACAATTATATCAAAAAAACCGGAGGCATACTACTACCTTCGGTTTTTTGTTTCATGGTGCGGCCTGCCGGACTTGAACCGGCACGGTCTCCCACACGCCCCTCAAACGTGCGCGTCTGCCAATTCCGCCAAGGCCGCATGATAAAAGCCTGTCTCACAGGCACTTATTTATTGTAGAGGTTCATACATTTTTTGTCAATATTAAAATATGATAATATTCCGTCATTCGGTGCAAATCACTGATATACTATGTAGCACTAAGGGGGTTTCAAAATATATGTGGAACATAATATACAATGTCGTTACTTTTATATCCAAGATCCATTATTCGATCCTGTCGTGGAACGACCAAATTGAAAACAGTTTTACAGACAAGCAATTGCACTTTATGGTCATCGGTGCATTTGGAATCGCGTTGATCCTCGTACTGCACCCGATCTTTCTGTGGCTGGCCAAGACCGGCCATACGATCGTTATATCGTTCTTCTATGTGTTCACGGTCATACTGGTCGTCACTTTCGCCATCGAGATTGGTCAGGGGTTCTATGGTACCGGGTCCATGGAATTCGATGACGTCAATTCCGGCATCGCGGGGTTCCTAGTCTTCTTTGCCACATTCCTGGTCATACGGGCGATCGTACATCTGATCATCAAGACGTATTACAAAGATGACGAGAGCGAAAGCGAAAGTGAAGACGAGAACGAAAATAAGATTGAAAACAAAGAGACCTTCTTCGATTGAGAAGGTCTCTCTTCACATGCTGCGTTATTATCTTTACGCGTCCATCAGACAGGAGAATATGATGTACGCCGTTTTCAGTTCGTTGTGACGGATGCTGCCTTTTTCAATCGTTACGAGATCATCTGCAATTACTTTCGCTCCCATGGACGATACTTTGTCACGATCCAATTCTACAATTGTCTTATTCTCCGTTTTGTACACATCCGCTACACTCTGATCAACTCTACCGTTGTTTGCGACAACGATATCTATTTTTCGTTCATCTAGATGCCGGTTCAGTACTTGGATATGGTCGCCGACGGAATACCCATCGGTCTCACCCGGCTGCGTCACCAGATTGGAGATGTACATGATCGGAGCCGAAGTCCTCTCCAGTGCGTCCCGGATGTCTGGCACGATCAGATGTGCCAGGATGCTGGTATACAGACTGCCCGGACTGAAGATGATCAGGTCCGCTTCGTCGATCTTTTTGATTAACTCCTGATTCACGCTGAATGGATGGTCGTATAGCAGGTATTCGATGTCTTTGATGTTTTGGCTGACTTCCATCTCTCCGACAAAGTCCTCATGTTTGCCCCGGCCAATCAGTTCGATCTTTTCCTCAGTGATCGGCAGGATCGTGCCCTTGACGTTCAGCAGCTTGCACATGTACTTGCTGGCTTCCGTCAAGTTTCCCTTCATATCGATCAAAGCCGCTAGAAGGATGTTCCGGACCGGATGGTTGTACAGCGTGCCGTCTTTCGTGAAGCGGTACCGGAGCAGGCGCACGAAATCATCGTCCACGTTTGCCATGGACAAGAGCACCTTTCCCAGATCGCCCACGGCTGGAATATCCAATTCCTCTTTCAAAACACCTGTACTGCTTCCGTCATCGCTGACCGTGATCACGGCCGTTACATCTACCGGAAACAGCTTGAGTCCTGATAGTATGCAAGAGAGGCCTGTGCCGCCTCCGAAAATGACTGTTTTTTTCATATCACAAAAACCTTCTTGCTAGTCTCTTCTAAACAAATCTCTTGTGTAGATTTTATCCGCGACATCGCCAAGGACTTCTTCGTCGAACCGGTTGGCAACGATCACGTCACTTCTCTTCTTGAACTCTTCCAGATCGTTCACGACTTTGCTTCTGAAGAATTCCGAACCATCCTCAAGAGTCGGCTCGTAGATGATGACTGGGATGCCCTTCGCCTTGATTCGCTTCATGACGCCCTGTATCGCAGACGCGCGGAAGTTATCGCTGTTGCTCTTCATGGTAAGACGGTAAACGCCAACGACATCCGGATCTTTTTTGATGATCGAATCCGCGATGTAGTCTTTTCTTACCGTATTCGATTCCACGACTGCCGCAATCATGGTCTGCGGAACATCTTTATAGTTTGCCAGGAGCTGTTTCGTGTCTTTCGGCAAGCAGTATCCGCCATACCCGAAGGAAGGGTTGTTGTAGTGGCCGCCGATTCTTGGGTCCATGCAGACGCCGTCGATGATCTTCTGGGTATCCAGCCCCTTCATCTGTGCATAGGTGTCCAGCTCATTGAAGTAGGATACTCTGACCGCAAGATAGGTGTTCGCAAAGAGCTTGATGGCTTCTGCTTCAGTCGGTGGTGCGATGAGGATCGGAATATCCTGCAGCTCACGACCGGCACGTGCATCTTCTGTATGTGCGCCTTCCAGCAGAAGATTCGCAAACATCTCCGCCTCTTCTCTCTGATCGTCGTATGCTCCGACCACGATACGGGATGGGAAGAGATTGTCGTAGAGTGCCTTCGATTCTCTCAAGAATTCGGGACTGAAGATGATATTACTGATTCCATATTTCTTTCTAACGGAATCCGTATAGCCCACCGGAACGGTGCTCTTGATGACCATCAACACGTCTGGATTCACAGCCAGCGTCTGTTCGATGGCGTCTTCCACGGCGCTTGTATCGAAATAATTGTTTTCATCGTCATAGTTCGTCGGGGTGGCGATAATCACGAGCTCAGCTGACGCGTAAGCTGCTGCCTTATCGGTTGTGGTCGTAAGGTTCAACGTACGCTCTCCATCTCTTACCTCACGGAAAAATCGCTCGATTTCTTCATCTTGTATCGGACTGATGAAGTCATTTAGCATCTCCGCTTTGCGGTCGGTAGTCGTGATTGCTGTAACCTCATGATTCTGCGCCAACAAAACGGCCAGTGAAAGTCCTACATACCCTACTCCTGCGACTGTGATTTTCATATCTTTATCTCCTCTATTCTACATGTTGTTTTAAAGTTAACCTATTATACCACACCAAAGCCGCATCTTTGCACATAAACATGACGCAGAGGAATAATTCCTCTGCGTCATGTTCAAGGTGTGTCATAATGCGAGTCTTTTCGAATCTATGGCATGAAGGGACTCAAAAAACAACATGAATGGTCACCGATTAAATGTTGCTTCAAACAATTCAATATATCTTTGTTTATCTACTCGTCGGCAATTGTTCGGTGTCGAAACATTGATCATACAAACATCCGCAAACTGTTCAAACCGTTCCGGTTCAATGTACCCCAATTCTTTCAGCGTCGGGATGCCGACATCTCTCGACAGAGTCTCAATCCATTCCACCGCGCCTTGTGCGATCTCCCGGTCGGATTTACCAACCGGAGACACACCAAGCGCCAAGGCAATATCTTTATGCTTCTCTACGTCAGCCGGAATATCATACTCAAACACTACTGGAAGGAAAATCGAATTAGCGACGCCATGCGGCGTGTCGTAATATCCTCCAATCGCTTCCGCCAACGCGTGCACACTTGCGATATCCGAAAAACCAAAGGCTATACCGGCCATCAAACTCGCCATCATCATTTCTTCGGCACTTTCATACGTGCGCTGATAAAGCAAAGTTCTCAGACTCCGGCCAATATATCGAATCGCCTGCAGTGCAAAGGCATCCGTAATCGGAGTGGATATTTTGCAGGTATACGCTTCAATGGCATGTGTCAGCGCATCAATTCCCGTCGAAGCTACGATTGAATCCGGTACACCCAGAAGAAGTTCCGGATCGATCAGTGCAATCTCCGGTCTCAGTTTTTCATCGAACATACAGGACTTTCGCTGCTCCTGTGTCAGTGTAATCACTGAGAACGAAGTAACTTCACTTCCTGTTCCTGCTGTCGTCGGAATGCAGAGCAGTGGGGCTGGAGCAATTGGAACCTTGTACGGTTTCATGATTTCAGGCAGCGTCACTGGATTTGTGATCAACGCCGCCACCGCCTTGGCCGTATCCATACTGCTTCCGCCGCCGATGGCAACCACGAAATCTGCGCCAAACTCCTTCGCCATCTCTCCGGCGGCAATGCAGTCAACGTCTTTTGGATTAGGCTGCACCCCATCATAGACAACATAGTCAATGCCTGCATGTGCCATGGAATCAATAGCTTTGCCCGCGATTCCAGCTTTGATCAGGCCCTGATCCGTTATGACGATTACCTTTTTGGCACCGGTCTCTTTAACAACTTCTCCGGTTCTATGAATATATCCTCTGCCGAATTCGATGCGTGTCGAAAGCACAAATGTAAAATCTTTCATCATTCACTCCATCTATTTTTAGTTATCAATAGGAATAATCGTATGCATCCTGTAATATTTTGATAAACCCAGCTTTATCGATATCACGAGGATTTGCTTCTGTACATGCGTGCGTCACACAGCTGTCAGCAATCATGTCGAAATCTGCAGGATTAACATTCTTTACTTCCTTGAAAGTCGGAATGCCTAGTTCCTTATTCATTGCAAACAGTTTTTCAACTGCTTTTTCCGATGCTTCCTTGTCCGTCAAACCATGCCGATCGATTCCCAGACATTCCGCTACAACGGCATGCTTAGCGTAATCAGCTGAGATATTGTACTGTGTTACCCAAGGAAGGAAAATTGAATTGGCAATGCCGTGTGGCGTGTCGTAAAAACCACCGATTCTCTCCGACAGAGAATGTACAGCTCCCAGGAAGGAATTAGCAAAGGCCATGCCGCCCATCAGGCTTCCCAGCATCATGTCAGTTCTCGCTTCGATATTCGTTCCATTTTTGGTAGCCTCGACGATGCTGCCAGATATCGCTCTCATAGCATACATGGCGAGTGCGTCGCAGATTGGTGTTGAATAGGTGCAGGTATATGCTTCAAGAGCGTGTGTCAATGCGTCCATTCCGGTTGATGCTGTTACAAGCGGTGGAACAGTAATCGTGAGTTCAGGGTCCATGATAGCGACTTTTGGCTGCAGTACAGGTCCGTCTGACAAGGAAATCTTGACATGATTTGCTGCAGATGTAATGACAGCTTCATAGGTGATTTCGCTTCCTGTTCCGGATGTAGTCGGAACGCAGATCGTAGGAAGCGGATCTCTATAGAAGCTGTTGTTAGCCTCCCATTTCCAGTATTCGCAATCTTCGCCGTTTGAAATCAAGACATTCGCAGCTTTTGCCGTATCCATGGCGCTTCCACCACCAATGCCGACCACGACATCTGCGTTGAACTCTCTGCCCAGTTCCGCAGCTGCTTCTACTCCTGCTTCTCTCGGATTTGGTGTAACATCATTGAAATGACAAAACTCCACACCACTCTCTGAGAGGCTTTCTAACACTTTCTCAACGATTCCCGTATTCTCGATCCCCTTATCCGATACAACAAGCGCTCTTTTTCCGAAAGCACTTACTTCGGCACCCGTTTCTTTAACCATTCCGGCGCCAAAACAGATTCGCGTATGATGATTGAATTCAAATATTTTGTTCGTACTCATTCCGTATTACCTCTTCTTTTAAAACCTAATGCAACATTCTAGCTTTATTCTAATTACAAACAAAAAAACAGCATTGCTGATATTATGCTGTTTTTCATCAGATATTTATTTTCATCATCTATTTTACAAGGTGGTATGCGTTATTGTCCTAATAGAACAAAAAAATTGTCGTACCAACTCAAACGCGCTTAAAAATCATAAGCTCTGCGAACCCCGGTTCCGTGTGATTGAAGAATGTCACCTCAGAGTTTTCCATGTAGAAGTAACGCATTCGCAGCATTCGGCTATGATTCAATTCGCGTACATTTCGATCCGTCAGGAGACTGGCGATATGATGGTCAGGAATTCCGCCATAATCACCAAAACACCTTGTATCGAAAATATATTCTTTTACAATATAGCTTTTTTCAGAAAGATTCAGGCGGATCATTTCGTCAAGGCCCTTACCTACAAACGCGATCGTTCTTTCACTGATCTCCCCTTTCATCGTACCTGGTATATTTAATGGCAACACCTCCGTTGGAGGATTCCAGACAAGCACATAATAGTCTCTGTCCTTTCTGGTGACGATGAATCGTTCTCCGGACATGATTTTCTCCCCTTCTAGTTTCGCCATCAGCTGATTCACTAGATAGAGAGGAGTCTTGACCCCAATTCGGTTATATAGGCTTTGGTTTCCGAGGGCGGTAAGAGAGTCGCTATCGGAAAACATCTTTTGTGTATTGATCTTCTTATCACGAATCAGAACATCATATGCGAAGGTCAGCGGCCCATACATTTTAGCGTATGGTTGAACATCCTCCACGTCTGCCGTTTCTTCATCCGCTGTCAGGAATCTCCAATTCGAAACGACCTCGCTGCCGTATCTGCTGCAGCACTTTTTCTTAAGTTGACCGTCGTTAATGCTCATCACAAGACCGATGGATTGGGAATAGTCGGAGAGTACATCCACAAGAGAATAAAAACCGTTCCAATCAAACGCTGTGTCATTATGATCTGGTATAGAGAATTGAAAACTTTCAAATCCGATGTCCCTCTGTACTTCTTGCAGCAACTCCTCGAAATTTCTCCGTTCCAGGAGACGGTTCATGCTGCCGAGATCCAGACAGTTATGAAAGTACTTATTCCAGGTTTGGCGCGTTATCTCATCGGAAATATCAAGACGTATCAAATCACGTTTTTCATTTCTGTGATAGTTATCAGCACCTCCCAGCGAATAGGCACTCATTTTCATATTAAAAACATCGTCTTCCAATGAGGCATCATCCTCGAAAACAGTTCTCTTTTCTTGTGCTCTTTTTTCGGTCTCCATATATTCCATTGGAGAAATACCGAAATACTCCTTAAATGTTTTTACAAAATACTTCGGATCCGAAAAGCCACTTTCATAAGAAATGGAAGTCATGCTCAAATCAGTGGAAATCAACAACCGCATGGCACCTTCCAACCGGAAAGCGTTCATCCACTGTTCAAAAGTCATGCCTGTCAACTCGCGCATATGATGGGAAAAGTACGTTTTACTTAAATGGATATGAGAGGATATTTCTCCTAAAGTGATTTTCTCTTTGTAATGGTGAAGTATATAATCAAATGCTTCCCAAATTCGGTTGTACTGCTCGTCCTTTCTGAAATCCTGTTTGACGATATAAAGATAATTAAAATTATCCTGCATAAGGATCAGCAGATTTTTGCCAATGTCCGTCACGCGTTTGATGTAACCGCTGTTCTTATATTTGATTTCAAAAAAGATTTCAGCGATGAGCTGCCTTAATAGCGGTAAAGCATCCTCCCCTTCTGTTCCAACCGGATTCCTCAGGAAGAATATTTTGCTTGCCTCTTCGACGATGTCCTCATAATCGAACTTATTAATATGGACGATAAGACATTTCGCTTCATCGTCTAACATAATGATCTCGTGTACTTCGGTTTTATTGATGAAGATCACATCATTCTCTTCTAAATCGAATACATAGCTGTAATTCTTGACCCGGATCTTCCCGGAAAGAGCGAGAATGATTTCACATTCTTCATCGTGCCAGTGCGTTTCAATGCTTCCGGTCTTTAGGTACAACGTAATTGGACATACATTCTTCATAACGTTACCTCGCAATTTTTCATAATTATACCATATATTAAGAGCGAACCATATTATTAATGGTTCGCCCTTAACTCATTTAACGTTATTATCTTGCCAATCTATTACTGATTTCCTTTCACTGCTGCGAAGTAACGCTTATATTCTTCGATAGAGCCCTTTCCAGACGGCTTCATTACTGCTGTCGCCCAGATCAGGTACAGAATACCTGCTACCAGGAAGGCCGGGATCGAAACGGACTTGAATACCAACAGAGCACCGCTGTATTCCCAAGTCAACGGGTTCAAGAGCAGGCAGTATACCACACCGCCAACGATAATACTGATGAATCCGCCCCAGTTGACACCGCCCCAGTAACGGAACGCTGAAGACTCTTTGTTGTTATATACAGACCGGAGATCCAGATATCCTTTTCTCATCATGATGAAATCTACGAACTGCACTGCGGCAAGTGACGCGAAGAATGCTGCGCTTCCATTAAGCAGTATCTGATAGTTTCCATAAACAAAATCTGGGAAGAACAACAGAATCAATACTGGTAGAACGAATAGTGCTGTCGTCTTCAGCCAACTGATTCCCGCGAAGAACTTGAATTGTTTAAGTCCGAGACATGTCGCGTACATGACGATCGCATTGGATGTAATATTACCAATCATGACGAAGATAAGTCCAAGTCCGCCAAGAACGAGGCCGCCCAGAGGAATCATCCAAGTAGTCGGGTCGTCTCCGCCGATGACGTATGCGGCAGCTGCACCTAACAGACATGCAACATCCGCCATGAAGTTAACACCAATAACATTTGCCCACATTGCACCCCGTGATGTCTTTGTGGTTCTGGTCAAGCTTCCCAAGCTTGCATACCATGACAAACCTGCTCCGACATTCAGCTCGATACAGAGTATAATGTTCACAATATGATTATCATATGGTGCTAATGCCTTTGAACTAAATACAGCGTCGGCTCCGTAACCTGTCATGATAAAATAGAACATGACGATCATGAGTACTGCCAGACAAGGTACAACGATTCTGTTCATCCATGCTATCGCACGGACACCTTTGTATACCAGTAGCCACGTTATTAAGACCGCTATTATCGCTACCGCTGTAAACATAGCAGGTGGACTCACGTTCCCGGATATAGCCTCATAGATGTTCTGAACTGCTCTTGAGAACATCAGAGAAAGGACCGCAACCCAGCCGAGATTCAAGAGAACGAAGAATATCAACATGAACTTCATTCCGTTTCGTCCAAGGAAACTAACCATGGCTGGATAAGTATCAATTCCATATTTGACGGTTACCGATATTTCTGCAATCAGCATTATCATAACGCCGAGCATGTTACCGAATACGGTACAGAATATCGCCGTCTTAAAATCTACCAGACTGGCAGTTAATGCACCGGTAAGAAAACACCAGGTTGCAATGGCCCAGCCAGTGTTTATAAAAGTCGCATCCCAGAAACCGCATGTCCGCTCATTTTTCATAGTAGGTATACTCTGGAATTGCGCTTGTCTATTCAAACTTTCCATTTGTCACACCACACCTTTCTGATCCTCAATTAAAACAGCCCCAAAGTAATAATGATTCCAATGACTGAAATGGCTGTCATTACAATAATTGCAATCCAGTCCGGCTTCAACATCGGCGGGACAACTCCGTCGTTTGCCTCAATCTCAGCAATCCTTTCAATCAGCTGTTCTTCAATATCACTATCAAACTCAGTATTACCCTTCAGTTCTGCTCTGACATTATCTATATTTCCATAGATTCTATCCTCCATACAGATCACTCCTTTCGCACAATACCGTGCTTTAACAACTGCTTAAATGAAACCTGTTGTTTTACGCACAATATATCATGCAAGGACTTGGGCGTCGGTGCGTTTATTACCCTCTTTATTTTAGTCTATTTATAACTTTACCTCCTTGTTCGGGATTAGAAACAAAAATTGTCGCAATACAAAAGCAATAATATCACAGCTACTATTTCCACTCTTCCATTTGAGCCAGCTGCTGCAATGTATCTTTTAGAAAGTCTTTCTTATGTGGCGAGTCATTTCTCCGGTTTTGCTTTTCCAAGTCAATCTCATATAATCCCAACTGTTCTTTGCCTTCATCCAGCGCAAAGACGATATTGCCCCATTGATCGGATATGCAGCTCTTTCCTCTGCAAAATTCTTTGTCCGGTGCACATCCGTTTACTCCGATAGCATATACCTGGTTAAGTACTCCCATAGCAGAAATGTATTTTTGAAGGTCTTCAATAAGATCAAAAGCCATGGTTGAAATAATGATTTCAGCTCCCTTTAATGTTAGTATTCTGACAGGCTCTGGAAATTCGATTTCGTAGCAGATAAGAAGACCGATCTTCCCAAAAGGCGTATCGAGAACTTTATAGACCGGCTCTCCCGGGGTAACTTTCTCTTTTTCTCCCAGCCATAAATAAGACTTCCTATGATTGCAGATGAGCGTTCCGTTAGAATCAATATATGCGAATGAAATATATGGTTTGCCTTCCTTGCTTTTTTCAGGATATGAAATCAGAATATTGATTTCGTATTCTTTCGCGAGAGCTTTCAGGTCTTGGAAGAATACATCGTCTTCCCCTATCGCGCATCTTTTCAGCTCCTCGGCATTGACATCATAAGCAGAATAAAACAGTTCTGGGAAGCAGATCATATTAGCGCCTTTATCAACAGCCGTTTTGATCCATTCTTTTATTTTTCTCGTGTTTCCTTCAGGGTCAGCAATACTTGCTTCTGCTTGCGCAATTGCAATTCGCAATTTCTCATACATACTTGTTCCTTTCTAGGTCTACATCTGTTTCGACACTTTGAAGCTCATGCAAGAAAAACTCTCTTACGTCCAGCAAAGAATGAAACACCCAGTCTGTGAGTGCCCGGATTTCTTCAGTCGGTGGCAGAAGATCCGGAACCATGATGACCTTCGCGCCCGCTTTCCGCGCGGCCCGGACGCCATGGTGTGAATCTTCAATAATGTAGCAGTCCTTACTATCACATCCAAGTTCCTTCGCTGCACGCAGAAACAGATCCGGTTCCGGCTTGCTGGCTTCCACCATCTCACCGCCGACAATCACGTCGAAATACCCGAGCAGATCCGCATCATGCAGTTCTTCTTTAATAGTATCCGACCTTGTGGATGAACCGATAGCGGTCTTAGCGCCCGCGTCCATTAGAAACGTCAGAAGCTCTACCACACCAGGTTTCAACGGAAGACCAGACTCTTGATATCGCGCCTGAAAAGCGCTTACCAGTTCCTGTCGAAAGACTTCTAGTCGCTCCATGTCTCGGTATTTATTCCATAACAATTTCTCGGTCTCCTTTTCAGTAAGACCGATGCATTGATAGGCTACGTCCCGCATCCCTTCCAGTCCTGCTTTCTCCGCTGCCGGTATGCAGCATTCCAGAAAGAACCGTTCGGAATCAAAGATCACACCATCCATATCGAAGATGACATTTAGGTTCTTTAACATATTCTTATAACCATGGATTCTTACAATAGTTTCATTCTCAACGCTATTATCTCACATAAGATGGATGAATGGAATTCTTTCTCACAGTTTGTTGTAATACTAACAAAACATATCATTACATAATATTGAATTTTTTCAGCTTATAATTTAATGACTGTGGCGATATGCCCAATATCTTTGCTGCCTTTGCTTTATTACCATCCGTTTTATCGAGTGCCCATCTTATAGCCTGAATTTCCTTTTGTTTGATGATTACTTCTAAAGTATTATTGCTATCACTATCACTATTTTCCTCTGACTCTAAATATGATTTCATTATTTGACTATGACTTATATCCGGAATGTGTTTTATTTTAAGGGTATCTTCGTCGCATATAATAACCATGCTTTCTATAACATTTTTTAATTCACGAACATTTCCCTTCCAATCATATTTCTCAAACAAATCAAGAACTTCAGAATCAAACGTTCAAAACACTAGCGTTCCTTTTTTTCTCTTATTACCTCAGTCGTTGCCGCAAAATAAAAAGATGTAAAAATAATTTTATAAAACATAAAAATATTTTACACCCTTGTTATTGTCTTATGATTTACTTTTAACAGTTATTCTTTTAAGAAATTCATTCTATTATTACATTCCATCCGCCGAAAAAGGAGTTATACACAAGAACAATTAGCAGAAGAAATCGGCGTTACACTACAATATCTATCTGACTTAGAAAGAGGAATTAGCGGTGCTTCGATAACAACCATAAAGAATATGTGTCAGACACTGGATGTGCCCAGTGATGTTTTGCTGTTTGGACATGTGAGATCATCGGATATTAACGAGGGCTCATTGGTAGACAAAGTGTCTCGTCTCTCGGAAGAAGAGCAGAATCTTGTAGAAAGCTTCATTAACCTTATACATAAAGCATCCGATCACCAACTGGATACCGAGCTACCCCCCCCCATCTAAAATAACCTTTATGCCTCATGTATAAGACTCACAATAAAAGGCCCCTTTCCACCGAAAGG
>JAFRJI010000001.1 GCA_017432345.1 Bacillota bacterium | reverse complement strand
GTTGCAACGGTCTTTTCTGTTGATAGAGAACCCCGTATTTCTGAGGCGACCCCCAAAAGTCTAACTTTTGGGGGTCGCCTCATTCCGACACGGGGTTAAGTTATTATGTGAAAACAGCAATTGCGGCTAAGAAATCCTAGAACCATTGAAAACAGAATGGCTTTAGCCGCGCGAAAGGCCCGATTTGACCTGTTTGCGCGGCTAAAGGGTTTACGTTTCAATGCCTTCGGGATTTCTTAGCCGCGGAGAGGCCTAAATCACAGAAAAAACGCGGCTAAGCCGCGTTTGGTTTCAATGAATTGAACGATTGTTAGCCGCAAATGTTGTGTTCGTAATTTTCCAGGGTATGTTCCACTGAGGAATTTGCTTTGGGAATTTACTCGAGCGTGTTTCTGTTACAATGGCATGCCAGATGGTTGTAAAGGAAGCGGCGGGTATGGTAAAATAATTGTGTATACGGGCACGAAAAAAAGGGGAGAAAATGAAAGAAAAATACATCGCAAATCTGAAAACAAACGAAGAAATCACGGAATATTATATGGTCAAAAGCGCCATGCTCAAGGTCGGCTCGAACAGAAAGACCTACCTGGACGTACTGCTCGGCGACAAGACCGGTGAGATCAGCGGCAAGAAATGGGACATCGCCGATGAGGAGGCCCCTGGTTTGGAAAAGATCAAAGAAGGCTGCGTGATCAAGGTGCGTGCGCTGGTGACCGAGTGGAACGGCATGAAGCAGTTGCGGATCTCGAGGATCCGGATGACCAACGCGGAAGACGGCATCGACATGGCCGACTACATCAAGACGGCACCGGAAAAGCCGGAGGACATGTTCGATTACATCCATGGCAAGGCGGAGAACTTTGCAGATGCGGACTTCCGGGCGCTGTGCACGAAGGTGCTGGATGACAACCGCGAGAGGCTGCTGTATTATCCAGCCGCTTCGAAGAATCATCATGCGGAACTGGGCGGACTGCTCTATCACGTCAAGCGGATGCTCATGACGGCGGAGCGCGTCTGCGAAGTTTACACGGGACTGGATCGGGAACTTTTGATGACGGGCGTCATCATCCATGATATCGAAAAACTGAACGAGATCGAATCCAATGAACTGGGGATCTCGCCGGGGTATTCGTTCGAGGGAAAGATGCTGGGGCATCTGGTCATGGGCGTGCGCGAGATGGAGAAGCTCGCGGCAGAGCTGCAGATTCCGCGGGAAAAGGCCGTCATGCTGGAGCACATGATGCTTTCGCATCACTACGAACCGGAATTCGGCAGCCCGAGAAAGCCGCTGTTCCCGGAAGCCGAGATGCTGCACTACCTGGACATGATCGACGCAAAGATGTTCGACATGGAAGAAGCGCTCGAGAAGACAGAACCGGGCGAGTTCAGTGAACGGGTCTGGACGCTGGACAACAGGACGATCTACAAGAAGAAAGACGAATAAAAGAGGGACGAATAATAGAAGTCCTAACTTAGAAAAAGATTATTAAAACCAAAAGTAAAACCAAAACAAATAGTAAAGGTGAAGAGGGAATGGCAAAAAAACCAAAAGATGTAACGACGATACTGAATAAAGTGACCAACGCCGGATACGATATCTACTGTGCTGGTGAATGCGTTGCGGCAGCAGAGCTGGGTCAGGAACCGCTGGACTGGGATATGTACACAACATGCCCGCAGGAAAAGGTGCGCGAACTGTTCCCGGACGGAGAAGCCATCGGCAAGCGGACGACGAGGCTGGACTACAGTACGTTCGTAGAGTCCAACGACCTGAACGTGGCCGACCACTATGACGGCGTCATCGTCGACATCGTCACGCTGGAAGGCAGCATGGAAGACCAGCTGCGGATCTACGACTTTACCTGCGAAGCGATCGCGGACCATCCGAACAAAGCGGCGGTGGATCCATACGGCGGCATGTCGGACATCAAGCGCAGACTGTTGCAGCCAGTCGGTGACGCGAACGATAAATTCAAAGACCGGCCGATCCTAATGCTCAAAGCCCTGCGGTACGTGGGACTGTACGGCTTCGACCTGAGCCGGGATCTTTACAATGCGATCAAAGCCAACGCAGACCGTCTCCAGTTCGCGGACAAAGAGGAAATCCTCTATGAGTTCTCGACCGCGATCAACGGGAATTACGCCGGCAAATATCTTAAGATGCTCAAAGGCCTCGGGCTGCTTCCGCAGCTCGTCGGAGAAGGAGGCATGGTCTCTGACCGCCGGGACAAGAACGACTTTGACACCCTTTGCGACAACATCGACCGGATCAAGCACATCACGCTCCGGCGGCTCGGCCTGTTCTATCTGTGCTTTGACAAGCACTATTACCAGGCGGTCGATTATCTGCCGCACGAGGAACTGGACAAAGAATATTTGACCGACGCCAAGAAGGAACTGCCGAAGCTGTACTTCTGCGGCGACGACAAGTCCCTCAAGAAATTTATCTGCCGGCATGGATGGGACAAGTACAACTTCTTCGATAAACTCGCCAAAGCGCAGGTCATCGTCTTCGGATACAGCGATCACCGCGTCATCGGGCGCGACGCCGTACTGAAGGAGATCCTCGAACAGCATCAGCCGATCTTCGTGGAAGATCTGAAGATCGACGCGGACGACATCATCGAAGCGGGCATCACCAACGACCGCGAGCGGGCGGAAGAACTGTTGTGGATGCTGACCGATGTAGTTCATTCCAAGGTGCAGAACAACGAGCGGGACAAACTTTTGAAATACGCGAAGACATTCAATAAGAGTAAAATCAGAGCAGCATTCAGGGATGTATCATGGCTCAGATAACCGAATACGAAGGCATCATTGCCGAGTTGATTTTTCATAATGATGAAAACGGCTACACAGTAGCCGTTTTTGAAACGGAAACGGAGGCGTTCACGGCAGTCGGGAATCTGCCGTCTGCCGCCATCGGCAAAAGCTACCGCATCCAGGGGCAATTCGTCGAAAACCCTCGGTACGGAGAACAGTTTTCCATCCAGAGTTTCGAAGAAATCATGCCGTCCACGAAGGAAGGGATCCGCGAGTTTCTGTCCTCTGGCGTCTTAAAGGGCGTCGGCCGAAAAACGGCGGCAGCCATTGTTACGGCCTTTGGTGAAGACACGTTCGACATCATCGAACAGCAGCCGGAACGACTCATCGAAGTATCCGGTATCGGACCGAAGACGGCAGAAAAGATCGCCGCAGCCTTTGCGGAACACCGGGAATTCGCCAAGGTGACCATGGCGCTCCAGCAGTACGGGATCAGCGCCGAGCAGACACTGAAACTCTATCAGGTTTACGGCGCAGACACCGTCGATATCGTTCTGGAGAATCCTTACACGCTGGTCGATGACGTTTACGGGATCGGCTTCCGGAAGGCCGACAAGATCGCCGAGAAGATCGGGATCGAGAAAGACGATGAATACCGCATCCAGAGCGGGATCAAATTCACGCTGCAGTGGTTCGCCAACGAAGGACACACCTTCCTCCCGGAAAAAGAACTTTGCGAGAAGGCGGGAGAACTGCTCGATCTGCCGCGGGATCTGGTGCGGAGCAATATCGAGATCATGGCTTTCCTCGGCGACGTGCACATCGATCTGGTGGAAGAGCAGCGCGTCGTCTATCTGATAGCGTTTTACGCGGCCGAACAGAATGTCTGCAAATGCCTGCGCCACCTGAACAACGCCGACCTGAAACCGATCAGCGGATCTGTCGACAGCCTGATCCGGCAGACGGAGATAGCAACGGGGATCGGTCTCAGCGAACAGCAAAAACACGCGGTGGCATCGAGCCTGAACATGGGCGTGTCCGTCATCACCGGCGGCCCGGGCACCGGCAAGACCACGATCATCAATACGATCATCAACATACTGGAAGACAGCGGTCTGAAGACTGCCATCGCGGCGCCGACCGGCCGGGCGGCCAAGCGAATCACGGAGACCAGCGGACATCCCGCATCGACGATCCACCGGCTGTTGGAATACACCTTCTATGAGGAAGGCGGCGCGTATTTCGGGAGAAACGCGGAGAACCCGTTGGAATATGACGCGGTCATCGTCGACGAAGCATCGATGATCGATCTGCTTCTTATGAACGGGCTGGTCAGCGCGATCCGACCGGGAACGCGGTTCATCATCGTCGGCGACGACGACCAGCTGCCATCGGTCGGAGCCGGGAACGTGCTCCGGGACATCATCACCAGCGAGTACATCTATTGCACGAAACTGACCGAAATCTTTCGGCAGGCACGCGAGAGCATGATCGTCGTCAACGCCCACCGGATCAATCACGGGGAATACCCGGACTGCAATGCGAAAGACAAGGATTTCTTCCTGCTGCAGCGGAAGACCGAGAAAGAAATGCTGGCCACCATCAAAGAACTTTGCATCAAACGTCTGCCGGATTACTACCACGACCTGGTCGACGGCGGTCTGGAACCGGTACGCGACATCCAGGTGCTGACGCCGGTGCGCAAAGGTACGTTGGGGTGCCTCAATCTGAACCAGGAACTGCAGGCGGTCCTCAATCCGCAGAGCGCGGACGAGATCGAAGCAAAGGCCGAGAAGCAGTACGGGGACAAGGTGTTCCGCGAGGGCGACAAGGTCATGCAGATCCGGAACAACTACGAATTGAAGTGGAAGAACCACGAAGATTTCACCGATGGGGAAGGGGTGTTCAACGGGGACATCGGCACCATCGTCCGCATCGATGCCGAATACAGCGAGATGACGGTCGTCTTTGACAACGTCCGTTACGTCACCTACAATTTCAACCAGCTGGACGAGCTGGAACTGGCGTACGCCATCACGGTGCACAAGAGCCAGGGCAGCGAGTTCCCGATCGTCGTCATGCCGGTCAGCTGGTTCCCGCCAATCCTGGCAACGCGGAACCTGCTCTACACGGGCGTGACCAGAGGCAAGCAGATCGTGGTGCTGGTCGGATCGGAAGACAAGCTGAAAGGAATGGTGAACAACAACCGCATCAGCCACCGGTATTCGGGATTGGACTGGAGACTGCAGCGCTTCTTCGAGTTTGAATAACCTTAAAAACTTCAAAGAGAAAGCCGGGCATTATCAAGTCCGGCTCTTTTTTTGATGGTCATTCTTGTTCGCGCTTCCGCTTTCGGAATCCGATGGCTGCAAGCCAGCTCAGAATGCCTACAATGATCGTATACACGGTCACGTTCGCGATGACTGACGGACTCAGAATGAATCTGCCGTAGTATTGGTGCAGCCACAGCGTAAACAGCAGTGTGAAGATCGTGAACAGTACATTGCGCAGCGTCCTGTTTCGCAGCAGTCCCCGCAGGGAAAGCAGGAATACGAAGAACATCGCGATGCATGCGCACTCCGCTCTGGCATTGATGATGGAGTACAAATTCAGAGTGGCAAAGATCGTCAGGGCGACGAACGTTACGATGCATAGAAGATGCGGAACGATGACATACCAGTCGGAATAAGGCTGATGACCAATTTTGACACGTCTTCTGTGGATCAGGAATATTACAAAACACCACAAAAGGAGAAGAACGAAACCGCACAAGATAAAGGATGCGATCTTCAATGCTTCGTTGAGGGTCAGGTAACTTCCTTCGATGGAATTCAGTTCGCTCTTCATGATGCTCACCGGTGAAGCATCGAACGGAGCCGCCGGCGCATTCAGGGAAGATCCGTCCGCACGTGTAAGCTGCGGCAGATCCTCGCCCGGAAGCAGGTGCAGAGTGTATTTTGCGTCATTTGCAGTTGCGATATAGATCGTTCCGGGGTCAGGCATCAGATGCAGGGGCGACACTTGTTCGTCATAATACGTCAGAACAGAGGACCCTTTTCTTTTGACAGTGACCTGATACGCATGATCCGAAGGAATGGAGAGCATCGTTTCGCTTCCATTTTTCATAATCAGCGGTGTGGCCAACTCCCCGGCAGCGTCATCCTTTCTGACTATAATGGAAACGTCATCTAAAAAAGTGATCCTTCGGCAATCCATGGATCCATTCAGAAGCTGCGTAACAGGAACATCCGCAAAAAGCCAATTGACATAAGTGGAAGCACGGTGTTCCAAAACCAGATTTGCCGTCACAGACTCATCCGGATTCCAGTATCCTTCGTCGACCTGCTTTTGATCAAGACCCACATGCTGCGCTGCTATATAGGACAGATAATTGATGAAGACCGATCTGCTGTGATCCTCGAGGGTGTTGTTGGTGTCCACATCCATCATCGCATCATTAAGGATGGCAGTGAAGTGTTCAAAATCCGGCGTAGTCCAGGTCTCCATCAGGATATCCTGAAACCGATCCACGTAATCATCTGAAGTAGGGAAGAATTCTCCCATGAACTCAAGGATCAGATAAAACTGGAAGTTGAGCTCAGGATTATTGTGAAAGTGCATAGAGGTAAGTTCTGTACAGACCGCGTCTGCAGCTTTCTTCAGATCGTCGTAGTCCGGATCAGCCTCCTGCGAAGGTGTGAACAGATCCGTACCATATCGTTCAAAACCCCAAGATTGGAGAGGCGTGCCCGGCACGGGGTCGTACTGACCGCAGAAGTTGTAGATACCCGAATATGCCACCGGTTTTTTCGTCGTCCTCGGCACAGCGAAAAGATAGGCGTAAACATCTTCGTAATCGCCGCTTTCGATTAGATCTGCAGCCGTGATGTTGGCGACAGCGGACGCTCTGGAATAGCCGGTGAGCCAGATCACTTTCTTTCCTTTGATTCCATTATCAGCTATGTACTTTGAAATATGCTTCTGAAATAGCAGGGATGCTTTTTCAAAGCCTTGATGTCGGTCGCCTTTTCCTACTTTCAGATTTCCGGCCCATTCGTTTTCATATCCCTGTCCGCAGGCGGCAGCCGCGATCACCGTGACATCATCGATCTTCTTGCTGCCAATGATACCGGAGAGAGAGTCAGCGGTAGTTGGCTTGTCAAATCCGAAGGCCGCCAGATCCCGAAAACCGGCACCAGTCAGGTACGTCTTGTATTGCGGCTTCACAACATGTTCAATGGAGCGGAAGGTCGATACCGCAAGTCCGAGCGATCCCCGGGCCATCTCGATATTGAATTCGCCGGATGGCGTGCGGAAGAAATCGTCAGAATACGGGAAGCTCCAGGTATACACTTCGTTTATAGTATCCAGAAACGGAAACGTGATGTTCTGAGTATTGGAAGCGTTTTGCGCAGCAAAAGAACTCTCCGCCGGCACAGCCAGCAGAAAGGCTCCAATCAGTAATGTTATTGCTAATCTTTTCATCTGAGTCAACTTGTTCATTTTCCCATTACTATCATACTCACCATCGGGTCAGTTCGCAATACCGTCTCTTCTGTTTGTGTTGGATCCGTCTGTACCACATTGACAGAATTTTGAGAAAAAAATGCACATGAGGCGTAAAATAGGATATAATCATGCTATCAGATAATTCTGACGATTGATAGAACAGAGAGACAGTACGAAAAACAAATAGAAAGAGAGATATGTTAAACAAATTAAAAATAGCGATTCAGGAAAAAGAATGTGCGATCGGAACATTTCTGGGAGTATCAACTCCTTCCATTGTTGAAATAATGGGCTATACGGGTATGGATTTTGTTATTATAGACACAGAACACGGTCCTTATGACAATATGCCTGTAAGTGATCTGATCAGAGCGGCTGACAGCAAGGGCATGTCGCCGGTCGTTAGGATTGCGGATGTTACGCACAAAGAAATCCAGCGGGCCGTGGACAATGGGGCAGAAGGAATCATCATTCCATGTCTGAGAAGTGTGGATGATTTCAAAAAAGCAGTCGATCTATGTAAATTTGCTCCTGTTGGAAACAGGGGTTTCATCAAGGCTCGCGGGAGCGGTTTCGGCAACGAAGACTGGGCGAACGGAACGCTTGAAGAATACATGTATAACAGCAATGAAAAAGTACTACTTTTGCCTCAATGCGAGACGGTTGAAGCTCTTGAGAACATCGAAGAGATAGCAGGTATCAGCGGAATCGACGGGATTTTTATCGGACCGTTTGATCTGTCGATCAGCATGGGGATTCCCGGTCAGTTTGATGCGCCGGAATTCCAGCAGGCAATAGACAGAGTGTTGAAAGCATGCAAAGAGGCCGGAAAACTCTGCATGATTTTTTCCAGCAATATCGACGAAGCGAAGGGATATATCAATAAAGGGTTCGATGCAGTTGCAAACAGTATCGATACGATCATGTTTATGCAGGTTTACAAGAAAATGATGGAAGACATTATGGAGGTCATCAGTGACAGATAAAATCGATGGATGGTATAATGAATATTATAGTTCGTGGATATAAATACATTATTATATAGCATGTAGGAGTAAGGGGAGGAATTGTTATGAACACAAGGCAAATGATCCATACAGGGATCATGTTCGCGGCTCTGCTGCTGATGTTCGCTGTGATGGCGATCGCAGCATCGCCGGTGCATGCGGTCATCCTGCCGGAAGACGAGCCGCAGGATCCGTCGAATGATGTCAGGATCTGGCACTCCGTCAATATGAAGCCGGGTGATTCCTATAACTGTGCCGATGCGGGATGGAACACCACCGTATTCATCAGCAATCCGGGTGACTATACTCTG
>JAFRJI010000004.1 GCA_017432345.1 Bacillota bacterium | reverse complement strand
TTGAATTCGTCCTCGGTGTAGTAACCGGAGTCGATCAGGAGTTCTTTGTAATTGTCAACCGTGCAGCTGACCGGTTCGCAAAGGAAGCTCGGGATAACGCCGGTTCCGTTGTTGTAGGTCTCGGTATCGTTGATAGGCGTCTCATCGCCTTTCATGAGGGCGTCGACCAAATCAACGACATTGGAAGCCAGCGTACGGGTCTCCTTGAAGACGGACATTGCCTGCTTGCCTTCGATGAGGTTCTTCATGATCGCAACGTCGCAGTCCTGACCGGTGATGATCGGATAAACGTCATTGCTGTAGGAAGAAGCCAGCGCGTTCTCAACACCGAGAGCGGTGGAGTCGTTGGAAGCGAGGACCGCGTGAAGCGGTGTGCCGTCCGCATAGTTCGAGGACAGGATGTTCTCAAAACGGGCCTGCGCGGCATCCGTTGCCCAGTTCGCGGTTGCGACGACGGACTTCTCTGTCTGGCCGGACGGGCATACCAGTTTGCCGCTGTCAAGATACGGCTGCAGGATGCTCATCGCACCGTCGAAGAAGAAGTTGATGTTGTTGTCGCCCGGGTCGCCGGTGATGAATTCGATGTTGAACGGGCCTTCCGCATTGTCAAGATCAAGAGCGTCACGGATGAATTCGCCCTGTTTCGTGCCGACAAGCCAGTTATCGAATGTCGCATAGTAGGTAACAGCGTCAGAGTTCATGATCAGACGGTCATAAGCGATGACCGGGATGCCTTTCTCTTTCGCCTGTGCAAGGACCGTTCCGAGGGAGTCGCCGTCGATCGAAGCGATGACAAGGGCTTTGCACCCGTTCGCGATCATGTTTTCGATCTGGGAGACCTGTGTGGAAATGTCGTTTGCGCCATACTGAAGGTCTACGGAATAACCGGCTTTTTCAAGCATGGCTTTCATGTTTTCGCCGTCCTGATTCCAGCGCTGCAGATCTTTCGTGGGCATCGCCACGCCGACCAGATCGCCGGATCCGGCCGCTGCCGGTTCTTCTGCTGCAGAAGAGTCTTCAGCGGGTTTTGCTGATCCGCCTCCGCAAGCTGCCAGGCTCAGTGCCATAACCAGTGCGAGAATCAGTGCAAGATACTTCTTCATTTGTTTCTCCTCCTTTTTAGTGCATTACAAAAACGTTTTCCGCTTTTGAATTACCATAAAGTTGTATCCAACTTTTGTAAAGATATTTTATGATATGGCGATACATGTGTCAAGACATTTTATGCCATTTTGCCGTTTGTTATGGTTTTGACACTTGAATTTTGTGAATTAATGCTATCAAAAAATCGGCTTTAGAAAAGTATTTTTACAAAAGTTGTGCTAATTCTATTGTCACAGCGTTTTTTTGTGATACAATAAAGGCATCTTTCACAAAAGGAGTCCGGCATGACGATCGATCAGACAGTACAGCAGAACCACTTATCAGTCAGAAGCCGCATTTACCGTATACTTTCTGATACAGAAGGCACTTTTTCCAAAAAAGAACTGGCGGAAATGTGCGGTATCAGCATGCCCACCCTCCATCAGAACCTGAAAGAGCTGATCGACGCAGGACTGATCAGCTACACGGATGAATGGCAGCACACCGGAGGCCGCCGCGCGAGAGGGCTGGATATCGTTCCGGATGCCCGCTTTTCCGTAGGTATTTTCTTCAATAAAAATACTTTCCGTATTGTCGCGGCTGATCTGCGGCTCCGGGAAATGGCATACGATTCCATGCCTTTCGATTTTGACAGCTGTCTCGAAGGAACCGCGCCGAAAGTTTCCAATCTCCTGGAGCAGTTTCTTGTCAACACCTCTTTGGACAGTTCCCGGCTGCTCGGTGTCTGTGTTGCGGTACCGGGACTCATCAGCAAAGACCAGACGACCATAGAGTTCGCACCGACGCTCGGAATCCGCGATTTCCCTCTGAGCCGGCTGCTCGGCGATATTCCCTATCCCGTCCACATCGTAAACGACGCCACGGCTAGCGGGCGTGCGGAACATTTCATGCGGAAGCAGAACGGCAATATGGCTTATCTCTCTTTGGAGAACGGCGTCGGCGGCGCTGTTGTGATCAACGACAGTCCTTATGACGGAGACCATTCCCGGAGCGGTGAATTCGGACACATCTGCGTGGAACCGGGCGGTCTGCCGTGCTCCTGCGGCAAACTCGGCTGTCTTGAACCCTACTGTTCCCCGAACAGGATCAAAACAAGTCTCGGTATCTCGATCGATGATTTTTTCAAAAATGTCGAGGAGCATGATCCTGTTTCCATTTCCCTGTTCTTCGATATGCTCCGCCACCTCGCCATCGGAATCAACAGCATCCGGATGACGCTCGACTGCGATGTTGTTCTTGGTGGATTCCTTTCCGAGTATCTGGTGCCCTATCTGGATATCCTGCGGAATTATGTTCTCGCCGGCAATCCCTTCGAAGAAAACGCGGATTTCGTTCAGTTCAGCACGCTCCGGAAACATATCACTCCGCTCGGAGCGGCTCTCTACTACATCCGCCGGTTCGTGGAAAACGTCTGAGCGTTTGAGTCACCTGATACGTCCCCCGACTCAACTGCACGAAAACAAAACAGCCTGCAGGCCATTTAAAACCTGCAGGCTGTTTTTTATTGTTCATTCGGGATCATTCCGATCCCTGTCCGATCGTCATCCTGCTCATGCAGTCTGACTTTCCGGGAATTTTCTATCAGTCAATGACAGAAGCGACACGGCCCGAACCAACCGTACGGCCACCTTCGCGGATAGCGAATGTAAGACCCTGTTCCATAGCGATCGGGTGGATCAGCTCGATGGTCATCTCGATGTTGTCGCCCGGCATGCACATCTCGGTTCCTTCCGGAAGGGAGATAACGCCAGTCACGTCAGTTGTTCTGAAATAGAACTGCGGACGATAGTTGTTGAAGAACGGAGTATGACGGCCGCCTTCATCTTTCGTCAGGACGTAGACCTGAGCCGTGAATTTCTTGTGGCAGGTAACCGAACCCGGTTTCGCAACGACCTGGCCGCGGACGATCTCTGTTCTCGCGATACCACGAAGCAGGCAGCCGATGTTGTCGCCGGCTTCCGCGTAGTCGAGCAGTTTGTGGAACATCTCGATACCGGTAGCAACGGAAGTTCTCTTGTCTTCGCTGATGCCAAGGATCTCAACCGGATCATTCAGCTTCAGAGTACCACGTTCAACACGGCCGGTAGCAACAGTGCCGCGTCCGGAGATCGTGAAGACGTCTTCGACCGGCATCAGGAACGGCTTATCTGTCTCACGGGCCGGTTCCGGAATCCATTCGTCAACAGCGTCCATGAGCTCCATGATGTTGTCAGCCCATTCGCAATGCGGATCTTCAAGAGCCTTCAGAGCAGAGCCGCGGATGATCGGTGTGTCATCGCCCGGGAAATCATACTCGGTCAGCTGATCACGGATTTCCATATCGACAAGGTCAAGAAGCTCTTCATCATCGACCATATCGCACTTGTTCATGAAAACGACCATAGCCGGAACACCGACCTGACGAGCGAGCAGGATGTGCTCTTTGGTCTGCGCCATAACACCGTCGGTAGCAGCGACAACGAGGATCGCGCCGTCCATCTGCGCAGCG
>JAFRJI010000051.1 GCA_017432345.1 Bacillota bacterium | reverse complement strand
CGAGAGCGACGTGGCAGTGTTCGTGCATGGGCCGTCGTCGGAGGGCAAAAGCGCCCGCGTCAAGCAGATCGACCCGACGTGCGAGATCATTTATCTGCGGAACGCGACGCCGGACAGCCTGAACGGGCGGAGTGTATACAACCAGTCGACAGGCGAGATGATCGACATCCCGCCGACTTGCTCTCAGAAGGTCGTCGCCAAGTGCGAGGCGGAACCGGACAAACTGCATGTGGTGGTCTTTGACGAGATCAACAATGCGCTGCCGAGCATTCAAGGCATGGCGTTCACGATCGTTCTGGACCGGGAGGTCAATGGGCTTTGGAAGCTGCCGGATAACGCCCGGGTGGTAGCGGCCGGCAACGAGATGCAGGATTCGCTGGCGGCGAATCAGATCGCGGCGCCGTTTTTCAACCGGTTCGCCCATGTATATATCAATACGACCACCGAAAAATGGCTGAAGTGGGCGCGGGAGAACGACATCCATCCGGCGATCTATTCTTACATCGCTTACAAGAGAGGGGAGACGCTGCGCAGCAAGTACGACGGCGAGAAGCCGAATGCCGACCCGCGGAAGTGGGAGATGGCGTCGAAGATGCTGTACACTACCGGGCGGCCGGAGATGCTGCGGTCGCTGATCGGCGAGGAGATCACCGACGAGTTCGTGCAGTTCTGCAACCAGCCGGTCATCACGCTGCAGCGCGTGCTGGACGGAGACTATACGGAAGAAGAGATCCGGGATCTCAACACGGCGGAGCGGTACGCGACTACGATGGGGCTCTCCCAGGCGGACGATGCGGATCTGGCGGTCGTGCGGGAATTCGTCCGGGGTCTGGGCGAGGAATTCCGAGCGGTCTTTGATTCACTCCGTACGCTGGATATGCAAAAGGCTTCCGGGTCGAGGTAACGTCGATGGCCTTTGATTTTGCGGAGGTAAAACGCGACACGCTCGCGACATATCCGTTCTTTGGGAGCATCATGGCAGGCACCGAGTACGAGGCGTCGGAGGACATCACGACGGCGGGCAGCGACGGGAAGACGATCTTCTATAATCCGGAGTATCTGGAGAGTCTGACCAGGGACGACCGGGTTTTTGTGCTGGCCCACGAGCTTTGCCACATCGCGTTCAATCACATCATGCGCAGCGACAGTAAGGATCCGTTCATCTGGAAGACCGCTACGGACGCGGTGATCAACCAGCTTTTGCAGCGGGACGGTCTGAAGATCGTCCGCGGCGGCGTGGATCTGCCGGAGGCGATCGATTACGATGCGGAGCGCTTGTATGCGGAGCTTTTGGAGGACAAGCTGGAGATCGAGATGGTCGAAGGGCGGATCGATGACGACCACACGAAGTGGGAGGAGGCCGTCGACCAGCAGAAACAGATGGACCGGGAGTTCGAGGACGACCTGCTGGATATGTTTGAGAAGATGGAGGAGCTGTCCGAGGACCAGGAGGAAGAAGAGCTGGATCTGATCGAGACCACGGAGTCGGAGGCGGGGAACGCCGTGCATCCGGAGACGCGGGCGATGGCGGAGATCGGGCACGCCAAGCCGATCATCGACTGGCGGGTGATCCTTCGGGATACGGTCAATTACGACGTGGACTGGTCATTGGAGCACGCGATTTTGGAAGATGGGATCGTCCGTCCGGTGCTGGAGGAGCGCCCGATGGCGGAGACAGAGATCGTGCTGGATACCAGCTGGTCGGTGGAGGAGACGCTCCTGCGCAATTTCCTGCAGGAATGCAAAAACATCCTCCCATATTCGAAATTGAAAGTGGGATGTTTTGATACAAAGTTCTACGGTTTTCACGAGATCCGCAATGAAGACGATATCGATTATATGAAGTTCGAGGGCGGAGGCGGCACCGATTTCGATGTGGCCGTGGATGCGTTCTCGCTGCGGGTCGATAACCGGATCATTTTTACGGACGGCGAGGCGCCGATGCCGGAGAAGCCGCTGGACGCGGTCTGGATGGTGTACGGCGAAGAGCCGATCCAACCGAAGGGCGGCAAAGTCATTTTCATCACGCCGGAGCAGCTGGCGAAGCTCGAGGAGAAGGCTCATGTTTGATAAAGAACGGTTGGCCCAGCAGATGGATTTCTGCCGGGAAATCGATAAAGAGAAGGAAGTGTTCCGTCAGTCATTCGTTTGTTCGGGGAGCCGGCGGGAGAACGATGCGGAGCATGCGTGGCACATGGCCATCATGGCCTTCGTGCTGCAGGAGTACGCCAACGAAGAGGTGGACATCCTGCGGACGATCCAGATGCTGCTGATCCACGACATCGTCGAGATCGATGCGGGCGATACCTACGCCTACGATGTGGAGGCGATGAAGACCCAGGCGGAGCGGGAGCAGAAGGCGGCGGACCGGATCTACCATCTGCTGCCGGAGGATCAGGCCGAGTTCATGCTGGAACTGTTCCGGGAGTTCGAGGCGGGCGAGACGCCGGAAGCGCGGTATGCGAAGGCTTTGGATAATATCCAGCCGATCATGCTGAACGACGCGTCGGAAGGCAAGGACTGGAAAGAGAAGGGGATCCGGCTGTCGCAGGCCATCGAGCGGCAGAGCAAGACGAAGAAGGGGTCCGCGGTGCTTTGGGAGGAGTTCTCCAAGCCGCTGATCCAGAGGAACATCGACCGGGGATGCATCGTTGGGGATGTGGACCTGGAGGAGTTTTAGATCGGTCGATGAATATGTTGGGGGGGGGAAGAGATCGTAAGAGACGAATGCTTGAAGGTGGAGGCAAGGTATGCTGAATATAACGGAGCGGGCGCTGCTGCAGTCCCTGACGGAACTGCTGGAGGAACGGCCGCTGGACAAGATCAATGTGAAAGATATTACGGACCGGTGCGGTCTGACCAGAAATACGTTCTATTATCATTTCCACGATGTGTATGATGCGCTGGATTGTTATTTTGAGAATGAGATCCAGCAGTTGCTGTCGCGGTATGAGAAGGATGAGGACTGGTCGGATGGTTTCCTGGAGGGTCTGCAGTTCGTGTATGAGCACAAGGTCATGATTGAGCACATCTACAATTTCGTGGACTGGAAGGAATTGCGGGACTATCTGGATTCGATCATCTTCAAATACGCGCTGACGGTCATCGGGAAGGAGTTCAAGAAGACCGATTATCCGGTGAAGGTCAAGGAAATTACGGCGGAGTTCTATTCAAGCGCTTTGCTTGGGGCGACGGTGAAGTGGATTAAGGACGGCATGGTCGAGAAACCGGAGTTCTTGGCGACGCTTTACAATAATGTTTTTTATGGAACTGTGGAGCAGACGTTCGAGAGTATCGCGGAGTCGTTGAAGCAGAAATATTACTTTTCTGAATGATTGGTCAAAAAGGGTGTCGTGCACAAATTTTGTGCACGGCTATTTTATTGTATATAGCAATGTTTTTCTGTTGTTGCTATTATTAGACTGTCATAATGCACAATCTTAGCAACGAGGTAACTGAAACATGTTAAAGTTCGGCAGAACTGTAACAAAAAATCGAAAAATCATATTGATCATCGGACTGCTTTTGCTGATCCCTTCGGTGTTTGGGTTCATCAATACGCGCGTCAACTACGATGTGCTCCTGTACCTGCCGGATACGATGGAGACAGTGCGTGGGCAGGACATCCTGCTGGATGAGTTCAATAAGGGCGGCTTTTCGATGGTCATGGTCGACGGAATGAAGAACAAAGACGTCGCGGAACTGAAGCAGAAGATCGAGCAGGTCGATCATGTGGACAGCGTCATCTGGTATGACAGCATTTTGGATCTGTCGACGCCGATGGACATTCTTCCGAATGATATAAAGAATAAATTCAACGATGGTGAAACGACGATGATGGCAGTATTCTTTGATTCGCCGACATCGGATGACAATACGCTGGTGGCGGTCAATGAGATACGGGATATCGGCGGCAAGCAGTGCTTTGTCAGCGGCATGAGCGCATTCGTCGCGGATTTGAAGAACGTAGCCGAAGCGGAAGAGCCGATCTATGTGGGCATCGCCGTAATACTGGCGGTGCTGGTGATGGCGCTTTTGCTGGATTCCTGGCTGATCTCGGTGGTCTTTGTTCTGGGTATCGGCATCACGATTTTGTATAACATGGGATCGAATATCTTCTTTGGAGATATTTCCTATATTACGAAGGCCATCGCGGCGGTGCTGCAGCTGGCGGTCACCATGGACTATTCGATCTTCTTGTGGCACAGCTATAAGGAACATCGTTTCGAATTGGGGCTGGATCGCGAAGAGGCTATGGCGAACGCGATCGCCAAGACGCTGCAGGCCATTACCGGTAGTTCCATTACGACCATTGCCGGGTTCCTGGCACTTTGTTTTATGACGTTCACGCTGGGATTGAACCTCGGAATCGTCATGGCGAAGGGGGTTTTGCTTGGCGTCATCGGAAGCGTAACGGTGCTGCCGGCGCTGATCCTGTTGTTTGAGAAACCGATACTCAAGACGAAACATAAGCCTTTGCTTCCGAAGTTCGACTGGCTGTCGGATAAGGTCACGAAGCGGCCGGCGATCTGGATCATCGTGTTCCTGGCGCTGCTGGGACCGGCGCTATTTGGGTATACGCATACGAGCGTTTATTACAATTTGGATGCCAGCGTTCCGCAGGATCTGCCGTTTAGGATCGCAAACAACAAGCTGTATGACGAGTTCGGGATGAATACTGAGCTGATGATTTTGTCCGACGCGAAGCTGAAAGAGAAGGACTCTCGCGATATGATCGAGGAGATCAATAAGGTCGACGGCGTCATCATGACGCTGAGTCTGGAAAGCGGCGTGGGACCGACGGTTCCGGAGGCGATCTTGCCGGGCGAGCTGGAGGGCATGGTCAAGAGCGACAATTGGGAGTTGATGATGGTCGGCTCGGAGTACGCGGTGGCGTCGGATGAGCTGAATAAACAGATCGACACAGTCAACGCGATCATGGACAAGTACGACAAGAAGGCGATGCTGATCGGCGAGGGGCCTTGTACGAAGGACCTGATCGATGTAACGGACCACGACTTCAAGGTCGTTACGGCGGTGTCCGTTGCGGCGATTTTCTTCATCATCTTCTTTGTATTGCAGTCCATCACGTTGCCGATTATACTGGTATCGTGCATAGAACTGGCGATTTTCATCAACCTGGGCATTCCGTACTTTACGGGGACGGTCATGTCGTTCATCGACTCGATCTGCATCAGCACGATCCAGCTGGGAGCAACGGTCGATTACGCAATACTAATGACGACGCGATATAAACAGGAGCGGAACAATGGACTTGTGCCGCGGGAGGCGATGAAAATCGCGCACTCGAGATCGATGACGTCCATCGCGGTCAGCGCGCTTGGATTCTTTGCGGCGACGATCGGCGTTTCGATCTATTCCAACATTGATATCATTAGTTCCATGACGTTGTTCATGGCGCGGGGAGCTTTGGTCAGCAGTCTGGTGGTCATGTTCATTCTGCCGTCGATGCTGGTGCTCTTCGATAAGATCATTATTAAAACGTCTTTGGGTTTTGAAAAAGTAGAAGGGGCATTTCATTATAGAAAAGTTCAATTAGCAGAGGGTCCTGATAAGGAGGAAACAATCGATGTATAAGGGGACGAACAGAGGAATTAAGCAAAAGCACAGTGCGCGGTCCCGCGTCCTGGCGGTCGTGACTGCCGCGGCGACGATGGTCGCTATGACACTTACACCGGCTAGTGTTTTTGCAGATGCGACGCAGATCGTGAAGGAAGAGACGGTCTATGTGGTTACCGATTCAACAGGCGCGCAGGACGAGGTCATCGTCAGCGACCACCTGGAAAACGGCATCAAGATCGATGAAATCGAGGATAAATCGAACCTGTCCGACATCGAGAACGTCAAGGGGGATGAAACGTACGAAAACGGAACGGGCAGCGCCATCAACTGGAAGGCAAAAGGCAAGGACATCTACTATCAGGGTACAACGACCAGAGAAGTTCCGGTTACGCTCAATGTGACGTATACGCTGGATGGCAAGGTGGTCGACGCCAAGGATCTGGAGGGCCAGACCGGCAATCTGGAGATTCGCATCGATTATGAAAACCATACTTCCTATAATGGAACAAAGGTGCCGTTCATCGTTATGTCCGGATTCATGGTGAAAGATGATTGTTATACGGACATCACAATTGATCACGGCAAGATCATCGACGATGGCGAAAAACAGGTCGTCGTCGGATTCGCGGCGCCGGGTCTGGCGGAAGATCTGGGGCTGTCCGGTGAAGATATTGGAATGAGCGATTCCGTTACCATCAAGGGCAAGGCGAACAACTTCGCTGTCGATGACATCATGACGTTCGCGACCAGTTCCATATTTGACGAAGTTGATTTGGGCGACATCGACGACCTTGATTTTGATGATGAAATTGCGGCGCTGAACAGGGGCTCTAAGCAGCTGGTCAAGGGAAGCAAGCTTTTGTATGAGGGCATCGACAAGATGCAGCAGAATATGCCGACACTGAAGGAAGGCGTGGATGCCTTGAAAGAAGGCGCGGATGCTTTGAATGAGGGCACAAAGGACGCAAAGGAAGGCGCCACGCAGCTAAGCAACGGGCTGTCACAACTGAGCGAGCAACTTCCGGTCCTGCTGCAGAAACTGATTTCCGGAACACTTTCGCTGAAGCATATCTCCAGTGGTGTGCTGAATGGATTGAAAAACGTTAAAACCGTAATGGACGGCGCAGGTTCAACACCTGGGCTGACCGGTACGCTGGACAGCGTAACCGAGCAGATGACGGGTGAGGGCGGTACGATCGATGACGCGCAGGATGTATATGAATATCTGGAAAAGATCGCGCCGCTGATCGAAGCCAATAAAGATAAACTTGCAAAGAAGGATCCGAAATACGGTGAACTGGCGGATCAGATCGGCGACGTCAAGAGCAAAGCCGGTCAGGTCGTGAAAGACCTGAAAGAGGAAAGTGCTACGGTCGAAGAAGTCAATAAGAATCTGAAGTCGATTTCAAAGTCGATCGGAGCGTATGATCCGGATGCCGGCGACAGCCACCAGACGACACTGATCGGAAATATGACAGTCCTCGATAACGGCTTGGATAACATGAGCCAGATTCTGGCTTCAAAATCAGACGAACTGAACCAGGGACTCAGCTCCCTGACGGAAGGTGCTGAGCAGCTTGCGACCGGTGAGACAAAGTTGGCCAAGGGCGCCAAGCAGTTGGCAAACGGAATGGAATCTCTTCAGACCAAGTCCGGAAAGCTGATCGACGGCGTTTCCCAGCTTGACAGCGGTGCGCTGGAACTGAGTAAAGGCATGGCGAAACTGTACAACCAGGGAATCAAGAAGATCGTTGATCTGTATAATGGCGATCTGAAAGATCTGACTTCCGGTCTCAGCAATATGCGTGATGCAGCGAAAGATTATAAGACCTTCACGTTGCTCCCGGCGAACATGGACGGATCTACGAAATTCATTTACAAAACGCCGATCACAGAGTAAGATAAGAAATAAGGAGAAAAGCAGGCGCGGTGAGCCTTTCGCCGCGCCTTTGTTTTTAGGAGAACCGGATTAATGCCAGAGAACAAGATGGGTGTCATGCCCGTTGGAAAACTGATCATCAATATGTCATGGCCCGCGATTTTGTCCATGCTCATTCAGGCAATGTACAACATCGTGGACAGCTTTTTCGTGTCACGGATCAGTGAGTCGGCTTTGGCTGCCATTACATATATTTTCCCTGTGCAGATGGTACTGATCTCCGTTGCTGTTGGAACCGGGGTCGGTATCAACTCGCTGATTTCCCGCCGTCTCGGCGCTAAGCGTTTTGAAGATGCGGATCTTGCCGCCTGCCACGGATACCGCCTGGCTTTTATTAACTGGGCATTTTTCTTCTTGGTCGGCCTGTTCCTTTCACGGCCAATTATTTCTGTTATGACAGATACGGAATATATCGTGGAAGAAGGGACGAAATACCTTACCATCGTTCTGATGGGGTCGGTGTTCATCCTTGTCCAGATCGCAACCGAAAAGATATTGCAGGCGACCGGGAATATGGTTCTGCCGATGCTCTGTACGATCACCGGCGCGGTCACCAATGTCATCCTGGATCCACTTTTGATCTTTGGATTAGGACCGTTCCCGGAGATGGGAATTACCGGCGCGGCTGTTGCGACAGTGTTCGGGCAGTTGTTCTCCATGACGCTCGGACAGATCATCCTCTTCCGTTTCAACGATTTGATCCATGTACGGTTCAGAGGCTGGAAGTGGGACAAAAACATTATTAAAGACATATACGCTGTCGGCGCACCGGCAATACTCATGCAATGCATCGCATCAGTTCTGCAGTTCGGCATGAACATGATACTCAGTTCCTTTACCGAAACGGCGGTTGCCGTCATGGGCGTTTACGGACGTCTCCAGTCTTTTATCTTCATGCCTGTATTTGGCTTGAACCAGGGCGTGCTGCCGGTTCTTGGCTACAACTATGGCGCCAAAAACAGAGCACGCATGATGGAGGCCTACAAGAAGGGCTTTATTATAGCGTTTTCGATCATGGCACTTGGACTCATCGTGTTCCAGTTGTTCCCACATGAGCTTTTGCACGTGTTCAACGCGCAGAACAATCCGGACATTTACGAGATCGGCGTTCCGGCGTTCCGGGCGATCAGCTGGTGCTGCCTGCCGGCTTCTTACGGCATCATGACATCAGCTGTCTTTCAGGCATCAGGCCATGGATTCCTGAGTTTATGGAGTTCGTTGATTAGGCAGCTCGTCGGCGTGCTGCCGCTGGCCATCATTTTAGGGTATTTCGTCGGCCTCAACGCAGTCTGGTATTCATTCCCGCTGGCCGAGATCCTCGGGACACTCTATCTGGTCATCGCATTCACAATGCTGTACAAGCGCGAACTCAAGAATCTCTAACGCAAGCCTGTAATCATGATATAATATAAAAGGAGGTCAGGACATGAAAAAACACATCAAGATGCTTATAATGATCGGTATCATTTCCGTCGCTTTGTTCGCGTCTGTTCAGACCGTATACGCAGACAGCGAACCGGAAGGCTGCATCGCGTTCACGAGCGATTTGCCTTTCTATATTAACCTGGGAAATTCTGCTAGCAGAAATCCCTGGGATGGAACCGTGCAGGTATCTACGAACGGCACCGATTGGGATGAGTATACGACAGGAAACATCATAGAATCTTATTTTTATGGTGACAAATACAGCGTATTCTTCCGTGGGAGAGATAACACCTGGTTAGGAAACACATCATTTAAAGTGCAAATAACAGATTCTATTTCGTGTTCCGGCAACATCGAAAACCTCTTGGATTACACAGTGGTCCAAGATGGCAAGCATCCGGTAATGATCGACAATGCGTTCGCTTATCTGTTCGAAGACTGTAACATTCTGACTGAAGCACCCGCGCTGTCTGCGACGACATTGGTTTCCCGTTGCTATGGACACATGTTCGAAGGCTGCACGAGTCTGACCAAAGCGCCTGAACTGCCTGCGACAACACTAGCATACGGCTGCTATGAATATATGTTCTATGGTTGCGAGAGCCTGACCGAAGCCTCCGCATTGCCCGCCATAACGCTGACAGCACACTGTTATGAAGGAATGTTCCGTGATTGTACGAGCCTGACCGAGGCGCCAGAACTGCCTGCTACAGCGCTGGCCGGCGACTGCTATTGGCATATGTTTGATGGCTGCACGAGTCTGACCAAACCGCCCGCGCTGCCGGCGACGACGCTGATCAACAGCTGCTATAATGAAATGTTCCAATCTTCCGGCGTGAAGATATCGAGTGAAAAAGGCATCTTCGATGGCGTTTTCTATGCCATCCCGTACAGGATCCCGGAGGTGGGCGAAGGAACATACGGCCGTGACTCCTTGAGAGATATGTTTACAGATACCAAAGGCCCATTCACAGGGACACCGGAGATCAATACGACATACTACCTGCCTGATGTGACCGGCACGCCGCTGACCACCATGAAAGCCAAGGGCAAGAAGAGCATGACGATCGCATGGGAACCGGTGGAAGGAGTGGACGGCTACGACATCTTCTTTGCCAAGTGCGCCAAAAAGAAAGACGGCAAAAATCCGTCCAAGCTGGTCAAGACCATTGAAGGCAACGACGTATCCCAGTGGACGAAGACCGGTCTGAAGAAGGGG
>JAFRJI010000050.1 GCA_017432345.1 Bacillota bacterium | reverse complement strand
GCTGTTCTCCCCTTCCCGAACCTGCCAGCATTCCGCTTCCTCCGACCACTCTGCAGCGCTCTCGACCGTCCTGCAGGAGGTCGTTCCGACACTGATGACGCGCCGGCCTTCGCACTTCGCCCGGTTGATGGTCTCTGCGGCTTCTTTGCTGATACTGTATTCTTCAAAATGCATCGAATGTTCTTCGATGTTCTCGACTTTCACCGGCCGGAACGTCCCGATTCCGACGTGCAGCGTGACATACGCCAGCTCGACGCCCTTCTCCTGAGCCTTTTGCAAAAGCTCCTGTGTGAAGTGCAGTCCGGCGGTCGGCGCGGCGACGGATCCCTCTTCCCGGCAGTACACCGTCTGATAGCGGTCCTTGTCTTCCTCGTCGGACGGGCGCTCGATGTACGGCGGCAGCGGCATGCTCCCGATTTCCTCCAGGCGCTCCATGAAAATCCCGTCGTATGTAAAACGCGCGATCCTCGTGCCGTCCTTGCCGTAACCGATGATGTCGGCCTTCAGCACCGGTCCATCCGGCAGATCACTGCCAGGGCCGCTGAATACGACGCTGTCGCCCGGATGCAGTCGTTTGCCCGGCTTGACCATTGTCTCCCAGTCATCCCCTTCCAGCCGCTTCGTCAGCAGGAATTCGACGTGGGCGCCTTTGACCCCCGGCATCTTCTTGGCTTCTTTAGTTCCAAAGAGCCTCGCCGGGATGACTTTGGAGTCATTCAAAACAAGGCAGTCCCCCGCCTGCAGGTACTCCAGGATATCGTAAAAGTGCCGGTGCTCGATGCGGATGTCCGCCCAGCTGCCGTCTTCGTTCTTTTCCCTGTGTACGACAAGAAGCCTGGAACTGTCCCTTCGGTCAGCCGGCTTCTGTGCGATCAATTCTTCCGGTAAATGATAATCGAATGCTTCTATTCTCATGCTATATCTCTCTCATGCTAAATCTCCATGCTGACCTGATCATCGTCATCCCCAGTATAATCGATGCCCAGGTGCGCGTAGGCCTTCTTTGATACGACGCGTCCCTTCTTCGTCCGGTTGAGCAGTCCCGCCTGTATCAGATACGGCTCGTACACGTCTTCAATCGTGACCCGTTCCTCGCCGATGGCCGCTGCGATGGTGTCGATGCCCACCGGGCCGCCGTCAAAGCGGTAGATGATCGTCTTGAGGATCTCACGGTCCAGGTTCTCCAGTCCCAGATAATCCACGCCCAGCGCTTCCAGTGCACGTGTCGTGATGTCCATGTTGATGTTCCCGTCGCCGATGACCTGCGAGAAGTCGCGGACGCGCTTCAGGATGCGGTTGGCGATTCTCGGCGTGCCTCTGGATCGTTTCGCCATCTCCTGAACGGACTGTTCATCCACGCTGACATCAAGCAGCTGGGCCGTCCTGCGGATGATCTCCGCCAGCTCATCCTTCGTATACATTTCAAACTTGCAGCTGACGCCGAAACGGTCGCGCAGCGGCGCGCTGAGGCTGCCGGCTCTGGTCGTCGCGCCGATCAGAGTGAACCGTGCGATGTCCAGCCGGATGGACCGGGCCGATGGGCCTTTGCCGATGATGATATCCAGCGCGTAATCCTCCATGGCCGAGTACAGGACTTCCTCCACCGACCGGTTGAGGCGGTGGATCTCGTCGATGAACAGGACGTCGTGGTCGGTCAGGTTGGTCAGGATCGCTGCCAGATCGCCGGCCCGCTCGATGGCCGGTCCTGAAGTGATCCGGATGTCGACGCCCATCTCATTGGCGATGATGCCGGCCAGCGTTGTCTTGCCCAGTCCCGGAGGACCGTAGAACAAAACGTGATCCAGCGGCTCGTTCCGCATCTTCGCCGCGTCGATAAAAATCTTCAGGTTGTCGGTCACGGCGCTTTGCCCTATATAATCCTGCATTTTCTGCGGCCGGAGCGTGAACTCGGTGCGTTCTTCCCCGTGCCCCAGTTCTGCTGATGTGATTCTTTCTTCGTAATCCATGTAATCCATGACTATTCTCCGTTAAAACAGATTCTTCAGAGCCAGTTTGATGTATTCCTCCGTCGACAGGTCATTCTCCTTGATGCCCGCCAGCGCGCTCGTCGCTTCCGGTCTGGAATAGCCGAGGGCCATCAGCGCGCTGATTGCTTCTCCTCTGCCTCCTGCAAAAGCTGCGTCCATCGCGGCGGTTCCTTCTCCGCCGCTTCCCATGGTGCTCAGACCCGTTTTGACGAATTTGTCCTTCAGTTCCAGGACGATCCGTTCCGCGGTCTTCTTACCAATGCCGTTCGCCTTTGTCAGGGATTTGGAATCCTCGAACACGATGGTCTCCCGCAGCTGATCCAGCGTAAAGGCGGAAAGAATGGCGATGGCCGCTTTCGGCCCGACGCCGCTGACGCCGATCAGTTTTTTGAATGCGTCCAGCTCGCCCTTGCCGGAAAAGCCGAACAGGCTCATGTCGTCTTCCCGCACGATCATTGCGGTATAGACCATGACCTCTTCCCCCTCCGGGCTCAGATATGCCCTGGAGTTGGCCGGCACGTTGACCAGATACCCGACGCCGTTGACATCGATCACGATGTATCCGTCGCCTTTTTCAGCTAATAATCCTCTTAAAAATCCAATCATTGGTGTATTTACTCCATATAACCCGTTTATTTCTAACCTGTTTATTTCAGTTTCGCGATGATCCGCGCACTGTCCGCGCTGTGCCCGTGGCAGATGGCGGCTGCCAGCGCATCGGCCGTATCGTCCGGCTTCGGCACTGCCGGAAGGTTCAGCATGGTCTTGACCATGAACTGCACCTGCTTCTTGTCCGCCCTGCCGTAGCCGACCAACGCCTGTTTGATCTGCAGCGGCGTATATTCCGCGACTTCCAGGCCGCCCTTGACGCAGGCCAGGATCGCTACGCCTCTGGCCTGCCCGACGTTGATGGCCGTCTTGGCGTTGTTGTTGAAATACAGCTGCTCAATGCTCGCCACGTCAGGGTTTTGCTCTTCGATGATCTCGCGCAGACCGTTGTACAGCGCCTCCAGCCGCTCCGGCATGGGCATGTCTTTGTCTGTGGTGATCGCGCCGAAATCGCAGGCTCTGAAACGATTTCCGTTTTTCTCGATGACCCCGTATCCCAGGATCGCGTATCCGGGGTCGATTCCAAGTATTTTCATCAGTTTCACCTATCTGTTCTATACTCGTAAAGTATACCATGAGAACGTATGTTTGTAAACCATCCCTTACAATTTCTTGGAAAGGCATGACAAATTCCTGTTCTATGTTATAATGATAGATAACCAAATCATAATTATACATATTAGGGCTGACCTAGGGGGAGGTATGTATGAGAATTTCGAGGCAGAATAAAATATTGGAACTAATCGAAAAGAACGAAATTGAAACTCAGGACAAACTGGTTTCGATGCTTCGCGAGTACGGCTATGACGTAACGCAGGCGACAGTATCGAGGGACATCAAGGAATTGCAGCTGATCAAGACGCTTTCCTCTTCGGGAGGATACAAATACGCCGCTCTGTCCACCAACGACGGGCCGGTTTCCGAACGGTTCCGGGATATTTACCGGAAGTCGATCATTTCCATCGCCCAGTCCGGCAACATCGTTTTGCTCAAAGCGCTGTCCGGATGCGCCAATGCCGCTGCGGAAGCGCTGGATTCGCTGGCGCTTACCCATGTCATCGGATCCGTCGCGGGCGACAACACGATCCTGCTCGTTCTGGATGATCCGGCAAACGCCGATGAAGTCGTCGAAGCATTGCAGGGCATGCTTGAAAAATAATTCAATGATCAAACACATCAGTATCAAAAACTTCGCCATCATCGAAAACGCTGAAATCGATTTTGATGATGGCCTTACTATCATTACCGGCGAAACAGGCGCCGGCAAATCTATCGTTATCGAAGCAGTGAGCCTGGCTCTGGGGAGCCGGGCAGACACTGCTTTTGTCCGTTCCGGGGAAGAGAAAGCGATCGTGCAGATGGTCGCCGACTATGACGATGAGGAATATATCATCACCCGGGAAGTCTCCGCGGCCGGCCGGAATACCTGCCGCATCAATGACGAGATCGTCACGCTGAACGCGCTCCATGGACTTTGCACGAAGATCGCGGATATCCACGGCCAGTACGACCACCAGTCGCTCCTGGACCCGGACAACCACATCCGCCTGGTCGACCTCTATCACAAAGAGCAGATCGATCCGGCAAAGGCGGCGGTCCGGATGCTCTACGAGGAATACACGGCACTGCAGAAGGAGCTGTCCGACCTGCGTTCCCGGATCGCCGAGAACCAGCGGCAGCGGGATTTCATGGCCTTTGAATTGCAGGAGATCCGTGAGGTCGCGCCGTTCGAAGGTGAAGACGATCAGTTGGAAGAAACGATTTCCCTTCTCGAGAACAGCGAAAAGATCTACGAGAACCTGGCGGGCGCTTATCAGATTTCATCCGAGAGCGAGTTCAGTCTCCTGGCCGCGCTGAAGCAGGTCAGCGACATGCTGGCGGAAACGGAGGAATACTCCGCCCCGCTCAAAGAACTGAGTGAACGCGTTTCCGGCATCTACTACGAATTCGAAGACACCTGCTCCGTCATTCGAGAGCAGCGTGACCGGACGGTCTTTTCTCCGGAGGAGCTGGATCAGGCCATCGCCCGGTACGAGCTCATTGACCGCCTGAAAAAGAAACACGGCCGCGACATTGCGGGGCTTTTGCAATACGCGGAGGAACTGGACGCCGGCCTGCAGAACATCGAGCATGCCGACGAACGCATCGAGAAACTCCAGGGCGAGATCCGGAAGATGCAGATTGCGCTGACCGGCGCCTGCAATAAGCTGAGTGACACGCGCAAAGCCGCCGCTTCGGAATTGCAGGATCTGATAGCGGAACAGCTAGCGCAGCTGAACTTCCAGAACGCGGAATTCGCCATCGATTTCCGGTCCACGGCCGGTCCGGATGCAAAGGCTCCCGTCTTCACACCGGAAGGCACGGACGTCGTGGAGTTCCTCATCACGACCAATGTCGGCGAGCCGCTGAAGCCTCTGAGCAAGATCGCTTCCGGCGGCGAGATGTCCCGTATCATGCTGGCTTTCAAGAAGATCATCGGCGACTACGACGCGATCCCGACCATGATCTTCGACGAGATCGACAGCGGGATCAGCGGCATCGCGGCCAGTGTCGTCGGCCGCAAGCTCCGGGAGATCGCGCAAAGCCACCAAATCATATGTATCACGCATCTGCCGCAGATCGCGGCGTACGGGGATCACCATTTCCGGATCTCCAAGCGGTCGGATGACAGGATGACCTACACGTCCGTCGATCCGCTCAGCGAAGACGAAAAGGTCCGCGAGATCGCGCGTCTGCTCGGCGGCGACAACGTGACGGAAACGACGCTGGCTTCGGCACGCGAACTGATCGAGGCGTGTCACCGAGGTTGAAGACTGTCACTGATTCTATTTATTGCAAGCAAAAAGGCTGCTGCACGTTGGTGCAACAGCCTTTGTTGTTTCTATCGGTTTTCTTATTCTTCCGCCGGTGCTTCCTCAGCAGGAGCTTCTTCAGCCGGTGCTTCTTCGGCCGAAGCCTCTTCAGCAGGCGCTTCCTCAACTGGCGCTTCTTCTGCCGGTGCCGGAGCTTCTTCCACTGGAGCTTCTTCAGCAGGAGCCTCTTCTGCCGGAGCTTCCTTAGCAGGTGCTTCTTCTGCGACCGGAGCATCCAGTGTCTCGCGGATGCTCAGGCTGATCCTTCTGCGATCCTTATCGATCTCGAGGATCTTCGCGTTGACCTTCTGTCCGACTTCCAGTTCGTCGTTGATGTTTCCGACTCTCTTATGAGCAACTTCGGAAATGTGGACCAGTCCGTCAAGACCCGGTTCCAGTTCAACAAATGCACCGTATTCCTTGATCTGAACGACCTTTCCTTCGATGACCTGTCCGACTTCGTACTTCTCGTCGATGACCGTCCAAGGTTCCGGAGTGTTCTGCTTCAGACCCAGTGAGATCTTGCCCTTTTCGGCGTTCATGGAGAGGACTTTGACATTGATCTTCTGTCCGATGCTCAGGACTTCCTGCGGGTGTTTCAGCTTGCCCCAGGAAATCTCAGAAATGTGGAGCAGCCCGTCGATGCCGCCGATGTCTACGAATGCGCCGTAGTCTGTGAACCGCATTACGGTACCTTCTACTACATCGCCCTCATTCAACTTCTCCCAGATCTCCGCGATCAGTTTTTCTTTTTCTTCTACCAGGAACAGTTTGTGTGAGAATACCGCACGGTTTCTTCTCTGGTCGACTCTGGAAACTTTGACTTCCATCGTCTGTCCGACGAATTCTTCTGCATTCTCAACGTAGTGATCCGAAAGCTGTGAAAGTGGAATGAATCCGGATACTTCTTTGTACTCCGCAATGACTCCACCGTTTACGGTTCTCGTGACCTTGACTTCCAGATTCGTTTTATCTTCAAGTGCCTTTACGATATCATTCCAGTTGGCACTGATTTCTAACTTTTTCTTGGAAAGTAAGATGCCGCCGTCAACATCATCCGTCTTGATTACTTTGGCCTGGATCTCATCTTCTGCCTTGAATACATCGGCCAGTGTCTGACCTTCTTCAAGGCTCACTTCAGTGATCGGTAAGATACCATCTTTTTTGCATCCTAAATTAACGATAACTTCCTTCTCGTTTACCTGGTGTACCTTACCGGTAACGATTTCTCCGCTTCTCGGCAATCTGAGGGACTTGTCGATATCCTCCATCAGATCATCCATTGTCAGTTCTTTGTTTTCAAGTGTTGCGTCACTCATGTTGGCAATAACCTCCTTAATAGTGCTGTCCGGCGTCGATGCGCCAGTCGCTATTCCTATTTTAGTACATTTCATAATCGCATGCAATGGTAAATCCTCTGTTTTTTCGACAAAAAAAGCCTTTGCACGTTGTTTTTCCGCGATTTCAAAAAGCTTTCTGCTATTGGAGCTGTTCCGGTCTCCGATGACGACGATTCCATCGCAGGATTCCGCCATTTTACGGCACTCTTCCTGCCGCTCGGAGGTCGCGTTGCAGATCGTGTTATGCAGCTCTATTTCAAAGCCCTCGATGGCGTCCAGGACTTCCCGGAGCATCGCTTCCCTTATAGTCGTCTGCGCCACCACAAAGAGTTCCCGCGGGCCCTCGCTGTCCAGCTTTTCCAGCGCCGCCCGGATTCCCTCCGCGGAGTCCGCGATGATCGGTTCTCGTCTGCACCAGCCGGCGATTCCCTGGACTTCCGGGTGCTCGCGGCTGCCGACGATCACGACCTGTTTGTCGGTCCCCGCCGCCAGCTTGTGCACTTTCTCGACAAACGGGCAGGTCGCATCGATGACGTTCATGTGCGCAGACTTTGCATCCTCATAAAACGCCCTTCCTTCACCGTGGGAACGGACGATAACGGTGCTCCCCAGCGCCGCTTCTTCCAGCGAATCGATGGCCCGGATCCCGCGCTGCCGGAGCTCGTCGGTCACCGCTTTGTTGTGGATCAACGGCCCCATCGTGTAGACGCGGGTCCCCTCCGGAGCCTTTGCAAAAGCCTCGTCGGTCATCTCGACCGCACGCCGGACGCCAAAGCAAAATCCTGCGTTCTTCGCGACGACGATCGTCTTCCCGTTCACATATATCGTTTTCCCGCTGATCGGTACGCTATTTCGCATTTTTGTCGATCTCCCTCAATGCTTCCAGATACTTTTTGAATGATGCCTCGCTGCCGTTGGAAGTCGGCTGATAGTAACGCACGCCCTCCCGGTACAGGTCGTCCGGCAGGTACTGCTGCGTGACGTATCCACCGTAGGCGTGCGGGTATTTGTAGCCCTGCCCGCGGCCCAGTTTCGAAGCGCCGCTGTAGTGGGAATCCATCAGGTGCGCCGGCACGTCCTCGATCTTCCGCGAGTGGATGTCAGAGAGCGCCGCGCCAAGTGCTTCGTTCGCCGCATTGGATTTCGGACAGGATGCCATCAGGATCGTGGCGTGTGCCAAAGGGATCTGCGCCTCCGGAAAGCCGATCATCTGGGCCGCCTGCACGCAGGAGGTCACGATACTGATCGCGCTTGGATACGCCATGCCGATGTCCTCGCTGGCCATGACCATGAGTCTCCGGCCGATCATCATCTCGTCGGCGCCGCCGTCGATGAGCCTCGCCAGATAGTGGATCGCTGCGTCCGGATCCGATCCCCGCACCGATTTCTGCAGTGCGGAAAGCAGGTTGTATTTATCTTCTTCTTTATCGTAAAATGTCGTTTGTTTCTGCATCGCCTCGGCTACGATCGCCTTGTCGATGACCTGTCCTTCACTGAGGTTGTCCACGATGAAACCCAGTGCGTCCAGCGCGATGCGGCAGTCCCCGCCTGCCATCTTCGCCAGGATCACGAGCGCCTCTTCGTCATAGCGCACATCCAGGCCGCCGAAGCCCTTTTCGCGGTCCTCCAGCGTGCGCTTGAGGATCGTCAGGATGTCCTGATAATCGAGCCGCTTGAACTCATAGATATTCCGCACGCGGCTCAGGATCGCGTTGTTGATGGAGAAGTACGGGTTCTCCGTCGTGCTGCCGATGAACTTGATCACGCCGTCTTCGATGGCTTTCAGCAGCGAATCCTGCTGCAGCTTGTTCCACCGGTGCACCTCATCCACATAGAGGACCGTCGTCTCCTGCAAAAGTCCATGGAACCGGTCCGCGGCGTTCTTCAGAATCTCCTTCAGTTCCTTGGTCCCGGTGGTCGATGCGTTGATCTCTACAAAATTACCGTCGAGTTCCCCGGCGATGATCCTGGCCAGCGTTGTTTTGCCTGTGCCGCTCGGACCAAAGAAAATAGCCGATTCGAAGGTTTTGTTGAGGATCGAATTATAGAATAGAGAGCCTTCGTACATGAAGTGTTTCTGCCCGACGAAATCGACGAGCCTGGAAGGTCTCATTTTTGTTGAAAGAGGTATCATATCAATCTCCTTATGGGGCAGCGAAATGCTTGCCGTTCTGCCGCCACCGTCTGTTATTCCCATTTGCCCTGCACGGCAGGGCCCGTCTTCCCTGCTTCGTGAGGTCTGTCTGCCCGCTTCTCAGGGCCCGCCGTTATTATACAAAAAAGGCGGTGCTTTTTCAAACACCGCCTTTGTGTGTAATTCCGTGTTGGAAGCTTAAGGGTTTTGCATTAATCGAAGAACGATTCGGTCTTCTCTTCCATCAGGTATTTGTTGAGAGTCGCCTCGACGTCCAGTTCGTGTTCCGGAAGTGGAGGGTCTTTCTTCTTGCCGACGAAGAACATGATCAGCCCGAATATGATGAGGATCACGCCGCCGATGGCCAGACCGGTCTGAACCTGCGGAATCACTTCGCCGAATACATCGTAGTCTTCCGGAGTCCATTCGCCCCATTCGATTTCATACCATCTCAGCCAGAACTGACCGAAGAAGGCCATCGCTCCTGCGCACATGGAGAAGACGCCGATTCTGACGGTGTCGCCCTTCGGGATCCCGAATCCGTTGACCGGGTTGCCTTCCGGATCATTGACCGAAAGACCGCCGCAGATTTTGCGGAAGAGGATGTAGGCGATCGGGCCGGAGCAAAGAGCCATCAGGCCTGTCGTCAGGTAATCGGTTCCGTTAATCAGCAACGCGATGATCGCGATGACGATCGGGAATCCGCTGTAGAAGATCAGCGCTTTGTTGCCGCCCGGGATGACGTAGAGATTTCTCTTCTTTCTTTCCGCGACCGGCAGTTTGTGCCGCAGCTTGATGACAGAAATCGGCAGGATGATGTACAGCGCCAGCATGAACACGACTTCCATGGAAACGAGCGTCGTAAAGTCATTGAATGAAAGGATGAACGTTACGACTGCCAGCGACAGGATACCAACATAAGGTACGCCTCTGTTTTTGCTTACTTTGACCAGGAACTGCGGGCAGAGGTGATCGTCCGCCAGAACGAAGAAGCCTCTGGATCCGGATGCCAGGTATGTATTGAAGATCGCGCACTGTGAAATGATCGCGATGACCAGGAATACATAACCCCAGGCCTGTCCGAGGTTTGCAGTAAGAACGGTAGCGTATCCAACGTGATCGCCGGAGAATCCGCCTTCGGTGGACCACATCTCCCAGCTTCCTTCCGGAAGGGTTGCCAGTCCGCCGAGTGTCGGCAGTACGTAAGTCAGTGCTACCAACGGCATGGCGATCTTGAGTCCCTTAGGAATTACCTGCGGGTTCTTTACTTCGCCGGCCATGTTGGAGATGCATTCATATCCGCAGTACATCCAGATGCAGATGCAGATGCCGCCGCCCAGTCCATCGATCAGTGTGTAATCTTCCGGCATGAACGGTTCCACCGGGTTGGTGTTCCAGTTGAGGAGACCAACGATGGCAACCAGCAGGAATGCCGCTACAATCAGCAGTGACAGAACGGTGCTGACTGTACCTACTTCTCTCAGCCCCAGCAGGTTGACGATGGTGAAGATGGCGATCATTCCGATTTTCAGAGCCAGGGATGCTGCGTAGGACATCGGGATCATCTGGCTCACATAGCCTGATACCAGAGCTACGTATACGCCGTTTGTGATGTACGTCGATACGGTCGCCCACCAACCGGTCTGGAATCCCCAGAACTCGCCGAAGGCTTCTTTGACCCAGACGTACACGCCGCCTTCAGACGGCATTACGGAGGAACACTCCGCGACCAGTGAACTGATCGGATACGCCCAGATGAACGGGAAGACGCATAACAGCAGCAGCGTCATTCCCGGTCCTGCTTCCGGTATCATCTCTTCGATACCGAACGCACCGGCAGCGACCAGACAATACAGCATGAACACGATACCGGATACCTTGATATCATGCTTCTTAAGTCCTGCTACTCCCTGTAACTGAGGAGCATTTGGTTCGCTCATAGATAACAAACCTCCTTTATTTCTTATATTTATTTCTTACGGTTCTTATGATTATGTACGTAGTCATACTATCACAGAGCGCCTCGGATTTCAACCAAAACGCCATGGTCCACAAGTACCATTTTGCCGCATTTTACCGTCTGTAGGCTTTACTCATTATAAGTTGCTAAGCAAAATCCGATATTTTTTCCCTAAGAAGCAACTTATTATCGAAAGAAACGCATATACGTGTTGAAACAGATCCTTATTCATTTTAGTTCCGATAATTCACAGCGTTGAAATGGCTCCAGTATCGGACTGTTCATTATCCAGGTTTAGAATTCGACAATATTTCGATAAAAAGCCCCATTTACAAATAAATATATCGGATTTTGCTTAACCGCTTTTCGGCAGTTGACACTGCTCACTCAAAAATGGTAATATATGGAAACGTATGAGGCGTTGATCCTTTTTTTCTAACAATCACTGACAAAGATAGGCGTCAACATGGAACAACAACTTCTGGAGTCCGAAGGAATCATTCGTTCACTGCGGCTTGCTTTTGAAAACCCCATCAACCTTACACATTCTTTACAGCGAATCCGAGGAATGCTCTCTCAACTTCCTTCTGAAAAACTGTATATCTTTCATGATCACGGTTATATTAGTTTTTATGAACAAACCGATTTCAACAGAAGGTATCTTCGGAGAGATTCTGACCGACTGTATCTTCTTGCGCGCAAGCGCTACTTGCGGGAGCTTTTGCATACACTCGATGCGCTTAGGAAGCATGGTTACGATTCACCGAAATGGAACGATCATTTCGAGAAGCTGGCCCGGCTCATTCGTGATTACGCTGCAGGCAACCTGGATGTTGCGCGCATAGTTCTAACTGCGAAGCAGTATGCCTGGTTTACCGGGCACTATCGACAAAAGCCATTTCCAATAGATGATGATTCTGACCCTCTTCTCATTCATCCTGACATACCGGTTCGTTCTAAATCAGAGCAAAAAATCGGGAATACATTATGGGATTTTGGCGTACCTCATCACTATGAAGAGCAACTGCGGATCAATGTGCAACGACTTGTGGATGAGCTTGCATCGGATTTAACAGAAGCCGGTCAGCTGAACGGGAATCTTTTCTATCTTCAACATGGTTCTTGCTATTGGAATGTTCCAAAGAACCTTCAGTTTATAAATGCATCCGGTTCAATTTGGCACACTTACGATTATCGGACAGGTTGCATTACGATTTTCCCGGATTTTACTATCATGTTGGTCGACGGCAGCCTCCTCTATTGGGAGCACGAAGGACTGTTTGTCAAGTTTTCCTACCGGGTCAATGCTATGGAGCGAATCGGCGTCATGCGATTAACTGATTCCATTGGTTTTGAAAAACTGATAGAAACGACCGAGCGAGAAAGCAACAATCAGGATGTGTTGGAGCGCATAATTGCGGAACGGATTTTGCCGTCGCTCTGGTTTTAAAAAACGCTTAAACGAAAAAACCGCCGGTCATGCCGGCGGTTATGAATAGGCTCTCGATTAGTTCCAGAATTCGGTCTTCTGCTTGAGGCCGATGTCGGCTGCCTTGAAGATCGGGTTGTGACCTTCAGCCTTTTGCTTCTTGTAGTCGTCGAGACACTTGAAGGCGATGCTGCCGAGGATCAGGATGGACGGTACGTTGGTGATGACCATCAGTCCCTGCATCATGTCCGCGATATCCCATACCAAGCCTGCGGAAGCAACCGCTCCGAGCAGTACCAGTATGGAAGCGATGACACGCATTATAATCAGTTCGGTCTTGCTGCCCTCTCTGCCGATGATGAATTCATAACAGCCTTCGCAGTATGAATAGTTACCAATCAGCGTGGTGAATGCGAAGAAACACATCGCGATGGCGATGAATGCCGGTCCGAATGCACCGAATACCGACGCCAGGGAATCCTGAACATAGCCGGCTGCATTCGGGCCATCTTCCAGATTGTAAGCAGCTGGGTCAACCTTCGTGGACAGGCACATGAAAGCGGTCGCTGTACAGATGAGCAGCGTATCGATGAATACGGAAAGCATCTGGACCAGACCCTGCTTGGCCGGGTGAGATACATCCGCTCTGGCTGCCGCGTTTGGAGCAGAACCCATACCAGCTTCATTGGAGTACAGGCCTCTCTTGACACCGTACATGATGCAGGATCCTGCGAATCCTCCGAAGATCGCCTCGAAGTCGAATGCGCTCTGGAAGATCATTCCGAACATGTGTCCCAGATTCGGGATGTTGATCGCCAGTACGATCAGTGAAACGATAACATACATAACGCCCATGACCGGAACCAGAACTTCCGTTACATGGATCAGTCTCTTTGCGCCGCCGAGAACGATGATTCCGAACAGTACGCAGAGAATCAGGCCGATGACGAACGGCGTACTCCCCTCATGATAGAAACCGAACACGGCGAATGTGGACTGCAGGTTGTAAGCTGCCAGCATATTGTATCCGACCATGTATGTAAAGATGATCAGGATCGAGAACACGATGCCGAGCCACTTCTGTCCGAGCGCATCTCTCATGTAGAATGCCGGGCCGCCCTTAGATCCGCCGTCGTCGTCTTTTCTCTTGTAGATCTGTGCAAGTGTAGACTCCACAAACGCGGAAGCGCCTCCAAAGAATGCTGTTACCCACATCCAGAAAATAGCTCCAGGACCGCCGCATACGATGGCCGTCGATACGCCGATGATGTTACCGGTACCTACTCGGGAAGCCGTTGATACCATCAATGCACCGAAGGATGAGATCCCGCCTTCGTGCGGCTTTTCGGTAATAACCTTGCAGGCTTCTTTGAACATACCGAACTGCATGAACTTACATCTGAATGTCAGGTAAATGCCGCCCGCAATCAAAATAAGCGGAACGACAAATGGCTGATACAGAATGTTGCTGATCGCCAATACAAAATTGTCAATCGCTGTCATTTTAGAAAATTCCTCCTATAACTTAGTAAAGTATTAATGTATTAGAACCTATATATTTTACCAAATAATTCCGCTTTTGTAAAATACTAATTTTTCACCGCCGTCGGTGCGCCGTCTACACGTAATAATCCGTCTCCGTGATCACCGCCAAATTGTGAATTTTGCAGATCGTGTTCACCACGGAAAAGATGATGACCGCGCCGAGACTGGCGGTCGTGTCGTCCTGGTCGAACCGCGGCGAGATCTCGCAGATGTCGAACCCGACGACTTTACGTGTCCGGAGTATATGCTTGATGATCGGCAGCACCGCTTCGGGTTCCAGACCCGTGGACTGCGTGGCGCTGACGCCCGGTGCAAAAGCCGACGAGAAGACGTCCGTGCAGACGGTAATGTAAGCGCTGTCGTGGTCGAACAGGAAGGTGTCGACTTTCTCCGTCACCGTCGAGTATGCGCCGATGCCCATGTCTTTGGCCAGCACGTATTTCACGCCGTGCTCCTCCGCCGTCTTGAACAGGCTGACCGTGTTGCTGTGCTTTTGGATGCCCATCGGCAGATAGCCGTACTTCATGCCCCGCTCCTGACAAATATCCGCGATCTGCCGGAACATCGAACCGGAAGAGCTGCCGTTCTCGTACGGCCGCATGTCGAAATGCGCATCGAAATTGATGATCCCCAGGTCCAGAATTTTGCTTGAGTTGTCCGCGTTGGCCAGATGCCCGCAGTAATGGCCGAAAGTCGTCTCGTGACCGCCGCCGAGCACGATCGGAAAGAGATTCAGTTGCAGGATCTGCTCCACCGCTTCTGCCAGGAGCGCCTGCCCTTCTTCCATCGAGATCTCCTGGCAAAGGATGTCGCCCGCGTCAAAGATCTTCACGCTCTGATCGAAGGTGCACGGCAGATTGGCCATCTGCCGGCGTATGAAATCCGGCGCCAGAGCCGTCCCAACGCGCCCTTTGTTTCTCCGCACGCCCTGTTCACTGCAAAACCCTACGATGGCGAATCCCAATTTTCCTGCAAAAGGCTCAGGTCCGCTGTTCAGGTCCAGCGGTTCCACCCACTGGTGCCAGCGGAACGCGTCATAGTCGTCCTCGCTATCCACTCTGCCATGCCAATTTTCCATTGCGCTGACGTAATTCTTTAACATGTTATATTCTCCGTTTCTGTGTCTGGTTTATCTTTCAATAGATGATTCAGTGTAAACGCCTGTATGCCGGCGAACGCGATTCCCATGATCACGCACCGGATCCCATACGTGTACAGGCCGAGCAAAAGCACGATGATGTTGATCGCGTACATGGCATACGCGACCGGGATCTTTTCGTTCCGTCTATGCAGGATCAACGCGATCGTATCCATCCCCACCGCCGTCGCGTTGTTGCTCAGGCAGAAATAGTACCCGGCGCCGACAACAGCCGCCGCCAGAATCAGTTCAATGGCGATGCCTACCGGTAGAACCGGGTTGTTCCCGATCTGGCCAAAACGAAACAGCAGGTCAAAGACCGGCTGCGGTGTGATATAGGTAAACAGGTTGAACGCCCCTACCCCGGCGACGCAACTGAACAGGCTGGCGATGAATACATCCTTCCCCAAAAAGATCGCGCAAAGGATCGCCAGGATCACGGTCACGATGGTGACCCATGCGTTGACCGGCAATGCTTCCGTCAGCGGCAGACGGCTCAAGATCATGCTGAAACTGGTGACGCCACCGTTGATGATGCCATACGGAACGGTCACCAGTACATAGGTCATATTGACGAGAACGATTCCCAAAGTTATCAATGAATAGCGTACTACATTTTTGCTCATAGAAGGATTATAGCAAAAAAACACTCGGCCGATAAGACCCGAAACAACGATATTGAATTCGACATCGGTAATGCATCGGTGTTACTACCGGTGAAGGTTTTTGGTTACAAATCTCCAAGATTGTATTGCCATATATTTCCAGTTGTGCTATGGTCTTTGTGAAAGGAAATTTATGGTAATGATACCATTTTATTCTAAGGATGAGATCCGAGGTTTCATTTCAGAAATACGGTCACGGTTAGCTGCACGTTCCGAGGATATCAACGACGCGGTCGCGCTGGCCGAGATCGAAAATTACATTTTTGCCCGGTCCGGTTCCGGCTCCTGCGATTACCGCAGCATGTACGAGCTCATTCAGAGGATCTTCTTTTCCCTTCGGAAGGAAATGGACATACTGCAGCCTTTGGTCGACGACAGGACGATCTCAGAGATCATGGTCAACGGTAAAGACGATATCTTTGTCGAACGCAAAGGCAGCATCGAGCGTGTCCCCCTCTTCTTCGATTCGACGGAAGATCTGGAGGAGCTCATCCGTCGGATCTCGGCACGGGTCCACCGGGAAATCAATGAATTGAATCCGATCGTAGACGCGCGTCTCAGCGATGGTTCAAGAGTGAACGCCGTCTACGGGAATATCGCCTTGAACGGTCCGATCCTTACCATACGTAAATTTCCTGAACAGGTCCTGACCATCGATGACCTGACAGCAAATGGGACGATTTCAGAGAAGGCGGCGCTGTTGCTGCGCATCATGGTTTTCATTGGCACGAACATCTTTATCTCCGGCGGGACATCAAGCGGGAAGACGACCCTGCTGAATGTGCTGGCACAGATGATCCCGCGTGATGAACGTGTCGTAGTCATCGAAGACTCTGCGGAACTACAGATCCGTCAGGTCGAGAACATCGTCCGGATGGAATGCCGGAACGCCAATGTCCAAGGCAAAGGCGCCGTGGATATGGCACAACTGGTGCGGGCGAGCCTGCGTATGCGGCCCGACCGGATCGTGATCGGCGAAGTCCGCGGCGGTGAAGTCTTCGATATGATCAATGCCATGAACACCGGCCATTCAGGGAGTCTGAGTACCGGACACGCGAACAGCATCGCAGGCATGATTAAGCGCCTGGAGTCGATGTTTTTGCAGGCGGTCGACTTTCCGGTCGAAGCGATCCGGAGCCAGATCGCCGAAGGAATCGACGTGATCGTTCATATGAGCCGCATGAAAAGCGGAGAGCGGAAAGTCGTTGAGATCGCTGAGATAGACCGGGTCGAGAACGGGGTCGTTCTGATGAACCCGATCTATCATCAAGACAGCGGCATGACGGGAAACCGGTTTATTCACCGGGAAAAACTGGAGACGATGAACGGGAGGAGCGGCACAGAAGCCGAACAGATCGCAGATGATATACGATTACTCCAAATATGAAATGCGTGAAATGGAAAAACTGGTATTTTTCGCAGCAGGATACGGTGTGATCGCTGTGGTCGTGTTCCTCTTCTTTCACAGTATCCTCCTCTCTCTGCTCGCCGGCGTTCTCGTCCGGTTTCTCCGCCCGTACTATGAGGAATTCATGGTGCGGCGGCGCAACGCGGAACTGGCCGTCCAGTTCAAGGACATGCTCACTTGCATTTCCGCTTCGATCGCGTCCGGCAGACAGATGCAGGACGCGATCATCGAAGCCGAGGAGAACATGTCCGTCATGTACTCTCCGGAGACGCCGATCATGGCGGAACTGACGCACATGCGCAGAAGCATCCTCGAAAACAACGAAAGTGACAAGGTCCTGTTGGAGGATTTTGCACGAAGAACGAAAAACGAGGACATACGCAACTTCGTGCAGGTGTATATTACCTGCCGGAACATGGGCGGTGATCTGGAGAAGATCATTTCACGGGCGTCCGGTATCCTTACGGATAAGATGAACATCGAACGGGAGATCCGGGCGATCACCGCGCAGAAGAAACTGGAGGGGCGCCTGATCGCGCTGATGCCGCTGGCGATGCTGCTTTCTCTGAATCTGTTCTCCCAGTCATACATCGCTCCCCTGTACACAACGTTCACCGGGCGATTGATCATGGCCGGATGCCTGGCCGCTTCGGTCTATGGCGTCTGGTTGATGGAAAAGATATCGACAATAGAGCTATGAACCTGAGCAGCATCTCCTTGCGAAAAAAGATCTGTATCGTGCTGATTGCCGGTTTCGTGCTGATTCTGGGCGACTTTCTGATCCAGTCTGCGGGCAGCGGGAACGTGTACCGGGACGCGAAAGGAAACGTTCTGCTCCTGCGCCCTGACGAGGGCGCTTCCGCGGAACACGTTTACCTGAAAGCCAACGTCAGGGGCGGCAAAGACGGCAAGGATACGTATGAGAAGCATTTTGAGATCAGCGTGGATCCATATTCCAAAGATCAGGAAAAAGAAACGGATTCAAAGGCCGAAGAACAGGAACCTTCGGTCATGGAATTCGACGAAGTCGTATCGTACGAGCTTCGCAGCGCTGTCTCTGAGATCAACGATGATATTTCCGCCAGAAAAGTGACACTTCCTTCCACACTTCCCTCTGGTGCGAAAATATATTGGAGTACAGAGAAAAAAACGAATACGTTCCCCATTATTATCTTAACAGTTCTCACATGCATTTGGCTTTACCGAAGCAAATACTCGCTTCAAAAACGGATACAAAAAATTCGTAAGCAATCCATAATCCAAGAATTGCCTGAATTCGTCAATAAGCTTGTACTCCTGCTGAACGCCGGGCTTGTCCTCAATACCGCGTTTGAAATCACGGTTGAGGAAAGCCTGGCTTCACAAGAAAAAGAAACCAACTATTTTACCGGAAAGATGCAGAGCATCTATACGAACATGAAGCAGATGAACAGCCCCCTGCAGACCGAATTCCGGGCTTTTGCGAAAGAATCCGGGGACAATGGGGTGATGCGCATCAGCAATATTTTGAGCGACAACATCAGCAAGGGTGTCGAGCTGACCGAAAAACTGCAGCGTGAAAGCGAGGTCCTCTGGAGCAACCGGAAGCGGGACTGCGAAGAACGCGGACGGATCTCGGAGACCAAGCTCACTGTCCCTTTGACGTTATTCCTTCTAGTTCTCGTTGTCATCACGGTCAGCCCTGCCCTGCTGGAGCTTTGATTTAGCGGCACCGCCGCAGAAATGAGGTCACAATGGAAAAGAGGTATTGGAGAAAACGAAACGGTATGGAACTGGTGCAAGTCGCCATTCTGGTCGCGATCGCGGTGGCGATCGGCCTGATTTTCAAAACGCAAATCACGGATTTTGTCAACGACACGTTCAGCGGTCTGGACAATTTCAATTGATGCGTTCCAGACGCGGTACGTATCTGATGGAAGCGGCCCTGGTCCTGCCGGTGATCCTTCTCACGGTCATAACGGTCGTGCTGATCGTTATGTTTTTTTACGAAAGTTCCTCCTCGCAGAGCGAACTGCACCAGGCGCTGCGCTATGAAGCCGGGACCTCTTCCGGAAAAATGTTCTACCCGCCGGAGAGCGAGGCGCAGAATTTTGCAGCGGATTCGTACTTCGAGCACAGTCGGCGCAGCATCGCGGCGAGCCGAGACATCGCCATGATCCACCGGGGATTGCTGTACCGGAGAGGAAGCAAAACGCTCCGAGGCTCGATCCGCGTCAGCGATGGAACGACCTACGTGTTGAGGAGGCAGAAAGTCAGTGAGTTTTTGGAACGAAGCGATGATAAAACACAGTAAACGAGGCAGTTCGGCCGTGTTCCTCTGCATCGTCCTTTCGACACTGATCGCCGTGACTCTGACTATGGTCTACGCAGCGCGCTGGAAAGCCGTGGACAGCTTTGCGGACGGCGTAACGGATCTGGGAAGTGCTTCCGTCCTATCGGAATTCGACTATTATGTACAACGCGATTACGGATTGCTCCTCCTTCAGGGAAATGACAGGCAGATCTCCAGAAAACTGCGGAATTACCTGTCATATTCCCTGGATGTCCTGGACGGCGTCTCGGTGGACCGGTGCACGGCGTCCGGAAGCCGCTACAATGTCATCAATGTGGACATGATCGGGGATCAGATCGTGACGTATGTCAAGACCGTCGGGATCGCCGATGTGGTCAGGCAGAAAACGGCAAACGACACGGATCCGGACAGTGCGGATCCGCGGCCGAAGCACGCGCTGCGGCACGGTCCGACCATCGTCTCCCTGCCCTCCCGGCAGATCCCGGACAAAAGCATCATCCAAAAGGCTGAGGCAGCGGCGGAAAGCCTGAAACATCCGGAGGCGGTGTTCCACGGCGGGACAAGAAAATACATGATCGACAGCTATATCCTGTCCCACTTCAATTCCGATACAACAACTGCCGCGGACGATCATTTTTTCCGGGACGAAGTGGAATATCTTCTGTGCGGGAAGCTGGCCGACGAAGAAAATATCAAGAAAACAGACCTGGCACTGAAAGCGCTGCGCTTTCCGTCCAATCTGGCGCACATCTACGAGGATCCGGAGAAGTGGTCCGCTGTCGTCACAGCGGCCGAAACCATTACGCCGGGGCTTTTGGGAACGGTCACGCAGGCCGGAATCGCCGCGGCATGGGCAACAGCCGAATCATTCAACGATGTGAAGCTTTTGCATGCCGGATATAAGGTGCCGCTGGTAAAAGACGCGACTTCATGGGCGATCGATCTCGATGGTTTACTTAACAAAACTACGGACAATCTCTTTCTTCCGGATGTCAATAAAGGAAAAACTTATCCGGATTACCTGCGGATCCTGCTTTTTATCCAGGATGACGACATCAAAACGGCACGGATCCTCGATCTGATACAGATCAACATGCGCCGGAACTATGATGCGGACTTTCTGATACAGGAATGTTCCCTGGGGATCGCGATCCAAAGCGTCGTGAACGGGAATGAACATGTCTTCGATAAGATCTATTGATAATAAACGCGGTAAACGCGGTTTCTATACGCTGGAGGCGGTCCTCACCCTTCCGCTGGTCATTTTAGCCGTGCTTTCCATCGGCTATTTTATCCAGGTGGACTCCGTATGGGAGAACATGATGTACTGCGCCCTCGATGAGAGCGCCTATTCGGCCTCCAGAGCCTACGGAAGCCTGACGGAGATGGATTCCCTCCCCAAAGTAAAAAAGCGCATTCTGAGCGAAAATGAAGCGCTCGTGTCGCTTCGCATTACCTGGCCAAGGGACCGGTATTCGGACGGCGTTTCCGACGAACTGACCAGCTACACGGTCAAAGGCGGCATGAACCTTTCCCTTCCGGCCGGATTCAGCCGGTCGGTGGACTTTTCGGGGAGGATAAAATACCGCCCGTTCAAGGGGAAGCAGTACGATGCGCACGGTATGGGCGACGCCGGTCTTGAAGACGATACGCCAGAGGACCCGGTCTGGATCTTTCCGCAATCCGGCGAGCGCTACCATACCGAGAACTGCACGTATGTGCGGGCAACGGTCCGGAGCTATGTGCTGACCAACTCGCTGAAACGGGAATATAAGCCTTGTGAGATGTGCGATTCCGGCGAACTGCCTTTGGGGAGTCTCGTGTTCTGCTTCCGCGGCGAGGACACGGCCTACCACCGCGGCACCTGCCGGAGCATCAAGCGGCATACGGCCGTCATCGACCGGTCGGAAGCGGAAGAAAAAGGATACACGCCCTGCACCAAATGCGGCGGGACGTAGCGGCCAATCGCAATGCGCAGCGACGCGACACAACCAATGAAAGAGGATACAACTATGTGGGAAAACGAAGAATACAAAATCACATTCAAAGAGAACGCGATCCAGGATTACGAACGGATCATCCTGACCTCGGGCGACTGCCACTATCTGCTCCCGATGGTCTTCATCGGGGACAACGGTAAAGAGACCGCCTACTACAACTGCAGCGGTTTTGCGGCGCTCAGCACCTATTCGGTACAGAAGACGGAGGATGCCCTTTTCATTCTGGAATCCGTCCTCCTGATTCTGGGGCGTGTCGTCGAATACCTGATCTCACCGGCGAAGGTGACCTTGTCCAGCGACACCATCTTCTACAACCAGGAGACTGGGGAAATAAAAATCGCCTACGTTCCCCTGCCCGGCGAGGCAGTGAGCATAAGGCGAAATCTCATCAAATTCATCGCGCAGCTCAAGGCTGACATCAAGGATGGGAACGGCGCCTATCTGGATAAGATCGCGCGCACCATTCACTACGGCAATCATCCGATCACTGAGATCGTTCGTCGTGTCGGTCTTCTGAAGCGTGAGCTTTATTTGCAAACCAGTGCCTCTTCGTGAAGAAGTAGCACAACGGGATGAGGTACATATAGAATGCCCACGGCAACGCGCCAATGCCGACGCCCATGAACGTCAGCGGCACCGAACAGGCGATGCACCAAGGGATCAGGCCCACTACGACGATGACCGTGTTCTCCATGTCGATAGCCAGTTCCTGACGGGTCCCGCCCGTATTGAGGTACGGCTTCGTCAAAAGGTCGTTGCACATCAATGTCGCGATCGTCTGGTTGCAGAACACGACGCAGGTGGCAACGCTGACGAGGAACGTGACTGCGATCCTGCCCATCTTCGTGCACCCGCGTTCGATGAAATCCAGCAGACTCTTCAGCATGCCGGTACAGTTGAAGATACCGGAGTAGGCGCAGGAAATCACCAGGATCGCGGCGATCTCCAGCATGGAGCAAAGCCCGCCCCCGTTGAGAATCGTTCCGAGTCCGTTCCCGGATGTGTGATAGCCCAGGAACAGGATCTTGATCACTTCCCAGAACGCCACTTTTTCCACTACTACCGCCACGATCACGCTGCTGATGATGCTGGCCGTGATCGACTGGATCACGCCTACTTTCAGCAACGGCAAAAGCAGCATGATGATCGCGGGAACAAACCCCCACGGCGACAGCGTGAACGCCTTTTCAAACGCGGACACGATCTCCGTGTCGACGTGGCTGATGGGATTCAGAAACGACAGCACAGCATAGATGACGGTCGATATGCCGAACGGCAGCATCGCCGTTTTGAACATGAGCTTGACGTTCCCCATGATCTCTGTCTTTGTAACGCCGGCGACCATATTGGCGCTGGAAGAGACCGGAGACCCGCGGTCTCCGAAATAGATGCCGGACATGACAACGCCGGCTGTAATCAGAGGATCTACCCCGCCGCTTCTGGCGAGCGCCATGAAAATGACGCCCAGAGTTCCAGCCACGCCAAAAGATGTCCCCAGAGCATAGCTCAGAAGACATGACAACAAAAACGCGATCAACAGGAATGCCGGCGGGATGATCACTTTGATGCCGTAATAGACGAACACTGTGATCGTGCCGGAGATCCGCCACGCCGCCGTGATGAAACCGATGATCAGCATAACGACGATGACGATCAAAGAATCCTTAATGGAGCCCCAGCTCCACTTCGACAGTTCCCGGATGCCGGCCCCGTTGCCGGTTCCGCCCTGCTTCAGTGTCCGCAGTCCGAGCCCCGTAAAAAGGAACAAGCCAAAAAGCAATGGCAGGACCATTGAATAACCCAATATTAAAGTCACGATCATTCCTGCAATGAACAGGACGAACACAATGATCAAACTCATACTTCTAACGAATCTTAAACCGCACGTCTAGCTCTTCCGCGATCTTGCGGCAGGCCTCGATGGAAGCATAGGTAATGCTGCCTCCGACGACCGATACCGCAACATCCGGCACGTGCTTCTTCACATTTTTGATATAGGTAAGAATGGCATCGTACGACTTGATGCCGAATTCCGGATGACAGAGCCGGTTATACCCTTCCGCATCCGCTTCATTCAAGCTGACCGACACGGAATCGATAATGCCGTCCAGCCAGACTGTCGTATCTTCTCCCCAGATCAGATCTGCCAGCCCGTTGGTGTTGATCCGGATCGGCTTTCCGTATGCCGCCTTGATGTGCTTTGCCAGCTCCAGAAGTTCCGGCAGGCGCTCCGTCGGCTCGCCGTATCCGCAGAACACCACTTCCTCATATCTGCGGACGTCCCAAGACCGCAGTTCCTCCTTGACTTCCTCGATATCCGGATCCCGGTCCAGCACCAGCGAATCTGCGTTCCCCAGACTGTCCGTGAAATTGCGGATGCAAAATTCACAGCGGTTGGTGCACCGGTTGGTCAGGTTGATATATAGTCCTCCAAAATAATCGTAAACGATCGACATCGACCCATTCCTCCCTTTCTCAAGCAGTCTCTATTATGAACGATTTGCGACTTTCTTTCAAGGCACAAGTATGCTATCATAACAAGCATGGAAAAACTATTCAAACTCAAGGAAAACAATACCAGCGTGAAGACAGAACTTTCCGCTGGTCTGACAACATTCATGACGATGGCTTACATCCTGGCCATCAACCCGAGCATCCTGGCCGATGCCGGGATCAATGCCAAAGCGGTTCTGATCGCCACCTGCCTGGCATCCGTCATCGGGTGCTTCTGCATGGGCTTTCTGGCGAATCTGCCGTTCGCCCTTTCCGCCGGAATGGGCCTGAACGCGTTTCTGGCTTACACGGTCGTGGGAACAATGGGCGTCCCATGGCAAACCGCGCTGCTGGCGGTCTTTGTGGAGGGTCTCATATTTATCCTCCTGTCCCTGACCAATGTGCGTGAAGCCATCTTCAACGCGATCCCCCTGCCTCTGAAAAACGGCGTTTCCGTCGGCATCGGGCTGTTCATCGCATTTATCGGGCTGCAGAACTGCGGCCTTTGCGTGGATGCTTCCACACTGGTCACGATCATCGAATTCCGGGAAGACTTCCACACGGTCGGAATCTGCGCGGCACTGGCCGCCATTGGGCTCTTCATCACAGCCATTCTGTACATCAGGGAAGTCAAGGGATCGATCCTCTTCGGGATCGTGATCACCTGGCTCATGGGCATGGCCTGCCAGCTGGTTGGGATCTATATCCCGGATCCGGACAATGGTGCCTACAGCCTGTTCCCGGAAGCGATCGTCAGTTTTGATTTTTCCCACCTGAGCCAGACGTTCGGACAGTGCTTCAAGTACGGTCTCGCTGATGTGGGCATCTTCAATTTTGTTGCGGTCATATTCGCGTTCCTGTTCGTCGACATGTTCGATACGATCGGAACGCTGATCGGCGTCAGCAATAAAGCCGGCATGCTCGATGAGGAAGGTCATCTTCCGGCCATCCGGCCTGCCCTCATGTCCGACGCTGTCGCGACGACCTGCGGAGCCATTCTTGGAACCTCCACAACGACGACGTTCGTGGAATCCTCTGCCGGCGTTGCCATCGGCGGACGGACCGGGCTGACTGCCATCACGACCGGATGCCTGTTCGCCCTGTCGATGCTGTTCTCGCCGCTGTTCACAGCGATTCCTTCCTTTGCGACGGCCCCGGCCCTCATCATGGTCGGTTTCCTGATGTTCGAAGGAATCAAGGAACTCAAATTTACCAAGGAAACGATGACTGACACCGTGCCAGCCTACCTCTGCATCATCGCGATGCCGCTGTTCTACAGCATTTCAGAAGGCATCGCCATCGGCTGCATCTCCTTCGTCCTGATCAAGTTCTTCTGCGGCAAGCGGGAGGATATCACCGTCCTGATGTATATCCTGGCAGCGTTATTCCTGTGCAAATACATTTTCCTGTAACCGTACCTGACCGTTTATCCGATGCGGCGGCTATTCCTGCCCGCCGCATTTTTTTATGTAGTTCTGAACGGTGTCGTTCGACGGCGACAAGATCTCGACCGCCAGGTCCGGCGCGCCGGTCACAGCACGCGATTGTAACCAAAAAAAAGAGCAACTGCACCAACGGCTCCGTTGATGCAGCAACTCTTTTAAACAACAACTCATAACAAACCGCTTGTTCTATGCTGCGGTTTACTATATTTCTTTTTTACAGTTCAACCGGCGTGATCGTCTCGCCATCCCACCAAGGCTTGAATTCCTTGACCGGACCCTGCTTCTCATAATACGGGTCATCCCATACGATTCTTCTCTCGATGGTGATCTCCAGCTCCGCCGCGTATTCCAGATACTTGTCGTTGGCTTCTTCGGTCATCTCCGCGGAGGAAATGAATCCCGTCTGATCCAGCTGATCGTTGATGAAGAGCTTTGTGAAGAGGAATCCGCCCTGTCCGGTCAGGTACTGTTCTCCCGTTACGCCGAACTTTTCGAAGGAATCCACAAATCCAGGCGCGAACAGATGGGATTCAACACGGACGTCCTTGCCGTCCTTCTTGCCCATTGCCTCGCATACGAATGCGCCGGTATCGGAAACCAGACCTTCGTCGATGATCTCTTTGATCTCACGCGCGAACCTCGGCGGATGCGGCAGTGCCTTCAGAATGACTTCATGCGGATCGACCATTACGCCGTTTACTTCGACCGGGTCGTGCTTCAGCAGTCCTGCTCTGGAAAGCGGTTCCGCGAATTCGATACCTACGCCGCCATACTTGAAGTACGCGTTCTTGCAGCCCTTGAACAGATCGTCCGCTCTCATTCCTACATAGAACGGCTCGTCGTGGGCGTGCTCAACGAATCTTACCGGATATCCGACGTAATCGATGTTTCTTACGATCGGAAGCGAGAACGGCTTGGTGTTGACCATCTTGCCGTCGATCCAGGCAACCGGAAGGTCGTCCATGTCAGCCAGCGCTGTTACAGGGGACCACCAATACGGCTGGAAGCGCTTTGCTTCGACGCCTTCATAGACCAGCATGTAGATGGAATCGCACTCGTCGAGTTCCTTCATCGTGTCTCTGGCGACGACGCACATCGTTCCAGGAGCGGAACCAGTGCCCATGATTCCCAGAATGCCGGCTTCCTTGAACTTTTCATTGTATTCTGTGAGAAGTTTGTACATGCACTTTTCCCAGGTGTCCTCGAATCCTTCCGGAGCCGCAAAGTCCTGATAGTTGCACTTCGCTTCCAGCGCAGCTTCGATAACATTGATCCCGAATGCCAGCGGCAGCGCGTTGACTACCAGATCGCATCCTTCGATGAGCTTGACGATCTGATCTTTCTTGGAAGCATCGCAGAAGAAACCTTCGGCCTTCTTCAGTTCGCCGGCCAGTTCCTTTGCAGCAGCCTCGTCATAGTCCGCGCAGATGATCTTATCTACGTTCGGCTCCAGATCCAGTCTCTTCGCAACGGTCGTGCCCTGTGCGCCTGTTCCCAGTACTAATACTTTCTTACCCATAGTAGCCATCTCCTTTTCTTTATGATTGGTGAATGTTCTTTTGTTATCTGCTTTCTATAAAAATTATCCCCCATTCTCTACCGAAAGGCTATTGCCGTTTTTTATCAACTCAAGCACTTTGTGACTAAAATTTGACTATACCGAGCGGCTGTGATACATTATTCCCATGATATTGAAGGAATATGAACTGCGCTACAAAAATGACCTTCCCTTCCAGGCGGAGCTGTCGAAGGTCACAAATCTGATCCCTCACCGGCACGAGAAAGAGCTGGAACTGGTGTACTGCCTCGAGGGCACCGTGCACCTGGAAGCGGCCGAACAGAAAGAGACACTTCACGCGGGCCAGCTCCACTCCATCGATTTCGGCGACATCCACTGCCTGTGGTCGGACGAGGACAACACCACGTTGATTTTCCATCTGGATCTGACGCTGGCGCCGAACTGGACGTACCTCGAGAACGTCTTCTTTTCCTGTGAGGACAACCATCTCTATCCATATCAGTACGAGGCCATGGAACGCATCAAGGACATCGTGCTCTCCCTTTCCTACAAGTACTTCACCGGCGATCTGAACGACCGCGAACGCTTCAGTGAGCCCCTTTCGGAGCTGGTCGAGATGCTCGTCAAGTATTTCAACTGGTTCAACTACGAGAACCAGGACGATTACATGAACGTGGATCTGTACGAGCGTTTCCACCGCGTCCTCGCCTACTGCTTCAATAACTACGAAAAGAAGATCACCGTATCCCAGCTGGCCGCCCAGGAAAGCATCAACCGCAACTACTTTTCCCAGTTCATCGGCAAGACGGTCTTTTCGAGTTTCAGCAACATGGTCAACTACATCCGCTGCTGGCACTCCGAGGATCTGCTCCTGACGACCGATATGCCAAACGCGGAGATCTCCTATGCGTGCGGGTTCAGCGATCCGAAGTATTTCTACGCGGCGTTCAAAGATCTCTGGGGCTGCACTCCTTCGGAGCACCGCCAGCAGTACGAAGAATACTATCAGGAATGTCTGCGCGATCCGTTTAACCGGAAAAACGAAACGACGCTGCCTGACCGGCGCGCCGCTTTGATTCTAAAAGATTTCATATTGAATTGGCACATTTCGAAAACGTTCCGTTAAAACGGGATTCTTATTCGACGATCTCCCACGTCTTTTTGATCTTCGTCTCCAGCGTGATCCCGAGCTCGGCCGCGTACTTGAAGTACTCGTCCACCTGCTCGTCCGTCAGCATGTCAGATGAGATGACGCCCGTGGTGCCTTTGAATTTATCGTTGATGAACAGCTTCGAGAACAGATAACCACCCTGCCCCGTCAGATACATCTCGCCGGTCATCTTGGCGCGCTCAAAGGACTCCACGAATCCCGGCGCCATGACGTGGATTTCCACGAGGACGCCCTCGTCGTCTTTGCGGCCGTACGCTTCGATGACCATGCAGCCAGAATCGAGAGCCATGCCCTCCTCGACGAAGGACCGGATCTCATCTTCGTATTTCGGCGCGTGCGGCAGATGGCTCAGGACAAAGTCGAACGGAACGATCTTGTGTCCCTGGAACTCTTCTTCTTCATGACTCAAAAGCCCCGCCTCATACAGCGGCGCTGCGAAATCCATCCCGGCTCCCGCGTACTTGAAGTACACGTTCCTGCATCCTTTGAAATGAGTGTCGGCGTTGAAGCTGTACTGCATCGGCTCATCGTGGCTGTGTTCCCGGAACGTGATCCGGCGATCCATATACGGATACTGCCGCGTGATCGGCCGTCCGAAGGCCGGGGTGTTGACCAGAGTGCCGTTCTCAAAGGCCAGGGCCATATCGCTCATGTCCGTAAGAGCCGTGATCGGCGACCACCAGAACGGCTGGAACCGCTTGGCGATGGCGCCTTCCCAGACGAAGTTATAGATCGTGTCGCATTTATCCAGATACCGCATCGCGTATTTCGAAGCGGCACAGATCAGTCCCGGCGCGGAGCCGGTCCCGAAAATGGCCAGCTTGCCGATCTCATCGAATTTCGGTCCGTAGAGATCGAACATGGCGCGGATGCTCCGGTACCAGTTCAGCGAATCGGGATCTTTCAGATCCGGTTCGTCCCCTTCCGCGATGGCTTTTTTGCCCAGATCGCTTTCGGCCCACATCTCGCCCAGCGCCGTCGTTCCGGCATAATCCTGGTAATTCGCCTTGACGATCAGCGCGGCGTCCAATACGTTCTGCGTGCATTCCAGCGGCAGCCCGTTGAGGATCAGATCGACCCCCTCCGCCGCTTTCACGATGCTGTCCAGATCGTGCGCGTCTACAAAAGCCCCTTTGGCCTTGGTCAACTGCCCGACTAGCGTGTCGACGGCTTTCTGATCGTAATCCGCACAGATGATCTCACCGACGTCCGGTTCCGCGTCCAGTTTTCTCGCTGCGGTGCTTCCCTGCGCACCGACGCCTAACACCAATATCTTCTTCATGCTGTTTCCTCTTTTACCTTATTTTACCTTGGCCGACTTTACCTTGCTCAAAAAACCGTTGTATGTCGTACCGCCGTATTTCACGTATGGCCTTACCTGTATGTAGACTCTCTTTCCTTTCTTGCGGTTTTTGATGACGAACTTCGTCTTTTTCTTTCCCTTCAGGACCTTGAGCTTAGCATTGCTCATGTCTGCCTTATAGGAATACCGGACATGGTAGCCTGAAGCCTGTGGGTCCTTCTTCCATGTCACCGTAACTTTCTTTTTCCCGGCTTTGAGTTTCGGAGCCAGGATTTTCATATGATTGCCCGTATTGTAGGACCACTCGCTCTGCAGCGTCACGGTGACGCTCTGATCCGACGCGTCAAAGTCCAGTTCCTTCACCATCCACCGGCCTGCGGAAGGCAGGTGTACACCGTTTTCCGTCAATTTCGAGTAGCTGTCCCCCGGGTTCGGGATCGCTTTGATTTGTATAGTCCCGTTGCTCAGCGCAACGATGTTGTCGTCTTCCGGCTCCATCTCATTGCCATTCACGATAACCGGCGGAGCCGCACTGCTCTTGGCCGTGATGAATACCGGCAGACTCTTGATAAACAGGGCGGTATAGTAATCGTACGATGGGGTCAAGTATAGCGCCATCACGAACCCCATGTGGTGTACTCCATCTTGGTCTTTATAGTCGATCGTATACCAGTCGTCTCCGCCCGAACCGGTCACTTTCCCGGTCGTCAGGACTTTGGTGCCGGATGTAAGTGAGCCGAGCCGATCAGCGGACGTGCTCGGACCGTCACGCACCGTTACTGCCCCGGTATTCACCTTCGCGAACAACGCATACGCCGTCATAGGATCGTAGATGATGGATAGATCATCCCGCTGGATCCAGCCCTGCTGTCCTCCGACTGCAACGCCGACCCAATCGTTCACACTCGCATACGACTCGATCATGAGACCGGTGTTCAGATACGAAAGAGGCTGTGTATAAACGCTTCTGTCCTGATATAAGGTCGTATTCGTATTTGCAAAATACGCGTTGTTTTCGCCCTTCGGCGAAAGAGGCTGGGCCATACCGCAGTTAAGATCCCCATACAGTATGTTCCCGTTATTCTTTAGATAAACAATGTTGGTCAATTCTTGTCCATTTGCCGTCATCTTTACATTGTTCGAAAAGGTGTAGCCCGAATGTGGGGAAACGGCGATCGTTAATGTATACGGAACGCCTGCTTCGAAATATTGGTCCGTGCCGATTCCCTGCTCCACTTCATCGTATCTTTTGAAACTCCAGCTTGTAACGGATGTCTGCAAGAAAGCGTTCGATGTATTCAAAGAGAGTCCGCTGATTCTCGGATGATCCCCTTCTTTCGGCATAGTGACGCCTGAGATATCGACGCTTGTGATTGCTGTCTCCGCATGGGCCGGTTCCGTCGTCAACGCCAGCGTCCCGGCGGCCATCACGCCGAACAGCAGTGCCGCGAGCAGCACTCCCTTCCTTGTTTTTTTCTGTTTCATTGCCATTTACCTCATCTGTTCCTTGGACGATATTTGATGTATCCAGCTAAATGAATGATTGATCGTAATTGATGACTACTTCGAAGTGTTCGCCTTCCCGCTTGACCGCTTCCTCCAGGCGTGAAAAGATCTCGTCTTTGGTCGTCTTCGTGCCCGGCGTAAATACCAGATCGAAGATGATGTTGGTGTGCGTCTTGCCCGGGACGACCCGCAGATCGTGGTAGCTCTCGACGCCATCGATGTCCATGATGGCTTTTGCGATCACATCCTGCATCAGGATCCTCGTCGGATCGTTGACGACGATTGGATCCATATGGCAGGCCGCGTTGATGTTCATCTTTTCCGCCAGCTCGTTCTCGATCCGGTCGATCACGTTGTGGATCTCCAGGATGTCGCCGCGGGAATCCACTTCCGCGTGGAAGGAAGCAAAGATCCTGCCCGGCCCGTAGTTGTAGATGACCAGATCGTGGACGCCGATCACTTCCGGATGCGCCATGATGATCGCATGCATCTCATCCACCGTCTCGCGGTCCGGCGGCTCGCCCAGCAGCGGAGAAATGGTCTCCCGGATCAGGTTGATCCCGGTGAACAGAATGAACAAGGAGACCAGACATCCGAGGTAGCCGTCCAGATCCAGGCCCGCGAACTTATTCAGCAGCATGCCGATGACGATGATGATGCTGGTGATCACATCGTTCCGGTTATCCGTTCCAGCCGCGATGACCGGCAGCGAGTTGATGTGTTTGCCGGTGGCGATGGTGAACAATGCCTGCGAGCCTTTGAGCAGGATCGCGAACACCATGAAGGCCACCATAAGCCAGGAAAACGCCGTCGGCTCCGGATGGATGCACTTTTCGATCGAGGTCCGCAGCAGCTGGTATCCGACGATCAGAACGATGGCGGAAACCAGCAGGCTCGCCAGATACTCCACCCTGGCGTGTCCGTACGGATGGTTTTTGTCCGCCGGCATCCGGGCGATGCGCGACGCAATCAGTGTGATGCACGCGGCCAGCGAATCGGCTAAGTCGTGGAAGCCGTCCGCCACAATCGCGATGGAATTGATGGCGAACCCGAGGATGATTTTTATAACACAAAGAACACTGTTCACGATGATACCCAGTGTTCCCGTCAGTTTCGTATATCTGGCCCGGACTTCCGGGTCTTTGTAGTTTTCGTAGTCCTTAACGAATTTTTTCCAGAGAAATTCTTTCATGGCCGTTCCTCGTCAACTCGTATTATATCACAGATGTTGACACAAAAAATGAAATACGTTACATTTAAGGCGAACCTTTTCAATGACACATCGGAGGATCCAATGAACTACGGAAAGAAATTCTTATACATCATGATGTCGGCCTTCGGCATGGTCATCGCCATTACCGGTATTTGCTATAAGACCGGCTATTTTACAGGGCACGAGGGCAACAGTTCCTACGTCCTGATCGTTGCCGGCCTGCTCATCATGATCTACGGTCTGAAGAAACTGCACGAAACGCCATAATGCGCTGAAAATCCGTTCAAATTGAACCTTGCAAAAGCACAGGCGCATGTGTATAATATGTTACGTTAAATGCGATGACCGGAAACAAGTAGACCTGCAGGTAGTTTCCCAGAGAGTTGCCGGATGGTGCGAGGCAACAAACGAAAGCAGGCTGAATACATTCCGAGAGCTTTGTACCGAACGGCGGTTCGATATCGATTAATAACGCGACGCGCTCAGTAGGCTACAACGGGTGTGCCCGTCACAGCACGAAGGTATAAGCAAGACTGTGTTTCAGGATTGCCGTACCTGTTGAGGTCGCATACCGTGAGGGTGCGATGAACCAGAGGTGGTACCGCGAGACATTCGCCCTCTGTCAGAACTGACAGAGGGCTTTTATTATAACTAGGAGGTAATTATATGCCAATCACTGACTTACTTGCGCGCAACGCCAAGGAATTCCCATTCGACATCAGCCTGGTCGAAATCAATCCGGAAGCCGAACTGAACGCACGGAGAACATGGAAAGAATACGATCTGATCGAATCCAATCCGCACGAGATCGGCCGGAAGGAAATGACCTGGCACGAGTTCGACGTCAAGGCGAACCGGTTCGCGAACCTGCTGCTGACGCGCGGCATAAAAAAAGGCGACAAGATCGCCATTCTCATGATGAACTGTCTGGACTGGCTGCCGGTCTACTTCGGGATCCTGAAGACCGGAGCACTGGCCGTTCCACTCAATTTCCGATATACCGCGGATGAAATCAAGTACTGCCTGCGCAAGGCAGACTGCACCGGACTGGTCTTCGGCGCGGAATTCGTCGGCCGTATCGAAAGCATCTGCGACCAGATCCCGCAAATCTCCACATTGCTGTACGTCGGCGAGGACTGCCCTACTTTCGCGGACAGCTACGATCAGTACATCGAGTACTGTTCTTCCCATGCACCGGACATTAATCTGACCGACGATGACGACGGAGCGATCTACTTCTCATCCGGCACGACCGGATTCCCAAAGGCGATTCTGCACAAGCACCGCTCCCTGAGCCATTCCGCAAAGTGCGAGCAAAACCACCATCACCAGACAAAGAACGATGTCTTCCTCTGTATCCCGCCGCTCTATCATACCGGCGCGAAGATGCACTGGTTCGGCAGCCTGTATTCCGGAAGCAAAGCCGTCATTCTCAAAGGCACCAAGCCGGAATTCATTCTGCAGGCCGCTTCGGAAGAGCGCTGCACCATCGTCTGGCTGCTGGTTCCATGGGCACAGGATATCCTGGACGCCATCGACAGCGGCGACGTCAATATACGGGATTACCATCTCGATCAGTGGCGGCTGATGCATATCGGCGCGCAGCCGGTGCCACCAAGCTTGATCAAGCGCTGGAAAGAACATTTCCCGAATCATGAATACGATACGAACTACGGTCTCAGCGAATCCATCGGACCGGGCTGCGTCCACCTCGGCGTGGAGAACATTCACAAGGTCGGTGCAATTGGTAAGGCCGGATACGGCTGGGATACGCGGATCGTCGATCCGGATCACAACGATGTCAAGCAAGGTGAAGTTGGCGAGCTGGCCGTCCGCGGCCCTGGCGTCATGACCTGCTACTACAACGATCCGGAAGCGACCGCGGAAGTACTGGACGGCGAATGGCTCTACACTGGAGACATGGCCGAGGAAGACGAAGACGGATTCATCTATCTTGTTGACCGTAAGAAGGACGTCATCATCTCCGGCGGTGAAAATATATACCCGGTCCAGATCGAAGACTTCCTGCGCAAGCACGACGACATCAAGGACGTTGCCGTCATCGGGCTGCCGGATCCGCGTCTGGGAGAGATCGCCGCAGCCATCATTGAACTCAAGGACGGCCGCGACACCTACGAAGAAGCCATCGAAGAATTTTGCCTGGAGCTGCCGCGGTACAAGCGCCCGCGCAAGATCATCTTCGCGGATGTTCCTCGTAACCCGACCGGCAAGATCGAGAAGCCGCTCCTGCGTAAGATGTACAACGCGGACGGCATCGTCGCCAAGGAAGTGGAGAAACACTAACGATTCCATTACAAAAGGACTGCTGCTCACGCAACAGTCCTTTTTTTCGTCTTTTATTAATGCTACTGCCTGACTGAGCTTATGCCAGCGCCGCTGTGATGATCGCCATCGTGTAGACTTCATCCGCGTTGCAGCCTCTGGACAGGTCGTTGATCGGCGCGTTCAGACCCTGCAGTACAGGACCATACGCATCGAATCCGCCCAGTCTCTGCGCGATCTTGTATCCGATGTTTCCGGCGTTGATGTCCGGGAAGATGAATACGTTCGCCTGGCCGGCGACCTTGGAGTCTTTGCACTTCGTCTGCGCTACAACCGGTGATACGGCGGCGTCAAACTGCAGTTCCCCGTCGATGTCCAGTTCCGGAGCTGCTTCCTTCGCCAGCTTCGTGGCTTCGACCATCTTGTCGACGTCTTCGCCGGCGCCGGAGCCTTTGGTGGAATAGGACAGCATCGCGACCTTCGGGTCTACGCCGAAGATAGCCGCAGTTCTGGCGGATTCAATCGCGCACTCCGCGATCTCTTCCGGTGACGGCTTGATGTTGATGGCGCAGTCGCCCATGCCCAGGATCTCCGGTGCGCTTCCGTCTTCATGTTCTCTTACCATGATAAATACGGAGGATACACTCTTGTTGCCCGGCTTGGTCTTGATCAGCTGCAGTGCCGGTCTTACGGTATCCGCTGTGGAATAGGTGGCACCGCCCAGCAGTGCGTCCGCAACGCCCATCTTGACCAGCATCGTTCCGAAATAGTTGCCCTTCTTCAGAGCATCGGAGCACTGTTCTTCTGTCATCTTGCCTTTTCTCAGCTCGACCATTTTCGCGACCATAGCGTCCATGTCATCATATGTCAAAGGATCCAGAATTTCCAGACCTTCGATATCGAAATTGCCGGCTGCTGCCGCGGCCTTGACTTCTTCCACGTTACCGACCAGTACCGGTGTCAGGAATCCACTCTTCTTCAGGCGGTCAGCGGCTTCCAAAATTCTCGCGTCCGGTCCTTCTGTAAAAACGATTTTTCTTGGGTTTTCTTTTAAGATCTCAATCAAATTCTCAAACATCGTATTCGTTCCTTTCTCATTATTAGCATCAGTTGTGTTGTTCCTATGTCCACAACAAAATATTATATCACATTTTCGCCGGTTTGTGTCCGTCTGTTTCATGCCAATCTGTTTCCGGCATCAGCTCCAATATCCGCCGAATCGTACAAGCAGATAGAAGCTTGCCAATACGATGGACATCAGCATCATCGGTCCACCGATCTTCAGGAAGTCGATGAACGTGATCGGATAGCCTTTGCGGTTGGCGATACCAGTCAGTACGACGTTGGCCGATGCGCCGATGATCGTTCCGTTTCCGCCGAAGCATGCGCCGATGGATACGGCCCACCAGAGCGGCCATACATCGATGCCTTCGGAAGCCATCGTCTGGATCAAAGGAATCAGCGTTGCTACGAACGGGATGTTATCCAGCACCGCGGAGCAGAGTGCCGATACCCACAGGATCGCGAGCATCAGGATCACGTAGTGCGTGCCCGTCGCGCTGATCATGGCTTCTGCCATCATGTGTATGATACCGACCTTCTCCAATCCGCCGACCACGATGAACAGGAAGGCGAAGAATACGATGGTCGGCCATTCGACATCGTGAACGGTCTCCTCCACGTCCTGTTTGCCGATGAGGATCATCAGCGCTGCGCAGGAAAGTGCGATGACGCTGGTTCTCAGTCCCAATGTGTCATGCAGGATGAACGCGGTCGCTACAAGGCAGATCATGACGATGCTCTTGTAGAAGAGTACCTGATCCCGGATTTCTTCCTTTTCATCCATCTTCATGATCAGCGCCATCTTTTCCGGCGTGACCGTCAGGCCTTTGTGATAGAGGAAGCGGAATCCGAGGATCGTCGCAGCCATAACGATAACGACGATCGGTCCGTCATACAGAATGAACTGGAGGAACGTGATGTCCGCCGCGCTGCCGAGCATGATGTTCGGAGGGTCGCCGATCAGGGTCGCCGTTCCGCCGACGTTCGATGAGATGATCTGCGTCATCAGGAACGGGATTGGATTCAGTTCGAGGGTTTTGCAGATGCTGAATGTCATCGGGCCGATCAGCAGTACGGTCGTGACGTTGTCCAGGAAAGCGGATAGAACGGCGGTGATGATCATGAAGTACACCATGATCCGCCAAGGGTCCCCTTTCGCGATCCGGGCGGCTTTCACAGCAAGGTATTCAAAGATTCCGGAGTTCTTTACGACGGCGACGAACATCATCATGCCGATCAGTACGCCGATCGTGTTGAAGTCGATGAATCCCAAAGCCTCTTTCGGCTCCAGAATTCCGATCAGAATCAAAAGCATCGCACCGATCAACGCACAAGCCGCTCTGTGCAGTTTCTCGGATACGATGACTCCGATGACGGCTACGAAAATAGCCAACGCGATAATTTGTGGTGCAGTCATTTTTATGCCTCCATATATGATTACGTGATGACAGAGCATCTTGCATACAAGATACAATATACCCCAACAGAATTATACTCTTCCATAAAAAAAGAGCAAGTCTGTAACTTGCTCTTTTACGGTATTTATTTGCTTAATAGTGACCTCGCGTTATGCCCAATACCGGCCGAAGAGAATCAGCAGATAGACAGTCGCTAGAACGATGGACATCAGCATCATCGGTCCGCCGATCTTCAGGAAGTCGATAAAGGTGATCGGATATCCCCTTCTGTTGGCGATACCGGTCAGAACGACGTTGGCGGATGCGCCAATGATCGTTCCGTTTCCGCCGAAGCAGGCGCCGATGGATACCGCCCACCAGAGCGGCCACACATCCAGTCCTGCTTCCTGCATCTGCTGGATCAGCGGGATCAGGGTCGCTACGAACGGGATGTTATCCAGAACGGCGGAGCAGATCGCCGATACCCACAGCAGGACGATCATGAGCACGACATAGTGCGTTCCCGTCGCTTCCATCAGGCTTACGGCCAGCATGTGAATCAGTCCGACCTTCTCCAGTCCGCCTACCACGATGAACAGGAAGGCGAAGAACACGATGGTCGGCCATTCGACGTCATGGACGGTCTCTTCCACATCCTGCTTGCCGATAAGGATCATCAGTGCCGCGCAGGAAAGCGCGATGACGCTTGTCTTCAGTTCCAGCGTGTCATGCAGGATGAACGCCAGCGCGACCAGGAAGATCATGATAATGCTCTTGTAGAAGAGCACCTGGTCCCGGATCTCGGCTTTTTCATCCATCTGCATGATCAGTTCCATCTTCTCAGGCGTTACCGAGAGTCCCTTCTTGTAGATGAACTTGAAGGCGATGACCGTCGCCACCATAGTGATCACAACGATCGGGCCGTCGTAAATGATGAACGAAACGAACGGGATGTCCGCGGCGCTGCCGATCATGATGTTTGGCGGGTCGCCGATGAGTGTGCCGGTTCCGCCGACGTTCGAGGAAATGATCTGGGTCATCAGGAACGGAATCGGATTCAGTTCCAATGTCTTACAGATACTGAACGTCATAGGTCCGATCAGCAGTACGGTCGTAACGTTGTCCAGGAATGCGGAAAGGACTGCTGTGATGATCATGAAGTAGACCATGATCTTCCACGGGTCCCCTTTGGCAATTCTTGCCGATTTGACGGCAAGATACTCGAATATTCCGGAATTCTTGACTACCGCAACGAACATCATCATGCCGATGAGAACGCCGATGGTGTTGAAGTCGATGAACCCCAGGGCTTCTTTAGGTTCCAGTATGCCGATCAGGATCAGGAGCACGGCGCCGATCAGGGCGCAGGCCGCTCTGTGAAGCTTCTCGGATACAATGACACCGATTACAGCCACAAATATTACTAATGCGATAATTTGTGATGCAGTCATATTCTCCTCCAAAAATAGTAAATACTGTTGTAAAAATGCGGTTTCGCAGATTTACAACAGTATCTCATAAACTAAGACTATAGTCAACTAAGCTAGCACTTTTTGCTTAGTTTTGCATCGTTATCTACAGTTTCTCCTGACGCTTGAACATCTCGTATCTTGCCATGGCGTCATCGCTGGCTTCCTTGAAGAGTTTCTCCGCATTCTCCGGGAATGTGATCTTCAGGGCCGCGTAACGGTTCTCGCCATCCAGGAAGTCTTCGTAAGCCATGCATGGGGCTTTGCAGTCGACGCACATCTTCTGCTCGTCCTTATCCGGGTTGTACCGGTAGAGCGGCCAGTATCCGGAATCGACCGCGCGCTTCATCTCTTCCTGTACGTTGTTCATGCCGCTCTTGATGCCGTGTACCGTACATGGCGTGTAAGCGACGATGACCGACGGGCCTTTGTGTTCTTCCGCTTCACGGATGGCCTTGATCAGCTGGTTCATGTCGGCGCCCATCGCGACGGATGCGACATAAACATTGCCGTAGGTCTTCAGGATCTGCGCGATGTCCTTCTTCTTGGTCTTCTTACCGGACGCCTGGAATTCCGCGACCGCTCCCAGCGGCGTTGCCTTGGAGCTCTGTCCGCCCGTGTTGGAGTAAACTTCGTTATCGATGATGAAGACGTTAATGTCCTCGCCGGTCGCTACGACGTGGTCGAGGCCGCCATATCCGATATCGTAAGCCCAACCGTCGCCGCCGTACATCCAGAAGCTCTTCTTGCAGAGATAATCTTTTCTTCTGAGAATCTTTCTGGCGAGCTCAAAGGATCTCGGCTTCAGGTCTTCCTGGAAAGCGTCTTCCACGGCCATTTCTTCCAGCTCTGCGATGAGCAGATCCGTGGCTTCCAGTGAAGCATCGATATCGTTATATGTATCGATCCAATCCATCGCATACTCGCTTCTAGTCTCCTCGTAATACTCTCTGACGAGTTCGAGCTGCTTCTCTCTCTGCTGCTTGACGGACAGATACATGCCGAGCGCGAGCTCCGCGTTGTTCTCAAACAGCGAGTTGGTCCATGCGACGCCGTGTCCCTTCTTGTTCAGACAATACGGGATTCCCGGCATGCCGCTTCCCCAGGCCTGTGAACAGCCGGTGCCGTTCGCCCAGTAGATCCGGTCTCCAAAGAGCTGCGTCAGCAGTTTCGCATACGGCGTTTCCCCGCATCCCGCACAGGCGGCGGAGAATTCGACCAGAGGCTGACGGAACTGGCTGCCCTTGACGGAATACGGCGAGAAGATGTCGCCCTTGTCGCTCAGGTTCAGCGCGTAGTCCCAGCGCATCTGCGACTTGCTGGTCGGATTGGCGTCGACCATCTCGATGGCCTTACCCTTCGCCGGGCAGACCGGGATGCAGCTTCCGCATCCGGTGCAGTCGTATTGTGATATCTGCAGGCTGTAGAACAGCTTTTTGCCGTCTTTGCCCTTATAGCTCCGCAGCGGTGTGATTACAAAACCCTCCGGTGCATTCAACGCTTCTTCTTCATTCAGGATGTATGGGCGGATCGCCGCGTGCGGGCAAACGAAGGAGCAACGGTTGCACTGGTTGCAGATCTCCGCTTTCCACTGCGGCACGTGCACGGCCAGGCCGCGCTTCTCGTACGCCGTGACGCCCATCTCGATCTGGCCGTCTTTCATGGTGGCCAGGATGCTCGTCGGCAAAGTGTCGCCCTGCTGGCGGTTGATCGGATCGACGATCTTGCGGATCATCCAAGGTCTGCTCTCATCTTCGATCTCTTCTTCCACTTCGATGTCGGCCCATTCCGGCGGGATCGGGACTTTTACAAAGCCCTCAACGCCGGCTTCGACGGCCTGGATGTTCTTCTTGACGACCGCGTTGCCCTTGGCGCGGTACTTGTTCTTGACTGCACGGGTCATTTCCGCGACGGCCTGCTCCACCGGGATAATCTTCATGATGGTGAAGAACGCCGCCTGGAGGATGGAGTTCTTGTGGTTCCCCAGTCCCAGTTCTTCGGCGATCTTGGTCGCGTCGATGATATACAGATTGATGTTCCGTTCAGCCAACAGCTTCTTGTCGGACGGCCACAGTTCTTTAAGTGTTTCCTCCGGTGTCCAAGGACAGTCGATGAGCACCGTCCCGCCCGGCTTGACCTCTTCCAGAATCCAGTATTCGTCCAGGAAGTGGTGGTTATGGCACGCGAGGAAGTCCGCGTTCTTTACATAGTAGGAGCTCCGGATCGGATTTTTGCTGAAGCGCAGGTGGGACTTCGTCGTTCCCAGCGTCTTCTTGGCGTCGTATTCGAAATACGCCTGCCCGAACATATCTGTCGTGGAGTTGATGATCTCGACGGTACTCTTATTGGCGCCGACGGTTCCATCTCCGCCGAGACCCCAGAACTTACACTCGATCATGTCGTTATCGTCCAGCACGAACGGCTTGCACGGCAGCGACTTGAATGTCAGGTCGTCGGTGATACCGATGGTGAATCCGTTGATCGGCTTCTCCGCAAGCAGGTTGTCGAATGTGGCTACGATTTGGCCCGGATCCGTGTCCTTGGAGCTGAGTCCATATCTTCCGCCAACGATCTCAATGTCTTTCTTTGCCTTGAAGATGGCAGTACAGACATCCTGATACAGAGGCTCTCCGAGAGCGCCCATGTCTTTGCACCGGTCGAGAACTGCGATTCTCTTGACTGTTTCAGGAATGCCGGCGAGGAAATGCTCCGCCGAGAACGGCCGGAAAAGGTGCACCTGCAGGAATCCGACTTTGCGGCCTTCCTTGCGCAGCGCGTCGACCGCCTGCTGGATCGCGCCGGTGACGGATCCCATGGCGATGACGATGTCCGTCGCCTCCGGATCGCCGTAGTAATTGAACAGCTCATAATTGCGTCCTGTGATCTCGTTGATCTTATGGAAGTACTTCTCGACGATCGCCGGCAGGTCTTCGTAGTCCTGGTTGTTGGCCTCTCTGACCTGGAAATAGATATCGCCGTTCTGTACGGTATTTCTCAGTGTCGGATGTTCCGGATTGAGCGCCCGGTTCTTGAAATCGGCAAGGGATGGCTTATCGATCAGTTCAGTGATCTCATCCATGTCCGGAATCTCGACCTTGTTGATCTCATGCGAGGTCCGGAATCCGTCGAAGAAGTGCATGAACGGAATGCTGGATTCGATCGCCGCAAGATGTGCGACAGGCGCCAGGTCTACGATCTCCTGGACGGAAGCCGTGCAGTACTGCGCGAACCCCGTGTCCCTACATGCCATTACGTCGGAATGGTCGCCAAAAATACTCATGGCGTGGGTACCCACCGTTCTTGCCGCTACGTGCAGCACGACCGGGTGTCTTTCCCCTGCGATTCTATATAGCACCGGAATCATTAGCATTAGGCCCTGTGAAGAAGTGTAGCTCGTGGATAGAGCTCCGGTTTGAATGGCCCCATGTACTGCTCCAATGGCTCCGGCTTCGGACTGCATTTCGGTCAATGTTACTGCCTGACCGAAAATGTTTTTTCTGCCTTGCGCGGCCCACTTGTCAGTCAATGTCGCCATAGGTGATGATGGCGTGATCGGATAGATCGCTGCAACCTCTGTGAACGGGTACGCCATATGTGCGGCGGCTTCATTTCCGTCCATGGTCGCAAAGTACTTTTTACTTTCTGACATAGTGTTCCTCCTAAAAAATAATGGTAACAAAAATCAACTTCTATAATACTTTAAATCATTATAAAACGTCAAGACTTACTCTTGCTCTTATGCAAAAAAAGCATAAAAAATGGTTGATTATTCAGATCAGAAATGTAGTCGTGAGCCGACTTTGCCGCCGACGACCGCGGCCAGGAAGATCCAGAGGACGACCCGGAACGGGAAACATAGAAGCAGCAGCATGGATACGGCGAACGGCTTTTTCATTTGCGCGCCCAATGTCGCTGCGGTCACGATCGCTGCCGCGAAGACGGCGTGATCGAAGGAGGTCGGGAAAAAGAGCATCGAAATGCCGAACCCGACACAAGAACATGCAAAAATCAGCGGGAAGAAATGCCCGCCCTTTAATCCGAATTCAATGCAGAATGCGGTCATGATGACTTTCAGGAGACCGATGCCGACCAGAACCATCGGCGCGTATGTGGTGAACGTATCCGGCAGCCGTTCCAGCTCTTCTTCTCCGGAGAACAGCACCATCGGCGCCGCCAGCGCCACCAGACCAACGCAAAGCCCGCAGATCGTCTCTTTCAAGACGACCGGAATGTGCTTGGCTGTCATACCGGCCCCTTTGATCGTGCCCACGTAGAGAAGATACACGATGAGGCCGATCGGGATGTACAGAAGCATCAGCGCGTAGTCAGCACCGCTGATCCCCGCTTCCTCAAACGACGGGAATCCTTCGCTGGCCGGCCGGATCAAAACGCCCAGCCCCTTCATGACCAGAAACGCGGAGGCAACCGACAGTCCGTATAACAGAAGCTTTGTCGTTTTTGACAGCACCGGGGCCGCCTTCTTCGGCTCCGAAGTGCCCGTGCTATCCCCTTTCGTGTCAACTGCCGGTTCTTCTTCCATAGCGAAGATCCCGAACAGCGGCATGTGGAACAGGCTGCCCAACGTGACCGCCGCGCCGACTTCCGAGTATTCCGCCGTATGTTCCTTGGCGTATTTGACGTTGTCGCCGATCCAATAGCAAAGCCCCGCGATGATGGCGGTGAGCCCGGCTTCCGGACCGACGCTGGCGCCGAACACCAGCGGGATCATAGCGCAAACGATCATCACCAGCATCGGATGGTAATCGTAATGTTTCTGGCGCTTGATCTTTCCCAGAACGACCGGCAGTTCCTCCGGATAGTCCCCGTATTTCCGCCGGAGCAGGCCCATGCAAAACCCTCCGACCGTGCAGATGATGACCGGCAGGAATTTCAGTCCGGTCACGTCCGGGAGAAACTCCCACAACAGGGACGTGTAACTCCGCACCACCTGAACGAAGCACCAAACGATGATGCCGACGGCCGCCCCCAGCAGTGCGGTAAAAAACCAAAGTGTAATATTATTTTGTGCTGTACGCAATTTACCCATTCTTTTAACAATTCCCCGGATACACATGATCCAGTTCGGCCCGGGCTGTTTCGACCAGCTCATAGATGCGCGCCACATCCGTCGCATCCCGGTCCGTCATATGAAAACGCGGGAAGAACCGCGAGATGTGCAGCGGAATCGATCGGTCGAGCCCCGCGACCCACTTCGTAAGATTTTGCATCTCTTCGATGCTGTCGTTCTCGCCCGGCACGATCAGCGTCGTCAGTTCGACATGGCAGTCGCGGACCGCCCGCTCGATGAAATCCATGACCATCTTCCGGTTGCCGCCCAGGACTTCGGTATAGTAGCGGTCGGTGAACCCTTTCAGGTCGATGTTCATCGCGTCGATGTACGGCAGCAGCTCCTCCAGCACGGCCAGTTCCGCTGTGCCGTTGGTGACCATGGCGTTTTGCATGCCCTGCTCGTGAACGAGCCGCGCTGTATCGCGCACGAATTCATACCCGATCAGCGGTTCGTTGTACGTGAACGCGACGCCGAGATTCCCCTTATCGCGGTATACCAGTGCCGTCCTGGCGATGGTCTCCGGCGTCAGGTGTTACGTGCGCTTTGCCTGCCGCTGCGCCTCTTCCGACCAGGAGATCGAATAGTTCTGACAGAACGGACAGCGCAGATTGCAGCCGTAGCTTCCCACGGAAAGGATCAGGCTGCCGGGATGGAAGTGCTTCAGCGGCTTCTTCTCGATGGGATCCAGCGCCAGCGATGTCACGCGCCCGTAATTGCCGGCGATGACCTGCCCGCCTTTGCAGACGCGGCCGCCGCAAAAACCCGTGCCGCCTTCCGGAATATCACAATGTCTGAAACATACGTTGCATACCGTCATCTCAATAACCTCGCGCAACCGCGCTTCTATACGTGCCTTATCACTTCGAACCGCTGCAGCTTGACCGTCTCGAACCGGTGGATGCCGGCCTTTTGCTTGGCGATCTCGATCTGCTGATCCACGGTGTCGACGCCTTCCAGATCCGGAAGCAAAAGCCCCCGTTTCCCGACGCTGCTGACGATGACGCCGTACCGCTTCACGTCCAGTTCCTCTTTGGATTCGATTTCTTCCGGTTCTCCCAATACATCCACATTGATATCCAGCCACTGCAGCTCGTCCGGTTCGATCGGCGGGAACCGCGGATCTCTTGTCGAGGCGCTGATGGCGTTGTCGATGATCTCCTGCGCCACGCAGGACGTCGTCGGACCGATGGTCCCGATGCATCCGCGCAGGGCGCCGTTCTTATGGATCGATACAAAGGCCCCTGCCCTGGTCGTCAGCATTTCCTCCGGCAGGTCTGCCGGCACGTCGATGCGCTCCCGCTTCAGGATATAGCTTTCCAGCGACTTTCTCGCCAGCTGCACGTATTCGTCCGACTGGCTGCGCTTCTCGTCGATCTCCGCTTCCAGATCCGCCAGATACTGATCCAGGAACCGCCTCGCGGTGTCGAAGCCTTTTGGATAGAACGTGCAGACGCCGTAGCCGACTCCCGTCACATCCTGGTGCGACAGGGCTTTGGCCTCCACGTCCACTCCGTCGAAGGCACCCGCCATGACCACGAAGGACCGGTGGCCGCACTCCGCCGCGTTCTCACAAAAGCTTTCGCTGAAATCGAACAGTTCACCGAAGGCGCCGCTGCCGCACACATCCATGATGCGCACATCGTACTGCGGACCCTCCTTGGCGAACCCATACGGGCCGTATTCCTGCAGCTTATGGGACAGATCCCCACTGGCCACGAGGACCACGCGGCGGCTGTCCCCGCTCAGGTCCAGATCGTCAATAGCCTTGGCGATCAGCTGCCCCATTCGGTAGTGATCCGTCAGCGGCAGCGCGGAAAGGCCCATCCGCACCAGCTGATAGTTTCTTTCTTTTCCTGTTTCACGATACGCTTTTTCGATGAACCAGAGCGGGACCATCGTGCCGTGATCCAGCGCCTTGTCCCGTTCCCCCAGCGTTCCCGCCGGGAAGTCCCGTTCGTCCGCCAGACGGCAGATCTCACGGACCAGTTCCGTATCGTAGTTCTCCTCGAATTTCACCTGCGGGGCGCCAAAACCGGCGAAGGAGCCTTTCGCATGGCGGCCCGGCGAAATGTGAAAGTAGTCCGCGTACATGACCGAATGCGGACTGGTGATGATGATGGTATCCGGCGCAAGCGCGGCGATTTCCTCCGCGACCTGTTCGTAGGCGCGGGTCGTTTCCTCGACCTGTGCTTCGCTTCCCCGGCCGATGTCCGGAACGATCATCGGCGGGTGCGGCACCATGAATGCAGCAACTATCGCCATCGTATTTCCTCCTTGAATCGTTGCTTTTCTTTAATTACTGGGCAGGGTGCTTGCCGTATCCGGCCATGCCGATCATGCCGTCGGCCCAGCCCTTCTTGCCGTCCATCTTGAGCTTGCACCACTGGTGTTTGTATTTGTTCTCATTGACGTGCGTCCACTTGAAGCCCATGTAGTGCAGGACCAGGCCCATGGCCCGGGTCGTCCCCGCACAGGAGCATTTCTTCGCGTAGAACACGCCGTACGGTTGGTTATAGTATTTCGCCGTCATGGAATACTCGCAGCGGCCGTAGAATTCCCCGACCGTGATGGCCGCGCGGGAGACCTTCTCCAGATCCTTCATGTCCTTGCACTTCTTGCCGCTGCACTTGGCGATGATCTTGGCGATCTTTTTGCACTTCTTGTCCTTCTTTTTGCTCGGCATTTTGTAGAGCTTGCCGGTGTACGAGATCACGTATCTTTTATAGATCCCGACATCGTTCATGACGCCGTACAGGCAGATGTCCTCGCCGCTGTCCAGCGTATAGTAATACACTGCTTTATCAAAAAGGTATTTCGCTCCGTCGATCTTCTTCAGGCCGGTCTGTACGACGCCGTTCTCATCCGCGTACCACTTGAAGCCCTCGATCTCCATCCAGCCGGCTGTCAATACGCCGTTCAGGTCGAAGCAGTAGTACGTTCCGTCGACCTTCGTGACTCCGATGACCGGTTCCTCCGTGTCCGGATCGATATAGTACGTCTGGTCGTCGATGACTACCCAGCCCGTCTGCGGCTGCTCCGGTTCGCCAGTCCCCTCATCCAATGCAAAAGCCGGGGTCACGAACGTGATCATCATGACCAGCGACAGTATCCAAATAATGGTCCGTTTCATGGTCTGTCTCCTTTGTTGCCGTTGTGCTTTCCCTGTTCGTTATTATTTTATACGTTCCGGCCTTGGGTGGCAAGTGATAGACCGATTATGCTATACTACCCGTATCATGAACGACACCCGAAACACTACCATCCGACGCATGGCGATCCTACTGCCGATCCTGGCCGGGACCTGCTGGTGCATCGCCGGCATTTTTATCCGTATCCTGGATGGCGTCGGATTCGACAACCTGACCATCATCTTT
>JAFRJI010000049.1 GCA_017432345.1 Bacillota bacterium | reverse complement strand
TGAACAGTATCAAGCCGAAAAAGTGGGGACGTTATCGTTCCTGGCTGGTTCTTCTTCCGTGGCTGGTTCCGTTCCTTTATGCGTTCCAGTTCATTAAGATCTCCGAAAATGTCGGCCTTTCCGCTGTCATCATCGTTCTCGCGGCAGTTCTCAGCCATGTAGTCTGGAACTTCCCGTATGTTGCCAACGTATCGATGATCGCTGTCGCAGGCAAGACGCCTGAAGACAGATCTCAGCTGGCTTCGACAAGAGCAGCATGGGCGAACCTTTCCAACATCCTGTTCTCCTATGTCGGACTTCCGCTGGCGACCGCTCTGGCAGGCATGATGGGCGAAACGAACAAGTTCGGCGGCGCTGCATTCGTTCTCGGCGTGATCATGGCGCTGTGCTATTTCGCTCACTTCAAAATGTTTGAAGGCTATGAAGAGATCGAGACCGGCGATGTCTCCGCGAAGAAAGACAAAGCCCGCACAAGCGGCGGCGACCTGATCCGTTCTCTCGGACAGAACCCGCACCTGATCGCTCTTCTTCTTGCGGATATCGGCAAATGGATGTTCAACTTCGTCTGCATGGGCGCTGCGATCTACTACTTCACCTATGTAGCGAATAATCCCGGACTGCAGGCAACCTACATCCTTACGTCCAACATCCTCTGCGTCATCGGTTCCTATCTGTCGAAGTACATCTGCAACAAGTTCACGACAAGAACCACGACGATCGGCGTGTTCGCTCTGATGGCAGTCTTCTGCGCACTGGGCTTCTTCATGCACACTTCCGTCACGGCAGTCCTGATCTTCATGTCCATCGCTCGTTTCGGATACGGCATCGCATACGCCTGCACACCGGCGCTCTATGCTGATACGATCGTTTACTCCGAATGGAAGATGGGCAAGAACGCGACAGGCTGGATCTCCGGTCTGCAGAATGTACCGCTGAAGGTCTCCATCATGACCCGTGGTATCATCATCAATGCCTGCCTTGCTGCTGCAGCGTTCAGCGCGGACATCGATCCGGCTACCGCTACTCCGGCTCTGAAGAGAGGCATCGCTCTCGCGTTCATGGGCATTCCGTGCATCGCTCTTATTATTGCTATTCTCCTTCTTGTATTCGGTTTCCGTCTGACGAAGGAAAAAGTCCTTCAGTATCAGGCAGAAGTTAATGCGAAAAAGGCTTAATAGTAGCGAAAAATAAAAAAATAAGCTAAAATGTATAAAGCTGCAGCTGCAGGATTAAGCTGTAACCTGCGCTGCAGCTTTTTACGTTGCCGGATAGCCGGTCCGCTTTTCGAAAGCGGAACAGGATAAGAGTGGGAATTATCGGGAGATCGATGCGATTTTTGCTGAATATGCGTATCCTTGCGGATGCGTTCGAACAGGCCAATATAGATGCCGTCCTTTATAATGAGAATACGGAACTGCATCTGGAAGAGGTGAGACTGGCTGCGCCGTGCAGAGAAGAACAGCCTCGGAGGAACAAAGCGGGGGAAGACGAAGGCTCAGGTCTGTCGGAGAATAAAGAAAAGTCTCCGGTGAGAACTGAATTTGTTTATGTCGTGCGCGGGGAAGAATTCGCCGAATGCGCGGAATGTCTTACGGGAGCCGATCTTATTGTGATCGGGGAAATGAAACCGGAGGAGATCCCTGCCGAAAACTGCGTTCTGTGTATTCCGGAAGAAAGATCTGCCTCATTTATTCTCGGGTTTGTTCAGGATGTTTTCGCAAAGTACCGGGAATGGGACTGGAATGTGCAGAAAGCACTGCTTGAGAGAGACCCTCTTGACAAGATGCTTCTGGCAAGCATCGGCATTTTCAAAAATCCGATGTTTATCCATGACAACAACTTCTATATCCTTTCCGATCCGATGCATATCCCGGAAATGTCAAGCTGGGAGAGGGATACCCGCACTGGGAGATCGATCGTCTCTTTGAATACGATCAATGATTTCCGGACGGATTTTGAATACCTGGAAGGACTGAAGAGCAAGAAGCCGGTCCTCTATTCGTCCAATCAGACCGGATACAGGATCCTTTACCGGAATCTGTGGATCGGCAATCATTATGTAGGGCGTGTACTGGCGGACGAACTGAGAAGCGCGGTGCGGCCGGGCAATTTCTATGAGATCGATTATCTTGGGAAGCTGCTTGAAGAAAGCATTTCTTCCAAAAGACTGATCTGGCTCAGTGTTGCCGGAGAATTCGACGAGTTTCTGCAGTCCTGCATCTCGGACAATACCGTCGAGGAACAGACGGCAATGAGACACCTTCAATACCTTGAATGGGAACTCACGGACTGTTACACGGCCATGCAGATCATAACCGTACAGCAAGAATTCAGTATGGTTTCCGCCTATTCGACGATCGGGCAGATCGAGACGCAGCTGCCGCAGAGCAAAGCGTTTCTTTACGGAAACAGCATTTATGTGGTCGTCAATCTCACGAAAGGCTCGGAGCCGCCGGAAAACTTCGCCTGGCGCCTGTCTGTCGTGATCCGGGAAAGCCTTCTGAAGGTAGGCGTCAGTTCGGAATTCCATAACTTCCTGGAGCTTCCGAATGCCTGTAAACAGGCCGGAATCGCGCTGGAATTCGGCCGGGTGAGCGACAGCACCTACTGGTACTATAAATTCGATGATTACAAGCTGGATTATATCATCCGGTGTGCAACGAGAGAGCTGCCGGCCAATATGCTTTGCGCCGACGCCCTGACAAAACTGAAAGAGTATGATCTGGAGAATAAAACAGATCTTTATAATACGCTGCGCGTATACCTGAAGCTTGAAAAAAATGTTCTCCAAAAATCAAAGGAGCTTTTTATTCACCGCAGCACACTGGCTTACAGGCTTGATAAGATCCAGAAGATCATGAATCTTGATCTGAACGATTCCAAAGAGCGTCTGAAGCTGCTGATTTCGTTCTATATTGAAAACGGTTCCATATAGCAGATTTTTTGAGCAACATGTAAGGAAGGGAGAAAACTATGGGAAAGTATGACGAAATGATCAATGAAGAGCTGAAGGTTCTCGGACAGTACAGCATGCCCGGCATCTACGGCGCACCGGATACGATCGTACCGAAGTACAATTATCCGATCACACCGAAGGAGAACATGCTCCGGATGCTGAACGGCGAGATGCCTCTCTGGGTACCGAATCAGACGATCGACAACAATGCCATCCAGCCGGTCGTCATGCCGGACGCGAGCGCCAGAAACTTCGGCGGAACAGACTGGTTCGGTATTCAATGGACCTATGAGCCGATGACAAAAGCGGCGATGGTCACCCCGGGAACCAGAAGAGTCCAGGATATCGAAAACTGGAAAGAGGAGATCATCTGGCCGGATCTCTACGCGATCGACTGGAAGAAGGATTATGAGGACAATTATAAAGGCCGCATTTCTCCGGACCGCCTGAGCTATTTTGTTATCGTCAACGGATTCTTTGAGAGGACCGCGGACCTGACCAGCTTTGAGGACGCTTTCTGCGCACTGCTGGAATGCCCGGACGAGCTGACCGAGTTCTACGATAAACTTGCCGACTGGCACATCGAACTGATCAAGATCGCGAAGGAATATTACAACACCGACATGATCCTGTTCCACGACGACATGGGAACACAGAGAAGCACGTTCTTCTCGCCGAATACCTACCGCGAGCTGTTCCTGCCGCAGTACAAGAAGGTCACGAAAGCGGCTCACGACATGGGTATGTATATCTGCCTGCACTCCTGCGGCAATATCGCGACACTGATGCCGCAGATCATCGAAGCCGGCTTCGACGCCTGGGAAGGACAGGACAGCGCCAACGACAAGGCTGCGATCATGAGAGAATACGGCAAAGATCTGGCACAGTGCACGCTGTATATCATTCCGGATACGATGTCGGACGAAGACGCTGTTGCGCATATCCACAAGACGGTCGACGATCTGGCCATGACCGGACGTTTTGCCTGCCGCCTGCGTGACATGAAGGCGGACCGCAAGATCAACCTCGCGGAAGAGCTTTACCGCTACAGCCGCACCCGTTATTTAGAGATGGCATAAACGGCAGAGAAGACATTCAAAGCAGCAGATGCAAAAGAACCGGCGGCCTTTGGCCGCCGGTCTTTGCATATAAAGAAGGATCGAAAATGAGTCCCTTTCTTAAGCAGATCTGTTTACTTGAAGAAATCGGCATATGCCTTGGAGGCGTTGTCGATTTCCACGACCGTGGCTTCGTATACGCCCGGATAGGTGCTCATCGGAAGACCCTGGGAAGCGCTCGGTACGAAGGAGTGCGGGCCGACTTTGCAGGCTTCGAAGACTCTGTCGTGAACGACTTCCTGTGTCCAGCCCTCGTAGTCGATGGTGGCGCTGTCGATGCCGCCCATAAACGTGATGCGTCCTTTATATTTTTCGACCAGCTCCGGAATGTTGTTCGTTCTCATGACGCCCTGCCAGATGTCGATGCCCATGTCGATCATGTCGTCGACCAGTGTGGCCGCATAGGAATCGGAGTGATGGACGATCAGCTGTACGCCGTGGTCTTTCCAGCATTTATAGATTTTCGTGAAGGCCGGTTTGATGAATTCACGGAACATATCCGGGGACATGAACGTGCTGATCTGGGTGCCCCAGTCGTCGTGGTGGAACAGGGCATCCGGTTTGCAGTATTTGCAGAATTCGACGGCGTAGTCGATCTCGAACTGAGTGATCATGTCGATCAGCTCATGCATTTCGTCCGGATACTCATAGAAAGCCATCAGGCAGTTCTGGATCTCCATGAGATAATGGCACTGTTCGAAGACGCCCGGTGCGAAGTACGCGGTCGCGAACTGTTCATTGCGGTCCGCTTCCTCGAATTTCTTGATCCAGGGTTCCCATTCCTCTGCCGGATAGACGACCTGCGGAACTTTTACATATTTCTGCCATTCTTCGATGTCCTTGATCACGATCTTGTCGGGCGTATGGACCGGGAATGCGCCCGGTGTGCCCTTCGGCCATGATTTTGTGACGCCCCAGGCATTGACGATGTTCTCCTCGCCGGGTTTCGGGTTCGGGTTGCGAAGGCCGAACGGGGAGCCCATGATCAGATTGAAGGCTTCGTACTGATTGACGAAACGATCCGGATGACCGTCTGCTTTCATGGTTTCAATAAGATTTTGTCTTTTTGTGAGCATCGATGAAACGCCTCCTTAAAGCTTTATTTGAAACAAATTGTATAGAACATTGTTACAAAGATATACTATCACGTTGAAAAAGACTCATCAATTTGCACAGTTCTGTTGGGAAAAGATTCCGTCATATTGCCGTTACAGAGAATTTGATTTCGACATTTTGCGGATAACCTTAAAAAGTTTGCCTGTACAATTTGCAGAAAAGGCTGCAGACATCCTCTGTTTAAAAATCATTCATTCGTAGACGTGTGCAAAAAAATGATGTATAGTAGGAACAGTAAAAAATCTTCAGCAAAAAGAAGGAGAAGAAGATATGATTTCACCACTTCAGGAAGAAAGACTGAAATATGTGCCGAAGCTTCCGGGAATGCTCCGGGGCGGCATCTCCGAGATCTGTGTCAAAGAAGGCGAAGAGACAGCGAGCGTCGCTGATCAGGAAAAAATAAAAGCTCTGTTCCCGAATACTTACGGGAAGAAAGAGATCACATTCCAGAAAGGGGCCAATACCTCCGCGGCGAAGAAGCAGGTCGTCGGCGTGATCCTTTCCGGCGGGCAGGCACCGGGCGGACACAATGTTGTCTGCGGACTCTATGACGCACTGAAAGCCACAAATCCCGACAATGTTCTTTACGGCTTCAAAGGCGGCCCGAGCGGACTTCTCGAGGATGACTTCCTTATTTTTGACGACGAATATATCAATCAGTTCCGCAACACAGGCGGATTTGACATCATCGGCTCCGGCCGCACGAAGCTTGAGACAAAAGAACAGTTCGCGGTGGCGGCGGAAGTCTGCAAAAAGCACGGCATCACGGCGATCGTGATCATCGGCGGCGACGACTCCAACACGAACGCGGCTGTCCTTGCGGAGTACTTTGCGGCGGAGGGCACGGGCGTCCAGGTCATCGGCTGCCCGAAGACGATCGACGGCGACCTGAAGAACGAGGATATCGAGTGCTCGTTCGGATTTGATACCGCTACCAAGACTTACAGCGAGCTGATCGGCAATATCGAGAGAGACTGCAACTCTTCGAAAAAGTACTGGCACTTCATCAAGGTCATGGGCCGTTCCGCTTCACATGTGGCGCTCGAATGCGCGCTGCAGACGCAGCCGAACATCTGCCTGATCGGTGAGGAAGTCGCCGCGAAGAAGATGTCCCTCTCCGAGATCGCCGATTATATCGCGGATGCGGTTGAAACAAGAGGCAACAACGGGCTGAACTTCGGCGTCGCGATCATTCCGGAAGGC
>JAFRJI010000048.1 GCA_017432345.1 Bacillota bacterium | reverse complement strand
TTTTCGGAAAATAGTAAAAATCTTCCCTACAAATAGCATTATAGCCCCTTTTCAGTACAATTAAACCGATATAAAGAATTTAAATTAGCGATACTAAAAAAAAATTAGCAGGGAACCGGATACGCGTTTCCCTGCTGAAAATGTCTGTTACCGTTCTTCTCTGAAGTACGGCAGTCCAAGGCTTGCCGGAGGCTGATCCTCTTTCTTTCTTCTCATGGAAACCATGAGGAGAACGAAGATCGTGACGATATACGGGATCAGCTTGAAGATTTCCTGCGAGCTTCTCGTAAGACCCGGAATGTAGAAGTATGCCCAGTACAGAACTCCGAAGAGGTAGGATCCCCAGATCGATCTGAGCGGTTTCCATGTCGCAAAGATGACGAGCGCGACAGCGAGCCAGCCGAGTGCTTCGATCGTTCCCTGGTTCTCCCAGGTTCCGCCGATGTAGTTCATGACGTAGTAAAGACCGCCGATTCCGGAGATGCCGCCGCCGATGCAGGTGGCAAGGTACTTGAAGGCGGTTACATTGATACCGGCTGCGTCCGCGGTACCCGTATTCTCACCTACCGCTCTCAGCGAAAGACCGGTCCTCGTCTTCGTAAAGAAGTACCAGAGAAAGATCGCGAGCGCGATCGCCACGAATGTCAGGAAGCCGTAGGAGAACAGCAGCGTGCCGAGTCCGAAGTGGAGTTTTTCCGTCACTTTATCGAGCGCGTTGACGAGCTTCGCCGGATATGCACGGAAGGAAGCGGATGTAACGAGCGTGTTGATCTGGCCGACACCGCCTGCGAGCTTGTTCAGACTGCCTCCGAAGAAGTTTCCGATGCCGGAACCGAAGATCGTAAGGGTAAGACCGGTCACGTTCTGGTTCGTGCGGAGCGTAATCGTCAGGAAGCTGTAAATCAGCGCGCCGAGCGCGGACGCCAGAAACGCGGCGACAAGCGCCATCACGATGCAGAGAAACGCGCTCGGCTGAACGCCGTTATTGACGCAGTAGATATTCTCGTAGAAGAACGTGGAAGCAAGTCCCGCGATACCGCCGAGATACATGATACCCGGAACACCAAGGTTCAGGTTTCCGGATTTTTCCGTAATGATCTCTCCGAGAGCGCCATACATGATAACGGTGCCGAAGATGATACCGGAATGAAGCAGTGTCGGGAATGAGATCAGAAAATTCAGAAATCCGTTCATTGTCTTCCCTCCTTACTCTTTGTGAGACTTGGCGAAGTGCACTTCATAATTGATGAAGAACTCACTGCCGAGAATGAAGAACAGAATGATTCCGGTAATGATCTGCGAAACGTACTCATTCAGACCGAAGTCGGAAGCGATCTGGATCGCGCCTTTGTTCAGGAACGTGATCAGAGCGGAGATCAGGATCATGACAAACGGATTCATCTTTGCAAGCCACGCCACGATGATCGCGGTAAATCCCCTGCCACCTGCCGTATCCGTTGAAATCGTATGCGATACAGCCGTTACGGCGAGGAAACCTGCCAGAGCGCAGAGCGCTCCGGAGATCGCCATGGTGCGCATATACACGTTTTTGACACGGATGCCGGCGTATCTGGCAGTATTCTCAGAATCACCGACGACCGCGATCTCATATCCCTGTTTTGTATAGGTCAGGTAGTAATAGACCGCAACAGCAAGAACCAGCGTAATCAGAACAAGCCAGGCATAATCAACATTGTAGCCTTTGCTGAACATATTTCCGATCCATCCTGCATTCTTTGTCGCACCGCTTCTGTTAATGATGCCAACGGAGTTGGATCCCGGAGGATTCTCCCATTTAGATACCGCATAAGACGTGAACTGGATCGCTATGTAGTTCATCATCAGTGTGAACAGCGTTTCGTTCGTGTTCCACTGCGCCTTGAAAAAGCCAGGGATCAGTCCCCAGATGGCTCCGACTACAATGGAAGTTACGATCATGCAGATAAACAGAATCGGCAGAGGCATTTTACCGGCAAAGTTGATCATAAAGAACGCGGTTGCGATGCCGCCCATGAGCATCTGCCCTTCAGCGCCGATGTTCCAGAATCGCATTTTGAACGCGGGAGCAAGACCGATCGCGATACAGGTCAGAATCATCAGGTCGCGGACCGGCCCCCAGAGTCGTTTGTTCGTCCCGAACGCGCCGTGGACCATGGAGATGTAGACCTTGATCGGATTCATTTTCACGATCGCGAAAATGACAAATGCGCAGACGATCAGGGCGCCGAGAATCGCGATTGCCCGGATAAGCCATGCTTTGCCGGTCGAGATGTTGGTTCTTTTCGAAATATGCATCTTACGCACCTCCTCCTACCTTGGTCATCATGAGGCCGACTTCTTCCTTTGTGATCTTTCTGGCGTCCACGATACCGGAGACCTTTCCTCCGCACAGCACGAGAAGCCTGTCGCAGAGTTCCAGCAGCACGTCGAGATCTTCGCCGACATAGATGACGGCAACGCCCTGCATCTTCTGTTCCGTCAAAAGATTGTAGATCGTATAGGACGTATTGATATCCAGACCTCTGACGGCGTACGCTGTCATCAGTACCGTCGGATGACACTCGATCTCTCTTCCGACCAGGACCTTCTGAACGTTTCCGCCGGAAAGCTTTCTGATCGGCGTTTTGTTCACGTCAGGAGTCATGACTTCGAGATCGTTCACGATCTTGTTTGAAAGATCAAGCGGATATTTTCTGTCCAGTACCGGAGACGCGCCTCTTCTGTAGGTTCTCAGCATGACGTTTTTTGTGATATCCATGCCGCCTACAAGGCCCATTCCGAAACGGTCCTCCGGAACGAAAGAAAGAAGAATGTTGTTGTTGATAATATCGAGCGGATCCATCCCATTGACATCGATATGCTTGCCTTCGGGATTGATATAAGTGATTTTGCTCCCCTCTTCCAGATGCTGAAGACCGGCGATGGATTCAAGAAGTTCTCTCTGGCCGCTTCCTGCGATACCGGCTATACCTAGGATCTCGCCTCCGCGTGCCGTAAAAGTAACATCGTCGAGCTTCTTGACGCCTTCCTTGTCGCGTACGGTCAGGTGTTCCACAAGAAGCGTGTCCCTCTGGTTCTCATAATGCGGGTGGTCGATGTTCAGTGAAACGGCACGTCCGACCATCATATCTGTCAGAGACTGCTGGGAAGCGTTCTT
>JAFRJI010000047.1 GCA_017432345.1 Bacillota bacterium | reverse complement strand
CCACCATCATCAATACGATCATCAACATTTTGGAAGAAAGCGGACTGAGCACGGCCATCGCGGCGCCGACGGGACGCGCGGCGAAGCGGATCACCGAGACAAGCGGACATCCGGCCTCCACGATCCACCGCTTGCTGGAATATGCCTTCACGGAAGATGGCGGCTGGTTCGGTAGGAACCAGGAGAATCCGCTGGAACAGGATGCGGTCATCGTGGACGAAGCCTCCATGATCGATCTCATGCTCATGCATCATTTGGTCAGCGCCATCCGGCCGGGCACGCGCTTCATCATCGTCGGCGATGATGATCAGCTGCCATCGGTGGGCGCCGGCAACGTGCTGCGCGACATCATCGCCAGCGAATATATCTACTGTACGAAACTGACGGAGATCTTCCGTCAGGCACGCGAGAGCATGATTGTCGTCAACGCCCACAGGATCAACCACGGCGAGTATCCGGACTGCAACGCCAAGGACAAGGACTTTTTCCTTCTTCGCAGGAAGACAGAACGGGAAATGCTGGAGACCATCAAGGACCTCTGCATCAAGAGACTGCCGGAATACTACGGCGATATCGTTCCCGGCGGACTGGAGGCGGTGCGCGACATCCAGGTGCTGACGCCGGTTCGCAAAGGCCTTTTGGGGTGTCTGAATCTGAACAAAGAACTGCAGGAAGTGCTGAATCCGCCACTCGATGAGGACGGCTTCCCGAAGCGGGAGAAGCAGCACGGAGACAGGATCTTCCGCGAAGGCGACAAGGTCATGCAGATCAAAAATAATTACGAACTCAGATGGAAGAACCATGAGGACTTCACCGAGGGGGAAGGCGTTTTCAACGGCGACATCGGAACGGTCCAGACCATCGATACGGAGTACAAGGAGATGACCGTCATCTTCGATGACGTTCGGTACGTGACATATAACTTCAATCAGTTGGATGAATTGGAACTGGCCTATGCGGTCACCGTCCACAAAAGCCAGGGAAGCGAGTTTCCGATCATCATCATGCCGGTCAGCTGGTTCCCGCCGATTCTGGCGACGCGAAATCTTCTCTACACGGGGGTTACGAGAGGAAAACAGATCGTCGTGCTCGTCGGCTCGGAGGATAAACTCAAAGCCATGGTGGACAACAATAGGATCAGTGAACGGTATTCGGGACTTGACTGGAGATTAAGGAAGTTTTTTGAATTTGGCTAAAGCCGGAAATCAGATCGACGGAACGTATTAAGGGGGATGACAATGATCAAAAGGGTATTGGAGATCGGGGAACGGCTTTTGTTCCCTAACAACATTTATTGTCTGGTTTGCGGTGCGATGAGCGACGAGAGCAGGCCCTACAGCCTTTGTGATAAGTGCGTGAGGCAGCTGCACTGGATTACCGGCGGCAGGCAGGCAGACGGGAAACTGCAGCGGGTTTGCGCGAAGTGCGGCAAAGCGCTCCCGGAGACCTACCGCGGCGCGCTCTGCTACGACTGCATGCACCACGAGCACGCATTTGAGAAGGGCTTCAGCTGCCTGACTTACGGACTCCATGAGCGGGAACTCATGATGGACCTGAAGTACAACGGCAAGAGCTACATCGCGGCCAAGATGGGTGAGATTTTGTTCGACAGGATGAAATGGGAACTGGCGGACTTCAACCCGGACGGCGTGAAGATCAATGTAGTCGTTCCGGTGCCGATCAGCCGGGACCGGCTGCGCAGGAGAGGTTATAACCAGTCAGAACTCATGGCCAGGTACTTCGTGAGGGCCTGGGACAGGGAAATGGGTGAGGCGCCGCAGCTTGAAACACGCGCTTTGCTGCGGACCAAAAACACGCAGATGCTGCGAGGGCTCGATCCTGCAGAAAGGGCACTTGCAATGAGGGGTGCTTTTGCAGTAAAATCAACAGGAACAGAGATTTTAAGAGACAAAAACGTATTGCTGATAGACGATATATATACGACCGGTTCGACATCTGACGCCTGCAGTAAAGCCCTGTTGGAAGCAGGGGCACAGAGGGTGTATCTTCTGACGCTGGCAAGCGGCGGAAATCGGAAACCGGGAACATGATATAGATATTAGAAGGAGGTTCATTTCGGTGAACGAACGCAGAAAAATAGGTCTCATGATACAGGTTGTTATCCTATTCATCATAGGAATCCTTGTCATGGTCGTTTTCTCATATTTCTCTGTGCGAAACCTGTCCGATGTAACGGTAAGAAATGAAATAGAACATAAGGCCGTCAATACAGGAGAGGAAGCGGAACTCTGCATCAAGGAGTATCCGGCTTACAACTGGCTGCTCAATTACTGTTACAACCACAAGGACGAAATGGATATCGAATACGATGTCGATTTTACAACGGGAACGAGGACAGAACAGAAATATGACGAACTCATCGACCGCAATCCGGATTTCCAGATCGAATATGCAGATGAAAAGGAAGTCAGGAGCCTGTCCAAGGAGGACCAGAAACTATATGCGGAGATCGTGTATTCGTGGATCACGACCCGTCTCAATCAGATCAAGCGAAGCAATGAGATCGACTTCCTGTTCTG
>JAFRJI010000046.1 GCA_017432345.1 Bacillota bacterium | reverse complement strand
GTGATTCCTCTTTCCTTCTCTTCCGGCGCCTTGTCGATCTCGTCAAACTTTACTTCTTCACCCAGTCCGTACTTTCTCTGCAGTGTCAGTGTGATCGCTGCTGTCAGGGTCGTCTTACCATGGTCTACGTGACCGATCGTTCCGATGTTGATGTGTGGCTTCGTTCTTTCGAATTTTGCTTTTGCCATTTTTCTTTCCTCCTGAAAAACAAAACAATTAACCTAATTGGAGCTGCTGAGCAGACTTGAACTGCCGAACCTCCTCATTACCAATGAGGTGCTCTACCGACTGAGCTACAGCAGCACGCTACTTTGTAGATTATATTATACTTCAAAGATTTTTACAACCTTAGATATGCGTTTATTTAAAAAGAATCCTTTCCCTTGTGCCCATTGAGGTTTTTCCTTCTCCCAGGCAAGCAAAAAACCGGCCGCTGGGGCCGGTTTTTTGTTTGAAGCAGATTATTTCATCATCAATGTCATTGCCTGCATTCCGGCAATCTCCTGATCCATATAACGGTTCAAGTTATTCACCAGTATTGCCCGATAGTTCCTGTAATCATTTACTACACCCGCGTAGTCTGCCGGATCTGAAGTCTCCTCTTCATATTGCAGACGGAGCAGTTCCTGCGCGGTCGGATACGATGGCAGTGCTGCAGACATCTTTCCAACAGACCAGTTGTCGTCATCGCCCATCAGTTCGTTCATCAGGACTTTGTTGGACCGTTCACAGACAGCCGGATCGAAAATATACGCATAGTACTCGTAGTAACCATACATTTCACTTGGGATCCAAACGTCTTCTCCCGTTACTTCATCGTCTGTCAACGCTTCGATGGTGTCATCGATCATCTCCAGATTATTCTGCGCTCCTTTGTGGAATATATCCGTATCGCTGTAATCGGACAGACCGATGAACTGATCCTGTGCATACTTGAAAATCTTAAGTGTCTTGTCATTCAGCACCGCACCCTCCAGATAGATCTCATGAAGTGCTTCCTCTGTTGCGCCGGCTGCTTTAGCCTGCTCGTATTTCTCATTGATGGCTTTTGCCTTTGCCAGATACTCTTCCGATGCCTCTCTTAATGCCGCAAGCGCATTCTTGTAGGCATCGATCTTTTCTGCCGAAGCATAATTCGCCGTATTCTCATCCACTGCTTCTTCCAGTTCATCGCAACGCTGCGTGAAATCCAGTTCCAGCGCCGGTCTCTGGTCGATGTACATTGCCAGTGCCGCATAGCACGCCAGATCATAGGTCAGCAGTCCTTCGGAATACGTATCCACATCGTCGAACTGGGTATGATAGTGTTCCTGTGTCCACTGCGTTCTGTCATCCTGTCTCGGCATGACGGATGGAACACCCATGAACTGATAGCAGATAACATCGGTCTGGGTCATTTCGTCATCGTTGACGACTCTGACTCCGTTCGGATAGAAGTCATCTACCACATCCATCAGTCCGGAATCCAGGAAGTCCTGGCAAAGCGTTCCCATCTCATATGTCGAACGCATGATTCCCTGCGGCTTGCCGTTATCGATAGCCGGCAGCTCATAGTTCAGCAGCGCAAGTGTTCTTCCCTGCCAATCTGCTTTCGCTTCAGTGATCATCTCCCAGGAGCCGATGGCCCAGTCGGTCGATGTGCCGAATTCGCCCCATTCTTCCGCAGCGTGTGCCACAAATACGATATCATTCTCCGGTTCATATCCGCAATCCACCATGGCCTTTGCGATACCAAGGACCAGACCGACCGCGATGCAGTCATCCTGGAATCCGTAGAAATACTTGTCGTAATGTCCTGCAATCACGATCTGCTGACCGAGCTGATTCTTACCCTTGATCTTGCCGACGACATTGTAGCTGACGCCGTTCTCGTCACCCACTTCATTGTCGACATAGAGTTTTGCCTTGAGCGTTCCGTTATCGGCGCTGCTGATCGCAAACTTGATCCTGTCTGCATTTTTCGGGCTGATACTTGTGGTTGGCAGATCCAATTTCTCACAGCAAAGATCCTGGATATTCATAGTATCTTCGTTCTTTAGACCATATCCGCCGGTCTGATAGGTGATCAACGCCGCTGCACCTCTCTCATATGCCTGCATGTACGGTCCATCGATCCAGACTTCGTTCCACTGGTCGACACCAACAAGAACGATCTTGCCGGTCACATCGATGCCGTCCTTTGCCAGAGCGTCATAGTCTTCTGCAAAGCCCATGCCCGCATCGACGATCTCCAGATTGTTCCAGTTATATTTGCCGGCGAGCTGCACCGTACCCGGAGATGCGTAGGAAACCATCTCATTGACTCTGGTTCTCTTATCCGTGCCATCCAGCTTATAGTCCAGCTGCAGATAGGCTTCATTGAACTGCCACTTGTCGACGGTGACCGGAACACGCTCAACATCTGACAGCCCTACTTCTTTGAATTTCTTGCTCAGGTATTTCGACGCGGCGTGTTCTGCGTCACTTCCGGCTGTTCTGAACCCGGTCTTGTCGTCCCCCAGTTCATCATCATAGGCCAGAGTATAGCCGACATCGAATGCATAATCCTCTGCCGCATCGACGAACTTGCTCATCTCATAGACGTCCTTGGCCATAAGCTGGTCCGCCAGTACTGCCACTTCGCATGTCGCGGTCAGACCTGCTTCAACAGTTGTCGCAGTGATCGTAGCTTTTCCTGCTTTTACCGGAGTCACCACGCCCGCTTCATCGACTGTTGCGACTGCCGGATCACTGGACTCGAACGTCACGCCCTTGTTGAACACGTTTTCAGGTGACAGTGTCGGCAGTAAGGTGACAGCTTCCCCGCCTGCATACAGAGTGGCCGTCTCCTGATCTAAAGTGATGCCATCCGGCACCAGATCCTTGACGGTGATCTTGATGGTCGCTTTGACTTTTTTATTCGCCTTTGATGTCGCTGTGATCTTGACAGTTCCCTGCTTTTTGCCCTTCACGACACCTGCTTTGCTGACCGAGGCGACTTTCTTTTTCGAACTCTTCCATGTTACTTTCTTGCTTGCCTTCGCAGGTTTCACCGATTTGACCGAAACCGTGGCCGTGCCATTCACATCTATGAGCTTCGATGTTGTGGTCAATGTCAGTTTTGTCGGTTTCGCTGCGGCACTGACGGATACCGTCGAGATGCCCATCATCGATACGGCGAACACCAGTGAAATCGCAATCGAAATGATTCGATGTAATCTCTTGTGTTTCTTCATATATTACTTCTCCTTTCTCAAGATATTTTAGACAACTTTTTCGCTTTGACATATTAAAGTGTACAGAATATTCTGTTCATTGTCAACAATCAAAAAACCGGAACCATTGCTTTGGTCCCGGCTTTAGTGCCAGAGTATCATATCTTCAGATACGCATTAATTTTTTTCTTTGCTCTTTGAAGCGCGTTGTCGATGGATTTCGGGGTCTTCCCCAGCTTTTCCGCGATCTGATCGTAGGAATAGCCTTTCATCGCTTCATTGAGAACTCGCATCTCGAAATCGCTGAAAACGTTGTCCCCATTATTGAGGATATAGTATGTAACGTCCTTGAGCAACAGCATCTCCTCCGGAGTGTCCGCCTTGTTCGCTCTCAACGTATCCTCCAGCGGGATTCCCTCACTTTCCGGAACATTCAACGACACGGAAGTGTTGAGCGCTTTGTTCTTGATGCGGTCTGCGCTCCGGATGGCACTGATGATCTGGCTCGTCACGCAGATCTCCGCGAACGTCGCGAATGACGCGCTCTTCGCAGGGTCATACTGCCGGACCGCCCGCAGCAATCCGATCATGCCTTCCTGCATGACATCATCCGCGTCGGCGCCGGCCATGAAGAAAGCCTTTGCTTTACGCGTCACGATGTATGAATATTTCCGGATCAGCGTTTCCTCCGCCGTGATGTCCCCGGATTGCGCTTCCGCCGCCAGCTGGTCGTCCGGATTCGCAATCGATTCGAGCAGATCATTTTTCAGCATCTGTTCGTTCCCTACTTTCTTCTCTGCCTTACCACTTCATACAAAAGCACCGCCGCCGCATTGGATGCGTTCAGCGAATTGATATTGCCGCTCATCGGAATGCTGACCACAAAGTCGCATTTTTCCTTCACGAGGCGGCTGATTCCAAAACCCTCGCTGCCGACGACGATCGCCATCGGGCCTGTCATGTCCTGATCGTAGATCAGTCCGTCGCCCATATCGCAGGCGTAGATCCAGAGGCCGGCTTCCTTGAGCTCGTCGATGGTCTTTGAAATATTGGTGACACGGGCGCAAAGCATATACTCCGCCGCACCGGCACTGGTCTTGAGGACGGTCTCGTTGACCGAAACGCTGTGCCGCTTCGGGATGATGATCCCGTGCGCCCCGGCGCATTCCGCCGTCCGCATGATGGCTCCCAGATTGTGCGGATCTTCGATCCCGTCCAGGATGACGAGCAAAGGCTTTTCGTCCCGCTCCGCGGCCAGCGCGAGCATATCCCCGATGCTGGCATATTCATAATCGGACGCGACGGCGATCACACCCTGATGATGAGGCGTCTTGTCCATGAACGCTTTGTCGCTGTAATAGATCGGGATCTTCTTTTCCTTGGCTTTTGCAATAATTTGCCGGACCGGTCCGGAATACTGCCCGTCGGTTTTCTGGATGTTGATCTTGTCGATGTTCCGGCCGCTCTTCAGCGCTTCGAGAACGGCGTTCTTGCCTAATAACAGGTCTGCCATTTCCGTCTCTCCGCCTCAGACTCTTTCGTATTTGCGGAAGCAGAACCGGTACCCGTTTTCGTACATCGGCTCCGATTCCCAGGTGACCACCAGCCCCATTTCATCCAGATTCGGGAAGAACCGGTCGGCGTCGAAACTGTGGTCGATCATCGTCACATAGAAACCGTCGCAGTCCTCCAAAAAGAGTTCGTAGATCGACGCACCGCCGCACACGATCACTTCTTCACCGGCGGCCTGGTACTCCGCAGCCTTTGCGAGAACCTCTTCCTTGGTGTGACAGACGTCGCATGCAAAACCCTCGCGCGACGTGACTTCGTAGTTCGGGTCGTCGCTGAGGATGATGTGGTCTCGCTTCGGCAGAGGCCGTCCGCCCGGCAGGGACTCCAACGTCCGCTGCCCGAAAATGACGCACTTGCCGAGGGTCTTTTCTTTATAGTATTTCAGGTCGGTCGGCAGATGCACGAGCAGGTCGTTGTTCTTGCCAATGCCCCAGTTTTTGTCTACTGCAACGATTGCGTTCATATCGTTTTTCCTTTGCTTCTGATTTTTGCTACCGGTACGCGTTTTCTCAGACCGCGATCGGGATGTTCTTGATCTGTGGGTTCTTCTGGTAGTTTTCGATCTTGATGTCGTCCACCGTGAAATCGTAGAAATCCTTGACGTCCGGGTTCAGTTTGAAAGTCGGCGCCGGATACTGCGGCCGGGTGATCATCTCTCGGATGATGTCCACGTGCCGGTCGTAGATGTGCGCGTCCGCGATCACATGGACCAGTTCGCCCGGAATGAATCCCGTCACCTGCGCCAGCATATGGATCAGTACGGCGTACTGCACGACGTTCCAGTTGTTGGCCGCCAGGATGTCCTGCGACCGCTGGTTCAGGATGCCGTTCAGCTTGTTCCCCGTCACGTTGAACGTCATGCTGTAAGCGCACGGTTCCAGATTCATTTCCGAAAGATCGGCGAAATTATAAATGTTCGTCAGGATCCTTCTGGAGTACGGCGCGTTCTTCAGCTGCCAGATCACGTTGTCGACCTGATCCATTTCGCCTTGAGCGAAACGGTACTTCACGCCCATCTGATAGCCGTACGCCTTGCCGATGGTCCCGTCGCCGCCGGCCCACTCATCCCAGATGGTGGAGTTCAGGTCGCAGACGCGGTTGGACTTTTTCTGCCAGATCCAGAGCATCTCATCCACGGCACTCTTGATGTATGTCGGACGCAGCGTCAGCGCGGGGAATTCTTCCTGCAGGTCGTACCGGTTGACCACGCCGAACTGCTTGATCGTATGCGCCGGCGTGCCGTCTTCCCACTTGGCACGAACCTTCTGCCCTTCGCTGCTGAATCCGTGATCCAGGATGTCCTGGCACATGTTTACAAATAATTGGTCTGCTTTACTCATATTCTTCCCTCTATATTCCTGTCGTCCAGAAGCCGTGCTTCAGGATCACCAGCTTGATGAACAGGCCGATCAGACCGACTATGATGATCACGATGCAGGTCAGCTCGAACGAATTGAGATTCTTCAAGCCCTTGTTCTCCGGCTGGCCGGACTCCTCCCGCCGCCGGCGGTTGTCCTTATCCCAGTCCCGGCCGGTCTGATAGTAATCGGTGATCCAGTCTTTCGTCTTGTTGACCGGTTTTTTCTTTTTCTTATATCGATTCGCCATGGAGTTCTCCTCCTATCGCTGCAAACGCCCGCTCGAGGAACCATTGCAGCCTGTCTTCCTGCTCCGCCAGATAGTAATAGCCGATCAGCGCCTCGAAAGCGGTCGCCCATTTGTATGTGACCGGATCGGCGTTCTTTGCCTTTGAATGAAAACGGTGGTTGCGCGCCCGCTTCACCAGCGCCTGCTCTTCCTCCGTCAGCTCATCAAAAACCGTGCGTATGGCTTCAGCCTGCGCTTCCGCGTTGACGTAGCGGACCGCCAGATGATGCAGATGATCTACACGGGCGTAGCCGCACTGCAGCAGCCTTTCCCGGACCACCTGCTCGTAGACCGCGTCTCCCATGTACGCCATCGCTTCCGTATTCAGATTCTGCAGATCGGATATCTTCATCAGTTTCTGATCACCTGTACGCCCTGCGGCGTATCCTTCAGCGTGATCCCCTGCGCCTTCAGCTGGTCGCGGATCTCATCCGCCCTGGCGAAATCCTTGGCTTTACGCGCGGCCTGCCGTTCATCGATGAGTGCCTGGATCTCCGGTTCGATCTCCACGGTCTCCTCGATTTCCTGCTGCAAAAGCCCCAGTACGGTGCAAAGTTCCATCAGTATATCCAGCGAGCCTTTTGCAAAGGCTTTGCTCGCGCCGTCACGGGTCGCGGTGTTGATGGCCGTGATCAATTCGAATACGGCTGAGATCGCGTCCGCTGTGTTGAGATCGTCGTCCATGGCTTCGCAGAATTTTGCGCGGTACTGGTCGAAGGAGGCCAGCGTCTCTTTTTCAGCTTCGCTCATCTCGAGGCACCCCGCGCCCTCGCCGGCCGCAGTGGATGTGGCGATCAGGTGCTTCAGGTTCGACTTGGCGTTGCGCATCCGCTTCAGGCCGTTCTGGGACTGGGACAGGATGTCCGGATTGAAGTCGATCGGGCCGCGGTACTGTCCGCTGAGGATCAGGAACCGGAGCACTTCACCGTCATACTGCGTGAGAAGGTCGCGCACGGTCTTGAAGTTGCCCAGGGATTTGGACATCTTGACGCCGTCGATGTTGATGTAGCCGTTGTGCATCCAGTAGTTCGCGAACTGCTTGCCGTTGTGCGCCTCGGACTGTGCGATCTCGTTCTCGTGATGCGGGAACTGCAGGTCCTCGCCGCCGGCGTGGATGTCCAGCGTGTCGCCCAGATATTTCTTGGACATGGTCGAGCATTCGATGTGCCAGCCCGGCCGGCCCATGCCCCATGGGGAATCCCATGCGATCTCGGAATCTTCCTTCCGCGCCTTCCAGAGCGCGAAGTCCAGCGGATCTTCTTTCTTCTCATCATCCGCACTGCTCGTTCTCTCACTGGCACCCAGTCTGAGTTCGTCCACGTTCTTGCCGCTCAGCTTGCCGTAGCCGTCGAACTTCCTGGTTCTGTAATAAACGTCGCCGTCCACTTCGTAAGCGTAGCCCTTGTCGATCAGATCCTGCACGAACTTGATGATGTCCGGCATGGTCTCGGTGACTTTCGGGTGGACCGTCGCCTTCTTTACATTGAGCGCCGCCGCATCCTTGAAGTATTCGGCGATGTATTTTTCGCTGACTTCCCCGGCCGGGATTCCTTCTTCCTTAGCCCGGTTGATGATCTTGTCGTCAACATCGGTAAAGTTCTGTACGAATTTCACTTTGTAGCCTTTGTATTCCAGATACTTGCGCATCGTGTCGAATACGACGAACGGCCGGGCGTTTCCGATATGGAAATAGTTGTATACGGTCGGCCCGCAGACGTACATTTTGACTTTGCCTTCTTCCTGCGGAATGAATTCTTCTTTTCTTCTGGTCAGCGTATTGTAGATTCTCATTTGCTCCTCCATTTATCTGTAATTGGCCGTTTCTTCAGCCTTTATATAGTCACTTCCGTGAAAGTCGGATCCCCTTGTGATGTGGAGATGGTATTTCTCCGCCAGGGATACGAACCGCATCGACTGTTCCTCGTTCTGGTCCGGATGGTAGCATTCCAGTCCGGCCAGTCCCTGCTTCTTCAGATCCCGGATGATCTTTTCGATATTCTCAAAGAACTCCTCGCTGCCGGGTCTGCCGATCCAGCGGGTCTGGATCGGATGCGCCAGCACCGGCGTGCCGCCCGCCTGGCGGATGATGTCGATCGCCTCCTGTGTGCTCGGCTTGACTTTTTTCACCTTTCTGCACTGCGGGCTGCCGAGGATCTCCGGTCCGAACGCCTGGCGCTCGTTTGCAATGTATCCTTTATCGACCAGCGCCCGGGCGATCAGCGGTTTTCCGATGAAGCTGTTCTTTCCGACCTCGATGTCGTCCTCCGTGATGTCGTAGCCCATGTCCTGCAAGGTCTTGAACAGCTGCATATTCCGGATCTTGCGGTTATCGATCATCTTTTCCAGGAACTGCTTCAGTTCTTCGTTTTCGATGTCGATATTATATCCGAGCATATGCAGTCCAATACCGCGGTCCGTCTCGACCGCGATCTCGATGCCTGGGACGACTTTGATGCCTAAGGCTTCACCGGCGATCAACGCTTCCGCGACCCCGTTTACGTTGTCGTGGTCAGTGATCGCGATGATGTCGTACCCCAGTTCATGGGCCTGCTTGACGACCTCCGTCGGCCGCATCTTCCCATCGGATGCTGTTGTATGGATGTGATAGTCGACTTTGTAATCGTCCATACTAACCTCTGTCACTGTCGAAATAGATCTTACCGTCACATACCTCATTGATCACGGCCAGAGACTCGACCTGGAATCCCATGTCCCTGAGCAGCTGTGATCCTCCCTGATATCCCTTTTCAATGACTGCGCCGACACCGGCAACGTGGGCGCCGGCCTGCGCGATGAGATCTGCCATCGCCAGCGATGCCTGTCCGCTGGCCAGGAAGTCGTCAAGGATCAGCACATTCTCGCCTTCCTTGATGTAATCCTTCGCGATCTTCAGCACAGAAACGGTGCCCTTGGTAAAGGACTTTGCTTCTGCTTCGTAGAATCCGGCATTCATCGTGCTCGGTGCGGCCTTCTTTGCAAAGACCACCGGCGGGTAGCCGAAATACGGCGCGGTCAGACACGCGATCGCGATCCCGCTGGCTTCCACCGTCATGATGCGGTCCACTTTCACTCCACTGAACCGCTTGCTGAATTCCAGCCCGATCTCTTCGAGAAACTCCACATCGATCTGGTGGTTCAGGAAACTGTCGACCTTGACGATCTCAGTTCCGATCACCGATCCTTCCTGTCTGATTTTCTCTTTTAAAGCTTTCATTATCTTCCTCCTTGACAAAAGTATACGCGACACTATTGCGCCGCGTATCTTGATTGTCTGTTTATGTTGTAAGTTATCCTTACTGATCCTTGAAGAGTGCTTCCAGACCTTCAAAGGAAATCTCTTCAACGGCGTCTTCCTTGACATCGACCAGATCATCAAGGCTGATTTCTTCAACGAGATCCTCCGCCTTTTCCGCTACTTCTTCAGCAACTTCTTCCACGGCCGGAACTTCTTCGACCAGTTCCGCAGCTGCTTCAGCGGCCTCTTCGACTGGTGCTTCTGCCGGAGCTTCTACTTCCGCTTCGACTTCTGCGAGCAGATCATCAAAGGAAATGTCATCCAGCAGCGCTTCTACGCTCTGTTCTTCTTCACCCTTCTTTTCGAGCTCTGTATCTTTGAAAATCCCTTCCAGAGTCTTTGCTTCTTCCAGTGGCTCGAATAACGGTTCCGGTTCAGCGACCGGTTCTTCCGCAGGGGCTTCCTCGACGGCCGGTTCTTCGAATGCAGGTGCTTCTTCAACAGGTTCCTCTGCAACCGGTTCTTCTGCCGGTTCTTCCGCTGCTTCTTCAACAACTTCCTCTACCGGTTCCGGTTCTGCTTCCACTTCCGGCTCTGCAACTTCAACTTCCGGTTCAACTTCGATGTCCGCTTCCGGGATGTCTACTTCGATCGGACCCTTTTCGCCGTCCAGATCCCAGTTCACTTCTTCCGGAGTTACTTCTTCGACCTGTGATCTCAGGCCATCCAGCTTCGCTGCCGTGCGGAGAATGTTCGTCTTGATTTCCTCGAACTCTTCGTCCATAGCGTTGATCTGCTGCTTATATTTGAGCTTTCTGGCGTCGAGCTTTTCTCTTTCCGCTTCAACGTCCATTCTCATGGCGGCCTTTTCTGCTTCCATTACATCTCTGGCAGCATTGAGGCTTTCAACCATTTCGAGTTCTTCTTTCTTGTTTCTCTCACGGAGTTCCTTGATCTCGATCTCCTGCTTGGCGATTTCTTCTTTACCTGCCGTCAGGATCTCGTCCACTTCCGTTTTGGCCTGGTTGATGATGTCGTTGCTGCTCTTCTTCGCCTCCATGATCAGGCTGACATACAGCTCATTGTTTTCATCGTATTTCTGATATTTTTTGTTCAGATAGTGGATCTCCGATTCGTAATTCTTTTCGAGTTCATCGATGTGTTTTTCGTACAGGTCGCAAAGCTGTTGGATGCAACCATATACATCGTCTTTATCGAAGCCTTCGTTTGTCCCCCTCCTGATCTGCATTCCTTTCAGAAGGCTGATGACCGTTTCACGTCTTTTCTCAGTAAGTGCATTCTTATCCATATAGAACCTCTATTCTTGAAAAAAATAATAAATAAAACAAATCAATTTGCTATATTATAGCATTATCTTTCTGTCTTGTCTTCTATTTTTATCCATTTATGCTCCTTTTTGTTATTGTAAATGTTTTTTTAGTTGACTTTCTATCCTACTCGGGGCTATGATACATAGGAGATGAAAACGATCGATTACACAGCGAATGGACAAAATGTACAGTTTTCTAATAAAACTGTCACCATAGATGGGCAGTCGTTTGCATATACAGGAATGAGTGCGATCAAGCACTCCTCCGCGAAGCGCCTCTATCTTTTCAAGTATGAAGGTCAGTGGCACAAATTATCTTATAACGAAGAAGACGAGCAAAAGCTCAAGACACTATTTTCCAGAATCGCGGAACTGAATGCCAAGCGTGCTGCAGTCGCAGCTGCAAAGGCTCCGGAACCAGTCCCGGCAGAGCCGGTCCACAAAGCTCCGGAACCACTGGATGTCAAATCCATTATGGAGTCTGCGAAGGGAGCTCCTGCAGCACCTGTAACGGTTGCAGAAGAATATTCTTCCTATGCGCCGCCTGCAGACGTCATCGCTGCCGCCCTGGCGGACAGCACGGAAGGCGTGGTAGAACCGCCTGCTGCGGAAGCGCTGGCAGCGTTGGTCGAAGAAGCTCAGGCTGCTGAGGCGAAGGCTGAACCGGTCGAAGAACCGGCTGAAGAGGTCCCTGCTGAACCGGTCGAAGAAGCACCGGTTGAAACGGCTGTTGAAGTTCCGGAAGCACCAGCTGAGAAAACCCCGGCTGAACCGGCTCCGGAAAAAATCATTGAGGAAGCCATTGCGGGCAAATCTGTAGCAGAGGAAACTGCCGCGGAGACCACCGAAGCGATTCTTCCTCCGGACGAGAAAAAAGCGAAGCTGAGAAAAGCATTCACCATCTTTGCTGCAGTAATCGCACTGTTCATCATTCTGGCGTTGGTATACTTCTTCGTCGCCGGAACGTCCAGTAACCCGACCGTCGGACCAAACTCTGACGAAACACAACAATATGAAGACATTGACGGTCTCATCGAAGACCTTCAAAGTGAGTAATTATTACTCGTGAGCCACTGTAGCTCATCTGGCAGAGCAGCACATTCGTAACGTGCAGGTGGCCGGTTCGATCCCGGCCAGTGGCTCCATGGGGCATTGGCGCAGCTGGGAGCGCGTATGACTGGCAGTCATAAGGTCACGAGTTCGAGCCTCGTATGCTCCACCAAACGAAAACGAGACATCCTGAGGATGTCTCGTTTTTTCGTCTTCGCTGCTTTTCGTTATTCTTCGTTCAGTTCCGCCGGATCCAGCATGCAGATATTCGTGATCTCCGCATTGCCATCCAGGTCTTCGTAAACTGTCACCACATCCAAGGCGGTGACCGGCTCAGCGGTTACCAGCGTGCTGTGGCAGAGGATCGCATAGTTCGTACCCGAAACAAGCTGGGTCGCGAGCAGTGCCATCGGCTCCAGTTCATTTCCGTCAAACTCTGCAACTGCCTTTTCAAAAGCCTTTTGTGCGTCCTTTGGAAGCGGTACAACGGTGTAATCTTCCGGTACTTCCCAACCGCCGGCAACCGGCTCGGCAGTTGCCTCATCGCTTTCGGTATCGCCGCTATCCACATAATCCGTAACATCAAATTCATTGATGATTGTATCGCTAAGATCTCCCTGTGGATCCTGATAAAGGCATACGGACTGCAAAGTGCCGTTTTCCTCATCCTTGCAGATCAGTTCGTAATTCATTCCGGCTACGACCTGCTTGGCTATGTAAGCGATCGGAACGAGTTCTGAACCGTTCTCATTTACGAACGTCTCATAGACGCCCTTCACTTCCTCCGGTAAAGCCGCTTCCTCCTGATCGGCGATCGTCCAGCCTCCGGTGACCAGTTCTTCCTCGCCCACTTCATCTTCTGATGAACCGCAGGCACCCATAAATACTGCCATCGCCGCAACCAGCAGCATGATCAAAATCTTTTTCATGTTCGTTTTTCCCTTTCTTTATTTACAGATCCAGCTTTACCGGATCCCATCCTTCGTCCTGATACTGCGTACATGAAAGATCGTTCGCCTTGACATAGGTCGAAACCGTTCGTGTTCTGATTTCTTCCCGCGTCTCTTCGTCGCCGTTGACGGCAACAAACGTCTCATAGTCTTCGCCGAATATCTCCTGGGCGCTGGAATCATATTCGCTGCCGTCTTTCACCACATCGAAGGCGGTAACGGAATATGTGCCGTCCTCGTTCTCTATCAGATGCATGCAGCCCGGATGGTCTCCTCCGGAAGCGCATAGCAGCGTGTCCCCGTCAACATTGTAATTGTAGATCCAATAATCACCCGTGATGAGAACATCCTCAGGATTGCTTTCATCCCTGTTGATGATGGTGACGACAGGAATACTCGCATCGGCGACCGGATAGTTCTGCGATACATTGTCCGTCATGTACTGATAGATCGCCAGCTCTGCCGGATCCGTCCCGGTGTATCCATAGATGGCGCCTTCCGATTCCACGGTCGTTTCTTCCGTCGCCGCTTCCGTTGACTCTTCTGTTTCCTCAGAACTGCCGCAGCCCGCAAACGCGAAGACCATCATCAGCGTCATCAGGCATGCGCAGAGGATCATAAACCGTTTTTTCATATCCTTCGTTCCTTTCAAATCAAATCGATTCCGTTCCCACTAGTTTATGAACTTCACCGTTTCCAGTGCGTTGTTGAATTCCGTGAAATCGTCGGTGCTCTGCTCGCAGCAGATGGCGACTACGGTCTTCCCCTTGCCGATGGTTATGATCTGTTCGTATTTCCCGTGCGGGTTGTCTCCCTTGTCGACCGGGATGATTTTTCCCTCAATGGAGCTACCTACGGTCGTGTCATAGTAACCGATTTCCGCATAGCCCAGCTCCGAAATGTATTCCTCGGTGGTCTCCCCCAGAACTGCGGAGTCGACTTCCGCCGGCGCCTGCATTGCTTCAATGGTAAACACGGTATTGCCGTCAGCGGTCTTGTAGACGTGTGTCATTTCAGAACTTTCGTTATTATCCTGCGTCCACTTTGACGGAATCTGCATCTGCACGTTCCCCATCGTGATCGTCTGCGTGTTTGAGGCCGCCTCCGCCGCCTCCGGCGCCGTCGTCTCTTCTTCCGGCTGCACCATTTCCTGGATATCCGCGTCTTCTGGCTCTACCGTCTTTTCTTTCTGATCGTCACATCCCATAAAGCCCAATGCAAAAACCATAGCCAGCGCGATGATCAACCATTTCTTCTTCATTCTAATACCTCCCCTGTATCTATATTTTTAATGTTTGAAAATAGCCCAGATAGTCCGCATTCTGTTCCAGCATTTCCTGTACCATGCTGTGGATCTCTTCCATACTGCAAACACTGGCCGTCAGCGGATCCTGCAGCACTGCCTGGAACACCAGCTCCGGATCTCCCTGGATGGCGCCCTGCACCGCCATTTCCTCCAGCTTCGCCGAATGACCGACCAATGCGCTGATCTGCGGCGGAAGCGTATAGACGCCTTTTACATGAATGCCGTTTCTGTCAGCCAGTGCCGGCACTTCCACACAGGCACCTTCATCGATGTTCGTGACATAGCCTTTGTTTCTCAGATTCGCGTTGAACGGATACGGCTCCTGATCTCCAAAAATCGCATTGAATACCTTGGAGGCGTACTCATTGCCGCGCTCCAGATCGATTTCCTGTTCCGCCAACCAATCGGTATATTCCTTTTCCCAGGTATGCTCCCGCTCCTGGTACTCCCGGAGAATGTACGCGTATTCCCCCGGGTTCCATCCCGTTCCGTGCAGACAGTATTTCTCGATGAGGTCCGGCCGCTTGCGGAACCATGGATTGTATTCAGAATTGTGTCCGGACGATTCCGTCGGGAAATACTTCAGATACCGGAACATCTCGATCCGAACCGGTTCCTCCTCCGCGACTTCCGGCCGTTTAACGGCTTCAAACAGTGCCGGATACATATCCTGTCCATCGTGCTTCAATTCCAGATAAAAGGCCTGGTGGTTGATCCCCACACAGGTGTATTCCAACTCTTCCGGCTTCAGTCCGATCCAACCCGCCAGCATTCTGGCAGTCCCTTGCACGCTGTGGCAAAGCCCCGTGACGCTGACATCGGTCTGCGCCTGCAGGTAACTGACGTTCATCGCCATCGGATTCGTATAATTAAGAACGGTCGCTTTCGGGCAAAGTTCTTCGACATCACGGATGATCTGCAGCAGCAGCGGCGCCGTCCGCAGAAAACGGAAGATGCCGGATGGCCCGCGCGTATCGCCGACGCAGATGTCCACGCCATATTTCTTTGGGACCTCGACATCATGCCGCCAGACTTCCACGCCGCCCTGCAGCACCGTGATCAGTACGCCGTCGGCACCCGGCAGCACTTCACGCCGCTCCGTCGTTGCCGTTACAACGGCATGATGACCGCCGGCCCGGATGATCTTTTCAGCGCCTTTTTTCGCATAGGAAAGCCGCTTCTCATCGATATCGACGAGTGCGATCTCACAGTCATCAAATACCGGGAATGTCATCAGGTCCCGTATCAGTTTTCTCGTAAAATCCAGAGATCCTGCCCCGATGAAAACAAATTTCTTCATACAGCCTTTTCTTCCTGTTTCTGTCTTTATCTGCATCAAAAAATTGCCGTTTTTTTCATTATATTCCCCCATTGCGTTTTTTTAAACTGCTAAAGCGGCAATTCCCCGAACATTACTATATTTAAAGAATTCTTATGCCTTTGCGGGTGTTTTGGTGTAATTGGCAAAGAAGACGCTGACCAGGATCACGATGGCACCGATGATCTGGAAACCGGTGAAGGTCTCGTGCAGGAAAATGACCCCGGCGAGGATCGAGATGACCGTCGTCAGGTTGGCGAAGATCGACGCCTCGGAAACGGTCACGCGGACGGTTCCGTAGTTGAGTGAAATGAAAGCGATGACTGATGACAAGATTGCCAGATAGAGCACGGACACGATAAACTGCGGCTGTGCCAATGCGGCGAAGATCAGTTCGGAATACTGGCCGCGGCACTGCACCAGCGCGAAGATCGTATAGACCAGACTGCCGAAAGCGAACATGACGTACGTCTGCTCCAGCGGGTTGTAATCCGTGCCGGATTTTTTGCTGAAAACATAGAACAGCGACCCGGCCGTTACCGCGCCGAGCAGGAACAGCAGTCCGATGAGTGAAGACTTCATCCCTTCCGCCCCGATAGTAGTGATCGCCACGCCGACGGCGGACATGACCGCGCAGATGACCTGGCGCAGGCGGACCTTGGAGTGCATGATCAGCACATCGAAGATGATCCCGCAGATCGGGATGATCGCGATGATGGTTCCCGAAAAGGCTGCCGATGTGAACACGATCCCGTAGCTTTCACAGAGAAAATACAGGATCGGCTGGAACAGCGCCAGCAGCAGGATATAGAGCGGCGGTTTGCCCCGCAGCGAGAAGCTAACCAGCGGACGCCGGCCGCCCTGCCCGTCTGACACCTGGATCATCCGGCCGAAGAACACGATGAGGTTCAGGGCGATGAATGCCATAACAAAACGTACCGCGATCATCACGCTCGGCAACGTGATCTGCAGCGCCATTTTGGAAAAGATAAAACTGAAACCGAATATCGTGTTGCCGATGATCACGGCACCGATCGCTTTTGCATGGGAACTCATGTAAGTAGTATACCAAAATTCTTTGGTTATTGACGCTTTTTTGTGGATATGATAGGTTTTAAAAGTCAGAATATGATTAAATGGAGGAACTATGTCCTTTGAACACTACCATCGCAGCGGCATAAAGATGCTGCGATGCGGATACACAACCGGAACATGCGCCGCGCTGGCCGCGGCAGCCGCAACGAGGATGCTTCTCACCGGAAGCGTCCCTGTTTCCGTGTCTCTAATGACGGGCAAAGGCATCCCGGTCGAGGTCGAGATCGAGCACTTCGGGTTCGACGGACAGGCCGGCGGGGATACGGCCGATCACCCTGCAGCCTACAGCGCCTGGGCGGCTGTCCCGAAAGACGCCGGCGACGACGCCGATGTCACCGACGGCATGCTTATCCGCGCTGATGTGTCGAGAGCGGCCGAACCCGGCATCCACATCGACGGCGGCAAAGGCATCGGACGCGTGACCAAGCCGGGGCTGGATCAGCCGGTCGGCAATGCGGCCATCAACTCCGGCCCGCGCCGGATGATCACGGACGCGGTCAGAGCCGTTTGCGAAGAACTGGGCGAAGATGTGGAAGAAGGCCTTACCGGCGGAGGCCCTCGCGGCGGCAAGTCCTGCAGCCGTGCACACCGAATCAAAGACAGACGGCGAAGCGTAACCGTATGATTTACTGAAACAGAATGGCTCCGGAATCATCATTCCGAAGCCATTTTTTTATACCTCTGTGTACCGGCAGCCGTCGAAGGTGGTGTCGAACATGCAAATGCTCCGGTAGCCGCAGTACGTGCAGGCGTTCCTGCGGGCGCCGTTCGCATCCTTTCCCTTTTTCTCACGTTTCGGGGCGATGTCGATCCTGCCCTCGTAGATTTCCCGGCAGATCCGCTCCACCTGCTGCGTCGTTATATCGCAAAGTTCTTTGAAATCGCTCTCGCTCAGGAGTTCGCTGTTCCCCAGGGCCGAGTAGACGTCTTTGGTTTTCGCGTGCTTGATCGGGATTGTTGTGGATTTGCAGCTGTTCCCCTCGGACGCTTCGCGGTAGAACGGTCCGTCGAACGCCTGGAAGAGTCGCTTGTCATCGATGGTGATCCCTTCCATGACATACCCTTCTTTGAGTTTTTTCTCTGCCGCTTCACGCGTGTCATCTCCGTCTGCGGTTCCTTCCGCATCAGCGGTCTGCTCGCGGATCTTGAAATAGAATACGCCGGCCGGTTCCAATTCCGTTTCTTCCGCCTGCCGCGCTGCATTCATATATACCATCAGCTGCAGCTTGTAGCCGCTCTTGATCTCATCCGTATTGATCTGGTTGTTGCCGCTCTTGTAGTCGACGATGCTCACTGCGCCGTTGCCTAGAGATCCACCGCCCGGCACGTCCAATACGTCCATGCGGTCGATCTTCCCGCGCAGCCACGCTTCCTTGCCGCCGGACAGCTGCACCTTGATTGGCGGAAGCGCATTGCCGCTGAACCCGAACGGTTCCTCAAAGCGCATGGATCTGATCCGGCTGCCGCGTACCTGCTGCACCAGCGCCCAGGCTACTTCGCTGCAAATGCTCACGATCCGGTCGCGCCGGAACCGCCCTTCTGCATTCGCGTCAAAGATCCCTTCGCGGTAACCGTCGGCTTCCTCTATAATGATTCCCTTTACCAGTTCGTCGCATTCCTCCCGCGTGACGTTCATCCACGGCGAAGTCGCCGCCGTCACGGAAGCGCCGTCTGCCGGCGTAAGTTTTTGCGAGAGTTTCATAAGGCATTCGTGATAGACGTCGCCGATCTCGCGGCCGCCGATCTCGAACACCCGCTGCTCGTCCGCCCGCAGTCCCCGGTCGACGAAATGCTTGAACGGACACTCGCTGTACCTTTCGAGCCGCGACGCGCTCACGAACATCCTATCAGAGTCGCCGCAATACAGCGCATCCGCCATTTCCTGGCCCAGTGCCTCGAGCCGGTTGCTGAACTGCAGCCCGGAAACGATCCTGCGCAGATCCTCTTCGTCGTGTTCCTCATACCACTGCATCGTCGCCAGCCAGGTGCTGTCGATCTTGCTGCTTTCTATATAGTCCCGCATGGCGCCGGCCATGTATGGCAGCGTGCCCTTTGGAGACGTGATCTTTTCCATTTCGTCATGTTGGCCGATGTCGCCCATGACCGGGACACCCAGCATATCCTTCAGTTCACTGAACAATGATGACGGTGATGAACCCTTGCCGTTCTCGTCAGCCAGGCTGTAAGACATGTACAACCGGTCTGTCGGCAGCGACAGATTCCGGTAGATCGCCAGCTGTTCTTCCTGACGGGTCACTTCCTCCCGCTTCGCTATGCGGACGTTCAGATCTTCGAGCCGGGCAAGTTCCTTTTCGGTCAGCAGGCCGGTCTCGCCGCTCTGGATCGGCAGCACGCCCTCGTTGGCTCCGGCGACCATCAACACTTTGATCCGGCTCATTCTCGTCCGCTGCATCGTGCCGATGAGCACGCAATCAGAACTTTGCGGGACGAGGCCGATCTCCGCTTCCTCCAGCCCGGCGCCGATCAAAGACCGCAGCGTGTCATTGCTGATCCGCTGTTCCCCGATCACGCGTACGATCTGCGTAAACAGGCTGCAGATGAGATTCCAGCTCTGCGCTGTTTCCGCCGCGCCTTCCACGAGGCCCATCTCGTTCTGCTGCTCGATGATCCCGCCGATCCGGTCGCGGATCGCAAAGCGCTTTTCCAGATAGTTATAGATCCCGCGCACTTTTTCTTCCGCGGTGTTACGACGCCCTGTCTCGTCCTTGGACGTCTGTACGATTTCGACGATTTCCGCGCGCATCTCGTTGAGCCGGCGCAGCTCCTCTTCCGTATATACGTCACCCATCAGGGTGAACGGTTCTTTCCACTTGTTGGAACGGATCCGGAACTCCTCCACGTAATTCTGCAAAAGTTCCTCGTCCCCGCGGCTCCATCCCAGCAGCCCCGTCTTCACGAGACTCATGATGTTCTCGCTGACGAATCCCCTGACCATGATGTCCAGAAGCGACAGCAAAAACCGCACCACCGGCTGATGGAGCACACTGCGCTTCTGATCCGCGAACGCCGGGATCCCCCACCGGTGCAAAGTTCTTAGAAGCACTCTGCCCCTTACGTCCATGTCGTTGCAGATGAGGGCGATGTCCCCGAACCGGTACCCTTCGTCACGGACCAGTCCCAGAATGTACGCCGCCGCCCGTTCCGCTTCCGCGTAGATGTTGGAGGTTTCCGCCAGTTCGACAACTGGCGCAAAGGCCCTCTCCCGGACATCCATGATCGGCTCGATCGAAGAATTTTGCCCAGCCTCGTCCGCCATGTTCACCAGCTGCTGGATGACACGGCGCGGCAGATCGAACAGCCCCTCGCCTTCCCCGACGGTCAGCTTCCGTGCGTCCATCGGCGTTTCCGGGGAACTGTCGCCGGCGTACTCGCACGTCATGATCACGTGCAGATCACCGGCTGACTGCAAAAGCCTTTGCAAGACGAGGATGTTCAGCGGGGTGAACGTGTCGAATCCGTAGACCCAGATATCTGCGCCGCGGACGAGCTCCGCGTCCCGGATCAGATCACCGAAGAAGCGGATGTAGTCTTCCGAGTCGAGGAACTTGCCGTCCACCGCCTCTTCGTAGGCGCGGTAGATCCGCTCGATGTCTTCCAGTTTGTATTCCAGATAGGAATGGGCGGTGCCGTCTTCGAACACGCCGCTCAGATCCGACGGTTTCGTTCCGTACCGCTTCATCTCGGAAATCAGCTGGTTCATTAGCGCGGTGAACGAATTGCGGCCGCTCATTCTCTTATAGATGCTCAGGTCTCCGGACAGCTTGTCGATGAGCAGCGCCAGCAGCATATGCCGGCCGTACTTATCGATGAGTTCCGGTTCCTTACAGGCCGAAGCCTTGACCACCTTGCGACCGAGACTGGAGAAGTCCGCCACCATAAAATTGAGCAGCGCGGAATGCCGGCCGCGGAAATGTGCCAGCGCGTCCCGTTCCATCTGCAGGGAATACTGATCCGGTACGAGAAGGATCGTCTTCCGCTCCGGGTCGATGTGGTCAAATAAGTATTTCTCTTTTTGTGTGGCTTCATTGCCGTAATGGATCTTTAACATGGTTCTATTGTATCACAAAAAAACAATACCGACGGAATTGATCCGCCGGTATTTTGATTGCATTGCACCGTCGATGTGTTTATTCATCTGGCGGGAACCACTTATCGGAATCCCATAGTCTCATCTTGGTATCAAAGGAGTAAATTTCTTGTTTGAACTTGTTCGTGACCCTGAATTTGAGCCACTTATTGTTCTTCATTTTCTTCTTCATCTTGACGGTATAGGTCATCGTCTTGTCGGTGAAATTCTTGGTGACCTTCTTGGAATAGGTCTTACCGGCATACTTGACCTTGACCACATCGCCATTATGCACGTTCGTGGCGTAGATCTTCACTTTTTTCTTATTCTTCCCCTTGGCGGTCGCGCGGACGTGCACATCACAGAAGCACGTTAATGCCCATTCGCCACTGGTAGGGAATTCGTACATGGCAGCCACACCAGAACGATAACCCTTGAGCTTTCCTGTAACGATGGTGCCAAATGGATAGATTCTATCTAACTGGACCTTCCCTGTGCTATCTATTGTCCCTGTATACGAATCGCCGTCGATGTTCAGGTCATATTCCGTTCCTTCCCACCTTTTATCAGCGCCGATGATCAGGTATTTCTCGCCATACGGGAACACAGAGTGAACGGCATTCTCCCACTTGAAGATATCGTCAAGCGCTTCCTCCGTAACTGTGACTTTCACTGTTCCAATTATTTTCCCATTCTCATCCAAAGCTGTGAATGTGCATGTTCCGAAACTGTACGGGTAAATCTTAAAGTATTTTGATCCTTCTAACACTGCATATGCCGGATCCTGGCTTCCTGTATCAGGGCTTTTTGTTACAGCACTGATCGTTTCGCCTGCAGTGGTTTTAACCCAAAGGGTCGTGTCTTTAGTAAAGGTATACGTGTCCTTGTCCAGGCCCGCATATGCCTTCTGCGGCAGAACGCCAAACGCAAGCGCTACCGAGACACACAGCATCATGATCAGGCCGGCTCTTAGCTTTCTCTTCATCGTGACACCTCCATAACAATCAATCATCCGGGAACCACTTGGCGGTATCCCATTTTCTCATCTTGGTCTTGCAGGATTGAATCTCTTGCTTAAACTGGTTCGTGACTTTGAATTTGATCCATTTATTGTTCTTCATTTTCATCTTCATCTTGACGGGAGAGGTCATCGTCTTGTCGGTGAAATTCTTGGTGACCTTCTTCGTATAGGTCTTACCGGCATACGTGACCTTGATCACATCGCCATCATGCACGTTCGTGCAGTAGATTTTTACTTTTTTCTTATTCTTCTGCTTGGCGGTCGCGCGGACTTCCACGTTGCAGTAGCAAGTTAATGCATCTTCCTAGTCGGTAGGGAATGTGTAAGAACTTTTTCTGTTAGGATCAAAATCATTCCAGATCATTCCTGTAACGACGGTGTCGAACGGGTAGATTCTGTTCAACTCAATCTTGCCTGTACTATCCAGTTCCCCTTGATACGAATCGCCATCGATGGTCAGGTCATATTTTGTTCCTTCCCACCTATTGTCGCTGCCGAGGATCAGATATTTCTCGCCATACGGGAACACAGAGTGATAGGCATTTTCCCACTTGAAAATATCGTCGACCGCGCTCTGTTTTACAGTGACCGTTATCCCTCCGATCGCTTCACCGTTTTCATTCAGAGCTGTGAATTTGCAGGTTCCGATACTGTACGGGTGAATCTTAAAGCCCCACCTCATGCCATATGGTCCTTCTTCCTCTTCTACCGTTTCTAAATAGGCCGGACCCAGACCTGCTGAATCAGGCTCTCTTACAACAGAACTGATCGTTTCGCCTGCAGTAGCATATACCCAAAGACTCTCGTTTTGCGTAAAGGTATGAGTGTCTTTATCCAGACCCGCATATGCCTTCTGCGGCAGAACGCCAAATGCGAGCGCTACCGAGACACACAGTATCATGATCAGGCCGGCTCTTAGCTTTCTCTTCATTGTGACTCCTCCAATTATCCTTTCCTTGGCCTATATTCCGTTTGATAATTCTGACAACTTGAGTATAACACAAAACTTTCCGGTTGACTATCACTGAGATAAAAAACCGGCGGATTTTTCGCCGGTTTGTTGATTGCATTGCGCTATCGATGTGTTTAATCTTCTGGATCGTACCAGTTGTTGGTATCCCATCGTACCATCTTGGTCTTGCAGTAGTAAATCTCCTGTTTAAACTTGTTCGTGACCTTGAATTTGATCCACTTTTTGTTCTTCATTTTCTTCTTCATCATGACGGTATAGGTCAGCGTCTGGTCGGTGAAAGTCTGGGTGACTTTCTTGGTATACGTCGTACCGGCATACGTGACCTTGATCACATCGCCAATGTGCACGTCCTTGGCGTAGATCTTTACTTTTTTCTTATTCTTCTGCTTGGCGGTCGCGCGGACGTCTACGTTGCAGTAGCACGTCAATGCAAATTCAGGATCGGTAGAGAATTCGTAAGTAGAAGACCTGTTCGGATCGACATTATTCCAGATCTTTCCGGTAACGATGGTGCGGAATGGGTAGATCTTATCTAATGGGACCTTGCCGGTGCTGTCCACTGTCCCTGAATACGAATCACCATCGATGGTCAGGTCATATTCCGTTCCTTCCCATCTGCTTTCATCGCCGATGATCAGGTATTTGTCGCCATATGGGAACCTTGCGTTCATGACATTATCCCATTTGAACAATTCGTCGACTGCCTCCTGTTTTACAATGACCTTTACTGTTCCGATCGTTTTACCATTATCATCCAGAGCCTTGAATGTGCATGTTCCGACACTGTACGGACAGATCTTAAAGCTCCACCCCATGCCATATGGTCCTTCATCCTCCTCTATCGTTGCTACATAGGCCGGACCCTGGCCTCCTGAATCAGGGGTTCTTACAACTTTATCGATCGTTTCGCCTGCAGTGGCATTGACCCAAACACCCACGCCATCCGTAAAGGTATACGTGTCCGTGTCCAGACCCGCATATGCCTTCTGCGGCAAAACGCCGAATGCGAACGCTACCGAGATACACAGTATCATGATCAGGCCGGCTCTTATTTTTCTCTTCATGGTGAATCCTCCACTTATCGTTTCCTTAGACTACGCTTCGTTTGATAATTCTGACAGCTTAAGTATAGCACAGGCCTAACCGACTGAACAATACGTCGGAACAAAAAACCGGCGGGATGGATCCGCCGGTTTTGGGATTGTTTTCAAAATGTTTACTTCATTGCGTCGATCATCGCGTTGATTGCTTCAACGTCAGATGCCAGTCTTTCCTTGAGACGGCTCTGCAGATCAATTTTCGCATTTTCAAATACCACCTTCTGAGCAAGGCATTCTCCAAGGTCTTCGGTATGTGCAACGTCATAGATGGCTTCGGTTACATCGGTGCCCAGGATAGCCGGGCTGCGGCCTCCTGTCCAGGTGTCATTTCCATAAGCTTCCGATCCATCCAGAACGGATTCAACGGCAGCTGCCTTACTGAAGTCATATGCATTCCAGCCAACTTCGCCATGCAGTGACCCTGCAGAACCCAGTACCTGTCCGAAATCTTTATTTTCAATACCCTCGATGCAATCATTCAGGCACCAGATAGTATCCTGAAGGATTCCATTCGCCATTCCGAAATCGGTTGAGTTGTTGAATCCGAGCAGGCGGCCATCCTGCAGCAGCTTGTAGGCATTGAGCGCCTTCTGGTTGTGCTCCAGAGCTTTTGCCTGAGCCGCTTCAACTGCCTCGGCATCTCCGGCCTCAACAGCAGCAACGTATTCATCATTGATCGCTGTCGCTTCTGCTAAGAATGCGTCACTTGCATCCTTGAGCTGCGCGATGGCTTCCTCAAAGGCTGCTGCTTCCGCTGTAGCGTTTGCATCTGCATACAGTTCCGGTTCATCCAGTGAACGTTCCATCTGCTTCACTCTCAGCGCGAAGTCTAACTGCAGCGCCGGGGTCTTATCTGTCTTGATGATGTATCCCGCGGAATAAAGGATGTTGTCCTTCATTGCCTTCTTCATATAGGTCGTCTTGTCATCATAATTTGTGTGGTAGATGCTGAACAGATCATCGCTGACTCCGCAGGTGGTCGTGACCTGAACGTGCGGAACGCCGTTGACCTGATAAGCGATACCATCCGACATGGTCGGTGATGAATGTCTGACCGTGACTGCTTCCTTGGTGATTCCGTCGTTCAGAAGAGCCAGCAGATCACCATCGTTATACAGATCGGTAGTCGTTGCGATTTCTTCGGAACTGTTGACGGATACTCCGAGATCCTCGCTCTTACCCTTCTTAGCAGGAAGTTCATAGTTGAAGAGCGCCAGAGTCTTGCCGGCCCATTCCGGATGCGCCTTCGTGATCATTCCCCAGGAGCCCATAGCCCAGTCAGTATCGTTTCCGGTGCGGCCCCATTCTTCCGCGCCGTGAGCGATAAAGATGATGTCATTAACAGGCTTATATTCTGAATCCACCAGCGCCTTGGCGATTCCGGCAATTACACCGATCGCAGCGCAGTCATCCTGGAATCCGTACCAGTACTTGTCGTAGTGACCGGCAACAAGAATCTGCTGGCCCGTATTACCGGTACCCTTGATCTTGCCAATTACATTGTAGGTCGTTCCGGCATTAGGAGCGATTTCGTTATGCACTTCCAGTCTGACTTTCTCCTTGCCGCCGGCCGCTTCGATCTTCGCGAGTCCGTTCTTGAGCTTGAGTCCTTCTGCACGGTTGATCGTTACACATGGGATTCCAAAGTCCCTGGAACAGCTGTCCTGAATCTGAACGGCTTCATCCCACTTGGTTTCCGTCTGTTCTCCGTTTTCATCGATATACTGAGAGGAATACGTAATGAGGCCAGCTGCACCCTGTGCCCATGCTTCTGTGTAATATCCGTCGATCCAGTATGCCTCATCCTGATTGATGTCAGCAAGGACGAGCTTGCCATTCATATTGCGGTCAGCACCTTCCAGTCCCTCTGCGTCATAGTAGGTTTCATAGTCTTCTTCATATCCGCCGCCCATGTACACGATGTCACCTGTTGCGACGCCATCAAAGGAGGAAGCGTAAGAGCCGATCCCGAATCCCGTACAGGAAACATTGACCTTCTTGGATCCGCCATCGTTCGTCAGTTTCAGAGAAGCACCGTTATACTGCCATTTGTCAACGGTTACTGGAACTTTTTCTACTTCTTCAAGTCCGATATCCTCGTAAACATCGGCGATATAATCGGCTGCTCTGTGCTCCGCGTCACTGCCGGCCGTTCTCCAGCCATTGTCGGCATCCCAGTAATCCTGGTCATATGCCAGCGTGCTCGTCAGATCATAAGCAAAGGCACTATCCACATTGTTCGATAATGCGACGATGTCGCTCGCTGCGAGCTTATCAAGTCCGCCGAGCTGAGGTGTCGCCGATACTTTCTTTGAGAATTTACTGAGCTTCTTCCCTTTGAACGCCTTTAGCTTGAACTCATACGTCTTGTCCATTTCAAGACCGGTGTAGGTCCAACTAACGGTGTTCTTCTTCTTGATGGTCTTTACCACCTTGAACTTCGAAGCGTCAGGCGCTTTGCAATAGATTTTGTACCCTTTTGCCGCTTTCACTTTTCCCCAGGTCAGAGTGATGCTTGTCGATGAAGCAACAGTTGCCTGTACACCCTTTGGTGCTGTCAATGATGCGGCGAATGCATACGAAGGTATGAACGCCACCATTACAGCAACTGAAAGGAAAAATACTAACAGCTTTTTCGCTTTTACCATAATTTACCTCCTCTTCTCTAAATATTTATTAATACTTGATTATATCATACCCCTGAATGGCAATAAAAAAAATGGGCTGTCTGGCCCATTTTAGTGCACCTGTTATCTGTCTATCATGTGAATCAGGTCGACGCGCGTTGAAATTCCAAGCTTTTCGTAAATGTTATACATGTGCCGCTTGATCGTGTACTTGGAGATGCATAATTCCTCCGCCATTTCATAATTCGTCATACCCTTATACGCCAGCTCCATGACTTCCCGCTCCCGTTTCGTTAGGCTATGGGTTTCCGCGATATAGTCCATGCGCTCTTCCAGCACTTCTTCTCTGCTCCTTGCCGGCTCGTCGGACATGTTCTGCGCGGCAACGAACAGTGGTGAGAAGTCCTCCGTGTACAACAGCAGAACGATGCAGATGTTCGTAATGATCATCATGATGCTGGTGGTGTCGATTACTTCATACATGGCTCCTGTATGCAGTCCGGACACCTCACATATGATCAGCGATCCGTTCCAAAGACCATTCAGAACCTGAGCCAGACAAATAATGATTATGAACACCCTGCTTTGCTTTTGCGGGATCTCCCGGCACGCAGTCGTAAGATGCAGGATGGTATTGCCGGTCTGCAGCAGGCAAAGCGCGATTTCCAATACCACCGCAGCATTCCCGGCCGCCACCGATACCTGCGCGTATTGTCCGTTCATCAAGAAACCGAAACAGATGAACGCAATGACCGCGCAAAGCCCTACGATCACCGCATTCGCGGTTTTGAGCGTGTGTTTCTGACGATCACTCAACATGCTCTTTTCCCGGATATATGAGTTGAGGAAATAGTTCATGAAGACCAGCAGTTCAATGTCCAGAACGCGTAGGAAGAATGGGATGTTATCCCCTGAGCCCGCTAATCTGGTGCCTTCAAAATACAGATACAAACCGCTCTCGATGATGTTCAGGATAAGGAAATTCCGGATACATGACCAAACGATTTTGTTCCCTGCGGACCAGTTCTTTATTAAGATGATACACATCAGCACCGCCAAAATCCCAATAATGGCAGCGCTGACAAACATTGCGATTATCATATGACGCGCCTCCGATGCCGCTCCATTGTACCACAAATGAACAAAAAATGAAAAAACCGGCGGAATTTGGTCCGCCGGTTTTGAATCGCTATTCGCAACTTCCGGTCCGGTTATTTCTTGACTTTCACTTTGACAGTGTTGGACCATGGGCCGTATGCGTTATCCGCGGAACAAGCGCGGACCTTGATCTGATAGACCTTGCCCTTCTTAAGCTTCTTGAGCGTCAGCGTCTTCTTGTCAGTGTAGGTTGACTTGAAGGACCACTTCTTTGCGTTCTTCAGCTTATATGCGACCTGATAAATCGCTCCGTTTTCTGCTGCGTTCCAGGTTACCTTGACTTTCTTGCCCTTCTTGGCTTTTGCCTTAACACCGGTCACCTTCGCCGGGATAGCGCAAACGCAGCCATAGAGTCCCGTCATATCCTCGATCGCGAAGAGTTCCTGAGACATGGCGCCGCTCAGCTCACGAAGCAGCTTCTTGGATGCGTTGTTGTAGATCGCGATCTCGTCCTTGAAGCCCTCGCTTGCAAGAGGAACTCCGTCTGCGAACGTATGATAGATTGCGTAAGTTGCTGGATATGTCTCTACATAACCGACCTTGTGACCGCATGCGCGGTTGCTGCCATCCGGAATCTTTTCGCAGGTCAAGGTTTTGATCGCATCGCCTACATTCCATTCGCTGAAGCAGTAGGCTAAGTATTCGATTCCGCCGTTGATCTGCCAGAGGAGATCAAGCGCGCCTGCCTGTTCTTCCGGATTCTTGCTCTTCAGGAAACTGAGCGCTCCTTCAATCAAACCGTAGTTCTGCTGGATTGCGTCGTTTCTCGTTACTGCGTCGGTGTCTCCGAGGATCACGAGAATGTCATCCTGGCAGATGCGGAATGCATCCATGCCGATGCCGTTCAGATCAACACCACTGTCGATGATTGCAGCCAATGTTTCCGGCGTCGTTTCCGGATCGTTTACAGCCCGCGTGTAATCCGTATTGATTCCCTTCGCGGTGGTGAGATACGCATCGCCCGCGATCTGCAGATCAGCGATCGCTTCCTTGAAGGTGCTGATATCTACGCCTGCCTTCTTGTAAACGCTCAGATCGTCACTGATGCTTGCCAGCAGTTTTTCGCTGATCTTCTCTGTTGAGAATTCAACCGCCGGGCTCTGATCGATCTGTGCCGCCAAGGCTGCCGTAGCCTTGATGCACCAATCCATCGCTTCCGGTGCATAGTGATCTTCATCGTCAAATGGCGTGTGATAAATCGAGAAATCATCTCCTGGACCATAATACCCTCTGAGTTCATAGCACGGAACGCCTAGGAACTGCCATCCATACGCGTCGCTCATCGGCTGCGCGTGATAATACCGGTCGGCTACTTCTACTACCTTCTTGCCGGTGGAAGCGTTGACCTGCTCCAGCAATTTGCCGTCCGCAAAGCTGTCCAAAACCGGGGATACCTGCTCGGTACAGCCAAAGATGCTGCCAATCGTATCTGCTGGAAGGCCTTCTCCGCCAATCAGCGTATCCGGTGTCATAGCCGGAAGCTCGAAATTGATCATGGCCAGAGTCGTTCTTTGCCAATCCGTATGTACGTCATGGAGCTCACCCCAGGAACCGGTCGCCCAGTCTGTCTCGGTGCCCATCTGGCCCCATTCTTCTGCGCCATGCGCGATGAATACGATATCATTCAGCGGCTTGTAGTTCGAATCTACCATTGCCTTTGCAACGCCAAAGACATTTCCGATGGCTGCGCAGTCATCGTTGAATCCATACCAGTACTTATCATAGTGACCGGAAATGACGACTCTCTGTCCTGTATCAGCGGTGCCCTTCAAAGTCGCGACGACATTGTAGGAAGTGCCGCCCGGCTCAACGATATTATCAACTTTCAGTGTTGCGGTAGGAATCTCGTTCTTCGCATAGGCTTCTTTGATCTGTTCTTTGATCTTCAGTCCGTCGCAGCGGCTGATTGCTACGGTTGGAACTTTATAGTTTTCAGCGCAAAGGTCCTGAATCTGCACCGCGTGATCCCACTTCGTTCCTGTCTGGGTACCGTCTGGATTGCAGTACTGATAGGAATAGGTGATCAGCGCTGCAGCGCCTTGGTGGTATGCTTCCTCATAGTATGGCGTGATCCAGTTGTCCGCATACTGATGGATGTCAGCAACAACGATCTTGCCGTTCATGTTTCTGTCATCACCGACCAGGCCATGCTCATCATAGTACATTTCATAGGCCCACTCGTAGCCGGTTCCGGCTCCGGAAGTCGATTCCAGATCGCCCAGATACACGATTTCACCGGTAATGCCGGCTGCATCCGTTCCGGATGATGCATAGGAGCAAATCGGGTCTTCCATCGTCATGCCATCCATTTCGAAAGTCGCGCCGTTGTACTGCCATTTGTCTACATTGACAGCGTCCTTATGAACATCCAAGCCGAGTTTTTCGAATTCATGCACAAGGAAATTCGCTGCCTGATGTTCCGCTTCAGAACCTGCATTTCTGAATCCGTAAGCATAGCCGCCCTCCGGATGATACTTCATGTCATTAGGCGCAACGTCGACTGCCGGATACTGCGTAGCCAGAGTCTTGGTGATTTCCTTCGCATACGCCTCATTCGCGTTGTCGATGAACCCCTGCACATCCTTCTCGATCTTTGTCTGGTCATCGTCTGCATATGCTACCGTCGGCAACAGTGTCGCTGACATGCTTACTGCAACGATGAATGACAGAACGACCGCAGTGAGTTTCCCCGACAATGATTGTCTGATACTCATCTTCTTCTCCTTTCAATAAAACTTCTATATTACAACTCCCATTATTATCTGTATTATTTTACTTTGATGTTGAACCTTTTCTTTAGAGTCATGGCACTATAGTATTGATCACCGGCGTCTGTAACATTGACAGTAATCGTGTATTTCCCTTTCTTGAGCTTTTTCTTCACCGTGACTTCCCCCGTGGTGGCATCGATGGTGATCTTCTTATTGCCTTTGGCCTTCGCGAAACTTACGTCACCTGCCGCATTACCGATGGCGAGCACTTTCTTTACGTCGAGATACTGGTTCTTTTTCTTGAGTTTTTTGTATTTGACGGTGGCGGTCTTGCCGACCACAGACATCAGGTTTTCTGCAACAGCGTCATAATTCCTATAGAATATATCCGATCCGATATGAATATAAATATATACCATGTTCCCAGCATACGCGGAAAAATTGTACGGCATTGTCAACGTGGCTATTTGGGTCACATTGTCATAGTCGAAATACACCGGGTGTTCCGGATGATATAACCTTACGACTACGTCACCCCCTTTCGAAAAGGATGCCTTCATCTGAGGGTCTGCTTCTATAGCAGCCCCTACATCGATTGTGAGAGTGCTTCTCATTACGATCTTTCCGTACTGAAGGCCATCGATATAGTCATCAAAGTGCCCTTCATACATTGCCGCATAGGCTGTCCCTGCGCTGAACGGCATTATGGCAAACGCCATCAATATGGCCATTAGGATTGGTATTACTTTCTTCTTCATTTCAGATCCCCCGGTTTCTAATAATCGCTTTCAAAGTCATATTTCTTGTATATCTTGTTAATTTATTGTATCTAAATACTCCATATGATTCAAGATGCTATAGGAAAGAGACGGTGACACAATAAACAATTCTACAAAAAAGATATTGACAGATATGATCGAGTACGGTATATTGAATATGAAGTTAGCAATAGCTAACTGTCACACTCATTATCATACATCATCCGCGTGTCCATGAATGATGTTAATTACTCCAACTTGATTAGCGGGGTGTCCCAGCGGGTGCCTGCCATCGGCACCCGCTCTAATAGCCCCAATGGTTAGCCTTAACTAACTACTCTTTCGAAATAACCGTTCATAAAACGTTTCACTTAAAAATTAATGCTGTTCGCAAAAAGAGACAATGCGAGTATCATTGTCTCTTTTGCATTTCTATTTAGATTGTTGACCTATCTGTTATCCGGTGACCAGGATTTTTGCAATTCATCGATCTAGAGCAATCCGTCCACTTTCGCAGCGATCTGATAGTGATCCTCATATACGATCTCCCCCGGAGAATTCGTATAGACAAGGAAGTACGGATGGTTGTAGCGTTCCAGAAGCCAAAGGGCCGGACGGATCATTTTCATCATCGCTTCGGCGTTTTCCGTTTTGAACCAGCAGACCACGGGCTCCTGATTCATGCATTGCGGGGGCCATGGAAGGTTCTCGGCGAACCAATCATCGATTTCACGATAAAGATCCGCATCTTCTTCGATCATGACATCATCCTGAATCAGCTGCCAGCACATGCTGAATATGCCTTTGGCGTACATCGTGTTCTTCGCCAGTTCCTTGCCCTGTATCCTTACATACTTGAATTGCAGCTTACTCATTATTTTATCTTCTTGCTGGTCTTGATCATGCTCCAGCCTCCATACAGCGTATTGCCTTTTGCAGATTTGTAATAGCTGCGTACCCTGACCTGATACTTCTTTCCTTTCTTCATTCCCTTAAGGACTAGAGATGGCTTGACAGAATTAATGGTCTTTATCTTCCATTTCTTTGCCCCCTTGACACGGTACTTGACCTGATATCCCGTGATATTGAGTTGTTTCACGTCTTTGACCTTGATTGTCAGCTGCTTCTTCCCGCTCTTTATTGAATTGATCCATGCGATCTCCGGTGCCAACTGTACCGGGATGACCTTCGTTCCAACACCCTCCACTGTCACCAGTATATTCGTGTCTGCACACTTGGTCGCCTTAAAATGTGCAACAGACGGATCCTCTGTTGGCTCCAGAGTCATTCCATCTACAGCCTCTTCCAGTTCCCATGTAATCTTCGCGTCCTCCGCCGGAAGAACTCCTTCTTGCCCTTCGAATCCTATGGACAGATCCGCTTCAACAGAACCATCATGATATTTGTTCGGTAAGCCAACGATATTCTGGATACTGTTGCACTCATAACCATCCGCATATAATATCACTTCAAGATCAGGCATTGCTGAGCAATATCCCTTGATTGGGTAATTGTCAACCGTGAAATCACTATCAGGTTCATCTAAAACGACCTTATCAATGAGTTCTTTCTTTATGCCGGAGCAGTCATACCACTTGCCGTTCATGCGCAGGAAGCTTTCGTTCTGATTAATGATCCCAACCATCCAGTACATATCCGTTACCTCAGCCGCAGGTTCTTCTGCGTAGCCGATTGGAATATCAACCGAATATTTCTGATCCGGTGTCGTCAGGGTCTCAAGAATTGCATATTTCTGTCCCTTCTGCAGAACCACGCCTTCCGCGAGATCGATCTTATGATATCCTCCGAATTTATAGGCTGCCGTATCTCCGCTTGCCACGAGCTTGCCATTATCCGGAGCCGTAAAATCGTCCGGCAGAATATAGACTTCGTAGTGGACGGATGTTCCCGGCACGGAAGTCTGGCAGGAAATCTGCTCCAGTTTCTCACAAACTTCCGCCTGAAGTACGTTGGCCATGACCAGTTCCTGATCTGCAGTAGCCCCAAATACCGTATTCACAGGCATGTAATCCAACTGATCCAGATAATACGAGGACCCTTCATTGCTTTTATCAAAACTCAATGCCTCCGGACTCTCAATGCTTTTATCATAATAGGATAACCAGAAGTACCCGGTGTGTTTTCCTGTTTCAGGATCGACATAGCCCCAGTCGCCTCTGCCGTAATTCGGGAAAACCTGCTCGCCGGAACCCCAGCTGTTTTTGACCAGCCATGCTCCATCAGCCGGCGGCGCCATATCATACGAAAGTGACTCTGTCTCATGATAAACTCCCTGGTTGAAGTTTTCTTTGGAGTAATTATCATCCCATCCGACTATGCATACAGCATGATTCGCACCAGCCAGAAGGTAAGTGTAGTGAGCGTAATTTTCGCTGAGGAAATTCGGTGAGCCGTCTGCCAGCTGGCCGCCTGTGACGAATGAACAGTGATAGCCGATCTCGATTCCTCGCTTGTTCATCAGCTGTTCCTTGATGGCTGCCGTTCCGGCTGGGTTGTAAGTGTATCTTTCCTCTTCTATATCTGATCGATTGTTAGTATTCGCTGGAGTTGGAAGAAGGTATGACTCATCCAAAACAAAGGACTGTTTGAATCTCCAGGTTTCGTCCAGCTCCCAGTCATCCTTTGCACTATAGCAGTAATCCGTCCACTTTCCATCGAGTTTTCTCTTCTCAATGGTGCCGTTTTTGCCTTTGTAAATAAGCGCCTCATCCCGGCTCTCCAAATTAGGGCCTACACCTGACGAGAACAGGCTTGTCGCAATAAATGGAAAGCCTCCATAATTCATGCGCTCCGCAGCTGTCGCCCCATGAGAATGTGACCCCTCGCCATTTTGCGAGCTGGTCGGGTCATCAAGGGCCTTTGCCGCAAAGAATGCAAGATGCTTCTCAGACAGATCCAACGTGTCTGCCGTGTACGATCCGCTGATTGCAGGATTCCCCAAAACACTGGTCTCTGCAGCCGTAATAGCTGCAAAACCCCAGCAGGTTCCGAACGGATTCTGGAACTTTACCGGTGTGACATAACTAACACCATCCACGTCGCGCAGGTCGAACTTTTCCGGGAAATCAGTGTCGGCCTCTGCTTTGGCCAGCGCAGGATCTGTGTAGTCGAATGCATCCTTCGACACTTCGAGCTTGTTCATCACTTTTCCCAGGTTCGAGCTCACGGCGGAATTGCTGACCGTCATCTGACTGTCAGTTCCTTGCGCAAAGGCACTGACGGTTGTCGCGGGCAGCAGACCTATTGTCAATATGATTGACAAAATGCTATACAATACCTTTCTTTTCATAACCAATCTACTCCTCTTCTTCTTTTTGGGTCATCTTCTAAATCCTTATGTCTTTGTTATTATTACACCCCAACTAGATGCATTATGCGACGCAAAAGAAAGAGGCATCGGCAACCGAATGTTCATGTGGCGTCCGATGCCTCTTTTGTATTGCTTTAGATTTCCACGATCCATCCCATATCGTCCTCACGGGTTCCGATCTGCATGCCGTAAAGGGTATCATACAGTCTCTGGCTGACATCTCCCACGATCTCATTGTTGATCGGGAACTGCGTGCCGTGATAATGCAAAACCCCTATCGGCGAGATGACGCAGGCTGTGCCTGTCGCCCATGCCTCGCGGAGCGTGCCGTTTTCAATGGCATCCATTACTTCCGCAATCTCCAGGCGGCGCTCTTCAACCTTGACGCCCCACTTTCTGAGGAGCTGCAAAACGCTGTCTCTCGTTACTCCAGGGAGAATAGATCCGCTCAATGACGAGGTGATGACCGTGTCGCCGATCATGAAGAACGCATTGGAGGTTCCTACTTCCTCAACATATTTGTGTTCTTTGGCATCAAGCCACAGAACTTCTTCACAGCCTCTCTTCTTTGCTTCATAGGCAGCCTTCATGCCGCAGCCGTAGTTGCCTCCGCACTTCGCGAAGCCGGTTCCTCCGAGTGCTGCGCGGATGTATTCTTCTTCTACCCAGATGTGGCTGCCGTGGAGTTTGCTCTCATTGCCCTCATAGTATGCGCCAACCGGTCCGACGATGATGACGAACCAGTAGTGCTTTGCAGGCAGAACGGAGAAGCTTACCTCCGGAGAGAGAATAAACGGGCGGATATATAAGGAGCATCCCTGTTCGGTAGGGATCCAGTCCTCGTCTACCTTAACGATGGCCTTGACCGCCTCGATAAAGAGATCTTCGTCCATCGGAGGAATGCACATACGGTCATTGGTTCTGTTCAGGCGCTTTGCATTCATGTCCGGACGGAATAAATTGATCTTGCCCTGCGGATTGCGGTATGCCTTGAGTCCCTCGAACATCATCTGCCCGTAGTGCAGAGATGTAGACGCAGGGTCCATCGACAGATTCTGGTAAGGGATGATGCGTCCGTCATGCCAGCCTTGCCCCTCATGATAGTCCATCATGAACATGTGGTCAGAGAAATACTTGCCGAAGCCCAGACTGGCACCCGGCGCCGGTTTCTCCTTAGGATTCGTTGTTCTTGTTATTGTGAAGTTATAGTCCATTTATGATACCTCCTGTATAGTTACCCGCCATATACGATTATTTTACCACTCTAAAGCGTTTCTTCAAAGGACTTTACACAAAAACTTCTAAGAAGGTTTTGTTAATGGTGTTGTAATCCACACGGTTTTCCTGCTGTACGGAAGCCTCACCTTCATTTATAATGAAGATGACGCTGCGTGACGGAGCGCAGCATATTTGGCAAAACAGACAGAAAGGTTAATCTGATGAAATTGACATCGCGACAGAAACGGAGAATTTTGCATTTGGTTGGAGTCTGCACCTTGATACTGATCGGGGCGCTGGCCTTCTGCGGAACGGCTGATCCCGCATCGGCGGCGACAAACTACCAGCTTTGGATCGGCGGAACGCAGGTCACCAGTGACAACTGCAACTCCAACTCTACCTGGAGCTTTGACAACTCCACTAAAACGTTGACGCTCAAGAGCTACTCTTATTCTGGCAAAGGCTATACCATCAAGGAGGATGGTGATGCCATTGCTACAGCCGCCATTTACGCGAAGATGAATCTGAAGATCTCGCTGGAAGGAAGCAGTTCGGTAACATCTACCCGCATAGATGATTGCGATACGGCAGGTATCTGGGTGGACGGCAATTTAACGATCAGCGGCAGCGGCAGTCTAAAGGCGACCGGGGGCGCTAACACGGATTGTGAATCCTATGGGATTCTGGTATATGACGGAAACCTGACGCAGGAAAGCGGTCAACTTACCTGCACCGGCGGGAAAGCCTACAACAGCTATGGCATTTATGGCCTTGAAGATGAGGACATCAGCTTGCTCACCTTGAATGGCGGCACGCTGACTGCCAAGGGCGGGGCACTGTCTACCGACGCGGAAGAAGATTGCACGTCTACCGGAATCTATGTGACGGAAACATATATGAACGGCGGCACATTGAACGCCACCGGTGGGGACGTTACCACCGGCGCCAGTTACGGAATCGACACGTGGGTCGAAATGACTGGCGGATCCTTCAATGCAACCGGCGGCAAGGCGCCTCTGGAAAGCTATGGTTGGGAATCCCAATGCGGGACCATCAGCAGCGGCAGCATGACGTTTGCCGGCGGCACTTCCGACAGCAGCTACGGCGTTCATTCCTTCTCGGATGATCCGAGCGAGGTGGTCTTGGTTATCGTCGGCGATGCCACCGTGACGGCAACCGGCAACACCAGCGGTACCAACGGCATGTTCTCCTTTACGGAAAGCGATTTCGATGATGAGGGAGATGAAGGTGAAGATGATTCCGTTTATCAGCTTATCAACGGTTTCTATATCAACACGGAGGGGTACACCCCTGCCTTCATGGTCTCTGCCAATGTAAACGGAAGCGACGCGCAGACGTTTGTGGCGCCGGATCCTGAAGATACGTTCTATACAGATTATAAATACGTGCATGTCCGCCCGGCGACCAGGCCGACGTCTCTGACCTGTACGCCGACGACGATCAATTCCACCACCGCCGGCGAACAGATTCATTTGAATGTACAATATATTCCGGCAGACGTGGAACTCAAGTACGCGGTATTCAGTTCCAGCAACCTGGAGGCCGCCACGGTCGACGCGGAAGGCAAGATTGAGATCATTGCCTCCGGCAGCGCCGTCATCACCGCTGCGAATGGAGATGCATCGGCGACCTGTCAGGTCACCGCGGACATCGCCCCGATCCCGGACCCCATTGTGACAAGCGGAAAGTGCGGCAGCAGTCTTCAGTGGACGCTTTATGAAAGCGGCCTCCTGACCATCGAGGGAAGCGGTGCGATGTATGATTATGGGGAAGATGGAGCTCCATGGCTGTCATATAACAATCTGATCACGGAAGTTCAAATCGATGAGAACTGCACTTCGATCGGGGCAAATACATTCCGCAATCTCGAGGCACTGGATACGATATCCTTCTCATCGAAGCTGAAATCCATTGGGGAATCCGCCTTCGAAGGGTGTCCGAACCTCTCCCATATTCTTTTCGAAGTAGGTTTTGAGAGCTTGGGCGACAGAGCCTTTGCAAATTGCCCGAATCTGGTCTCCGCCTACTTCGACGGTGATGCGCCGCAGTTCGGGGTGGACGTTTTTGTCGGCTGCAGCGAGGGTTTTGCCATTACCCATGCGGAAGGCAGAACTGGCTGGGATGAGGTCCCTGGAGAACCGCACACCCATGATTACAAAGGCTATAAGCAAACGATGGCATCCTTTGATGAGCCGGATCAGGTAATAATATACTGTTCCTATTGCGGCAAAGTCATGATGACATCTCCGGGATGGACTGTCGAAGCCGAACTGGAGCAAACAGAATACACCTATACCGGCGAGCCGATCTATCCGGAGGTCACAGTAGAGCATAATGGCAACGCCCTCACAAAAGGGAAAGATTATCAGCTGTATTATGGAGTGAACACCGCAGTTGGATCACAAACCGGTTCCGTTGCTGTATTCCTTCAGGGAGATCACTATACCGGCGTTAAGTTTCTGTATTTCGACATCGCTCCGATGCCGATCAAACAGGCAGTCCAGGGAAAAGCCCACTTGGATGAGGATACCTTCATCTATGATGGAACCAAGAAAAAGCCGAATCTGATCTGGAATAATCCGGATAAGGCGTTAACGGAAGGCGTGGATTACAATGTTACCTATACGGGTGACGCGAACCAGGGCACCAAGCACATGATCCTTTACGGTAAGGGCAATTATACTGATAGCTATATCATTTCATATACGATCAAGCCGAGTGATATTTCCGACAGAGCGTTGACGCTCAGCGAACAGACCTTTGTTTATAACGGCGCGGTGCAGCTGCCGACGATCGATGTGGAAGGCCTCACCTACGGGGAAGACTATGGCTACAAGATCCTTGGACGAGACAGCGAAGTTCTCGGAAGCTATTCCATCTTTGCTGACCCTGACAAGGATTTCGAGATGACTAAAACGGATGTTGGAAACTACGACATCGAAGTGGAAAGCAAAGGCAATTATTCCGGAACGCTGAAGTCCGGTTTCACCATCTGTCCAAAGGGAACGGCGCTTCAGACGGTGAAATCCGGCAAGGCGGGAAGCCACAGCATGACCGTCAAGTGGAAGCGCCAGAAAGAGAAAATGAGTACGGCCGGCATCAACGGATATCAGGTGCAGTACAGCACGGACAAGGCGTTCACCAAAAACGTCAAGAACAAAACGATCAAACGCGCTTCTGCCACATCAAAGAAAATTGCCAAGCTGAAGAACAAAAAGTATTTCGTCCGCGTTCGGACCTTCATGAAGGTAAACGGAGAACCGATTTATTCTCCTTGGAGCAATCCTAAAAAAGTAAAAATCAAATAACGCGTGACCCAGCATATAAAAACAGGGACCTCTTCCTTCGAAAAGAATGGTCCATGTTTTATTATACTCTCTTATAACCTTACTCGCGTATCACCGCCCAGGCATTGATCAGTTTATCCATCGTAAACTGGGCATTCGCTGGACTCGTCGACGGCAGGCAGACTGCCTCGATGCCCGTGATCGGCTCAATATATTTCCTGTAAAGCTCGTGTGATTTCCGCCCGTTGCAATAGATCCGGTCGACCTGGCTGTTCTCCAGAATAATGCTCAGGTCATTGGGTTTTGCATTCCGGATGCTGGAATCCGAGGATCCCGAGATCTCGCAACTGGCGATGGAATCCCAAAGCGCCAGATCGTGATCCAGGATCAGTGCTTTTTTCTCGTCGATCGATTGGGGCTTTTGCTCGCCGAAAATCGCCGCGATCACACCCCAGAACCGGTTCTGCGGATGGCCGTAGAAAAACAGCTGCTCTCTCGATTTCACGGATGGGAACGACCCCAGAATCAGTACCCGGCTGTGCCCGCTATAGAGCGGCGGAAACGGATGGTCGATCTTCATCTATTTCACCTTGATCTTTACGGTGACGATCTTGGACTTTTCGTTATAGTTTGCGTTACCGGCAGCAGTGACATTTACTTTCACAGGATATGTGCCCTTCTTGAGCTTCTTCGCAACCTTGATCTTGCCGCTGGCCGCATTCACCGTGATCTTCGCGTTTCCATCGGTCTTTTCAAATGACAGCGTACCTTTGTTTTTGCTGATGCCCATCGCGGCGGACCGCTTGATGGTCTGTGCGCGTTTCTTCAGTTTGCTGTATTTCACGGTCACGGTCTTGCCCTTAGCCACCATCGGGTTGTTCGCTTTCTCGATGACAAAGCTGGCTTGTGTCGATGCGCCGTAATCACCGATTCCGTTAACGGTCAGGAAGTACAGGCCGGCATTCTTTGGCGCCGGTTTCGGCCACTCGATGGTGTAATCGGTGCCTTCTACCAGTGCCTCGCCGCCGATGGTAACGACGGCCGGTTTCTGGACTTTGCCGTTATATGTGAACGTTTCTTTCGACAGCTGGACGACTTGTCCGGAAAGGCTCGTCACCGCGCGGAGCTCAGCCTTTTTGCTGGTGACTATTTTTCCGTCCTTGTCCACGATTTCACAGTAGAAGCTGCTGTGGTCGTCGGCCTTTGCGGTAGGAATCGTCAGTTCAGCGGTGGTCGCGGAGGCCGTTTCAACCGGCGTTACTTTGCCCGCCGTGTCGACTTTGTACCATTGGTACGACGCAACATTTGCCGGATCCCAAAGCTCGACGGTAAAAGTCGCGTCCTCCGGATAGCAGACTCTGGCCGGCTGCGGCTGTCTGATGATGACCGAGCCGTTCGGCTTCGCGATCACGACTTTCTGGGATGCGTTGATAAAATCGGTGTCGTCATATCCGAGATCGCCTTCCGAGAAGCTCCAGCCATAGTTGTCCGGATTGTTCGGCGTTATTTCAAGAACGCGCTGCAGGGTACCACCCTCTACCGGGGTAAGTCCATCTTCGTAGACGACCGCCGCGTCCTCGCGGATCAGAGTGTCAGCATTATATTCGAACGCTGCCTGCGTTCCTTCCGCTGTGAGGACTGTGTTCTCCCCACGGACGGTCAACGGATCCTCACCGGCGTACTCATCTCCGTCTATGGAAATGAAGATCATTCCAATCCCGTCTTCTCCCGTGTTGATCGCTTTCACTTCGGAATTCGAGAAGCACGCCGGGCCGTCCATCCTGAGGGCAGCCATCATAAAGTTGTAGTCAGCAGTAAACGTGGCAGAGCTGTCAGCGACCTGCAAACTCTTCACACCGGTATCCGCAGCAAAGTATGCTGCCTCGATATCGACGACCGACTGTTCGACGATGCCGATTCCACCGCCCTGATAGTACGCGGAAAGACCGGTTCCGGAAGAGAATCCACGGACATTGGAATGGACAAACTCGATCGTCGGGTTCGGCGCCGGATGCTTGCTGGTCCATGTTCCGACGTTCATAATCAGGCTTTCATCCCCCGCATGCTTCGTTTTCACATCGATGTAAACCTGGGAATTTTTAATGAAAGCATCTCCGTTGTTGACATCGAGTCCTTCAACATCCTCGGCGCTATCCATCACCGTCAGATTATAGGAGGAATCCTCCATGGTGAGCTTTTGATCCAAAAGCGCCAGGCCGCAGCTATTCTTGCCCCCGATGACAGCGGTGATGTCCGAATTCTGTATGGTCATCCCATCCGGAACGACTTTGCTGTTCTGCACCAGGATCGCGGTCTTGATCGCATTCTTGCCCGTATTGGCTCCCTTGAGCGACAGGTCGAGGGTGGTCCCTTCGAGCGTCATGGTCTCATTCGCTTGGATCGAATAGTCATACGCATAGACGCCCAGCGTCCCGTCCTTCACGGACAGATTCTTCTTCGCATGGATCCCGTTCGTCTTGCCGTTGGCGTTGATGTTCAGGATCCCGCCTTCTATATGGAGGTCACCCTTCGCCGCTATTCCGCACCGGGACGAACCCTTCAGCGTGATCTCATTGGTGCCGCTCAAAACGATCTTCGCTCCGTCCTTCCCTGCCGGCAGCTGGATCGCAGCCGTGTAGCTCTTATCGTACTTCGTCAGGTCCATCTGGAAGTTATCCAGATACAGCACGTGCTCCGTCCCGTCCCAGGACCAACCCGCGCCGCTTCGGGTCTTCGTGTCTTTTGCAAAATCCAAAGGTGCTTTGACCGTTCCGGTCGCCGCGTGCGATAGTCCGGTGCCCAGCGGCATCATCACAAACGCCATCAGCACGGCAACGAGGATCGCAAAGCCCTTCGCCGCAAAAACCTTCGAGGTTCGCTTGTTTCTCATAGTGAAACCTCCCTTTCATGTTTTTTCTTCATGTATTATGCAGTTTTGTCTTTTATCATTGTACCACATTAAAGCAGTATATGGAACTCACCAGTTTCCTTCTTCCCATAGCCTGCGCAATGCAAAAGGCACGGCGTGATGCCGTGCCTTGTAGAATTTTGTGGAAATGGTGACTGCGTCACCTGTCTTCCCGGAAGTATGGCAGACCCAGACTTTCCGGTGGCTGATGCTCACGCTTGCGGCGCATGCTCGTGATGATCAGAACGAGGATCGTGACCACGTATGGGAGCATCTTGTAGAGTTCCTTGACGGCCATTCCGGCACCTGGAATGAACAGGTGCATGATGTAAAGTCCGCCAAAGAGGATGGACCCGAAGATCGCGATGTTCGGCTTCCAGAGCGTGAAGATGACGAGGGCGATAGCCAGCCATCCGCGGTCACCGAACGCGTCGTTGGACCAGACGCCGCTGGCGTAGTCCATAACGTAGAATAATCCGCCGAGTCCCGCGATCATGCAGCCGATGCAGATCGCGAAGTATTTATATTTGTTGACGTCGATACCGGCTGCGTCTGCCGTAGCCGGATTCTCACCGACCGCGCGGAGATGCAGTCCGACGCGCGTCCGCTTCAGAACGTACGCGGTGATGATCGCAATGATGATGGCAAGATACGTCATGAATCCGTAGGAAAGGAATATCTTCCCGAACCAACCTAAGTCTTTTGCGAACGGCAGCGACTTGCTGAAGATGATGCTCGTCTTGCTCAGCGCGATGGAAGGAACGGAGCTTCCAGTCAACTTCATCAGCGAACCGCCGAAGAAGTTACCGAACCCGACGCCGAAAGTGGTCATCGCCAGACCGACGACGTTCTGGTTCGCCCGCAGCGTTACCGTCAGCACAGAGAAGAGCAAACCCATCAGAAGCGATCCGATCAAGCAGGACATGAACGGGATCATGATGGCCAAGAACGCGTTCAGCGGTTCCCCGGCGCAGCTTCGTTCGTAGAAGAACGCGCCGATAACGCCGCACATCGCGCCGACATACATGACGCCCGGAATACCCAGGTTCAAGCTGCCTGCCTTTTCGGAGATCGTTTCACCGGTACAGCCGAACAGCAGCGGCATGCCCTGAATGATGGCTCTTGGGATAAAAGCAACAAGATCAAACATTTATGCTTCCTCCTTTCCTGACTTCTTACGAACGTGAACGATGTAGTTAATAAAGAACTCACATCCGATGATAAAGAACAGAATGATGCCGGTCAGGATATCTCCAAAAGACTGATTCAGTCCGCAGCTGGTGGAGATCTCTCCGGCTCCCTGTTCCAGGAATACGAGAAGCAGTGCCGCGAATATCATGGCGATGGAGTTGAACTGTGCCAGCCACGACACCATGATTCCCAAGAATCCTCTGCCTCCTGCCAGTGTCGTCGTGATCGTGTGGTCGGTTCCGGATACCATCATCCAGCCGGTGAATCCGCAAAGCGCTCCGGAAAGAAGGAGCGTCCGGATGATGACGCGGTCGACCTTGATGCCGACGTAATTGGCTGTTCTCTGGCTTTCACCAACGACCGAGATCTCATATCCATGCTTGCTGTACTGCAGATAGATGTGCATTCCGATGGTGATGATCGCCACAAAAATGATAACGAATATATAACTGTTGGTCCCGATATACGGAAGCCAGCCTTCACGCCCGGCCTGATTGATAACGCCGACGTGGCCGGAGCCTTTCGGGTTCTCCCAGACGATCATGAAGTAGGCGACCAACTGGATCGCGACGTAGTTCATCATCAGCGTGAAGAGCGTTTCATTGGTGCCCCACTTCGCTTTGAAGAACGCTGGGATCATCGCCCAGATCGCACCTGCGCCGACAGCCGCAATGAACATGATCAGGATCAGGATTGCGTTCGGAAGGACGCCGCCCAGATAGATCATGACAACGGATGTTGCCCACGCGCCCATCAGGACCTGTCCTTCACCGCCCAGGTTCCAGAACTTCATCTTGAACGCCGGGGTCAGCGCCAGAGAAATGCAAAGCAGAATCGCCAGCTCCTTGAGCAGGATCAGAACTTTTCTCGATGTGCCGATGGCTCCGTCGATCATAGCTGCGTAAACGCTGATCGGGTCGAGGCCGGTCGTCAATGTCGTTACGATCGCGCATACGATGAGCGCTGCAACGATCGCACCGATACGTATCGCCCACGCTTTCTTGGCGGGCATCTCTTTTCTTTTGGTAATGTGGAGGAAAGGTTCTTTAACTGGTTTGCTCATTGTTCGTCCCTCCTCCCAGTTTTGTCATCATCATGCCGACTTCTCTCTTGTCCGCGCCGCGCCCGTCAAGGAGACCGCTGACCTTGCCTCCGCAGAGGACCAGAATGCGGTCGCAAAGTTCCAGCAAAACATCCAGGTCTTCGCCGACGTAAATAACGGCGACGCCCTTTGCCTTTTGCTGGTTCAAGAGATCGTAGATCGTATAAGATGAGTTGATATCCAGTCCGCGCACCGCGTAAGCGGACAGCAGAACAGTCGGCGCTGAAGCGATTTCCCGGCCGACCAGAACTTTCTGAACGTTACCGCCGCTCAGCTTCCGGACTTCTGTCGAAACGCTCGGCGTATTGACTTCCAGCTCGTCGACGACCTTCTCGGCCAGCGCTTTAGGGGTTTTGCGGTCTGTGAACATAGATCTGCCGCGGCGGAAGGAACGGAGCATCATGTTGTCCGTCAGGTCCATACTGCCGACCAGACCCATGCCAAGTCGGTCCTCCGGAACGAAGGAAAGCGATACGCCGATCTCGGCGATCTGGAGTGGATCCTTGCCGATGAGTCCTTCTGATTTCCCGTCATCGTGGATGTACTGAATCGTCCCCCTCTCCACGCGCTGCAGTCCGGCGATGGACTCCAGAAGCTCTTTTTGTCCGCATCCGGAAATGCCGGCGATGCCCAGGATCTCTCCCGTGTTCGCTGTGAACGAAACGTCCTCCAGTTTCATGACGCCATCCGGACCCTTGACCGTCAGGTGCTCAACCACCACTCTCGGCTTCGGATCTACCGGATCCGGGCGGTCGATATTCAGTTCGACCTGCCGGCCGACCATCATGTTGGTCATTTCCTGCTCATTGGTCTCGGCGGTGATCATGTCACCGACGAACTTGCCCTTTCGCAGGACTGCCACACGGTCGGAAATTGCCAGCACCTCGTGAAGCTTGTGCGTGATGATGACGACCGTCTTGCCGTCCTCCTTCATGTTGCGGAGGACCGCAAAAAGCTTATCCGTTTCCTGCGGCGTCAGTACGGCAGTCGGTTCATCCAAAATCAAAATCTCCGCACCTCTGTAAAGCACCTTGACGATCTCGACCGTCTGCTTCTGCGATACGGACATGTTGTAGATTTTCTGTTTCGGGTCGACGTCGAATCCGTACATCTCACAGATGTCCCGGATCTTCTTTTCCGCTTTGTCCATGTCGAGCTTGCCTTTTTCTTCGAGGCCGAGCACGATGTTCTCCGCAGCGGTAAATACGTCTACCAGTTTGAAGTGCTGATGGATCATGCCGATTCCATGATCAAACGCTTCCCTTGGGGAACTGATCATGACCGGTTCGCCATTGATCAGGATCTCTCCTCCATCCGGGAAATAGATGCCTGACAGCATATTCATCAGCGTCGTCTTGCCGCTTCCGTTTTCGCCGAGAAGCGACAGGATCTCTCCGCGGTATATATCCAGCGTTACACTGTCATTGGCGACGATATCGCCAAAGACTTTGGTGATGTTACGCATTGATACTGCGATAGGTCGGTTATCCAAAACGATTTGTCCTTTCTGGTTACTGAAATGAGGAAAACCCCGGGTTGATCCGGGGCTTTCCCTCTATTATTGCGTAATCGTTCAATTACATTTTCTCGTCAAGAGTCTTGATTCCGTCGATCGCCTTGATGTCGAAGTAAGGAGCGGAACGGAATTCGGATTCGTGGAAGTATCCGTCAGAAACGACTTCCGTTTCATGTTCGAATTCAGCGTCGGAGTCAACGTCTGCCATGTAGGAATCCAGAGCAGCGCCGTCAACTGTGAATGTGGAAGTGTCGAAGACGTGGATGTCGCCAGCTTCCAGGCCAGCCTTGACTTCGTCGATCTTAGCCTGCGTTCCTTCTGCTGCAGCATTTTCGTTTACTTCGGTCAGAACGACGGATCCGGTTTCCAGAGTACCAGTCCAGTCAGCGTCGATCGCTTCGCCGTCCAGAACAGCCTGCATTGCATACTTGTAGTATGGAACCCAATCGATTCTGGAGGATACGATGAACGTATTCGGGCAAGCATCTACTGTGCTGCCGTTGTAGGATACGTCAGGTACGCCAGCTTCTTCGCAAGCCGTCGGAGCTCCCATGGAGTCAGCGTGCTGTGAGATCAGAACACAATCGTTGTTGATCAGTCTGTTCGCAGCTTCTTTTTCAGCGGCTTCATCATACCATGAACCGGTGAACGTTACTTCCATCGTTGCGGATTCGCACTGGGAACGAGCGCCCAGGAAGAAGGAAGTGTAACCAGAAATTACTTCTGCATATGTGTAAGCGCCTACATAACCGATCTTAGCCTGGTCAGCTGTGATGTCGCCATTGTCGATCATCTCATTCAGCTTCATTCCGGCAGCAACGCCAGCCAGATAACGACCTTCATAGATGGCTGCGAATGCATTGTGATAGTTGTCAAGACCTTCGGTGTGAGCCTTTGTGCCGGTGGAGTGGCAGAACTGTACATCCGGGAAGTCCTTGGCAGCCTGGATCATGAAGTCTTCATGTCCGAATGAGTCAGCGAATACGATGCCGCAGCCTGCGTCAACCAGTTCAGCAGCTGTGTCGTAGCATTCCTGTCCTTCCGGAATGTTCGTCTTGATCACGGCTTCGATACCCATCTCTTCGCATGCAGCGTTTGCAGCGTCGATGAAGTTCTTGTCGTACGTTGAGTTTTCGTCATGCAGGCAGATAAATCCAGCCTTCAGTGCACTGTCAGAATTGCCTTCTTCTTCGGAAGATCCGCCGCAGCCGGTGAATACAGTCGTGAATGCGAAGACCATCATGAGTGCCAGTACGAGTGATACTGCTTTTTTCATTTTTGTTCCTCCTGTAAAAATGAAGCGTTTAAAAACAACAAAGACAGGTGTCTCAAACCTGTCTGCCAACATCTACGGTAACAAAGCCGTTGTCCGGGAAAACCAAAAGCATAAACCACACACCACTGATGGCTTTCTCAAATCAACCAATAGTCGTAACTCAGGCGTTACGGTAGAAACGCACTATACCATTTCTTCGTGCTTATATTGGCAATTATTTACATTTTGTGAAGGGTTTTCTCCACGCTTTGAGTGTATCAATTCGGGGTATCAGTGTCAAGTTTAAACTGCCTTATTATCTTGCTCAATTTTCCTCTGTTTTCTACTGCATTTTGTGGTATCATAGGTACGGGACTACTACGATATGTATGGAGGTGGATCATGTTTTATGAAGTAGATATCGCCGGATTAAAAAGAAATCTGAAATTGTTTTCCGTCGCGGACGACCTGCAAATCGCCGCGTTCATCCTATACGGGGATGTGGAGATCACGCAGCACGCCGCCAAGGAACTTCTTGCAAGGGCTCCGGAATTCGACATCATGCTGACGTCTGCGTCAAAGAGCATTCCACTGATCTATGAGATGGCCCGCCAGGCGGGAAGAAACGAGTACATTGTTGCGCTCAAATCGCAGAAGGTCTACATGGGAGATCCACTCAGCGCGGATCTGAAATCGATCACGACGTTCCAGCGTCAGCAGCTGTTCATCGGGGAAGACGACGTCGCCAAACTTAAGGGCAAACGCGTTCTCATCATCGACGATGTCATCAGCACGGGCCAGTCGCTCTCCGCTATGGAGAAACTTGCTGAAAAGGCCGGCGCCAACATCGTCGCCAAGATGGCCGTGCTCGCTGAAGGCGATGCTTATGACCGCGAAGACATCATCGTGCTCGGCAAGCTGCCGCTCTTCAACGGAAAGGGCGAAGTGATTGGATGATCGGATAAAAAATCGGACAGCTCCGAAGCTATCCGATGATCGACAGTAATTCTGCCGGCGTCTGAATGATATGATCGGGGACTTCATTACCAGTGAAGTCCTCTTTTGTTTTGCCGGCAAGCGCCTGGCTCCAACCCACCAGCACGCTTGTCGCGCCCGCATTGTTGGCACAGGCGATATCCAGCCGCGTGTCGCCGGTCATCGCGCTGGTCTGGGGCTGTGACTTGAGCTTTTGCAGCATGGTCAGGAGGATCTCCGGATCCGGTTTCGCTTTGGTGACATCCTCGACGGTGATGATGTTGTCAAAAAACCGGAACAGGTCGTATTTCTCCAGTCCCTGGTACGTGGTGACTTTCAGCCGTGATGTAGCAAGGCCCGTCTTGTAGCCGCGCTGCTTCAGCTCCTCCAGCAGCTCCTCGATGCCCGGGAACAGTTCGATCGTGTCATAGAACTTTTCCCGGTGGTAATCCCGATACACCTGGATCGATTCTTCCACCGGTATCTCCGGGAAGAAATTTTCCATGCTGTATTCCAAAGGTTCCCCCAGCGACGCCAAAATCGCGTCCATGTCGCCGTCGTGGCCCAGGATGGTACGGAACGTGTGCTGCCAGGAATTGAAGATGATCTGGTTGGTGTCCATGACGGTGCCGTCAAAGTCAAAGACGACGGTGTCGATGTTTTTGGTCTTATCGTTTATCTGACCCATTGTTTCCTCTTCTGATTTATTTCTTCTTCTGAAAATCCCGAAGCCTGTCGGCCCCGGGACTTCCATAGTGTATAAAAATGATTTTAGAGATTGTCGATATTAATATCCGCCATACATGCAAAGCATTACGCCGGCTGCTACACCGGATCCGATAACACCCGCTACGTTCGGTCCCATCGCGTGCATCAGCAGGAAGTTCGTAGGATTTGCCTTTTGCCCTTCGACCTGCGATACACGGGCTGCCATTGGTACGGCGGATACACCTGCCGATCCAATGAGCGGATTGATTGGCGTCTTCGACAGCACGTTCATGATCTTCGCGATACATACGCCGCCCGCGGTACCGAAGCAGAATGCCAGTACACCGAGGATAACGATCTTGATCGTCGCCCAGGTCAGGAACGTCGTGCCGGTTGCCGACGCGCCGACGCAGGTTCCCAGCATGATGACCAGGATGTTGGAGAGCGCATTGGATGAAGTGTCGGACAGTCTGGCTGTACGTCCGCTTTCCTTGAACAGGTTGCCCATCATCAGCATACCGATCAGAGGTGCAACTGCCGGAAGAAGCAGTGCGATTACGACGGTTACCGCAATCGGGAAGAGGATCTTTTCTCTCTGGGATACGGTCCTCAACTGCTCCATCTTGAGTTCCCGCTCATGCTTTGTCGTGAGCAGTTTCATGATTGGCGGTTGTATGATCGGCACAAGGGCCATGTAGGAGTACGCGGCTACCGCGATCGGGCCTACCAGATGGTCTGCCAGTTTCGTCGTCAGGTAGATCGCTGTCGGGCCGTCAGCGCCGCCGATGATGCCGATGGAACCGGCTTCCTGCGCATTGAATCCCAGCGCGATCGCAGAGAAGAATGCGAAGAAGATTCCCAGCTGAGCGGCTGCACCCATAAGCAGCGACTTCGGGTTCGCAATGAGCGGTCCAAAGTCTGTCATGGCGCCGACCCCCAGGAATATCAACGATGGCAAGACTGGTTTCAGCATATAGAATATCGAGAATATTCCTGCATCCGCAAGCTCATTGGAATTGGTCACCCCCTCGTGTACGACGTCGTTGAGGAAGATCCCCGTCATCGGCAGGTTCGAAAGTAACATGCCGAACGCGATCGGAACGAGCAGCAGCGGTTCAAATCCGTGTCTGATCGCCAGATACAGGAAGAACAGCGATACTATGATCATAATACCGCTCTGGTAACCGAAATTGGCAATACCGGTCGATTCCCAGAACTTAACTAATGTTTCACCTATTGCGCCCATATAATTGCATCTCCTTTTATTGGCATAATGACAAAGCGATACTCTCGCATCACTGATAAAATATTAACATATCGCCCAAAACGATACAAGTTGTATTTTATTAAATACTGTATACAAATAGTTGTAACTTACAGATCCGCCCGCATTAGACTGTATAGCGCGATCCGCTCTTCCTCCTTGTGGCGGATGACGAAATACGCGATCAGCATGGCGATGCCCGTGACCGTCCAGGTGATCGGATAGATGTGCATCAGAAGCTCGAAGGAGTGGCTCTTCGGGAACACCGTGAAGACCCATGCGATCCGCAGCAGGCACGTTCCGATCACGGTGATCAGGGCCGGCAGTGTCGAGTGCCCCATTCCCCGCATGGCCGCGGCGCTGACTTCATACGACAGCGCGATCCACTGGAAAATGAGCACGCACGCCATTCGCGTATAGCCCCACTCGGCGACTTCCGCCGAATCCGTGAACAATCCGATGAAAAACACCCTGCCGAAGAAAAACGCGGAGTTGCAGATCACCACCGCGATCACGCCGCAGATCATGCACCGCAGATACACGTCGCGGCAGCGCTTCATCTCCAGTGCGCCATAATTCTGGCTCGTGAACGTCATCGCCGTCTGCACGAAGGCATTCAGCGCGAAATATGCAAAATACTCAAACGTCAGCGCGGCCGATGACCCCGCGATAGCGGCAGAGCCGAAACTGTTGACCGCCGACTGGATGAACACGTTGGACAGCGAGAACACCATGCCCTGCACGCCGGACGGAACGCCGATCTGCAGGATCCGCTTGAAGTGATCACGGTGCAACCGCAGCTTGCGGAAATCCAGGTGGAATTCTCCTTCTTCCTTTACCAGCATCACCACGAGCATGATCGCACTGATGGTGTTGGCTGTGACCGTGGCGATGGCAACGCCGGCCACGCTCATGTGGAAGACAGCGACCAGAAGCAGGTTCAGCCCCACATTGATCACGCCTGAGATCGCCAGCGCGATCAGCGGACGCATGGTGTCGCCTTTGCTCCGCATGATCGACGAACAGAAATTGTAGAGGGACATCATCGGAAGACCGGCGAAAAAGATCCGCAGATACAGCGTCGCCAGATCGATGACGTCATCCGGCGAACCCATCGCAACGAGCATCGGCCGGGAAACGAAGATTCCAAGCACACCAAAAGCAACACCGCCGATCAGGGAAATGAGGATCGCGGTGTGTACGGTGTCCTTGATACGGTCTTTCCGGCCCTGCCCGATGTAGTTCGCGATGACTACATTGGCGCCCATGGAAAGACCGATCAAGAGATTGATGATTAAGTTGATGATCGGTGAGTTGCTTCCGACCGCCGCCAGCGCCTGACTGCCGGCAAACTGCCCTACAACAGCAACATCCGTCGCGTTGAAGATCTGCTGCAGCGTACTGGTGACCATCAGCGGCAGAGCAAAGAGAATGATCTTGCTCAGCAGCGGCCCGTGAAGCATATCAAGCTGATTCGTCTTCCTTCTTAACATTCTCGCTGTTTCAGTTTTTCATTGATGAAATAGTCCAGATCCCCGTCCATGACGGCCTGCACGTTGCCGACTTCGGCGCCGGTCCTGTGATCCTTGACCATCGTGTACGGCTGGAATACGTAGGAGCGGATCTGGCTTCCCCACGTGATCTGGCTGTAGTCGCCCTTCAGTTCATTGAGGGACTCTTTTTCTTCCTGCTCTTTGAGCTCGACCAGTTTGGACATGAGCATCTTCATCGCGAACTCGCGGTTCTGCATCTGCGAGCGCTCGTTCTGGCAGGTGACGACGATGTGCGTCGGCAAGTGCGTGATGCGGACTGCCGAATCCGTCATGTTGACGTGCTGCCCGCCGGCCCCGCTGGAACGGTACGTGTCGATGCGCAGGTCGTCCGGATTGATCTCCACCGTCGTATCAAAATCGATCTCCGGCGTGACATCCAGCGACGCGAACGACGTGTGCCTCCGCCCGGATGCATCGAACGGCGAGATCCGGACCAGCCGGTGGACACCCTTTTCGTTCTTCAGGTATCCATAGGCGTAATCGCCCTCCACGAGGAGCGTCGCGCTCTTGATCCCGGCTTCTGTATCATCGTTCATGTCGATGATCTTCGCCTTGAAGCCGCGTTTCTCGCACCACCGCGTGTACATCCTAAGCAGCATCGCTGCCCAGTCCATCGCCTCCGTCCCGCCGCTTCCCGCATGCACGGATATGATGGCGTTGTTCTGGTCGTACTTATCGTTAAGCAAAGTTCTCAGTTTCAGGTCCTCGAGATCTTTTTCCAGCGTTTCTCTGGAAATCTTCGCCTCGTCCACCATGAGTTCGGCCTCCTCCAGGTCCCCGCCTTTCTCGGCCTCATCGGCCATTTCGAGCATAGTCTCCAGATCCTCCAGGCGCGCGCTCAGGCTCTCGAATTCGCCGAGCCGGCTCTCGATGGACTTCTTTTGCTTCATTATATTCTGTGCTTTTTCCTGATCGTTCCAGAAATCCGGCGCGGCCGTCTTCTCATCGAGTCCGGCCAACTCCGCCTTCAGATCGTCAGGTTTCAGAGACTCCTCTGCTTCATGGAGCATGGTTTCCAGCGTCGGGAGTTCCCCTTTCAGTTCGTCTATCAGTATCATCGTTTCCTCTATGCATTCCGCCCGCAGCAGTGTTTGTACTTCTTCCCGCTGCCGCATGGGCACGGGTCGTTACGGCCGACCTTCGGCGTGTCGCGGCGCACGGTCTCCTGCTTGTGCTCGCGCTTCGGAACAGCTGCTGCCGCCGGAGCCGCGGACATATCCACATTGGCGCCGGCTGCCTGTCTTCTGGCTGCCTCTTCACGCATCTCGCTGTCGTCGAATTCGTCCTTGTGGGATACGCCGACACCGATGACGTCCTTACGCTCGGTGGACGTCGTCACGGTGACATTGTAGCAGAACCGCACGAATTCTTCCTGGATCGCAGCGATCATAAGCTCGAACATCGCGAAACCTTCATGCGCGTACGCAGCCGCCGGATCCTGTCCGCCCAGGCCGCGCAGGCCGATTCCGCTCTTCATCTGATCCATCGCGTCGATGTGATCCATCCACTTGTTGTCGACGACACGCAGCAGAATCATACGCTCGACTTCACGCAGACGCTCGACGCCGATTTCTTTTTCCTTCTCGTCGTAGAGTTCGCTGAACTCTTCATACAGTCCGTTCTTCAGGGACTCTTCGTCCATGTCCGCCAGGTCTTCTTCATCGAATTCCAGCGGCTCGAACCGGCCGGTGATCTTCTGCAGGCCTTTGTTCATCGTGTCGAAGTCCCACTCTTCCGGATACTTGGACGCGATGACGATCGGATCGACGACCTCATCGATGAGCTTGCGCACCATCATATCCAGGTCGTCCCGCAGGTCCTCTCCGAAGAGCACCTTCTTACGCTCGCTGTAGATGATTTCACGCTGCTTATTCATAACGTTGTCGTACTGCAGGACGTATTTACGAATACCAAAGTTCCTGCCCTCGACCTTCTTCTGTGCGTTCTCGATCTGCTTGCTGATCATGCCGGACTCGATGGCCTCGTTCTCCTCGACCCCGAGCTTTTGCACGACGCTCTGCATCCGCTCGCCGCCGAACAGACGCATCAGTTCGTCTTCCATGGAGACGCAGAACTGGGTGCTGCCCGGATCTCCCTGACGACCGGAACGTCCACGGAGCTGGTTGTCGATACGTCTCGACTCATGCCGCTCCGTACCGATGATGCAAAGCCCTCCGAGCTCTTTGACGCGCTGCTGTTCCGGCGCACGCTCGGCCTTGTATTTCTCAAGGAGCTTCTGGAATGTCCTTCTGGCTTCCAGCAGTTCCTCATCGTCGCTCTGTACGAAGCTTGTGGCGAAGGCGATCTGGTCTTCGTCGTATTCCAGTTCCGCCATTTCCTTACGCGCTTCGAATTCCGGGTTGCCGCCCAGGATGATGTCGGTACCACGGCCGGCCATGTTAGTGGCAATCGTAACGGCGCCTTCCCGTCCGGCTTCCGCAATGATCTGCGCTTCTTTCTCGTGGTGTTTTGCATTCAGGACGTTGAACTTCTTGATGCCGCGCCGGCGAAGCGCATCGGCGATGATCTCGGATTTTTCGATGGAGATCGTACCGACCAGGACCGGCTGGCCTTTCTCGTGCGCCTCGATGACCCGCTCGACGATGGCGTTGTATTTGCCCTTCTCGGTCGAATAGACCGCGTCCTGATTATCCTGACGGATGACCGGCTTGTTGGTCGGGATAACGACGACGTCCATGTTGTAAATGTCGGTGAATTCGCTTTCTTCCGTTTTGGCAGTACCGGTCATGCCGGCCAGTTTCTGGTACATACGGAAGTAATTCTGCAAGGTGATCGTAGCCAGCGTCTTGGATTCGGACCGGACCAGTACGCCTTCTTTGGCTTCGATGGCCTGGTGAAGTCCGTCGCTGTAGCGCCGTCCGAACATCATACGGCCGGTGAATTCATCGACGATGATGATCTCTCCGTCCCGGACGACGTAGTCGACGTCGCGCTTCATCATGTTGCGGGCTTTCAGCGCCTGCATGACGTGGTGGTTGATTTCCATGTTCTCCGGATCGGAGAAGTTCTCGATCTTGAAGAACGCTTCGCACTTGCGGATACCTTCTTCGGTCAGTGCGATCTGATTATCTTTTTCTTCGACCGTAAAGTCGCCGGTCTCCGTTTTATCTTCTTCGTTCTTGACGCCCTTGACCAGGCCCTTGACGAAACTGTCTGCCCGCCGGTACATATCGGTGGACTTGTCGCCGCGGCCGGAAATGATCAGCGGCGTTCTCGCTTCGTCGATCAGGATGGAGTCGACCTCGTCAATGATGGCGTAGTTCAGTTCGCGCTGCATCATCTGCTCACGGTACGTTACCATGTTGTCCCGCAAATAGTCGAAACCGTATTCGTTATTCGTTCCGTAGGTGATGTCGGCCAGATAGGCGTCGCGCCGCTGTTCCTCGGTGATCCCGTGGATAATGCATCCTACCTTCAGTCCCAGGAACGTGTAGAGCTTGCCCATCCACTCCATATCACGCTTGGCCAGGTAATCGTTGACAGTGACGACGTGGACGCCCTTGCCTTCGAGCGCGTTCAAATACGCCGGCAGCGTCGCAACGAGCGTCTTACCTTCACCAGTCTTCATCTCAGAAATACGTCCTTGATGCAGGACGATCCCGCCGATGACCTGTACGTAGAAGTGCTTCATTCCCAGCGATCTCCAGGCTGCTTCCCGGCATACTGCAAAAGCTTCCGGGAGCAAATCGTCCAAGGTCTCCCCTTCTGCGATCCGCTGTTTGAATTCGGTCGTTTTCCCCCGCAGTTCGTCATCGGAAAGCGCTTGCATGGCCTCGTCGTAGGCCATGACCTTGTCGGCTATCTTTTCGATTTTCTTGACTTCTTTTTCATTCAGATCTCCAAAGATCTTTTCCATGAAACTCATTCGCTTTCCCTCTTTCCTTTCTCTGTTTCCTCTTCTTCGCTGATGTCCTCGACCACCAGATTGATCTCGATGGCCTTACGTTCGTCAGCCTTTGTGACGCGGACTTTCAGCCGCTTGTTATCGATCACGGTCTCGAAGCGGTCATCCTTTTTCGGCAGCCGGTCGAGCTGCATGGAGACCCATCCGTTGACCGTGTTGACTTCCTGTATATCCTCGTCGATCTCCAGATAATCCAGGATCTTCGAGATGTTGGCGCTGCACTGGACGCGGTAGCTGCCGTTCTGCAGCGGCATGATTTCCTTGTTGACGATGGCATCGTGCTCGTCGTAGATCTCGCCGACCAGTTCTTCGATGATGTCCTCCATGGTGACGAGGCCCGACGTTCCGCCGTACTCATCGATGACAATTGCCATGTGCGTCTTCAGCTGCTGCATCTTCCGGAGCAGGTCAAAGATCTTCATGGTTTCCGCCACGAATACGACCGGCGTTACGAAGTCTGCGATTTCCATGTTCTTGCCCACGACGTAATTGTGGAAATCCTTCTGGTTGATGACCCCGATGATCTTATCGATTTCTTCTTCGTAGACCGGCAGTCTGGAGAACCCAGTCTCCTCGAAGATCTCCGCCAGTTCTTCCTTGGTGCAGTCGATGTCGATGGCTTTCATTTCCGGACGCGGCGTCATGACGTCTTCCGCCGTCAGTTCGTCAAACTCGATGGCGTTCTGGATGAGCTCGCTCCGCTCTTCATCGAGGCTGCCGCCGGTCTCGGCTTCTTCAACCATGGTCAGGATCTCGTCGTCCGTGATGGTGTCTTCTTCGTTCAGTTTGAACAGCTTCGCGATGAAATGTTTCCATCCGGTGAAGATTACGTTGATTGGCGTCAGGATCACCATGAAAAAGCTGATCAGCGGCGCTGACCACATGCTGAAGCTCTCGGCCTTTTCCTTAGCAATGTTCTTTGGCGTGATCTCACCGAACACGAGGACCAGGACCGTGATCACGATGGTCGCGATGGTGGCGCCGTATTCCTTATATATGGAAACGAACATGACGGTCGCGATGGCGGTCATCGTAATGTTCACGATGTTGTTGCCCACGAGGATCGTCGTCAGAAGCTTGTCGTACTTGTCCGAAAGCGCCAGCACTTTCTCGGCCTTCTTGTTGCCTTCATTGGCCATGTTCTTGATCCGGATCCGGTTCACGGAAGTGAACGCCGTCTCCGTCGCGCTGAAGTACGCCGAGAAAATGATCAGTATGATAATGGCGATGATCTCGCCGGTTATGGAACTGTCCATTTGTAAAAGGATCCCTCCTTAAAGGTGTTAAAGAACGCCCGCAAATGCGAGCGCCTTATTATTGGTTGCAGCGAGCGCGCTCCGCCTATTCGACGAAGGCCTCGTAAATCGCTTTGACCGATCTCTCAAAGTCTTTGTTCTCTACGCCGACGATGATGTTCATTTCGCTCGAGCCCTGGTCGATCATACGGATGTTGACGCCGATGTCCGCGAGGGCGGCAAAGAGTTTTGCAGAAGTACCCTTTCGGGATGCCATGCCCGCTCCGACGGTAGCGATCAGCGCCATGTCTTCGACGACGTCCAGGCTGTCCGGTTTGAGCTGCCGCTCGAATTCCTCGACCAGCTCGTCGAGTTTGCCGTTGAGGTTCTTGTTGTCGATAACGACGGACATGGTGTCGATACCGGTCGGCAGGTGCTCGATGGTCATATCGTGGTCTTCGATGATGCCCGCCAGTCTCCGGATGAAGCCCTTCTCGTTGGCCAGGTGATTCTTGTAGATGCCGATGACCGTAAAGTTCTTGCGGCCGGCGACTCCGGAAATGACCTGGTTCTCACTGGCTTTCGGATGGGCCGTGATCATCGTTCCGGAATCTTCCGGGCTGTTCGTATTGCGGATGTTGATAGGGATCCCTGCGATCTTGGCCGGGAAGATCGCGTCCTCATGCAGGACGGATGCGCCCATGTAAGACAGCTCCCGCAGCTCTATATAGGAAATCGACTTGATCGGTTTCGGATTCTTGACGATCCGCGGGTCGGCCATCAAAAAGCCCGAGACATCGGTCCAGTTTTCATAGACCTCTGCATTGGTCGCTCTGGCGATCAGAGCGCCCGTGATGTCGGATCCGCCGCGAGTAAACGTCTTAACTTTCCCGTCTCCCAGTCTTTCCCCGTAAAAGCCCGGAATGACCGCATACTCATGCTCACTCAGCACTTTGGAAATCTTCTCGTTCGTCAGATCGTCCATGAGCTTACCCTTCTCGTTGAATTTGATGAGTTCCTTCGCATCGACAAAATCATAGCCCAGGTATGCGGCGACGATCTTCGCGTTCAGGTACTCGCCCCGGCTGGCGATGTAGTCGACCGAAACGCCTTCTTCGATTTCCTGCTTGATTTCCTTCAGTTCTTTTTTAATGTCGACATCGACGCCAAGATCCGCTTCCACCGCCATGAAACGGTCGTAGATCACCTGAAAGATCTGTTCATACGGGATCTTGTGCTCGATGTGAGTTTTGCAAAGGTAAAGGAGATCGGTGACCTTGCTGTCATCCGCAAATCTTTTTCCCGGCGCGGAAACGACAACGTACCGGATGTCCGGGTCGCCCTGTATGATATTCCTTATTTTTTCGATCTGCAGCGCATCCGCGACTGAAGATCCTCCAAACTTTGCTACTTTCATTCTTATTAAAAACTCCTGTTAGATTTCTGTTTCTATTGCTTCTGTTTTATAACTCTGCCTTCAGCTCTTCGACTTTGTCCAACCGCTCCCACGGCAGGTCCAGGTCGGTTCTGCCGAAGTGGCCGTACGCCGCCACTTGCTTGTAGATCGGTCTTCTGAGGTCCAGATCGTGGATGATGGCTGCCGGCCGCAGATCAAAATGCTTCTGGACGATCTCTGCCAATCTTTCGTCGTCGACTTTACCGGTCCCGAAGGAATTGACCATGATGGATACCGGCTTGGCAACGCCGATCGCGTACGCGACCTGCACTTCCGCCTTGTCCGCCAGGCCAGCGGCCACCAGGTTCTTTGCGACCCATCTGGCTGCGTAGGTAGCGGAACGGTCGACCTTTGTCGGGTCTTTGCCGCTGAACGCGCCGCCGCCGTGGTGCGCGTAGCCGCCGTACGTGTCGACGATGATTTTTCGCCCGGTCAGCCCGGAGTCGCCCTGCGGTCCGCCGATGACGAAACGTCCCGTCGGATTGACGAAGTATTTTGTATCATCATCCAGCAGCGCATCGCCGATGACCGGCCGGATGACGTGCTTGAGCAGGTCGGCTTTGATCTGTTCCGTTTCGACGGTCGGATCGTGCTGGGTCGAGATCAGAACCGTATCGACGCGCTTGACGACGTCGTCATCGTACTCGACGGTGACCTGCGTCTTGCCGTCCGGTCTCAGATACGGAAGCGTGCCGTTCTTGCGGACTTCCGCCAGGCGCCGCGCCAGCTTGTGCGCCAGTGCGATCGGCATCGGCATCAGTTCCGGCGTTTCGTTGCAGGCATACCCGAACATGAGTCCCTGATCGCCCGCACCGATCTCGTGGGTCGCATTCGTTTCCTCATTGACGCCCTGCGCGATGTCCGGCGACTGCTCATCGATGGCTGTCATGATCGCGCATGTCGTTCCGTCAAAACCGAACTTTGCCCGGTTGTACCCTATATTGCAAATGACCTCTCTGGCCAGTTTCGGAATATCGACATAACACTCCGTTGTGATCTCACCCATGACCATTGCGTAGCCGGTGTTCACGGTCGTCTCGGCAGCGACTCTGCCCATCGGATCCTTCTCCAGGATCGCGTCTACGATCGCGTCAGAAATCTGGTCGCAGATCTTGTCCGGGTGCCCCTCAGTAACGGATTCTGATGTAAATAATCTCTTCATTTGTCTCCTCCTAGAAAAATGTCCATACCGCATTAATTATATCGCAGAGCCGATTTGAGTTCAACACCGCAGCTTGTAATTTCACGCAAATCATGTATACTTTTATATATGTCAAAGCCTACATTTACAGTGATTCAGGGAGGTCTGCCCTCCACCATCAAGGAGTCGCCGAAGCACTTCATTTCGGCTTATGTAACGAACACCCGTCTTATGGGTGTCCTTGCCGTATACGCGCGTTGGTACGTTTCCGTTTCCCCATCCGATTCCGGCGATCTGCACCAGTTCTTCTACATCGACTGTGAAGAAGCCGGTCTCGAAACCTACAAAAGCATCTGGGGCAACAATTATATGGCCATCGAAGCTGCCGAGCAGGCGCTCATCGGCGGACTCGGCGCAGAAAAAAAGGAACTGACCGAACGGCAGCTCCGGGCTTTGATGTGCAAATACAAACGCTTCAATGAGAAACACGGCCTGCCGTTTCCGGACAAAGGGTACGAATACGATTTCATGTTCGAGCCGGAAACGGTGCTTGACGCGGACGAAGAGCAAACGCTCATGGCCCATATCTGCGATGCGATCAGAACGGATTACCAGCTCGTCAATTACTTTCTCATGCGCTGCTTCGGCCGCGATTACGAGGGCGCGCGGTTCCTGGCGCCGGCAGGGCCACCGGCTGCACCGGAGGATGCAAGCGATCCGGATGGATACGGGTCAGATATAGATGAGGGCAACATAGATCCGAGCATCCAGCGGGGCGGACCGCTGATCGATGATTTCGCGCTGGATCTCTACGACGATTACGTCAAGGCGACCTTCTGCAAAAACGTCATCGATGTGGAGAAGCTCTACCGCGACGGCGGCGTGGCCTATCTCTGCGAATCGCTGATTGAAATGAACGGCAACTACGATGTGATCATCTCCAAAGTCGTCGTCCGCGACCTCATCGTCATCGGCTTCGAACACTGCAGCGGCTTCCATGTCAGTCCGGCGGAAGCAGCCATGATGCTCGCGAAGCCGGAATTTTGCACGGTGTATGAGGTGCTGCTGAGCGACGAGGAGATCGACCGCAACCTCGGGGAGTTCACGATCAGTTTCCGGACCATCATGTCGCGGCACCAGAACGGCCGCCTGTTCATGTCGTTCAAGCAGAACAACGACCACGTCAATGACCGCGTCTTCATGCTCAGCAACGATGTGCAGGGCGTCTACTACCTCACCGATTTCGGGCAGCTCATCATCGCTGCCTACAGTGACGAAGATGCAAAACGCTTAGAGGCCACGATCGCGGCCAGTTCGATGGCGCCGTATCTGATGATGACCAACCGGTTTGAGTTCAAAGATCCGCTCCTGTTCGAATTTATTCGGAGCGACTTTGAAGACTTCGAGGACTTCCTGGATTATTTGGGAATCGAATAATATGAACTTAGAAGAAAGACTGGGCTCATTTTTGGATGAGACGTTTGAATATAACGATTTGCCGGGACTGGCCGTTGGAGTTTACTGCAGCGGAACGAGTCTTGTTGGCGTGCGTGGGTATGCGGATTACGTAGAGCGCGTGGCTTTGCGGGAGGATGATATCTTCCACTGCGCCTCGGTTTCAAAGCTCTTCACATCGTCCGCGATCATGCGGCTGGTGGAAGCCGGCGTGCTGGATCTGGACGACCGTTTAGTTGATCTGCTGCCGGATTTGCATATCGCTGACAACCGGTGCGAATCCATCCGGCTGCGGCACATGCTGACCCACACTTCCGGCATTGGCGACTGCTATGGATATCACTGGGATACGCCTTTGTTTGGGGAAGACGCCCTTGAGAATTACGTGTATTCCGATGAGGTCTGCCTGCAGCCGATGCTCTGGGATCCGGGCACGGAATTCCGCTACAGCAACATGGCCTTCGAGATCCTCGGCCACATCGCATCCGTATATTCGGAACGAATGCCGGGCGGTGCGGCGGCTAGTGCGGCACACGGGCGGCTGTCATATGAGGACGTCGTCGCCCGATATTGTATGGAGCCGGCCGGCATGAACGTTTCGACGATGAAGACGTTTGAGCGGGATGGATGGAAGTCGGATACGACCGAATGGGTATCCGTCCCTTCCCTGGCAGTTCCGCATCGGCGTGATGCGGACCGCTCGATCACGCGCGTGCAGTATTACCCGTACAATCGGGAGCATGCACCGAGCTCGACGCTGACCGCCAGCGTGGCGGATTTACTGAAATGGGGCCGTGTGCACCTGAACGGTTCGCGGGGTGTGGATGTCGGGAATCGCCCTATGACGGAAGATAGCCCTTCGAAAACGCAGCGCGGGATCTTTGCAGATGCGAATCTATATAAAACGATCTGGCAACCGTACGCGACGGTTCCGAACAACGGCGAAAAAATCGGCATCGGCTGGTTCATCCGGAAACAGAAGGTGACGGATGCGGCTTCGAATTCTCATGAGTTCACGCTCTATGGCCACGAAGGTTCCGACGATGGATTCCGTTCGAGTTTTTGGATCTGTCCGGAACTGGATATGGTGACTGTTGTGCTTTCGAACCTGTCGGACGCACCGGTCAAGAGGATCAATAAGAAATTGTTCACTACCATTGTTTCAGCAATTTAGAATAAAACGGAAAGAGATAGAAGAAAGGAATCGATATGAAATTGACACTGGGGAAAGCGAAGGAACTGAACAAGGATGCAGTCACGAAAGAGCATCTGATCATCCACTCGCTGAACGTGTGCTATGCCATGGAAGGCATGGCGAAGCATTTTGGGGCGGATCCGGATCACTGGATGGGTGTCGGGTATCTGCATGATTTTGACTACGAGAAATATCCGGAAGAGCACCTGCAGCATACGCAGGACGAGTTGTTGGCGCTGGGCGTGGATGAAGAAGATGTGCGCGCCATCATGAGCCATGGCTATGGGCTTTGCACGGATGTGAAGCCGGAGACCGATCTGGAGAAGAGCCTGTTCACGGTCGATGAGCTGACCGGGATCATTCAGGCTTGCGCGCGGATGCGGCCGAACGGGATCACGGACCTGAAGGTCAAGAGCTTCATGAAGAAGTTCAAGGACAAGAAGTTCGCGGCGAAATGCAACCGCCAGGTGATTTTGGACGGCTGCGAGATGCTGGGCATGGAGCTGTCGGAGGTCGCGGGGATCTGCATCGACGGGATGCGTCCGCACGCGGAAGAGATCGGGCTCGCGGGCACGACGGAAGAATAAGTAAGGCAATAAAAAGGCCGTTGCGCCGGGTGATCCCGGGCAGCGGCCTCTTTGTTTGATTTCGCTTGTACCGATTTATACCAGCTCGAGGAATACGACCTCTGCGCCGTCCCCCTGACGAGGACCGAGCTTGAGGATTCTGGTGTATCCGCCCTGTCTGTCCGCATACTTCGGTGCGATATCTTCAAATAATTTTGTTACTACGGATTCGTCATAGATGTATGCCAAAGCCTGTCTTCTGGCGTGAAGGTCACCGCGCTTTCCGAGGGTGATCATCTTTTCTGCCTGTCTTCTGGCTTCCTTAGCTCTATGCTCGGTCGTCTGGATTCTGCCTTCTCTGAGAAGGTCGGTCACCAGATTTCTCAGCATCGCTTTTCTATGAGCTGAATCTCTGCCTAATTTTCTATATCCTGGCATTTCTGCTTCCTCCTGTTAATTGTTTCTACTCGTCACTCTGCTTAAGGCTGAGTCCCAGTTCTTCCAGTTTGTTCTTGACTTCGTCCAAAGACTTCTTGCCAAGGTTCCGGACTTTCATCATGTCTTCTTCCGTCTTGTGGGTCAGCTCTTCGACCGTGTTGATCGAAGCTCTCTTCAGACAGTTGAAGGAACGTACGGAAAGTTCCAGTTCCTCGATGGTCATCTCGAGCGCTTTTTCTTTCTGGTTCTCTTCCTTCTCGACCATGATCTCCATACCTTCCGCGGAATCATTCAGTTCGACGAAGAGATTCAGGTGCTCCTGCATGATCTTTGCGCCGATGGAAACGCCTTCGCTCGGTGTGATCGATCCGTCTGTCCAGATCTCGAGAATCAGTTTGTCAAAGTCCGTGACCTGTCCAACACGGGTATTCTCTACCGTGAAGTTGCACTGTCTGACCGGCGTATAGATGGAGTCGGTCGGGATCACGGAGATCGGCGTGGACTCATCCTTGTTCATTTCCGCAGGGACATAACCTCTGCCTCTGGCAAGGTTGATTTCCATAACGAGCGTCGCGTTCTCGTCCAGCGTCGCGATGTGCAGCTCCGGATTGAAGATCTCAACATCGGAATCGATCAGGATGTCGGATGCCGTGACTTCTTTCGGGCCGATCGCGTTGATCAGGACGCGCTTTTCGTTCTCGTTATTCATCTTGATAGCCAGCTTCTTCAGGTTCAGGATGATTTCCGTAACGTCTTCCTTAACGCCAGGGATCGTCGAGAATTCATGCAAAATTCCATCGATCTTGACGGACGTTACCGCAACGCCTGGAAGTGAGCTCAAAAGGATCCTTCTCAGACTGTTTCCGAGAGTGGTTCCATATCCTCTTTCAAGAGGCTCTACTACAAACATTCCGTAATTCGGATTGTCGTTTGAATATACACATTCGATTGTTGGTTTTTCGATTTCTATCACTCAAAACCCTCCTTTTCTCTCCAAAACAGTAACTCTTACTGATTACTTGGAGTACAGTTCTACGATAAGGTGTTCTGCTACTGGAGTATCGATCTGTTCTCTTGTAGGAACGGAAAGGATCTTTCCTTCAAGCTTCTCTACATCTACCGTAACCCATTCAGGAACGGTAATCGTCATTTCCTTAACTTCCTTGAACTTTGGTGAGTTGGTGCTCTTTTCTTTTACCTTGATGACATCGCCCGGCTTCACTGTGTAGGAAGGGATGTTTACCTTCTTGCCGTTTACGGTGAAGTGACCGTGGCTGACGAGCTGTCTCGCTTCTTTTCTGGAGGAAGCGAATCCAAGTCTGAATACAACGTTGTCAAGTCTCGTCTCAAGGAGGATCAGCAGGTTTTCACCAGTGATGCCCTGCTTTCTGTCAGCCTTCTCAAAGAGGTTTCTGAACTGCGCTTCCTGCAATCCGTAGAATCTCTTTGTCTTCTGCTTTTCACGAAGCTGAAGAGCATAGTCTGAAGCTTTGGATCTTCCCTGTCCATGCTGTCCGGGAGCATAACTTCTTTTTTCCATTGCACACTTTGTGCTGTAGCATCGGTCGCCCTTCAGGAACAGCTTGGTGCCTTCTCTTCTGCATAATCTGCAGTTAGAATCAGTATATCTTGCCATATTATGTATCCTCCCTTCTCTCAGACTCTTCTACGCTTCGGAGGTCTGCATCCGTTATGCGGAATCGGTGTGATATCCTTGATCATTGTGATCTCGAGACCTGCTGTCTGCAGTGCTCTGATCGCTGCTTCTCTGCCGGATCCTGGACCCTTAACGTAAACTTCAACGGTTTTCAGACCGTGCTCCATAGCGCCCTTTGCAGCTTCTTCTGCAGCGGACTGTGCAGCAAACGGTGTGGACTTTCTTGATCCTCTGAATCCGAGGGATCCAGCGCTGGACCATGAAAGCGCATTTCCTGACATATCAGTCAGGGTAACTAATGTATTGTTAAAGGTAGCCTGAATATGAGCCTGGCCTTTTTC
>JAFRJI010000045.1 GCA_017432345.1 Bacillota bacterium | reverse complement strand
GCCCAGGGTCAAGCCGCAGCTGGCGAACTCATCGACGACGATCTTATCCTTAAGATTCGGATCGTTCTCCAGGACCAGGACGGCGTTATTGATCGTCTTTTTCACATTTCCGTTACTGTCCAGCTGCAGGCGTTTCGTCCAGTCAGTCTCTTGCGGTTCTGTTTGCTGCTCTATGGCAGCACCTTCCCCGAAAGCTTTCACAGCCTCTTCGCGCCGTTCCTCTGCCATGAGCCGGCCGACGGTATCGTCCTGCCTGGCCAGTTCGATCATAGCTGTGTACGACGGCATACGGATGACTGGCGTGCCTTCTTTGGCCTCCAGATCCTGATCGGCAAACTTGTGCAGCCTGATCAGATCGAAAGCATTTACCAGCTGTCCGCTACATGGGTCCGTCGCGTGATGACTGTAGAGGAACTTCCCGTCGTATATGATCGCGCCGCCTGCGGTGGATCCACCGGTAAAGGTGTACCGGTTCGGATCCTTTGTTGGTGTATACAGATCCGGGATGTACTTATCCATCGCTTCCTCGATGCTGTACGCTCGGCAAAAAGCACCTACGATCCCCTTCTTAGTGTATGGATCCGCCTGCTTAGCCACATCGCGTTTGGTGACCGACTCAATGCCCGGGACCTGTGGCCACGCGCTGTAGTCGTGCCAGTCCTCGTACATCGCCAAGATACCGTCGGCCGACATAAAGGATTTATCGAATAACTGGTAGACATACTCACCGTCCGAGCTGACGGAGGGCCAGTACATCAGACGGGAGACCTCGAAGGTCGTCGGGTCGCACATGTCCATGCCGATGAGATGGCCCATCTTGCGCGCGATCGGTTCGTACTCATCCGGAGAGACGGTCCGATCCGTCGGGATGATTACCCGGAGGCGCGGCTGGAAGCCATGGTGTTTTCTAGTGCTATAAATAACAGCAGCACAACCCAAGCCCCCGACGCGCTTCAAGACATCGTCTGTCTTCCCAGAAGGAATGCTGTCCAGATCCAGTGTGATCAGATCCCTACCCTGAGCATAGGCGGCTTTGCGTCTCTCTGGCTTAAAGGTACCGCCGACAAATCCGCCGACATCTTTAAGCTGCGCCTGCTTGGCTTTTGTACTGTCGATATACTCCTGATAAGTTTCGCTGCTGCGGATCGGTGTCTTGAGTTTCTCTGCGAATTCCAGCCAACTCATTTCAGTGGTCGGCCAGTGCATTGATTTTCTTGATCCTGCTGTAGCTATGTGTATCGTCCTGTTCATCGTTTAATCCTTCATATAAAAATCCGATTCGAATCCTGCTGCCTTTAATACCAATCCCTTTGCCCAGTCAACCGGCTGACTCATTACCTCACAGATCTGTTCCGCCTTCAGCCACATCGGCGCATCGATAATCACTTCATCGTGCACATGGAAGACGATGTCAAAGCCGAGCGTGCTGATCCTCTGCAGCGCCTTGCACAGAAGATCTCGGGCGATCGCCTGGACGATGTTCTCGGTCAGCTTGCCACCGTAGGTCTCTATTAAGCACCACTGGTGAGAATCGAGTCCGTAATAGCAGATCGCAGGCTTGTCGAATCGGTTAGTTCCGATATGCGCTTTTGGGTAGAATAGCTTCCTTCCTCCAGGCAACTCGATTGTGAGGAAGCTCTGTCCGTATTCCGCTTCTCCTTCCATTCGGAAAACAATCGTTTTATACGGCGCTCCGCATCCCTCGGGTCGGGTGTCAACTCCCGTGCGGATGCAGCGCTTCGCCGCTTCTTCGATATCGTGCCACATCTGCGTGATGTTGCTGTTCGCAGTGCGCCACATATCAACGATCCCAGGAAGCTCTTCTTCAGGTATGCCCATATCGAGCGCACCCATTTGTTTAAGCGCTGGTACACCGCCCTGATAACCGAGGGCCAGTGTGGCCACCTTGCCTTTTTGCCTGAGTTCATATTCGGGGTTTCCTTTCGTGATCTTCTCCACCGGCACATTGAACATTCTGGCAGCAGTTGCTTCATAGATCTTGCCGTGGGTGGCGAACACTTCGTTCACCCAATGCTCCCCCGCAAGCCATGCGATGACACGCGCCTCGATCGCGGAGAAGTCAGCCACTACGAAGTGTCTGCCTTCCGACGGGATAAAGGCGGTCCTGATCAGCTGGGAGAGCGTGCCCGAGACGTCGCCCGTCATAATCTGCAGGCTGTCTACGCGGCCCAACTTGACCAGGACACGCGCATCCCTCAAATCGCTTATATGGTTGCGGGGTAGGTTTTGCATCTGAACGAGTCGGCCGGCATAGCGTCCTGTTCGGTTGGCCCCATAGAACTGGGAAATACCGCGTACGCGTCTGTCTTCACCGACTGCTGCATCGATAGCCGCATACTTCTTAATAGAAGTCTTGGCCAGCTGTTTCCGGATATCGAGCGCCTTATACACCTGATCCGGAAGATCCTTTTCCATGAGTTCTGCAACGGTTGCTTTGCGCAAGTTATCGATCTGCTGATCAGGACCAAATTGCGAGTTCACCCACTCCAGCATTTGCGCCGTAGAGTTTGGATTATCTAGTCCCGTAAGAGACTTGGCGTGCGTGAGCAGTTGATCACGCAGCGTAGCGTCGATCGTGAGTGCACCATTGACCAGATCCATATCGACCTTCACACCGTATGCGTTCATCAGAACATCCTGCTGCCAGAGTTCTTCTTCCTCCTCCGGAACGGGCCAACCGTTTAATCGTTTCAGGATTTCATTTTCTGCTACGACATCCTGCTTACAGTATTCCTTGAACAGTTCCCACTTCTCCGGAGCGTGTTTTGGCAAATTCCACGGCCGGCCGCCGTTCGATTTTGTCGGCGTCGCCGGTGTGCAGAAGTATTTGATCAACGCGTTGCCGGTTCTGAGCTTCTGCGCGTCCTTGGGCAGACCTGCTGCCACGCCTGTTAAGGCCAGACCTGCCGGGTATCCGCAGTACAGAGCGTGCACCATGGTGCAGCGCCACTGATCAAGCGGTGTGTAAAAGCCTGCTTGATTTAAGCACCACCATTCGAAGGCAGCATTGTATGCGTGCTTGATTATCTCTGGATCTGAAAGACCAACCGTGACTTCCGGCGGAAGGGACTCTCCCGCCGTGAAGTCTACGATCTGTACATCTTCGTCGTCCCATTTGAACGCGAAGAGAAGGACTTGAAACTCAGGATCCTGAGCGTACTTATATGCGCCGGCTTTGCTTATGTCCGCGCCAGACTTTGTCTCGATGTCGATACTTAAATGCCTCATTACATCGGCAGTCCTGTAATTGGATCGATCTGCGGGGTAGTCGGAGCAGCTGCCGGCTGTGCGGCCTGCTGCGGTGTCGCTGCTGCGCCGAAAGCTTCAGCTGCGGATAATCTTTCACCACCCAGAGCGGGACCGTCTGCGACCTTCATAACGGGGCCAAGTGCGCAGCCGATGCCCTTCTTAGCGCCACCAAATAAGTAGGGGAAGAAGGTGACGCATACCTTGGCATAGATCCCGGAGTAGATCTGTGACTGATCAATGATCGGATTCATGTTCGCGTCGACGACCTCCGGCGGATAGTCCGCTTTGGACGATGCCGTGAACACCCAGTGACCCTTGCACTCATCGCCGAACGGAAGGCCGTCGGAAGGACGCGTGCCGTCGCCGTCGTATACAGGTGTCGCAAGGATGGGCGGAACTACGCCGTTCCACTTATCAGCTGCACCCAGGCGCTTGGCTTCTTCGATCGCTGCATCGATCCGTGCCTTTGTTGCCGTGTCACTCTTCGGCAGGAGAATCGTTACGGAGAACTTCTCCTCGCTGCCGGCTGAGAATGCGTACGGTTTGAACAGATGCACATAGCTCAGTCTCACTTTACCTGTGGTTACATCGTTTGCTTTCATATAAACTCCTTTCAATTCTCCGTGTCGCCGAATGCTTCTTCAGCTGACACGATGTTTGTAATTGCCTCTCTCTTGTCGCTCTTCGGAACGAGCGTCGGCTTGCCCGGTTTTTTCTCTACCAGATCTCCGACAGCTGCCGCGAAGTCTTTCTTGCCTACCAGCTTCTCCACCTGCGCCAGGGTCAGTGGTTTTCGCTCATACAGCATTTCTTCCGGGGTCCCTGATTCGATCAGGATATCGAAGGCTTTGTCCATGTCGGTCCATGCACGGGATCCGCGCCCCTCCACGGCCTTGTAACCAGTGATCTCATGCCCGAGCAGGCTCTCCTTCAAGGCGTACTCTTTGAGATCTGACAGCCATCTGGCCACATCTTCTCCCTGCTGCAGGTACTCACCGATCTCCTCCGGCGTGAGCTGATCTGGTTTTTTCTCCGTTGCGAAGGCAAGCTTGACATTCTTATCAGCTCTTGCCCTACAGGTGGCTCTTGCCCTGCAGAACCGACACTGTGCTTCCCCCGGGTTGAACTCTCCGGATCCGCTCAGTGCGAGCATCGCCTTCTCCCGTGCTGTCTCTCCGAACTGCAGCAGCTCGTCCAGCGTGATCGTCCACTCACTCACCTCGGCGGAGATTCTCGGCTGTACGATTACCAGATGGATCCGATCCATGCTATAGATCATGCTGTACTCCTGTGCTGCGCCAAGGGCGTATAGCATAAGCTGCGGGTTTTTCTCCGCCGATACCGGCACACCCTTGCCGTATTTGAAGTCGATGACATGCAGCGTGTCACCGTGGAACATCAGGCAGTCCGCCGTACCAAACCCGCCGTGCACCCACTTGGAGAAGTCAACCTTCTCTTCGATCAGAACGGAAGGTGCCGAGTCGAATGAGATTGCAAGGCCCTTGATGCAATCAAGGTATGTATCAGCATGGCCGATGATCTCCTCCTGCCAAAGCGGATCCTCTTTGAGCTTTTTGATCCTGGCGTTCATCTTCCGTTTGGACATGTTCGTCGTATCGAAGTAGTTCTGCAGCTTCAGCTCACACACCTTGTGAGCAAGAGTTCCTTCAGCTGCTGCTTCGCTTGTCGTGTCCGGCAGTTTGGCTTCGAGCTTGGCGCTGGGCGGACATGCCATCCAACGGTGTGCACTAGACGCGCTTAGAAGCGCATGGGCGCGGCTCATATCGGTGCCCCCAGCGTGCGCAGTCCTGTCGCAAACAGTCCGTACTGATCAGGTGTCAGATCTCGGAGAGACTGCACACCGTATCCGGATAACAGTTTGCTTAGTTCGGCCTGCTTGCCGGACTGCATGAGAGTCATGGCAGCCTTTGACAGATCATCCAGAACAAAGGTCTTCTCATTCGTCGGGACGGAAGGCTCTGTATCTGGGACAGGCGTTTCTTCCTGTGGGACATCTGGAAGGTGCGGATCCGGATATTTAACGATCGCCGGTGTTGTATGAGCTTCCATTGTCGGCTTTTTCTCCTTGACCGTCATCGAGATCTTATTACCGTCTTTCCTGTTATCGCTACAGAAGGTTTCGAAGTCCTCCCAACTATCAAATGTCAGTGTTATTTTCATGCTGTCCTCCTTCTTGCATATGCTTGAAAGCTTTTCGTACCAGATCTTCGGGGAGCTTGGCTGTGTCCACCCCCCCTTGGTTTCTATACGGAGCCACGAGCGCTGAGATCTCATCGCCAATCGCATTGAGCAGCATATCAATCAGCGCGTGGATCGCCTTCGGCACTTTCTCTTTACCTTCGTCTGTGATCATGTATTCCATCGTGTCTATCAGTTTCTTGATTCCTTCAGGCGCTTCGTTCAATCTCATCTCTTCCATCCTCTTCACTCCTCCCTAAAATCTTCAACAGGACTTTCTTTTTCTCTCCGTCTATGCATCCGGTCGATTCGATATAGATCCGCGCGATGCGTATTCGGATCTCATTTTTGTAAGCTTCGTCGGCCAATGCCGTCATCAGATTTGAATATGCCATGTATCCCTCCTTCATGTGGTAGCCGTACTGAGTCTAAGTGTCTTGGGTTATTGCATTGTGATCGTCATCCCGAGATAGCTGCCGATCTTAAACAGATCTCCGAGCGTGAGCTTTTCCGGGTTCTTCAGTCGCTCATACATGGTGGTCTGTGATTTGCCGCAGATCCTCCCAAGTTCTTTGGGCTTAACCTCTTTGATGACCATCTGCTTAGTGAATTCGGCTTTCACCTCGATCGGCGTCATTCTTTTCCTCCTTTCATATCAATCGTGCCAGTGGGCACCTTTCACACTTTCTGGTGAGTTGCGCGGTTTCTTTTTCCTCGTGATAGATCAGCGGCCACTTACAGTATTCGTCGCAGATCTCCTTGATGAGCTCTTCCACTTGTTCCGGAATAGTTTTTCTTTTCTTCAGATGTTCCACCTTTTCCCTCCATGGATGAGTCGTGCTGCGCACACAATTATCGTTGTCAAACTCCACGCTATTCCGGCCACAGCCAAAAACAATAAAATAGTCTGCATAAGTCTTTCCCTCCTAACATCTGGTAATCACCAGGCTACATATATATCACAGTGTTTACTTCCTATCAGACCGCAGTCATAGCACTTCCCGAACTTACCGAACGGCGTTGGGACAATCACGCGCTTAAGCTTATTCGCTACGCTGCTGCCTACGACGATGTAATCATCCTTGTCACACACATAGCCGTTCTTATCGACATGCCGACCTGGTATCTTTAGACCTCTTCCTGGCATAACTCGCTGACTGTACCAGGTGTATGTGTATCCTCTCCAGTGCAGCCGACCACCGCGTCGGAGCTGATGCGCCGTGTACTTCTTAACGGACTTTTTCGAGTGCAGCTGCTTCTTCGGTGCGTACAGAACCTTATCCTTATACTTCACACGCGACCAGGTTGTGTTATGCTTCAGGACCGTGATCTTTGTGTTGCGCTTAACCCTGTAGATCACCTTGCTTTTTGGCTTCTCCCGAAGCGCGATCGTCTTCGTTGCGTACCGTACGGCCGTCTTGGCCTGGACCGTCATCGGCAGCATGAGCAGCGTGACAAACATCAATAACAAAATCCCCTTTTTAATCATTTGTCTCTTGTCTCTCCTTTCATAATCACTTACGTCCTCTGTAAATCCCTTCGGCTTTAAGATGGTTGATCACTGTTTGCACCGAGCACCCGAGATCATCGGCTATCCAGCTGACAGATCTGGGCGGGTTGGCTGTGTACAGTGCAACGATCCTGCCGTGATCGATTCCTTTTCTGGTCCGGATCTGCTTTTTCACCCCCCCCTTGTGCGGAGCGACCTTCTCAGCGCGCCGTGCTTCTTCTGGTGTTAATACAGATCCGATCTCGTCTGCAGCTTCCGACAAGAGCTTGAAGTCATCGGCCCATTTCTTGAGGACTTCGTTATACTTGCTTTTGTTCCCGAAGAACTTCTTACAGATCGCCATGGCCAGTCCAATACGCTTGTCGAAGGTGTCGCCATCCTGGCATCTGACTACCGTTTTGGATCCATCGTCCCAGATCACGATCGTCGCTGGATTGTTATAGATAACCTTCTCTATCTCCGGGTGCACCGTCGGAACGGCAAAGCAGATATCCAACTCAGTGCTAATCTTTTTTGTCGGCATCTCTTTCCTCCTTTCTGTTTTGTTTATCCGCGAAAGCCTGTGCTTCTTCTGCGGACCCGAATAGTGGACCACATTCACCACGAGCACCATTCGGGGTCTCCGTATACTTGGCCGCAAACCACACCGGCTGTCCTGCTGCTAAGGTCGTTTGCACAATCCACTTACTCATCGTTGATCTCCTTGATCTCCGGCTTTTCGTCGAAGTAAAAGCACCCACCAAGCGCTGCGTTCTTCTCCATGTCCATATCGAGTAAGCCGCAGAACCCTCCGCAGTGAGGTCTGCACTCCTCTGTCGTGCACTCGACCTT
>JAFRJI010000044.1 GCA_017432345.1 Bacillota bacterium | reverse complement strand
GACGAGTGCTAACAACGGGGGTATAGTATCGTCAAGCAGGGGAGCGGAGTTAGAAAATCAAATGGGATCACATAGAGAAAAACAATAAAAGGAGGTAGTTAATCATGATGATGCCAAGTATTTACAATAACGGATTGTTTGATGAATTTTTTGATGGATTTTTTGCAGAGCCTTCCAGAAGAGCTCCGGAAAAGAGACGCTTCGATCTGATGAAGACCGACATTAAGGAACTGGAGAACGCTTTCGAACTGCACATCGACATGCCGGGCGTCAGCAAGGAAGACGTCAAAGCGCAGATCGTCGATGGATATCTGGTCGTCAGCGCAATCACCAATACCGAAAAAGAAGAGAAGGATGAACAGGGGAAATACATCCGTAGAGAACGGTATTCCGGTTCCATGAGCCGTAAGTATTATGTCGGCGACCTGATCGACCAGAACGACATCAAGGCCAAGTTCGAGGATGGCATCCTGAAGCTGACCATTCCGAAAGAAGAGCCGAAGAAAGATCCGGAACCGAAGTACATCTCCATCGAAGGATAACCGGCAAACAAACACAACCGAAAACAACAAACGCACGAAAGCCGCCGTTACAACGGCGGCTTTTTTGTTAGCAGGTTTTCTTTTCAAACCGCCGCAAGCTATGGTATATTAGTACCATGAGAACGGACGAACACGCATACATCAAAATAGGCAAAGACCTCAAGGCCGGCAGGATACCCGGCCTTGTTGTGTTGCAGGGAGAAGAGGAATACCTCGTCCATTTCTATGCGGACCTTCTCATGAAGAAATACGTCAACGAGGCGACCAAAGCCCTTGACATCACGGTGCTCGACCGCGAGACGGTGACCGTTTCCGAGATCATCGAGAACCTGGAGACCATCAGCCTCCTGTCCGAGCGCAAAGTCGTCCTCATTCGTGACTTCATCGATGCCAAAGGCAAGTACCCGAAGAACCTCCAGCCGCCAAAGAGGAACCAGATCGGCGGCGAAGGCTTCCAGTCCTTCATCGACTACGTGAACGGTGCGTCCGGCGGGATTCCGGACGGCGCGCTGCTGCTTCTCACCATCGCCCGGCAAGAGGACGACGGTCCGTCTGCAAAACGCTTAGTGACTGATTTTGATCGCACGGTGTCAGGCAAAGGCAACGTCTACGATTTTGGACCGCTGGATCCGGCACAGCTGTGGGGGTTCATCGAGAAGCGCTTCCGCGCAGCCGGGAAACAGTACCGGTCACCGCTCATCAGCGAGATCGTGCAGACCTGCGGCTACACCAACAAGAACATCGATTACGGATTATACGAGCTGGAGAACGACCTGAAGAAGGTCATTGCCCACAGCGGAGCATCACCGGAAATCACGCGGGAAGACGTGGTCGGCGTGATCACCATGAATCCGGAAAACGACATTTTCGGGATGCTGGATGCCGTCGCGGGCAACCATAAAGATCGGGCACTGAAGCTTTTGCATAATCTTCTGGAAGACGGGGTGAATGAGTTTCAGATTCTCGGGATGATCACGGGGCAGCTGGATCTGATGTTGGTAACGCGGGAAATGCAGGAAGAGGGCATGTCGCTGCCGGCCATCAAAGAGGCGATGTATAAAAGTGACCGCACGAACGAATACCGGACAGAGCGCGCGCTGAGGAGCGCCAGACGTTTCCGGACGGATGATCTGAAACGGATCCTGTCGTCGGCCTACGACGTGGATATGAATATCAAGAGCGGCCTGTACGACGCGAAACTGGCGCTGGAAATGTTCGTCGCCGGCGTGTAGAGGTAATAAACATAACATAATATATGTCAACTACTAGAAACAAACAACTTCAATCCGATATGATGCTCCTTCTGGTCACTTTGGGCTGGGGGGTATCTTACTATATGATGGATCTTTGCCTGGAGGAAATGGATCCGATGACACTCAACGCGTACCGCTTTCTGGGCGCGTTCGCAGTCGCGTTCATCCTCGCGTTTCCAAAGGTCCGAAACGTCAACCGCATCACGCTCAAATACGCATTCATCGTATCCATCACGCTGGTGTTCGTGTATCTGTTCGCGACCTACGGCGTCAAATACACGTCGCAGTCCAACGCCGGATTCTTTTGCGCCACATCGGCGGTGATCACGCCGATCATGGCGTTCTTCGTCAAAAAAGTCGTTCCGGACAGAAAGCTCATTTTTGTCATCATCCTTTGCATGACCGGAATGGCGCTGATGAGCCTCGATGAGCAGTTCCACATCGCGCTGGGGGATGTTCTCTGTGCCATGTGCGGGCTTTCCTATGCGGTGATGCTATTGGTCAATGAGAGCGGTGTAGCGCATGAGAAAGTGGACGCTTTTCAGCTCGGCGTCTATCAACTGGGATTCACCGGCGTTTGGATGGTGCCACTGTCGATCCTGTTCGGGCAGCCGGTGCTGCCGCACAGCACGGGCTGCTGGATTTCGGTCATTTTTCTCGCGGTGTTCTGCACCGGCATGGCTTTCATTTGCCAGGCCATCGCCCAGCAGTATACGAGCGCCACACACGTGGGAATCATTTTTACACTTGAACCGGTCTTCGCCAGCATCGTGGCATTCTTCTTCGCAGGGGAGCGGCTACTTCCGAGAGCGTACGTCGGCGCCGGGATGATGCTGCTGAGCCTGCTCATCATGGAAATAGATATTGGGAAGCTCCTGAAACGAGGGACCGGAAACAATACGACCGATGAATGATCAACCGACCATATTGCAAAGTCCATGTATACATGGACTTTTTCTTTTTTTATTGATACAATCTAAAGTAGAAAAACGAAGCTTGTATACCATAAAGAACAAGGGTATTTGCCCCGTGGATATTGTATACAAGGCGTCGTTCTGTTACAATGTTCATAGAAACTGGTTGACCCGATGGACGGCCGGTTTTATTGAATCAGTATAATTAAGATGGAGGACAATAATATGAGTGACAAAGCTTGTAACTGCGATTGCGCCAAGGAAAGAGCGGCTCAGTTCACTGACCTTGCTCCGACGCTTGAGCAATACGCGAAAGTGCCTGGAAGTCTGATCACGATTCTTCAGAAAGCGCAGGAGATCTACGGCTATCTTTCCGTGGACGCCATCAACTACATTTCTGAAGTGACGGGTATCAAACCGGCGAAGATCTACGGCGTAGCGACATTCTACGCGCAGTTCCGTCTCCAGCCGATCGGCAAGTACCTGATCATGCTCTGCAAAGGCACCGCATGCCATGTAAATGGCGCTGATATGATCGAGGAGTCTGTCTGTGAACATCTGGCGATTCAGGATGGCGAAACGACCGAAGACGGGATCTTTACGCTGAACAACGTAGCATGTCTGGGATGCTGCTCCCTGGCACCTGTCATGATGGTAAAGAGCGTCGATGGCGATGAAACGTATGGAAACCTGACCAAGGATTCCGTAAAGAAAGTCCTCGATGAAATCCGAGAAAGAGCATAGGAGGTGACAGCATGAGAGTTGTAGTAGGACAAGGCAGCTGTGGTGTTGCCACTGGCGCCAGAAAAACCGCCGCGGAATTAGAAAAGCAGATTGCGGCAAAAGGACTGGACATTCCTGTATCCGTTACCGGATGCGTCGGCACGTGCTATCTGGAACCGATCGTTGACGTATATGACGACAACGATGAACTGACCAGATACGTCAAAGTCCAGCCGGACAAAGTAGAAAGAATCGTAGAAGAGCATCTCGCAGGCGGCAAGCCGGTCGTGGAAGATGCCATTTCTGAAGAAGACAAGCAGTTTGTGCTCAAGCAGCAGAGAGTCGTCCTCAGGAACTGCGGCGTGATCAATCCGGAAAACATCGATGATTACATCGCAGTCGACGGATATAAGGCAATCGAAAAAGTATTGAAGGAGATGAAGCCGGAAGAGGTCATCGAAGAGATCAAGATCTCCGGACTCCGCGGCAGAGGCGGCGCAGGCTTCCCGACCTGGTTCAAGTGGAATGCGGCGAAGTCCAGCCCTGGCAAAGAGAAATACATCGTATGTAATGCTGACGAAGGCGACCCGGGCGCATTCATGGACCGTTCCGTTCTGGAAGGCGACCCGCACTCCCTGCTGGAAGGCATGATCATCGGCGGATATGCAATGGGCGCTATCGAAGGCATCATCTACTGCCGTGCGGAATATCCTCTGGCGATCAAGAGACTGGAGATCGCCATGGCACAGGCAAGAGAAAGAGGTTTCCTCGGCAAGAACATCTTCGGAAGCGGCTGGGATTTTGATATCCGCATCAAGGCCGGTGCCGGCGCGTTCGTATGCGGTGAGGAAACAGCGCTGATCGCTTCCCTCGAAGGCGAGCGCGGCATGCCGAGACTGAAACCGCCATTCCCGGCAGCCAAGGGTTACTGGCAGAAGCCGACCAACATCAACAACGTAGAAACATTCGCGAACGTTCCTTGGATCATTTACAACGGCGGCGCTGCATTCGCTCAGTTCGGAACTGAGAAGTCAGCAGGTACGAAGGTATTCGCACTGGCCGGCAAGATCAAGAAGGGCGGACTGGTCGAAGTGCCGATGGGCATGACGATCCGCGAAGTCATCTTCGGTATCGGCGGCGGCATCAAGAACGACCGTGAATTCAAGGCAGTCCAGATGGGCGGACCATCCGGCGGATGCGTACCGGCCAGCCTGGTCGACACACCGGTCACATACGAAGACATCACCAAGACCGGCGCCATCGTCGGTTCCGGCGGTATGATCGTCATGGACGAAGATACCTGCATGGTCGACATGGCGAGATACTTCCTCAACTTCACCCGTGACGAGTCCTGCGGCAAGTGCAACTACTGCCGTATTGGAACGAAGCGCATGCTGGAGATCCTGGAGCGGATCACCAACGGCGAAGGCAAGGACGGCGATATCGAACTCCTGGAAGAACTGGCCAACAAGATCAAGGACGGTTCCATGTGCGGTCTCGGACAGACTGCTCCGAACCCGGTACTGACCACGATCCGGTACTTCCGCAACGAGTACGAAGATCATATTTACAATAAGAAATGTACCGCCAAATCCTGTAAGGCACTGATCACCTATAACATCACCGACGCATGCAAGGGCTGTACGCTTTGCGCGAGAAACTGCCCGGTCGACGCGATCACAGGAAGTGTTAAGGAAGTGCACGTCATCGATCACGACAAGTGCATCAAGTGCGGCAAGTGCATGGATCACTGCAAGTTCGGCGCGATCGTGAAGGAATAGGGAGGAGGAAGAACAATGGATAAATACAGACTGAACATCAACGGCAAGGAAGTTACAGGTCTTCCTGGCCAGACGATTCTGGAAGTAGCCAGAGAAAATGACATTTTCATTCCGACTCTCTGTTACGACGAGCGAACCAGAATCTACGGTTCCTGCGGCATCTGCATGTGCGAGGTCGAAGGCAACCCGAAATTATGCAAAGCCTGCGCAACGGTGATCTCACCGGGTATGGTCGTAAGGACCAATACCGACCGCGTCATCGAATCGAGAAAGACGAATCTGGAGCTTTTGCTCTCCAATCACACCGGCGACTGCCGTCCACCGTGCGTACTGGCGTGCCCGGCACAGACGGACTGCCAGGGCTATGTGGGCCTGATCGCGAACGGCGAATATGAAGCGGCACTGGCACTGGTCAAGGATAAGATTCCTCTCCCGGCTTCACTGGGAAGAGTTTGTCCGCATCCGTGCGAGAAGGAATGCCGGCGCGGCCTCATCGATGAACCGATCTCCATCCAGTGGTTAAAGAGATTTGCCGCGGATCAGGATCTGGGCGATGATGAACCGTACATTCCGGAAATCGACGATGAGACCGGCAAGCGCGTCGCGATCATCGGCGGAGGCCCGATGGGTCTTTCTGCCGCGTACTTCCTGCGTCAGATGGGACACGACGTCACCGTATTCGAATCCATGCCGAAGGCCGGCGGTATGCTGCGCTACGGCATTCCGGAATACCGTCTTCCAAAGGCTGTGCTGGATGAAGAGATCATGACCATCGAAATGATGGGCGTGGAAATCATCTGCAACACGAAGATCGGCGAAGACATTCCGTTCGAAACGATCCGTGAAGAATTCGACGCGGTACTGCTCGGTATCGGCGCATGGATCTCCACCGGCGTCGGATGCCCTGGCGAAGACGCGGAGGGCGTCATCGGCGGCATCGACTTCCTGCGTAAGGTCGTCCGGAACGAACCGATCGAGCTGGGCAAGAAAGTCGCCATCGTCGGCGGCGGCAACACCGCTATGGACGCCTGCCGTACAGCCGTAAGACTGGGCGCAGACGAAGTCTATAACATTTACAGAAGAACCAAGGATGAAATGCCTGCTGACATGGTCGAAATCGAAGAGGCCGAAGAAGAAGGCGTCATCTTCAAGAACCTGACCAATCCGCTCGAGATCGTCAAGGACGAGAACGGACACGTCAAGGAAGTCATCCTGCAGTGCATGGAACTGGGCGAACCGGATGAATCCGGCAGAAGACGTCCGGTACCGATCGAAGGCAAGACCGAAACGATCCAGCTGGACAACATGATCCTGGCTATCGGTCAGGCGGTCGACGCATCCATCTTTGACTGCGACAAGACCCGCAAAGGCGCCATCGCATACGATAAGGAAACCTTCATGACCAGCATCCCTGGCGTATTCGCCGGCGGCGACTGCGGTAACGATAAGATCAGCATCGCGGTCGAAGCGATCGCTGACGCGAAGAAGGCTTCCGAGATCATCGACGCGTATCTGGCCGGTGAAACGATCCGCTACGAAGAACCATACTTCGTACAGAGAGACGACATTACCGAAAAGACCTTCGAAGACAGAGAACGCGAATGCAGACCGGAGATGCCGCAGCTTTCACCGGAAGAAAGAAAGGGCAACTTCTCCGAAGTCATTCCGGACGGATACACAGACGAAGAAGCCGAACAGGAAGCACACCGCTGCCTGGAATGTGGCTGCCACGATTACTTCGAATGCAAGCTGATCGACCTGGCACACCAGTATGATGTAGAGCCATCCAGATTCGCCGGTGACAAGAACACCATCGATTACGAGGATGAGCATCCGTTCATCGTACGGGATCCGAACAAGTGCATCCTCTGCGGACTTTGCGTGAGAGTCTGTGACGAAGTCATGGGCATCGGCGCACTGGGTCTGGTACACAGAGGCTTCGATACCGTCGTCAAGCCGAACATGGAGAAACCTCTGGAGCTTTCCGGATGCGTATCCTGCGGACAGTGCGTCAGCGTATGTCCGACCGGCGCTCTCCAGGAGAGAACGACGATGGTCAAGGAAGTGCCTCTGGCAACAGTGGAAACAGACACGACCTGCTCGTACTGTTCCATCGGCTGCAGCCTGAAGCTGGAGACCTACGGCGACATGCTGATCAAGGCCAACCCGGACAAGGAAGGCACCGTCAACGCGGGCCTGGCCTGCGGGAAGGGCAAGTGGGGATTCGATTGCTCCATGCTGGAAGACAAACTGGAAGAACCGCTCATCAAGGACGGCGACTCCTTCCGTGAAGCAGATTATCACGAAGCGCTGACGCTGATCGCGAAGCGGATGCAGTCCGTCGCGGCGAAGTACAGCCACGATCAGATCGGCGTATCGATCTCCGACCGTTACACCAACGAAGAAGCGTACGCGATTAAGACCATGGCAGAAGCGATGGGCGCGAAGATCTTCTGCATGAACAACCGCGCCAGCGGCCTGAAGGACGTCATCGGACACGATGCATCCCCGAACACCATCGACGAGTTGCTGAGCACGAACTTCATCCTGGTTGTCGGGTACGACGCAACCGATAACCCGATCATCCAGATCAAGATCAAGCAGGCGACCGATGCGGGCGCGAAGCTGGCCCTGATCAACCCGACCGGATTCGAACAGCACATGGCGGACGTCAGCAAAGAAGTCTACGCGGACGACCTCGGCTTCCTCAAGGAAGTCGCGAAGGCCATCATCGACGCCGGTAAGGGTAAAGACGTTGATGGGTACGAGGATTTTGCAAAATCCCTCGAAGGCATACAGGTTTCCGACGACGCGAAGGAGATCGCGGACATGTATCTCGGCGCGAAGAAGGCCATGATCGTCTTCAACCAGAACCTGGTCAGCATCTGCACCGCGAAACTGATCGCGGACATCGCGCTGCTGTCCGGACACATCGGCAGCCCGCGTGACGGCATCCTGCAGGTCAAGGCGAAGAACAATTCGCAGGGTCTGGTGGATCTGGGCATCACCGAAGGCGCGGAATGTCTGGAAGGACTGAAGGCACTGCTGGTATTCGGCGAAGAGTTCGACGTCGATCGGGAACAGTTCGAGTTCCTGGCGGTCTGCGACACGCACATGACGAAGCTCGGTGCAAAGGCCGACGTGGTGATCCCGGGAACGGGCTTTGCTTCCACAGATGGTACTTACACCAACACTGAGAGAAGACTGCAGCTGGTACAGGCGGCCATCGATGAAGATGTCGAGCTGGCCAACTGGGAAGTTGCGGCAGCGATCGCGCACATCTTTGAAGTCGACTGCGATTGGGAAGACACCGAAGACATTTCCGCGGAAATGGATGATTGTGTACCGACCTACAAATACGCAATCGTCGACGAAGTCCTAGGCGGCGTACTCATGCCGGTCGATGCGAAGCTGGCGGTCGTTGATGGAACCATCTTCGGCAAGAAGCTGGAATGCACCGACAGTCTGATGAACGTCATCGCGGAGAGACTTCCGAAGATGGCAAATCCGACCGACTAAGACAAAAGTAGAGTCATTTCGGCAATGCAAAAACTCAACAAAAACGAGCAGTCACATCAACTGATGTGGCTGTTCTTTTTTGCGTTTCTTTGTTATAATGAACGCATGACGGAAGCTTTTCAGAAACGGATCTGCCGCGTCGGAGACCGGGCGGCGATCGAGAAGACGTTCACACAGGAAGATATCGACCAGTTCGTAAGGCTGACGCTGGACGACAACGGCATGCATACGGATGAGGAACTGGCCCGCAAAGGGCTCTTCCGCAGACCGGTCGTGCACGGCGTTCTCGTAGGCAGCCTGATTTCGTCTGTCATGGGAACGAAACTGCCGGGCAACGGCACCGTGCTCCAGGGACAGGACATAAAGTATCTGGCGCCGGTCTATCCGGGCGAAACGGTGACGGCGGAAGTGGTGCTGACCGAAGTGGAGGAATTCCCGCACTACTACATCGCCACGCTGGAAGGCAAATGCACGAACCAGGACGGCGTTCTGGTCGCGACCGCCGTCAGCAAAGAACTGATGCTGAAACGCTTTTTTGAGGTCGAAGAGGCCGAAGCATAGAATAAGGAGAATCACTGGATATGACAAATTTAGAAAAGTACAACGAGGCATTTAAGGTAAACTTCAAAGTCACGGAAGACCAGCTTCCGGATCTCGTATATCAGGGGATCTTTGAATGGGATTCCGTTGGCCACATGGATCTGATCGCGGATTTTGAGTCTGCGTTCGGCATTCAGATGGAAACGAAGGATGTTCTGGATCTGACGTCCTATGAAAAAGGCAAGAAAGTGCTCGCGAAGTACGGCGTAAATTTTGATGAATAATATCCGCATAGAATCAACGACGATAGAAACGAACTGTTATCTGCTCGAGGAAGACGGGCACGTCATCATCATCGATCCCAGCGACTGCGCCGAGCCGGTCTTTGAGCGGCTGGAGAAGGAAGGCTGGACCGCGGACTATATTTTCCTGACCCACGAGCATTACGATCACATCTGGGATCTGGAAAAAGTCCGGGAACATTACGGTATCCCGGTGGTGGCTTGTGAACTTTGCAGTGAGAGGATCCAGAGCATTTCCTCGAACCTGTCCTCCATCTGCGACATCCTGATCTACTTCAAGAAGGGCGTCGTTCCGGAGGAAAAAGGGGAGCGGTTCACCTGCAACGCGGCGGATATCACGTTCGACGAAACCTACGAGATGGAGTGGCACGGCCATTCTTTCACATTCCAGCGCCTGCCAGGCCATTCACCAGGCAGCGTGCTCATCCGCATGGATGGCGAAGCGGTCTTCACCGGCGATTACATGCTCCTCGGCGAGGAGGACATGACGCGCCTGAAGGGCGGAAGTGACGAGGATTACAAAACGATCGCGCGTCCGACATTGGACGCGATTCCTAAGGGAACCCATATCTATCCGGGACACGGAGTAGATTATTTAAAATGAGTAACAACACATTTCAAAACGAAATATTGGAACTAACAAGGCATCATCGTAACGCTTGCAAAGCTTACGATGATATTTGTAATGGGACTAGCGGGATCTGGGACGCGGATCCGCTTGGCCCGTTCCTGCCGGTGTCGATTTTTAAAGACCTGGACCTCTGCAGCGTACCGATGGATCAGATCAAGCGGCAACTGACGTCCTCTGGAACGACCGGGCAGAACGTTTCAAAAATCTACCTGGACGCCGAAACATCTGCAGCGCAGCAAAGGGCACTTTGCGAAATCGTGGGGGAATACATCGGCCCGAAGCGCATCCCGATGCTGATCATCGATTCGCCGGACGTCCTGCGCGACCGCAGCAAGTATTCGGCGCGCGGCGCGGGGATCATGGGCTTCAGCATGATGGCGAGCAAGCGCTTCTACGCCCTGGACAACGACATGAACCTGGATTGGGATTCCATCCGGACGTTCATCGAAACGGCCGGCGGCGGACCGTGTTTCGCGTTCGGTTTCACGTATATGATCTGGCAGTACTTTTACGGCGGGCTGAAGGCGGCGCAGGAAAGCGGCGCGAATACTCCAATCGACTTGTCGAACTGCTATCTGATCCACGGCGGCGGCTGGAAAAAACTCGCCGATAAGGCGGTGTCCAACGAAGCCTTCAAAGAGGGCCTGAAGTCCGTTTGCGGAATCGAAAAAGTAAGTGACTATTACGGCATGGCGGAGCAGACCGGCAGCATCTTTATGGAATGCGAGTGCGGTCATCTCCACGCCAGCCCGTTTTCCGATATCACGGCGCTGAATCCGGATGACTTTTCGGAGTGCGCCGCGGGGGAGTGGGGGCTGCTGTTCCTGACCTCCACATTGCCGTGGTCTTACCCGGGTCACCGGCTCATGACTGAAGACTGGGGCCGCATCCTGGGCGAAGACGACTGCCCGTGCGGACGGCCGGGCAAATATTTTGAGGTGCAAGGGCGCATCCCGAAGGCGGAGATCCGCGGCTGCAGCGACACGTTCGCGCAGAACTGGGAAGCAAAGGACGGAGCGCTCGAAGTGCTGGCTGGCACATATCCGATAGAGACTGGCGTGTATCCAGCACAGGCCGACACGCATCCAGCACAGACCGGCGCGCGGCCGTGTTTCGACGAAACCGTGCTCCGTTTTCTGGAGGATCTGTCGGCAACGCTGACCAAAGAAGCGGCCTACCGACGCATCCCGGAATTATATGCGCTCGGCTTCTGGTGCAGACCGGCGCACCTGCAAAAGCTCAAAGAGCGGCAGGCGAATCAATCCCATTCCCATCGCAATGGCAAAGGTCTCGTCCTGCACATCGCGCCGTCGAACATGCCGACCATGTTTGCGTATTCCTGGATCACATCGTTGCTAGCCGGAAACAGCAACGTGGTCCGCATCTCCAGCCGTATGGCCGACATCAGCGGTCTGCTTTTGGATGCGATCCGTAGCGTATTGGAGCGTCCGGAATACGCCGGCATCAAAGCACAAAATTCTTTCATCCAGTGCCCGCGGGGCGATCGCACGATCGAGGAATTATCCAAGGTCGCTGTAGGACGCATTATCTGGGGTGGGGATGAAACGGTCAAGACGATTACCGAAATACCAGCAGCGGAAGGCTGCGTTGATATAGGATTCCCGGACAAATATTCCATCGCTGTGCTGGGTGCAGCAGCGATTGCTGAATTGGACGACGACGAACTTCAGGCGCAGGTGCACCGATTCTATAACGACACCTACGGTGCCGATCAGAACGCGTGCTCCAGCCCGCGTACGGTCTTCTGGGTCAATGGTTCTGCTGGCGATACTGCGGCAGTCGGAACTGTCGCAGCTAAAACAGAGACAGTCGAAACAGATCAAACTGCGATAGCCAAAAACCGCTGGTGGGAGGCACTCGCCAAAGAAGCGGAAAGGTACGATCTCGAAGCCTGGATGGCAACCGAAAAATACAGGGAACTTTGCAATGCGTATGCGACGATCGAGGGATTGGGCCCGGTCCGCAACTGGGGCAACCGTCTCTATGTCATCCCGTGCGTTGCGATGGACGCGCCGCTTTGGAAACGGGCGGCCAAGCTGGGGACCTTTTACGAGTGGGACGTGGATGCCATCGAAGACATCGCGTCGCTGCTGGACGCGAAGATCCAGACCGTGGTCACGAACCTCGAAGGGCTTTCGCTGGATGTCGACCGCGTGGTCGCCATCGGCGAGGCACTGGACTTTGACACCGTTTGGGATAGGAAGGACATCATAGAATTACTTTCGAAGTGATAGAGAGTCTCTTGGAATAGTGAGGCATTTCTTTGAAGAGGACGGACATGTATTTTTTTGAACGCAACGAAGCATATAAAGACCGGATCGCTTGCATCGATGATGCTGGGCAGTCCTATACATACGAGCAGCTTTGGGACATGGGTGATGCGCTGACGGAAGGAGTCCGGCAGCGCACGGTCGTGCTGTTGGAGTGCTCTAATGACGTGGAGAGCGTCGCGAAATATCTGGCGTATCTGCGGCGCCGCTGCCCGGTGATTTTGATTGGCAAGAACGTGGAAGCGTCGCTGGTCGACGCCATGCGGGCGACGTACGTACAGGACACCGGTGACGACGCGCAGCACCACGGCGATGCAACACCGGACGTCGCTCCGGACCTGGCGCTTCTATTATCCACCTCTGGCAGCATCGGCGCGCAGAAGCTGGTGCGGCTGTCTTACGACAACTTGCAGAGCAACTGCGACGCGATCGTGGAATACCTGGGCCTGACGGATCGCGAACGGCCGATCACAACACTGCCGATGGAATATACCTACGGATTATCGGTGATCCACAGCCATCTGGCGGTGGGCGCCACGATCATACTGACGAACAAAACGCTCTTTGACGCAGGATTTTGGGATATGGTGGAACGGTACGAGGTCACATCGATGGCCGGCGTGCCGTACACGTACGCCATGTTCGAGCGGCTGCGGCTGACCCAGATGGACCTGCCGCACCTGAAGACGTTGACGCAGGCAGGCGGTCATCTGAGTCCAGAACTGCAGGAAAAATACGCCCGCTGGGCGGAAGAAACAGGACGCCGGTTCTTTGTGATGTACGGGCAGACCGAAGCGACGGCGCGCATGAGTTATCTGCCGCCGGAGCGCTGTCTGGAGAAGCCGGGCAGCATCGGGATCCCGATTCCGGGCGGACGGCTGGAACTGGAAAACGACGGGGAACTGGTCTATTACGGACCGAACGTTTCTCTTGGATACGCCACCTGCCGTGAAGATCTGGCGAGGCCGGATGAACATCACGGCCGGCTGGAAACGGGTGACATTGGCTATAAAGATGAAGAAGGGTACTTCTACATCACCGGCCGCAAAAAACGTTTCATCAAACTGCAGGGCAAACGGATCGGACTCGATCACGTGCAGGAGACTTTGCAGGAGAATTTTGCATGGGATGACATCGTATGCACGGGCGTGGACGACAAAGGCCTGACCGTGTGGACGACGAAGGAACTGGACGAAGAGAAAGTAACGGCGCTGTTCGAGGAGAAGATGGGCATCCGCGGGCGCATGGTCGCGATCCGCGTGATCGACGCGATACCGCGCAACCCGTCCGGCAAGGTGGTCTACAAAGACCTGAAAGGAGAAGAGTCATGAAACTCGGTTTCGGCATCATGCGCCTTCCGCAAAATGAAGAAGGAAAGGTCGACGAGCAGGAAGGGATCGATCTGATCCGCTACGCCATCGACCATGGAATCCAATACATCGACACGGGGTACACCTATCACGGGGGAATGAGCGAGACGATCATCGGCAAAGCCCTCAAGGACGGCTATCGGGGGAAAGTCATCCTGGCAGACAAAATGCCGATCTGGTTCGTCGAATCCGAAGAGGATCTGGAAAAGTATTTCACAGAGCAGATGCAGCGACTGGATGTGGACTGCATCGACCGGTATCTGATCCATAACGTGATTACGGCGAACTGGAAGATTACTCAGAAATACAACGCGTTCCCGTTTCTGAAAAAGAAGCAGGAAGAAGGGTTGATCAAGGAAATCGGGTTTTCATTTCATGGGGACTACGATTTGTTCCGGGAAGTCATCGAAGCGCATCCGTGGGATTTTTGCCAGATCCAGCTGAATTACGTGGATAAGGATACGCAGGCGACACTCAAAGGACTGGAGTATGCCAACCAAAAAGGGCTGGATGTCGTGGTGATGGAACCGCTGAAAGGCGGCCGTCTGACCGGCAAAATTCCATCAGCGGTGCAGGAGATCTGGGACCGTGCGGTCGCGTGCGGCGTTGCCCCGGCGGAACGGACTCCGGCTGAGTGGGGTCTGAAGTGGGTCGCATCCCAGAAGGGCGTGTCGTACATTCTCAGCGGCATGAACACGTACGAGCAACTTGATGAGAACATTGCTTTGTTCTCCCGCGGCGACTTCGCGGAAATGAGTGAAGAAGAGAACGCAATCGTTGAAGAAGCGGGCAAAGTATATAACAGCCTGATCAAATACGGCTGCACCGATTGCGAATATTGTTTGCCATGCCCGAAGGAGATCCGGATCCCGAAGATCATCGATTTTCTGAATGCGTGGTTTGCATACGACAGAAATCCAAGCACAAAAGAAGAGTACTTGTCATGGCTTCGCGCGTTCGGATCCGATTGCGTAGGCTGCAAAGCTTGTGAGGCAAAGTGCCCGCAAGGGCTTCCAATCGCATCGATCATGGAAGAAGCTGTAGAGGAATTTGGTAAATGAGTAGAGACAAAAAACTGGCGCATTTCATGATGGCAATTCTCGTGATCGCCTGGGGGTTCGATTATGTTCCCGCCAAGTGGGGACTGGAAGTCATGTCCCCGATGGTGTTGCTGTTCTTTAAGTATGCCGTCGGCGTTGCGGTGATGCTCATCATTAAAGCAGTACAAAAGAACTGGACTGTGATCCGCCTGAAAGACGTGCCGATTTTCATCATCTGCGCGATTGTCGGTGAGATCATTTACTTTGGATGCGAGTATTCCGCGATGGACTATCTGCCGGTTTCACTGATCACGATTATCCTGACGTTCGTGCCGGTGGTGTCCATCGTCTCGGAACGGATTATCTATAAGCGCAGCGCGACCAAAAAGATCATCATCGGCATCCTTATCTGTATCGTGGGCGTGACCCTGGTCATCGGTACCGATTTCAGTGTCATCATGCAAGGCCGCGGCATCGGCTATCTGCTGGCGATTGGAGCGGTGCTCAGCTGGAACGGCTACAACTTCATCACGGCCTCGCTGGAGCGCTACGATAGCATCACGATATCATTCACGCAGATGCTCTGCACCATTATTCTTTTGACGCCGATGGCGATCCATAACATCCCGCCTGCCAGTGAGTTCAACAAGTGGATCATTTTCGGCATCCTATGGATCGGAATCGTCAATTCCGGTGTCGGTTTTCTCATCTACGTTTACGGTCTGCAAAAGCTCGGGCCGACGACCATGGCTTTGTATTCCGATTTCCTGCCGGTTTCGACGACGTTCTTCGGGGCACTCATGCTGAAAGAATCTATTAGCACTTTGCAGATCATCGGCGGCATCATCGTCGTCGGCGCGGCCTTTGTAGTAATCAGGGAAAAGGGACGCGTGGACGAAGAACGGGAGGCTGTAGAGAGGGCAGAGGCGGAGAGACAGAAAGAAACGTCCGACGGACCGATATAGCGCGCGGAATTCTTGTATTGCGACTTCCGAGATGATAAAATAGCAGTGACCGGAATCCGGTCGATCCATTAAATCGATATAAGAAAGGACTTGTTATCATGTACGAAACGATTAATTACGAAGTAAAGGAAAACATCGCATATATTACGATCAACCGGCCGAAGGCCATGAACGCGCTGAACAGCCAGGTTCTGGATGAACTGCTCGCGGTTATTGAAGAGGTCAACGGCAACGCGGATCTGAGAGCTGCGATCCTGACAGGTGAGGGAAAAGCGTTCGTTGCCGGCGCGGATATCGTGGAAATGTCCAAGATGAACCCGGTCGAAGCCAGAGCGTTCGCCGGTAAGGGACATGCCGTCATGAACAATCTCGAAAACGTTCGCATCCCGGTCATCGCCGCGGTCAACGGTTTCGCGCTCGGCGGAGGCTGCGAGCTTTCCATGGCGTGCGATTTCCGCATCGCGTCCGAGAAAGCAAAATTCGGGCAGCCGGAAGTCGGTCTTGGTCTGATCCCGGGCTTTTGCGGGACGCAGAGACTGTCCAGACTCGTCGGCAAGGGCATGGCGAAATACCTGATCTATTCCGCGGACATGATCGACGCGGCGGAAGCGCTTCGGATCGGTCTGGTGGAAAAGGTCGTTGCGCCGGAAGAACTGCTTCCGGAATGCGAGAAGATCGCGAAGACGATCGCATCCAAGGCGCCGATTGCGGTGGCCGTTGCTAAGGACTGCATCAACAACGGATTCAACGCGGATATGAAGACGGCATCGCAGTATGAAGTCAACGCATTCGGAATTCCGTTCGCCTCGGAGGACCTGGTCGAAGGAACGGGCGCATTCATCGAGAAACGGAAACCGGAATTCAAAAATAAATAGAAAAGGACAGGGGTTGTTTCGGCAACCCCTAATTTGATGTTATGGAACGTTTTGAAGATAGAGTGATATTCAAACAGGAAGAGTTTGATGAAAAAGGGGACCTTTCAGCGGACCGCATCTTTTATTACTTCCAGGAGATCTCGGAAGGGGACGTCAACGCGCGGGGCGTCGGCCCGGAGGATCTGGTCAAGCTGAATCAGATCTGGGTGCTCACGAAGATGAAGATCCTGATCGAGGATAAGCTGCAGCCGAATGTGGAATACATCCTCGGCACATTCCCGGTGTACCGGAAGAGCGTCACGTTCAAACGTGATTACTACATCAAGGATGACGCGGGCAAGATCTACATCAAAGGCGCCGCGCAGTGGTGCATTTTGGATTACACGACACGGAAGCCTTTGCGTACGGAGATCGGGTTCGAGGAGGCGACCGAAGACGAAGAGATGATCCCGCAGCGGTTCCCGAAGATCCACTGCAACGATCCGCAACTCGCTATGCAGCATGTGATCGCGGAAGAGGATATCGACTTCAACGACCACACCAACAACAGCCGCTACATTGCGCTGGGAGAGGAAGCCGTCGGTTTCAACGTTAGCAGTGAGCTCTACGTCTATTTTGCCAACGAAACGCGGTTGGGCGAGGAAATCTTCCTCTATACCGAGAAACAGGACGACGATTTCTACGTCGAAGGCCGAAGAGAGAACGGCGAGATCGTATTCCAGCTCCTGTTCCACTAATACGGACCGGGAAGACTATTGTGTTCTATAAAAACGGATAATATACGAGGCATAAAAAACGAGGCAAACAATGGAAGCACAGAAAACAGAAGATAAGGTAACAGAAACGAACAAGGTCCAGATGCTGACGGACCCGGAGTCGTTTGATTTCGAGAAATGGGAACTTTGCATGACGGAGGTGCTGGATCAAACGCCGGACCTGCTGCTGACAGAGAGCGACCGGCAGGGCGAACAGGTGCTGCGGGCGGAGATCGCGGAGTATCTGTACCATGCGCGAGGGGTGGTCTGCAATGAGGATCAGGTCATCATCAGTGCGGGTGCCCAGCAGTTGATCAACCACTTAGCCAGAATCCTGAAGCTGATGGATATTGAACATGTCTGCACGGAGTATCCGGGATACGCGCCGGTCAGAAGCATTTTGAGAGACTGGGGATTCAGCATCAGCGATGTCCCGGTAAGGGATGACGGGCTTGCCATCGATAAGCTGCCGACAAATATCCGGACGGCAGCGTATGTGTGTCCGCACAACCAGTTCCCGACAGGGGCGGTCATGCCGGTCAGCAACCGGTATATGTTGCTGGACTGGGCCGAAGAAAACGACAGCCTCATAATCGAAGACGACTACAACAGTGCTCTCAGCTCTTCCGCTGAATCGCTGCCTGCCCTGCAAGGCCTCGATGAAGGCAAGCGGGTGGTCTACATGGGCACGTTCAGCCCAACTCTGTTCCCGGCGGTGCGCATCAGTTATATGGTACTGCCGGAGCCGATGGTGGAGCTCTTTAATAGGATCAAAGATGAGTACGATCAGACCTGTTCCAAGACGGAGCAGCTGACACTGGCCCGTTTCATGCACAACGGATTCTTTAAGGAGAACCTCGACCGGGTCAGAAAACTCTATGAGGGAAAACTCAGTACGATCTTAAGCACCATCGATGAGATTGACGGAAACGGCAGTTTCATTACGGTCGAAAACACGATCTCTGTCGTCAATGTGACGCTGAAGATCGATACCCACGCCAGGACGATCTGCCTGGGCTCTTCCGGCGAAGCGCGTTCGGAAGAGATCCAAAACGAAATGACAGGCCGCATGGTCGAGTCCGCCGCGGCACTGGGCATCAAGGTCAGGGGCGTCAGCCAACTGCACGGAAACGGGCAGATCTATCTGACGCTGTCCTACGACCAGATCCCTGCGGTGCAGCTTGCCGACGCGGTCAGCGATCTCATCCAGAGTTTCAAATCCGTCCTCACGAAGGGCGGTCTCGATATCCCATGCGTCTACGAAGTCATCCGGTTCACGAACGGCAAGCCGCAGTTCCTTCCGGAACACTACGCGCGTTTACAAAATTCCCTCGGCGCCATCGGAAGGGAGGTTCCGTTCAACTGTGAAACACTCGGACAGAGCATTGCGGAACTGGCCGAGGAGGGGCAGATCAAGGAACACAACATCAAGCTGGAGGTCGATCTCAGCGGCCACGGCATGCTCTATCTGAATCCGACTCATTACCCTTCGCCAGAGCAATACGCGGAGGGTGTCAGGACGGAACTGTTCCATGGAGAACGTAAGAACCCGCATATCAAGATGATGGATCAGGCCCTGCGCGACGCCACTGACGCGGCCATCAAAGACCATGATCTGTACGAGGTCATCCTCGTCGACCGGGACGGCCAGATCACCGAGGGCAGCCGCTCCAACGTTTTCTTCATCAAAAACGGCGAGCTGTACACCTCACCGCTCCACCAGGTTCTGCCGGGCGTCACCCGGGACAAGATCATCGAGATCGTGAAGGGCAAAGGCATCGCCGTCCACGAGGATCCGATTTCAGCATCCACGATCGCGGACTTCGACGCGGCCTTTATCTGCGGAACTTCACCGAAGGTCCTGCCGATTGCGTCGCTCGAAGACGTCACCTACGACGTGAACGATCCTCTGCTGCGCGATCTCATGGACTGGTACGATGAGGCCTGGGCGAAAACAGAATAGAATAAGAATACCATAGCAATAAAAAAGAACTGCCGCACTTTCGTGCAGCAGTTCTTTTTTTACAGATTGGGGTTTATAAGTCTTGAGCTTATACGAGGCCCTGCTCCATCATTGCAGCAGCAACCTTTTCGAAACCAGCAATGTTGCCGCCCTGTACCAGCAGGTTCTTGTTGCCGAAGTACTTTTCAGCAGCAGCAGCACTGTTCTTGTAGATGTTTCTCATGATCTCGTGCAGCTGATCATATACAGCCTGGTGCTGATATACAGTGTGACCAGCATTCTGTCCCATCTCGATGCAGGAGTAAGCAACGCCACCAGCGTTAGCAGCCTTAGCGGAACCAACAGCGATCATGTTATCGATCAGATAAGTGAGCGCGTCGTTCGTTGTAGGCATGTTAGCTCCTTCACAGTAGAACTTGCAGCCGCCTTCTACGATCTGCTTAGCGTGTTCCATGTGAACGTCGTTCTGCATAGCGCAAGGAATGAACATGTCGACCTTGATGCCTTCATCCTGCTGTACGCCCCAAGGCTTCTTGCCAGCATAGAATTTTGCTCCCGGGAACTTCTCTGCGTAAGGTGCGCAGATGTTCTTGCCGGAGGATCTCAGCTCGAGCAGATAAGCAACCTTTTCGTCTGTGCACAGACCTTCTGGGTCATAGATGTATCCATCTGGACCAGAAATAGTTACGCACTTAGCTCCGAGGTCTTTCAGCTTCCAAGCAGCACCCCATGCTACGTTACCGAAACCGGAAATACCAACGACCTTATCCTTGAAGTCTTCGCCGTTAGCCTTCAGCATTTCTTCTGCGTACCATACGATACCAAAACCGGTAGCTTCCGCTCTTCCGAGCAGTCCGCCATAGGACAGGCCCTTACCAGTCAGGGTTCCGTCGTATCTGTCAACGATTCTCTTATACTGTCCGAACAGGTAACCGATTTCTCTGCCGCCTACACCGAGGTCACCAGCAGGAACGTCCGTGTTAGGACCGATATGTCTGTACAGTTCAGTCATGAACGCCTGGCAGAATCTCATAACTTCTGCATCGCT
>JAFRJI010000043.1 GCA_017432345.1 Bacillota bacterium | reverse complement strand
TTTTGAAGGATATATGGCTCCCGCCATTCGAAAGGACGGGACGAAGACAGCCCTTGCTTTTGCTACAGAGGATCCCGATAATCCAGGCACCATCCAGGCAGTTGCCGGGGCGGATAGCGCCGGGATCGGAGGCGTGATGTACATGGACAAGACGCCTAATTCAACAGGGAACATCCAGATCAATAGCGGTAATATCATCGCAACAGGCGGAGATCAAAGCGCCGGGATCGGCGGCGGCCTCTCCGGTGGAGTGGACAATATCACGATCAATGGAGGAAATGTTTCCGCAACAGGCGATGGTGGCGCTGGAATCGGCAGCGGTGTAGCTGCCGATGCTACAAATATCACGATCAATGGAGGAACTGTTTCTGCAATCAGCGATGTGGGAGCTGGAATCGGCGGCGGACGAGGTGCAGAACAAACCGGAGTGACTATAAATAATGGTAAGATTTCGGCGGTCAGTCAAAAGGGGGCAGGAATCGGTATTGGCGGACAAATGAACAGAGGGAGAGTCGTTATTACTATTTGCAATGGAACGATCCATGCCGAATGTAAAACTGGCGCTGCGCCGGCAATCGGCGCAAATGCTACGATGCCAGTCATAATCAGTATCTATGGAGGTATCATAGATGCGGTAACCACCAACGGAATGACAACCATAGGCAGCACCGGTGAAGATATGGAGGAGGCCAATGAAGTTGTTATCAAGGGAGGCACGATCATAACCTCAAATGACGGAGACAGTGAGAGCTATCAGATTGGCTTCCCAGGGGATGGAGTAGTGTGGATCTACGGAGGATCAATATTTGCGGATAGGATCTCAAATGCGCGCTTTGAAGACAACAACTTAATGCATAGGGTTGGAATCGAATTTGATGGCGTTTCAAGGGATGGAATCAAGGTTAGTTCAATTGAATTCCGAAACATGAATTTCGATTACTCTACGGAGGGTATTTGTACAAGCAATGGAGGTAAGATCTTCCTTTGGATGCCATGGAACCATGGTGGTCAAATAGTAGCAGCAACAGTAGGTGGGACAGAATATGTCGGCGGCGGCGACATAGCATATGAAGAATTGAGTATGCATCCTGCTGAAGGGAACGAGGTCTTTAAAGAAGGCGGCGTTCTTCTGGCGAAGATGACAGCGAAGGGAAAGAGATCCCTGGTCGTTTCCTGGAACGAAGTTGCAGGCGCAGCCGGATATGAAGTTTTCCTCGGGCAGTGCGGTGACTATGAAACGACGGAAAAGTGCATGCTGATCACGACCGTGAAGACAGGCGGGATCTGCAAGGAAACGATGGATGGCCTCAAAGCGAAGACGGCCTACCGGGCGTATGTGAAGGCATATAAGACGGATTTCAACGGCAAGAAAGTCTATATTGAAGAGAGCCCTGTGATCCATGCGTTCACCACCGGCTGGACAAAGACCTACACGAATCCGAAGAGCGTGACCGTCAAGAAAACGAAGCTGACTCTGACGGCCGGCAAGACCGCGAAGATCAGGGCCAGCGTGACGAAAGTGAAGAAAGGCAAGAAACTTATCCCGATGACCCACGCGGCAAAACTTCGTTACCTGAGTTCCGATGAGGAGATCGCAACGGTCGACGGATCAGGCAAGATCGAAGCCAAAGCTGCAGGCATCTGCAAGATTTACGTCTTCGCAGCCAACGGCGTAAGCAAAGCTGTCAATGTCACAGTGAAATAACGATTATCCATACATAGTATCAAGTAAAAAGCAAAGAGCCGGGATAATGACACCTGGCTCTTCTTTTTCATTCCATTATATCGAAGAGAGTAAAAAGATGATATAATATAGTTCAAAAAACGTAAGGGGTTATCAATTTGGGAAGAATAATGGAACTGCTGGATGCGGCAGTCTTTCCGTCGAACATCTACTGCCTTGTCTGCGGGGCGATGATCGATGAAAGCCGGCCGTACAGCCTTTGCGATGAGTGCGTCCGCAAACTGCACTGGATCAACGAAGGCGTTCAGCCGGACGGCAGTGTGCAGCGCGTCTGTGCTAAGTGCGGGAAGGCGCTGCTGCCGACGTATCAGGGAGAATACTGTTACGACTGCATGACCCATCCGCATGCGTTCACGAAAGGCTTCAGCTGCCTGACGTATGGGTTGTACGAACGCGAACTCATGATGGATCTGAAATACAACGGCAAGAGCTACATCGCCACGAAAATGGGCGACATCCTCTTTGACCGGATGGCGGGGGAAATCCTGGCGGGCACCGACAGCACCACACCGGGCGGGCTTACGATCGATCTGGTCGTGCCGGTTCCGGTCAGCACGGGCCGGCTGCGGAAACGCGGCTACAATCAGGCGGAGCTCATGGCCCGGCGGTTTGTGAAACGTTGGAAAGAAGCGGCTAAAACCTGCACAGAGGGTTTTGCAAAACCCCCAGCCTGCAGCGGCAAAGTGCTTTACCGCTGCAGGGACACGCAGATGTTGCGGAGTTTGAATCCGGCGGAACGCGCAATGGCCATGGAGGGAGCCTTTGCGGTGCGAGCATCGGAGCGGCAGAAGATCAACGGCAAGAACGTGCTGCTCATTGACGACATCTACACCACCGGCGCGACAGCGGACGCCTGCAGCAAAGCGCTGCTGGAAGGGGGCGCTGCGAAAGTCTATCTGCTGACACTGGCAAGCGGCGGAAACCGCCGGCCGGGGGAAACATAACAACAATCGAAAGATGCATCTTTTGCATATGGCTCAGGTCTGTGGTTGAAAGGCCATGCCAGCTACGGGCGAAAGGTCCCACGTAAACCGGGGAAGCGATAGTACCCGGCGATCATGGCGTAGTTTAGAAGTAAGTCCTCGGGAAAATCCCGGTCAAGGCAAGTGTGGGGGCAAAAACCAGGTCAGCTGAGCCATATGCAGAGGGTGCTTTTTCGTTGACCTCAACGCTTTAGTATGCTAAAATATATAAAAGTCCATATAAGGAGGTTGTTATATATGAAGACGATTATAACTGGCAAGAATTACACTCCAAGCGACAAGCTCAAGGAAACGATCGAGAAGAAGTTTGCTAAGCTTGACAAGTACTTCTCGGACGAAATCACCGCTAATGTAATGACCATAAAAGAGAGGGGCAGGTATAAGGTCGAAGCGACAATCAACACAAAAGGAAACATCTTCAGAGCGGAAACAAGAGCGGATGATCCGTACGACTGTGTGGACCGCTGCATCGAAAAGCTGTCTAACCAGATGAGCAAGTTCAAGACGAAACTGCAGAAGAAGTACAAGGGTCAGAAAGATTTCGAATTCGAGGCGTTGCCGGAATTCGAGGATGCTCCGGAGGAACTCACTGTTGTACGAGTCAAGAAATTCCAACTTGAGCCGATGTCTCAGGAAGAAGCGATCATGCAGATGGAAATGCTGAACCACAACTTCTTCGTTTATCTGAACATGGAGACTGATTCCGTCAACGTAGTGTATAAGAGAAGCGATGGAAACTACGGAGTCCTGGAGACGACATATTAATTAAAAAAATACCTTGAGAGATGCGAAAGCATCTCTCTTTTTTTAATGAAACGGGGCAGGGGTTATGGTATACTATATATGTATAGTTATGTTTAAAGACAGGAGCGCCAAATGCAGGAAATTCGCGAGTTTTTTGAAATGGTATTTACCGGATTCGGATTGACGGACGCAGTAGATATTTTACTGGTCGCTTTTGTCGTGTATAAATTGATGAGCTTCATTTTCGAGACCCGGGCGGAACAGATCTTCAAGGGGATCCTGATCCTCGTTATCGTGACGTTCCTTTCGGATCTGTTCAATCTCCACACCCTGAACTGGATGTGCAAGGGCGCCGTCACACTCGGCGCCGTGGCGATCCTGATCGTGTTCCAGCCGGAGCTGCGCCGGGCGCTGGAGATCATGGGCCGCGGCAAGATCGTCAAAGGTCGCGTGACCCAGACGGAAAAGGAAGAAATCAAGGATGTCGTCCACGCGATATCGAATGCGGTCCGGACGTTCAGCCGCGAGAAGACCGGCGCACTGATCGTATTCGAACGCGATACGGTTCTCGAGGACATCGCGGAGACCGGAACGATCCTCAACGCCAAGATCACCGAACAGCTTTTGGGGAATATCTTCTACGAAGGTTCGCCGCTCCACGACGGTGCGGTGATCATCAGTGACCGGAGCCTGTATGCCGCTGGCTGTGTCCTGCCGCTGACGAAGAGACAGGACCTGAGCAAAAGCCTCGGAACCCGTCACCGGGCAGGAATCGGTATTACGGAAATATCCGACGCCCTGGTCATCATCGTTTCCGAGGAGACCGGCATCATCAGTCTGGCAGAGAACGGGGAACTAGAACGTTTCCTGGACGCCAAGACGGTCGAGAAGAGGTTGCTGGACTTCTACATAAACGAAAGTCAGATCACGGGGAAATTGTCCTCGCTCTTTGGCTCGTCCGGATGGTTCTCCCGCTTCCGGACCAAAGAAGACGTGAATAAAAAGATATATGGTGCGCATGTGTACGGCGAAGCGGAATATGACGAAGCGGAATACGACGAAGAAGAAGTGAAAGAAGCCGAAGAGATCAACGAAGCTCTGGCGGAGGATCTGACCGAAAGCGCCAACGCTGCGGAGCAGGAAAGAAAGGAGGAGGAAGATGGTTAGAAACAAAAAGTTCCTCATGCTGCTTTCCCTCCTGATTTCCATCGGGCTTTGGATGTTCGTCATGGGACAGGTCGACCCGCAGACATCGATTACCGTTGCCGACATCAAAGTCGAGATGCGGGGAACGGATGTCCTGACCAATCAGGGCCTGACCGCCACGCTCGTCAAACCGAAGATCGTCAATGCGACGATCAAGGGGAAGCGGTCCGAAGTCAACAAAGCAAAGAAAAAGGGCCTGAGAGCCTATATTGACGTTTCCACATGCGATTATGGAGACAATGAAGCGGAGATCCGGATCGATATACCGGACGGAGTCAGCGGGGTTTCGGTGGAACACATCTCGAATTATTCCGCTTCGTTCAGAGTGAAATAGCGAACGTAAGGAGAAATCATGGGCAGACTATTTGGTACAGATGGAGTAAGAGGTGTTGCTAATTCGGAACTGACGCCGGACCTTGCGTTCAAACTGGGAAAAGCCGGTGGACATGTCCTGAGCAAGGACAATGGGAGACCGGTCTTTCTTATTGGCAAAGACACGAGGTTATCCGGCGATATGCTGGAAGACGCGCTGAGCGCCGGGATCACCGCCGTCGGCGGCAACGTGATCAAGGTCGGCGTTCTGCCGACGCCGGCCATCGCCTATCTGGTGCGGCAATACCATGCGGATGCGGGCGTCGTGATCAGCGCGTCGCACAATCCGTTCGAATACAATGGAATCAAGTTCTTCAACGGCAAGGGCTTCAAGCTCGATGACGAGATCGAAGATGACATCGAGACGATCATCCTGCGCGACATCGATGTGAACAGCCACATTACGGGCGACAAACTCGGGCGGTGCCTGGACGCGGACGACGACGCGGAAGACCTCTATACGAGGTTTTTGGAGTCCACAATCGACGTCGACATCACGGGGCTGAAGGTCGTTCTGGACTGCGCCAACGGAGCTGCGTATAAAGTCGCGGAAAAAGTGTACCGCGATCTAGGCGCGGATCCGATCGTGATCGGCAACAAGCCGAACGGCACGAACATCAACGAAAGGTGCGGTTCGACGCATCCGGAATGGCTGCAAAGAGAAGTCGTCCGACAGGGCGCGTTCATCGGCATGGCGTATGACGGCGACGCGGACCGTCTGATCGCGGTGGATGAACTGGGCCGGATCATCGACGGGGACAAGCTGATCTGCATCTGCAGCAGGATGCTGAAGGAGAAGGGACTCTTGCCAGACGATCTGGTCACGGCGACGGTCATGAGCAACATCGGCTTCCACAAGTACATGGAAGAAATGGGGTGCCAGGTCGATGTGACGGCGGTCGGTGACCGGTATGTACTGGAGCGGATGCTCAAGACCGGCTGCAGCATCGGCGGCGAGCAGTCCGGCCATATCATTTTCCTGAACCACACGACCACGGGAGACGGGATCCTTTCGTCACTGCAACTTTTGCAGGCGATCCTGCTCACCGGCAAAAAGCCGAGCGAACTGTCCGACGAGATCGAGATCTTTCCGCAGGTCTTGAAGAACGCCAAGGTAAAGAACGAGAACAAAACCAAGTTCATGAAAGATCCTGACATCAAAGCAGCGATCGACAGAACAGAGGAAGAAATAGAGGGGCAGGGGCGTGTCCTGATCCGTCCGTCCGGTACGGAGCCATTGGTCCGCGTAATGCTGGAAGGACAGGATGTAGATCATATTACCGTGCTGGCAGAAAATCTGGCCAGACTGATCACGAAACGATTTGGATAAAAGGAGGGTGCACGTATGTGCGGAATAGTTGGTTATGTAGGTTCCGACCACGCAAAAGAAAAAATCATCGACGGATTGAAACGTCTGGAATACAGAGGGTATGACTCAGCGGGCATTGCGCTTCCGATCGACGGAAAGATCGAGATCCGCAAGCATGTCGGAGAAATCAAGAATCTGGAAAAGATCATCAGTGAAGACAGCTTTGATTCCTCCGTAGGGATCGGGCACACCAGATGGGCCACCCATGGCGCTCCGAGTGACATCAACGCTCACCCTCACGGGAATCAGAACAATACCGTTGCCGTCGTTCATAACGGGATCATCGAAAACTATCAGGAGATCCGCGAATGGCTGCAGAAGGAATACGGCGTTGTCTTCAAGTCGGAGACAGATACAGAAGTGATCGCGCATCTCATCGGCATCTATTACGATGGGGATCTGCTCCAGGCGGTCAACAAGGCCGTGGAGGATATGCGCGGCGCGTATGCCATCGCGGTGATCGCCGCGGATGAACCGGATAAGATCGTTGCCGTCCGCAAGGACGCGCCTCTGGTCGCAGGCATCGGCGAGGGATTCAATTTCATCGCTTCCGACATTCCGGCGCTGCTGAAATACGTCCGTAAAGTCTATCTGATCGAGAACAACGAGACCGTCGTTCTGACAAAAGACAACATCGACATTTACAATGCGCAGGGAAAGAAGGTCCAGAGAGATGTATTCCACGTCAACTGGGATGCGGACGCCGCTGAGAAAGAGGGATACGAGCACTTCATGCTCAAGGAGATCCACGAACAGCCAAAAGGCATCCAGGATACGCTCTACAAAAGACTGGACGATGACAATGCGATCAAGCTGGACGGCATTACGATGACCAAGGCGGACATCGAGAACTTTAAAAAAGTATATATCGTTGCCTGCGGTACGGCGTATCACGCGGGTCTGGTCGGCAAGATGGTCATCGAGAAGATGGCCAAAATTCCGGTCGAAGTCGACGTCGCTTCGGAGTTCCGTTACCGCGACCCGTTCGTCGACGAAAATACGCTTTTCATCGCGATTTCCCAATCCGGGGAAACGCAGGACACGCTGGCGGCGCTGCGCGAAGCAAAGGGCAAAGGCGCGCGGATCCTTTCCGTGGTCAATGTCGTCGGAAGCTCTGTCGCACGCGAATCAGACGATGTATTCTATACCTGGGCCGGCCCGGAAATCGCTGTCGCCTCGACAAAGGCGTACACGACACAGTTGGTCTGCATGTATCTGATCGCTCTTTACATGGGTAAAACAAAAGGCTCGATCGACGAAGCATATTACAACCAGGTCATCGATGAGCTCAAGGCACTTCCGGACAAAGTGAAAACGATCCTTGATAGCGCGAAAGACATCGAAAAGCTGGCAAAGAAATATTATTACAAAGAGCACATTTTCTTCATCGGCAGAGGCCTTGATTGCGGTGTTTCCTATGAGGGTTCGCTGAAACTGAAAGAGATTTCTTACATCCACAGTTTCGCCATTGCGGCGGGTGAACTCAAGCACGGGACCATCGCTCTGATGGATCCGGACACCTTGGTCGTTGCGTTGGCAACGCAGGACTTCCTCTATGAAAAGATGGTATCCAACATCGAAGAAGTCCGCTCACGCGGCGCCAGGATCATCGGCATCGCCAAAGAAGGAAAGAAAGAGATCCTGAAGGTCTCTGATGAAGTGATCTATATTCCGACATGTGCGGATGAAGTCACGCCGATTCTGGCGGTAGTACCACTTCAGCTTCTGGCTTACTATATCGCCAAAGAACGCGAGTGCAACATCGACAAGCCGAAGAACCTGGCAAAATCCGTTACCGTAGAATAAAGCAACAGGAACAGATAAATATCATAACAATGGAAGCAGATATCCGTGACATTAAGTTGGCGCCATACGGTCACACGAAGATCGAATGGGTCAAAAATAATATGCCGCTCCTGCGCGGCCTGGAAAAAGAGTTTTCCGAAACGAAGCCCTTTGCAGGCGTACGCATCAGTCTCTCGATCCACCTGGAACCGAAGACCGCGTACCTGTGCAAAGTTCTAGCTGCCGGTGGGGCGGAAATGTCCATCACCGGGAGCAACAGTTTGAGTACGCAGGATGACGTCTGCGCTGCGCTTGTGGAAGACGGGCTGAAGGTTTTTGCCTATCATGGAGCGACGGAGGAAGAATATGCGCGGCACATCGAAATGTGCCTGGAACATAAGCCGCACATCATCATCGATGACGGCGGCGATCTGGTGGGATTGATCCACGAGAAGCGTCCGGATCTCGGCGAATGCTGCTGGGGCGGATGTGAAGAAACGACGACGGGTGTGATCCGGCTCAAAGCGATGGAGCGCGACGGCGTCCTGAAGTTCCCAATGGTCGCGGTCAACGACGCGGATTGCAAGCACCTGTTCGATAACCGCTACGGTACGGGACAGTCCGTGTGGGACAGCATCATGCGGAACACGAATCTGATCGTCGCTTCCAAGACGGTCGTTGTCATCGGCTACGGCTGGTGCAGTAAAGGCATCGCCATGCGCGCTGCGGCGCTGGGCGCACGCGTGATCGTGACCGAGATCGATCCGGTCAAGGCGATGGAAGCGAAGATGGACGGCTACGATGTCATGAAGATGGATCAGGCGGCCCCTTTGGGAGATATTTTTGTCACGGCGACGGGCTGCAAGCACACGATCACCGTTCCGCAAATGCGGACGATGAAAGACCGTGCGATCCTGGCGAACGCCGGTCACTTCAATGTGGAGATCGATATGGCGGGACTGGAAGAAGCCGCGGTCTCCAGTTATGAAACGCGAAAGAATATTACCGGTTATGTTTTGCCGGTCGATCCGGATGACCCGGATGGTGAATGCAAACTGATCAACGTGATCGGCGAGGGGAAACTGGCCAATATCGCTGCGGGAGACGGACATCCGGCGGAGATCATGGATCTGAGTTTTGCCGTACAGGCACTGAGCGCTTTGTACATCAAAGAACACGCGGGGGCGCTTCCGAAGGCGGTCATCGACGTTTCGGAAGAAATCGATGACGTGATCGCCAGAAGAAGGCTGGACGCGTGGGGGATCGAGATCGATCAGCTCACGCCGGAGCAGGAGGCGTATCTGAACAGCTGGCAGTTCTAGGGGCAGCCGCTGTAGAACGAAGGAGCAAGGTACAGCGATGGCTATTATGATCGTTGGAGGAGCCGGGTACATCGGCTCTCATGCAGTAAAATATCTGATTGAGCAGGGCGAAGACATCGTCGTGGTCGACAATATGCAGAGCGGGCACCGGGAGGCGGTCGACGAGAAAGCTGACTTTTGGAAGGTCGACATCCGCGACAGGGAAGCTCTGGATGAGGTGTTCAAAAGCCGCGATATCGAATCGGTGATCCATTTCGGCGCCAATTCCCTCGTCGGCGAGAGCATGGAAAATCCATCACTGTATTTCAACAATAACGTGTACGGGATGATCTGTCTGCTGGACGTTATGAAAGACAACGGCGTGGATAAGATCGTGTTCAGTTCCACGGCGGCCGCGTACGGTGAGCCGGAACAGGTGCCGATTCTCGAAGGGGACCGGACGGAACCGACCAACACCTATGGGGAGACCAAGGTCATCATGGAGAAGATGATGAAGTGGTATGACCGCGCCTACGGGATCCGCTTCGTAGCGCTGCGGTATTTCAACGCTTGCGGCGCGTGGGACGGCGGACTCATCGGTGAGGATCACAGTCCGGAGACCCATCTGATTCCGGTGGTCCTGCAGGTGCCTCTCGGAAAGCGGGACAAGATCATGATCTTCGGGAGCGATTATCCGACGGAAGATGGGACCTGCATCCGGGATTACATCCATGTCAGGGATCTGGCGTCCGCCCATTATCTGGCGCTGCAGTATCTGCGCAGCGGGAAACCGAGCGATGTGTTCAATCTCGGCAGCGGGACCGGCTATTCGGTCAAAGAGATCATCGAGGTGGCCAGAGAAGTCGTCGGCCATCCGATTCCGGCGGAAGTGGCCGGACGGCGCGCCGGAGACCCGGCGGTGCTGATCGCTTCTTCAGAGAAAGCAAAAACGATCCTTGGATGGCAACCGGAATACGATGACATCACAAGGATCGTAACAGACGCATGGCAGTGGCACAGCAGCCACCCGGACGGATTCAGCGATTGATCAGCCGATCAGTTCACGGATCCTGGCCCGGACGCGTTCTTCGCCGAGGATCTGCTGAATGGACCAGACGTCAGGCGACTGGCTCCGGCCCATGACGGCGATCCGGATCACGGTCGAAACGTGGGCAACACTGCCTTTGTATTCTTCTGGATGTTTCTTATAATCTTTCGGCTTCACAGCGTACCCGAGATCCGCCGTTATCGTGCGGATTTTTTCGAACCATTCTGACTGGTCGTCGCTGTGGTCGTACGTCTCCAGATAACGCTTCAGGATCTCCCGCGCGTCTTCGTCGCTGACCTGTTCCGGGATGCGTTCCTGAATGGTGAAATAATCGTCATAGAAGTAACTGATGAATTCGAAGATCTGCTTCGCGTAGATCAGATCTTTTCGCGGTTTGTTATCGTGCCTGCCCAGATCGAGGATTTTGGTCAGGTATTCTTTATCTTCCAGCAAAGGCAGGGCCTGCGGTTTGAATTCCCGCGCCCAGTTGATCAGAAAGTCCGCCAGTTCGTCCGCAGGGATCTTCAGCAGGATGTCCTTGCTGATATCCTTCAGTTTGTTCAGGTCAAAGAGCGCGCCGGCGCTGCTCATCTTTTCGGTGGTGAAGTGGAACTCGTCGATGCCGGCGTCCGGATTCTCCGCGCGCCATTCTTCGAAGTTGGAGTTCAGGATCGTCATGAGATATTCCTTGACCGCCTGCGGGTGGTAACCTTCCTTGCGGTAATAGTCGAGACTCAGTTCCGGGTCTTTGCGTTTGGAGAGTTTGCGCTTGTTACCGGTCTCTTCGTCGATTTTCATCAGGACTGCGGTGTGACAGTAAGTCGGGAGCTCGAATCCCAGCTTTTCAAAAAGCTCGACGTGGATCGGCAGCGACATGAGCCATTCCTCGCCGCGCACCACGTGGGTCGTGCGCATCAGATGGTCGTCGATGACGTGGGCGAAGTGATAGGTCGGGATGCCGTTGGCCTTCAGGATGATGACATCCTGGTCGTTGGCCGGCATGGCGACCTTGCCGCGGATCGCGTCGTTGATCACGATGTAGGTGACGCCGTCGCGGTCCTCATAGTTGACGCCTTGATGTCTGCTGTCCGCACTGGTGTCGCTGGACTTCAGGCGCACGACGTAAGGTTTGCCGGCTGCGATGTTCGCTTCGATTTCTTCATAGGGAAGATTCCGGCTCTTCTCCGCGTACTTTCCATAGATCCCGGTGGTCTCCTTGTTCGCTTCCTGCTCCTGACGGATAGCGTTCAGATCTTCTTCGGTCAGGAAGCAAGGGTAGGCCTGTCCTTTCCGGACCAGTTCCTTGACAAAGGCCTGGTAGACCGGACCGCGGTTCGACTGGAAGTACGGGCCGTATGCACCGATTTCTTCGCCGTCCAGAGCGGCGCCCTCATCGAAATTGATATCAAAAAATCCAAGGGAGCGGATGATCGTTTCCACGGCGCCTTCCACATAGCGCTTGTCATCGGTGTCCTCGATGCGCAGATAGAACGTTCCCGGCGTGCCGTCGGACGTTCTGCTCTGGTGAGACAGACGCTCATCGACAAAGGCTCCGTAGAGGTTGCCCAGGTGGATGAATCCGGTCGGGCTCGGTCCGAGACGCGTGATCACAGCGCCGTCTGCAGCGGCCGGACGCGACGGATAGAACGCTTCGTAATCAGCCGGCGTCTTGTCGATATCCGGGAACAAAAGCTCCGCAAGTTTATTGTAATCCATCATGATTTGATTCCTTTCCGTGTCAGATTCATATACGCACACATTATAACATAGTGCAAATTGACATGGGAAGTAGAATCAGCTATCATTTAAACATGAGGTATTATGTGCGCGAAAAAGACCCGGAAAGCGGGAAATTATACTGGGACGACAAGGTCCGCCGGGACATTGAAGAAGTTCTGCGGTCCATGGGATTCGGCGAGGTAGAAATGTCTGGCATCGTTTCAATGGGGCTGAGTTCGTTCCGCAAGATCCGGAGACGGTTCGCTTTCTTGCAGGAGGGGGACATGCTGTTTTTCCAGTTCCCTCTCAAGACGAATCCGGTCGTCCTGCGACGGTTGTTCCAGGGCCTTTCCAAGCGCGGGATCGAGATCACGGTCATCGTGCACGATCTGAATTCGTTCATCGAGAAAGACGCAAGCATCTGCAAATGCTGCGACAACGTCATCGTGAACAACGAGAAGACGGCCATGGAACTGATTCGGAACAAAATGGAGGCGGGCAGGATCCTTCCGATGAAGTGTCTGGACTTTTTGATCCCGGACAGCATCAGCGGCTCCTGCGGCGAATTCGGATTAAAGAAACCGGTGGTCGTGGCAGGCAAACTGAGTCGGGAAGAGGCGGGGTATGTCTACCATCTGCCGGACAACTGCCGCTTTAATTTGTACGGTGACGGATATGAAGGAACCGCGGATGAGCACGTGAAGTTTGGCGGTAATTACCGTCCGGATGAGATCCCGTTCATGATCGTAGGATCCTTCGGGTTAGTCTGGGATGGGCCGTCTCCGATGACGTGCCTTGGAATCGCGGGCAAGAATATGAAGCACACAAACCCGCAGCAGCTGTCGCTGTATCTGGCGTCCGGCATGCCGGTCATCGTCTGGAGCGAATCGGCGGCGGCGGATTTTGTAATACAGAACGGGTGTGGCTTTACAGTCAGTTCACTGAGCGAGATCGGATACCGGATCCGGTCCATGTCTGAAAAAACCTATCAAAAAATGAAAATCAGCGCAGAAGACATTGGGATCCCGATGCGGGACGGATGCTATCTGCGCAGCGTCATTCTCAAACTGGACGAGTGATCCTTTAACGTTTATGACGGATCATCTTTCGGACAGGAAATCTCCATGATTTCTTCGACCGCGTGATGCAGTTTCTGGGCGATATCTGTATCCGCGGCTTTATAATACATTTCTTTTCCTTCCCGGCGTGAAACGATGAGTCCGTTGGAACGGAGCACGCGCAGGTGATGGGAGACCGCCGGGCTGGACATGTCCGTCAAGGCGGCAACGCCCATGACGTTTTCTTCGACATGGCAAAGGATCCAGAAAATGCGCAGTCTGGAAGGGTCGTTCATCTGCTTCATCAGATCTGCGACGGTCTGGAAATCTTCGGTATGCGGGATGTGTTCCAGTATCGTTTTTGCCACGGTTTTCACCTCCGGTATTTCTATCTTAATTCTAATGCAAAGGCTTTATGTTTTCAAGGTTGACATCTTTTCGGCACTATGATATCATACAATCAAACAATTAAGCAACTATTTAATTATAAATTCAGGAGGAACTGATGAAAAAGACTTATAAGATCTACGTAGACTGCGCGAACTGCGCCAACAAGATGGAAGTTGCGGCGAATAAGACGGAAGGCGTCAAGGAAGCGAGCGTCAACTTCATGACACTGAAAATGAAAGTGGAATTCGAAGAGGGCGTTGAGCCGCAGGAAGTCATGAAAGAAGTTCTGAAGAACTGCAAGAAGGTCGAGGACGATTGCGAAATCTACTATGAGTAAGAAACAGAGAAACAATCTGATAAGGATCATTGTCGCGGCGCTTTGCCTGATCGCGCTGCACTGGGTGCATGCCGATGTGCGCGTGATGTTCGTGCTTTACATGGTGCCGTATCTGATCGTGGGATACGACATCCTCAGAAAAGCGGGGAAGGGCATCGTGAACCGGCAGCCTTTGGATGAGAATCTCCTCATGTCGCTGGCGACGGTCGGAGCGATCGCGCTGGCACTGTATAAGACTGGTGACTTTACGGAGGCCGTTGCGGTCATGCTGTTCTATCAGGTGGGCGAACTGTTTCAGAGTTACGCCGTCGGGAAGAGCCGGAGCAACATCGGGGAACTGATGGACATCCGGCCGGATTACGCGAACCTGGAAGGTGAGGACGGCATCGAGAAGGTCGACCCGGATGAGGTGGAGATCAGAACGGTGATCGTCGTGCAGCCGGGCGAAAAGATCCCGATCGACGGCATCGTCGTCGAGGGAAGCGCCAGTCTGGATACCAGCGCGCTGACCGGCGAGAGCGTACCGCGCACGGTTCATACTGGGGATGAAGTCATCAGCGGCTGCATCAATACGAACGGCGTGCTTCGGATCCGAACGACCCGTGAATTCGATGAGTCGACGGCGTCGAAGATTTTGGATCTGGTGGAGAACGCCAGCTCCAGAAAATCCCGGTCCGAGAATTTTATTTCGCGGTTCGCCAGAGTCTATACGCCGGTCGTCGTCATCAGCGCGATCCTGTTGGCGATCCTGCCACCGCTCATCCGCATGTCGGCGCTGGGCGTCGTGGCGGAGTGGGGCGTATGGATCTACCGTGCGCTGACGTTCCTGGTCATCAGCTGCCCGTGCGCACTGGTCATCAGCATTCCGCTGAGCTTCTTTGCCGGGATCGGCGGAGCGAGCCGGGCTGGAATTTTGGTCAAGGGATCCAACTTCCTGGAAGATCTCTCAAAAGTAAAAACGGTCGTCATGGACAAGACCGGGACATTGACACAAGGGGTATTTGAAGTTACCAGCATCGAACCGGCGGAAGGCGCCGGCTTCGATGCGGCAGAGCTTTTGCATCTGGCGGCCCATGCGGAACGCCACTCTTCGCATCCGATCGCGCAGGCGCTGCGTAAAGCCTTTGGAAAGGAACAGGATGGTTGCACCGTGGAGGAGGTAGAAGAAATCGCCGGCCACGGTATCCGCGCGAAGGTGGACGGGAAGACGGTCTGGGTCGGCAACGAAAAGATCGTGCGTCTGGCCGGAGTCGATTTGGCTGGAGCCGATTCTGCCGAGACCGCTGCAGAGGGGAATCTTTTGCAGGACGGCGCGGCGGTGATTTATATGGTCGTGGATGGACGATATGCCGGCCGTATCCGGATCTCGGACGTGATCAAGCCGACTTCCGCACAGGCTATCCGGCAGATGCGGGAAGCAGGCGTATCGGAGATCGTCATGCTGACCGGAGACGGAAAGCAGGCAGCGGAAGCCGTCGGGCAGGAACTGGGGATCCGGAAGATCTATAGCGAATTGCTGCCGGCAGATAAGGTGGATAAAGTTGAAGAACTGCTGCAGGAATGCGAGGACGAAAACGACCGCCGTAGGGCGCGTCTGGCTTTTGCCGGAGATGGGATCAACGACGCACCGGTATTGTCCAGAGCGGATATCGGCATTGCGATGGGTGCGTTGGGGTCCGATGCAGCGATCGAAGCAGCCGATGTCGTCCTGATGGATGACGATCCGGTTCAGATAGCAAAAGCGATCCGCATTTCCAGAAAGTGCATGCGGATCGTCTATGAAAATATATGGTTTTCGATTGGAGTCAAAGTGCTGTGTCTGCTTCTGTGCGCCATTGGCCTTGTCGGTATGTGGGCGGCGATCTTTGCAGACGTTGGTGTTATGGTATTGGCTGTACTGAATGCAATCAGGACACTCTTTGCAGGATCTTCTTGTTGAGGAGACCGATCCTGTCTGCCTGCAGGACGAGTTCCAGCTGCAACAGGAGCTGATTGCCGGCAGCAGCGAAGATCCCGAAAACGATATCAAAGATCATCGCGTCGATCAATGCGTTGCTGGCGATTCCCAGCTGCGAGAAGATCGCGATGTAGGCCAGCAGATTCATGCCAGGTACCGGAGGTGTAGCGACAAACAGCAGAATAGCCAAAATGATCGCGACACCAAACCATATCGGCGTTACGGTAATATTGTAATGGTTCGCTGCATAGATGATAAAAATCAGCGTGCCGATGACGTTGACCGGCATATACAGAATCAGGCCATGCGGCAGGCTGACGCTGGCAAAATGGCGTTCGATGCCAAGACCTGCGACGCAGCTCTGTTCGGTAAGTCCATACGATGCATCAAGAGATCCGGTTTTGAGCGCCATGAGAAATGGCGCTTTTAATTTATTCAGCAGAAGGTTGATAGTGACCTGTTTTTTCTTGCTTACGTACAACAGCACGATAAAGGTGAAGCCGATCGAAACGAGAAGCGAAAGGCATAACGGTTTCCAGACACCGACCAGCAGACGTCTTGGACCGACCAGGATCTGATAACAGACCAGAATGGCCGTGAAGTATGGGACGAGCCGGCTGATCCACTCCGCGAGCTGCATGCCAACCAGATTGATCTGCTGCACGAGCCTGGAAAGATGCTTCGCTTTAGGGCCAAGCATGACCAGCGCCGTGCCAAGGACATATGCCATGAGCAGGATCTGCGGTGTATTCGACTCGATGAGAGGAGTAAATGGATTTGCTGGGACGATATGGAAAAACAGTTCGTCAAGAAAATCAGTGGACATCGCCTCACTGCTTTCGCTTGCCTCAAAATTCGGCATCAGTACAAGCTGTGCCAGTAAAGCAGCAACGAGTGCAGGGATGAGCGTGAATCCGAAATAGCGTCCTACGACGACCCGGTTTCTGCCGCCTTGTTCCGAAACGGTCCGCATATCCAGAAGGGTCGTGATGACCATAAAGAATATTACTGAGCCGCATACAGCGAGCAACAGGCGGTTCCAGACATTATATAAAGGTTGGAAGAAGACCGTTCCGAGGGTTTCCTGAGTGGATGCAGGAAGACAATACAGACCGAGAACGCCGAACCCGACGCCAAGCGCGATCGCTATCGCGATTTTCAGGACCGGATTCATTCGTTGCGCAGGGAGAACGATACGGAGTATATTGACGCCGCGCGCATAAAGGAACTGTGGGTTCAGACCGGCAGAGGTCAATAACGAACCGTTCCAGTCGCTCAGATCGTTCTCGATTTTGCTCAATGGATTAAAGATGTTTTGTTCTAGCTCGATTTGGATCGTTGGTTTCCCGAAAACACGATTGATCGAAACGGCAAACTTTTCGCTTGTACCGAACTGGTCGAGAAAGCGCAGCAACGATTCTTCCAAAGACAAACGGATCTTCAGACGGTTCTGCCGTTCGATATTCAGTTTTATCAACTCTTCTTCCAATTCTTCAGAAAAAGAATCGATTCCAAGTGGATCTAAAGAATAGGTCTTATAGAAGTTCGCTGCTTTTTTAAACATATTGATAGTATCTTTATACTAAGGACTTTTTGATTTCTAAGACATTGAATCCGTCTTCATACCGATAGTCCATTTCGTCCATCGTTTTCTTTACGAGGAAAATCCCGAGACCGCCGATTTCACGTTCTTCGGCAGAAAGTGTGATGTCCGGGTCCTCCTTAAGCAATGGATCATATGGCTTTCCGCGGTCGGCGAAGCGGATCGTGACCGATGAGCCGTCTTCCGCGAAGCGGACACCAATTGTAACAGTTCCCTTGTCCGATGTGTATGCGTAGTTCGATATATTGGAAAAGATCTCTTCCACGGCAACGCTTATTTGCATCAGTGTCTTGTTCGGGCAATCCTTTTGCTTCAGCTGTGCTTCCAGGAACTCCATAACCTCAGGAAGGTTCTTGTTGTCCGCGATAACGGTGATTTCATTCCGATCGAACAGCAGGGTATCCTTTTGCTCCAGCAGTTCGATGAGCCTCTTAGTCCAGAGTTCGATCTCTTTGATTCCTTCGTCTGTTTCCAATCCGTGTCTGCGGATGGAACGGCGGATCATCCTCGTGTATCCGATGATGCGTGCCTTATCTTCAACGTCACGGATGGTCTCTTCATCATTGGTGCTTAAATAAGCACGGAGAGATTTGTTCCAGAATTCGGTAGCCAGTTCCAAATCAAAACCCTGAAAACGCTTAATGACGGAGTGGTCATATTCGGAGAATCCGATAAAGGCATTATACATAGAAGCCAATTCAAAAATCGGATGGCCGACAGCAAGCGTATCCATATCGATCAGAAGGACTTCGTCTCCAGTCAGTTCCAGATTCTTGGTGTGATAGTCGCCGTGGATCATATGATGGTCATGTGGAACGGCGTTGATCAGCGACAGGAGCTTTTGCGCGGATTCATCCGGCAGGTGATCCTGCATAAACTCCGCCCAATTTAAGGCGGTCACTTTCATATCCGGCAGATCGCCTTCCGGGACGATGGTGTGATGGATCCGTTTGAGCATATCAACATACTCAGCGACACACCAGTCGATGCGTTCCGGTTCGTTGATGAGGATCTTGGAGAAGGACTTTGCATCCAGCAGTTCAAATACCGATCCGTAGCTGTTGCCGACACGGACCACATCATAGGAGATTGCGGTCGGGATTCCGAGGATCAGGGCCAGTCTGGCGACTTCCCGCTCATGCTGGATTTCTTCTAACGCGTCCTCGTTGTTATAGACCTTGACGACGTTATCTCGGTCGATTCGGTAGATCGTTCCGTTGGCACCTTGACCGATGACTTCACATCCCTCGATGGAAACGACGCGGTACGCCTTATCGATGGTCATCATCTGTGTGAAACCGGTCATGTCGAAGATCTCGTAAAGATCCGAACTGACATTGATGATGTGGATATCAGTGTTGGTTTTGCGCAATCGAAGTATGATGCGAAGTCCGGCACTTGATAGGTACTCCAGATCTTCCGCATCGATCAATACAGGAAGCGTCTTTGTTTCATCTGTAATGACCGGCCGCATCTCCTCTTCGACAGCGCCCGCGTTTCCGGAATCGATGCGTCCGGAAACGCGGATCCATATTCGGTTGTCTTGTAATTCACATTGGATTTCTTTCATGGCGGGATTTTATTTCTCGATCGTCAGTATTTCTGAAAAACCGGTTAGTTCGAATACTTCCATAACAACTTCATTGACACCGGTCAGGCGCATATTGCCCTGGGTGTTCATTTTCTTCTGTGTGGAGAGAAGAACTCTTAATCCGGCTGATGAGATGTACTCGAGATCACTGAAATCCAGTGTCAGATCCTGGACGCCGTCCAGCGATTCCTGCAGGGAGGATTCCAGTTCAGGAGCAGTCGTTGTATCCAGTCTGCCGGATACTTTTACCGTCAGTTTGTTTTCTTGCTGTTCTTTTTTGATATCCATGATTGTTCCTTTCGATTTTTGCTGATTCATTTACACCCTATTGTATCACTTTTTATACTGCAACTTCAAGCAAAAGCAGCAATGAAAAAAGCTGCCCCGAAGGACAGCTTTTAGTGACGCATTTCAATTCAAGTATGTGCTTAGAGCTGAGGACCCTTTGCCTTGAACTTCTTCTGCTTAACGAACTGGCCGGCACCCTGCTTACCAACGAAGTCTTTGCCGTCGAATACCAGTTTACCATGGCTATATACAGCGCATGGATAACCCTTGCATTCAACACCTTCCCAAACAGTGTGGTCGAGTGCACCGTGCTGGTTCTTCTTGTTGTTGATCGTAACATTCTTCTTAGGATCGTAGATTACGATATCCGCGTCGAGGCCAACTTCGATAGCGCCCTTGCAGTAGTCAACTCCGAAGAGTTTTGCAGGGTTCGTAGCAGCGATTTCGACAGCCTTGTTGAATGTGATCTTACCCTTGTTCGCTTCGGAAAGGATGAATGGGTACATGTTCTCAACGCCGGCGCAACCATTAGGAATAGTTGTGAAGTTTCCAGGAGTCTTGCCGTCCTTCTGAATGATACCCCAATCCTTTTCTTTCTGGAGGAATGGGCAGTGGTCTGTAGCCAGTGTGGATACGACGCCTGTCTTGATACCTTCCCAAAGAGCATCCTTGGATTCTTTGCCCTTCATTGGAGGTGAGCAGACGAAGTCCTGAGGTCTCAGGCCAACTTCTTTTCTGCCGTTCTTGTAAACTTCCTTCGTGAAGTACAGGTACTGTGGGCAGGTCTCTGCGAAGATAGGGAATCCTTCCGCTCTTGCCTTAGCAACAGCTGCAACACCCTGTGCGTTGTCCAGGTGAACGATGTAGAGAGGTGCGCCTGCCATCTTAGCCAGGTTGATCGCTCTTTCATCTGCTTCGCCGGCAACTGCTTCATACTTGGACATATAGTGATACCAAGGAGCAACCTTGCCTTCTTCCAGATACTTGTTGACCAGGAATTTGTTTACGTCGTTGTTTTCTGCGTGTACACCGACCAGAGCACCGATTTCGGAACCATGTGTCAGTGTGCTGTAGAACTGTCCATCGTCTACGCCGAAGTCATAGACCATGAATACCTTGAAGGAAGTGATGCCTGCGTCAACTACCTTGTCCATGCCATACAGCATTTCCTTGGTCGTTACGTCACCAACACCAACGTGCAGTGAGTAGTCGATAGCAGGGCCCTGCTTGTCAGCCAGTTCCAGTTTCTGTTCTACCAGATCGATCATTGGCTGGCCAGGAGCCTGAGTTTCGAAGTTGAAGATCGTGGTCGTACCACCGCAAGCAGCAGCTCTAGTTCCTGTGAAGTAGTCATCCGTTGAGATCGTGCCGCCGAATGGCATTGCCATATGGGTGTGGCCATCCAGAGCGCCAGGCAGGATGTATTTGCCCTTAGCATCTACAACTTCAGTCTTCTTTCCAGGCTTTAAGTTGGTACCAATAGCTGAGATCTTACCATTAGTTACAGCAACGTCAGCTTTGAATGTACTTGTAGCTGTTACGACTTTGCCGCCTTTAATTAATAAATCCATTATTGTCCCTCCTTTATTAGAAAGTGTCGGATAATGCAAGAGCCTTTGGGTCTCAAAGGCTCTTGCGGTTATATAAAGTTTTTATAGACTTTATAAGTTTTGAGACCGTGTCTCGTTGATATTTCACTCAGATTGCAGGTTATGCTCTCTTTGTGAATGCTTCGTGTTCTTCCTCACTTACATAGGATCTTCCAGCCATGCCAGTCTTCATCAGGATCAGATAAAGAATGAACGCAACTACGAATGACCATACATAGTTGATCGAGTTAACGAATGAGAAGAACGGACCGGATGCTCCGAAGTAGAGCAGCAGTGGCAGGATGAATGCGCAGAACCATGAGATTACTGCAGCCCAGTTCCAACCACCGGAGTACCAGTATCTACCTTCCTTACCCTTGAACAGATCCATAACGTCGACTCTCTGCTTCTTGACGACCCAGTAGTCAGCGATCAGGATAGCTGCGATAGGTGACAGGATTGTACCATAAGCGTTCATCCAAGTGAAGTATGCAGCACCGGAACCATAGATCCACCATGCCTGCAGGATGAAGAATGCGAACAGTACGGTGATAACAACGCCCATCTTGTAGCTGATCTTACGAGGGTTGATGTTAGCAATTCCGTTTGCAGGAGCTACTACGTTAGCAGCTACGCAAGTAGTGATTGTAGCAGCTACAGTACCCAGAGCGGAAATCAGTACGATGATCTTGTTGTCCAGATAGTACAGTACCATGGTCGGGTCGAACATTGCTTCGCCGAATGCTACCTTGGAAGCCTGAGCATAGTATGCACCAACGAATGCGCAGAACGCCATTGGGAGAGGCATACCAAGCATCTGACCCCAGAACTGGTCTTTCTGAGATCTTGCATATCTTGAGAAGTCAGGGATATTCAGAGCCATTGTAGCCCAGAATGCGATGTTACCCATAAGACCGCCCATGAATACATTCCACCAGCCGCCGGAAGCTTCGATCAGAGCATCGTCGTTACCCATTCTCATAACTTCCCAGAATCCCATCTGGTCGTGTACGAGTGCATATGACCATGCCAGCAGCGCGATCATGATAGCGATGAGGATAGGACCACCTAAGTTCTGGATGAACTTGATTCTATCCATGCCGTGATAAGCTACCCACCAAATGAAGAACATAAAGATGATGTAGCCGATGAACTGTCCAGCCATGACAGGAGCCATGCCGCCCCATGAAGGAAGGTTGATGATCCAGTTCTGATCAGCGAACTTGCTGATGAATACGCCGATGATAGCGCCTACAGCGCCGCCGCCTACCCAGGCCTGTACTGAACACCATCCGCAAGCGGTGAGTGCCCTGAGCAGTGCCGGGATCTGAGCTCCGATGGAGCCAAATGTCAGTCTGGCGAAGAGTGGGAACGGAATACCATACTTGGTACCTACGTTGGAGTTCATCTGAATTGGTACCAGAATGAGCAAGTTACCCAGTGCTACGTTCAGTACTGACAGCCATGGGGATACGCCCATGCCGATGAGTCCTGATGCCAGTGAGAGGGATGGGATACAAATCGACATACCAACCCACAGCATCGTGATGTTGTACGTGGTCCATTTTCTTTCAGC
>JAFRJI010000042.1 GCA_017432345.1 Bacillota bacterium | reverse complement strand
TGTCCTTTACAAGACCATTCTTTTCTTCATCGATGCTGTTAATACCGATGATGCCGTCTTCAAAGATACCATATGCATCGGTTCTGAGGCGGATATCAACACCCAGATTTCTCGCTTCGCGAACGAGGTTCTCGCCGATGTCGAAGCCTCTGATTCCGGCCTGGTGAGCCTTGGAACCAAAGAACTTATGGATCTGCTTGAACAGCTGTCCGCCAGCCTTGTGGTTTTCATCGATCAGTGTTACTTTTGCACCGGCCTGTGCCGCTTCGATAGCTGCTGCCAGTCCAGCAGGACCCGCGCCGATGATGCAGATATCAGTATTAATCATTTGCTATCACCTCCCGGTTTGCGTCCTCTTTCGACTCTCATTCCTTCACGAACGGGAGTAATACAGGTCCTTACGTTTGCAACTCCGTCAATCGTCATCATGCAGTCCGTGCAACGTCCGATTGCACAGAAGACACCTCTCGGTTCACCTTTCTTTCTGGTTTCACGGAAGTCCTTGATTCCTGCATTCATCAACGCGACCGCAACCGGATCACCTTCTAATCCTTCCAACGGTTCCCCTTCAAAGAAAAACGTGACCGTTTTTCGTTCCGGAGCATCCCCCAGGATTCCATGTTTCATTACTCGCATTGTCAATTCCTCCTATTAGTATTCGCTTTCGTTGATATGAATATTAACAGCAATTTCCATGCCAATGTTAACGAATATAGTTTTTTTTGAAAATGGCGGAATTTCAACCCTTTTCGGCATTGTTCCGCCTCTGTGGACAGGACCATCCTGCCCTGATTGTGCAGACGTGCATACTCGCACCCCAAGGGAGTGCGCAATTGCATACCTGCACACTTTGAACGGGCACTCTTATTTTTTCTTCGTGATCCCGTATTTATCCATTTTTCGCGTCACGGTCGTCCGGTCTACACCCAGCAGTCGGGCTGCTTCTTTCGGGCTTCCTCCCTGCTCAAGAGCTTTGCGGATCGCTATTTCCTCCGTCTCTTCCATCAGATCCTGCAACGGTCCGATGCTGCGGACTTCCACGCTCTTGTCATCCTCAACCGCCTCTGTCTCAGGCATCTGCTTGCGGATCTCTTCCGGCAGATCATGCAGCTCGATAACGTTCCCGAACGTTGTGACCGCCAGCATCTCGACGGTATTCTCCAATTCCCGGGTGTTGCCCGGCCAGGAATAAGCGCAAAGCACTTCCAGCGCGCGGTCCGAAATCTCTTTGTTAGTGTTATTGGCCGCGTTATACCGATCCAGGAAATGCCGTACGAGCAGCGGAACGTCCTCGATGTGGTTACGCAGCCGCGGCAGTTCAATGGTCACCACCTTCAACCGGTAATACAAGTCTTCCCGGAACTTTCCTTCTGCTACGAGCTTTTTCAGATCCCGGTTCGTCGCGACGAGGATCCGGATATCCAACTCTATCTCCTCATTTCCTCCGACGCGGCGAATCTTGCGTTCCTGAATCGCATGCAAAAGCTTGACTTGCTGCGGCAGGGACATGTCACCGATTTCATCCAAAAAGATCGTTCCGCCATTTGCCATTTCAAACAGGCCTTTTTTCCCTTCCCGGTTGGACCCGGTAAAGGACCCTGCCTCATAGCCATAGAGTTCCGACTCCAGGATCGTTTCCACCATCGAGCCGCAATTCACGTGGATGTACGGTTTGTCGGCGCGCTTGCTGTTCTTATGCACGAACTCCGCAAACAGCGTTTTGCCAGTTCCCGTCGCTCCGGTGAACAGGATCGTCGTATCCGTCTGGGCAACGACCCGAAGCAGTGAGATGATGCTGTACAGTTCACTGCTGCAAGTCACGATCTGATCGGACGCGATGTCATTCTTTACGCCCGTTTCTTCATTATCCTCATCCAAAGAATAACCATAGCGGCTTTTGATGAGGAGTTTTGCTATATCGATTTCCTTGGAAAAATCTCTCGAAATAGAAATGACCTTTGACAGTTTCCCATCTTCAAAAACAGGGATTCCAATAGTGATGAGCATCCGCCCAATCTTGGTCTCCTGAATCACGGCCTCTGTCTTATGCGTCTGAATGGTCTTCACAGTGGCGGACGGTGTGAAGTATCCATCCTTTTCCACGTCATGAAGATCCATCCCTATAATTTCTTTAGCGGTGAGGCCGCAATGTCGTTCGCAGGCCTCACCGCAATACTCGACGATTCCATTTTCATCTGTGATGCAGATGGTATCATCCGTATAATTCTCATAAACGTCTCTCAGATAGCCGTTCAGAGATTTGAGCATCTCCATTTCCCGTTCGAACTGGGTCAGCTCTTCAATGTTTTCAAGAGAATATTTTCGGATTATCTCAGAAATACTATCCATATTCTTTTTCTTTGTATGCTTTTTTTCTATCTTGCTTATACTAATGCAGCATCGCAATCGCTTCCGTGTAAGGCATGTAGTAGAAGAAGATCAGTCCGACGACAACGAGGACGCCGAATGCAATCATGATCTTTGGATACAGAAGCGTTCTCTTGATCTCTTTCTTGTCATACGTATTCGGCAGCGGCGTATGCAGCATTTTCAGGTATGCCTCGTCTTCCGCCGTCGGCTTGGTGACCGCGTTGACGATGAAGAATACAGCCCAGCTACAGAGGAATGCGATGAACTCTTCCGGCAGCCATGCTGGCATGGTCAGTCCTGCGAATGTGATCAGCAACTGGAAGATAACGAATACGCCGATTCCGGTAAGCATGCTCCAGAATGCGCTCTGCTCTGTCATCTTCTTGGACCAGATGCTTCCGAATCCGATGACTGCCCAGGATACTGCGAACAGCGTTGCCGCAAAGTATGCGATCCACATAACAGCCGGCGGCTGGCAGTAAGTAACGATCAGTGCGAGCAGACCTACGATCGCCATGCAGATACGGCTTGTTGACAAGCTCATCGTATACTCTGCCCCTTTGTTTCTCTTGACGATCGGAGCGATGATATCGTTCGCCAAGCTGAATCCGATCAGCGTGGTGAATGTCGCGCAGGATGATAATCCGGCGGACAGGATACCGCCGCAGACGACGATGCCGAGCCATACTGGGAAGTAGTGAAGCGCTGTTGAAATGAACGCGTTCTCTACTGGATCAATGTACATATCCGTCGCATTGATGGTCGTAACGGAGAAGTGGATCAGCGTGCAGACCAGGATCGCGCACATCGGCGCTGCCAGACCTGCTCTGAAGATCGTGTGCTCATCCTTTGCCATCAGGTAACGGCTTGCCTGCCAAGGGCTGATGGAAAGTACGACGATCCAGATCAGCGAGAATGTTACAATCCATACAACGATGTCAAGTGGCGTACCCATGGTATTGAATTCGCCGCTCATGACGCCGCACCAGTCGAACAATCCAGGCTTTTCTGTCAGCAGTACGGAGTTGATGATGGCATCCGGCCATCCGCCGCTGACTTTCATGATATAAGGTACGGAGATCAACGCCATTACAGTGAATACCAGGAACATCAGCGTCTCTGTAAGGAGGATTCCCTTGGAACCCGCAAAGATACAGAAGGACGTGAATACGACCCAGACGATGATCAGGCTGACCAGATAGCTGACCCCCAGTACGTTGGTCAGCAGCAGCGCGGTTCCCTGTGTTACGGAAACCAGATAGCAGAACAGGCCGATACATGTTACGATACCAGCCAGTACCCGGACTCTCGTGGAACGGAATCTCGTTCCGAAATAATCCGGAATGGTCATTGCCTTTGCTCTTCTGATAAACCGTCCGAAGAACTTCGATCCTACGAAGTAACCGGTAGCGCATGTTCCATACATGAACATGAATGGAAGCAGATATCCACTGTAGGAGAATCCGACTTCTCCCATGAAGGCTACGGTACTCAGATACGATGCGATCAGCGATCCTACGACCAGGATGGTCGGAGCATTACGTCCCGCAACATAATAGTCATCAACGTTTTTTACGGCGCGGCCCGAAACATTACCTATGACGAGATAGATAATGAACATTGCCGCAACGCCAATTGCATATACTGTCATTGTCTATCCCCCCTTACTCTGTCGGATCCTGCGGGGCCGCAGGCTCTTCAACTACATCTTGTGCAGCATCGTCATCCCTGACATGCTTTTTGAATTCTCTGTTCAGCAGAACATATGCTATGATGCCCAAGAGCACATATATCCCGCCATAGTAAAGGCAGAAGAATAATTCTCCATTCATGGTGTTTTCCTTTCCGATTCACTTCCTCACAATAGCAGACTCATAAATGCAAAAATACAATAACGGGTTTTAATTTGCTAAAGTATTATACAAATAACGTGCCAAAAATCATGACTTTGCTAAATTTTCTGATAATTCAACGCTCAATACCTTTATTTTCAACGGTTCCGTGATAAAGCGCTAAAGATAATCGTGTCATCAAAGCAAAGTTCTACGCTGTGCTTCCATACAAAAAAATGCAGATGTGCACGCTCGCATGCACATCTGCATTTTTTAAGTTATTGTATTCCTGCTGAAGACAAATCCAGAAGATCCGCCTCCGCTGAATGGTCCCGTATTCGTTTATGCCTTCGCTGCCACGGCTGCCAGGGATTCTTCCAGAGCTGCCAGTCCGGCATCGATGTGTTCATAAGTGATCGTGAGAGGCGGTTCGATACGGATGCAGCGGGCGTTCGTTTCTGTTCCGGAGAGCAGTACGCCGCGTCCGAACATTTCCGTTACGACCTGATAACCCTTTTCATCATCGCAGAATACCATGACGATCAACAGGCCCTTGCCTCTGATCTCGACCATGATGTCCTTGTACTTTTCCTGCAGAACAGCGAGCTTTTCCATGAGATAAGCGCCCTTCTCTGCGGCCTGTCCGGACAGATCCTCTTCGAGCATGACGTTCATGCCGGCGATACCTGCCGCGCAAGCGAGCGGGTTGCCGCCTGTGGTCGTGCTGTGCATCCACGGATTGTCATACATGAATTTCTCATAGCATCTCTCTGTGCAGACACAAGCGGAAAGTGGCATTACGCCGCCGCCCATAGCCTTTGCAAGAGTCAGGATATCAGGTTTCACATCCCAGTGGTCGACTGCGAACAGTTTACCGGTTCTTCCCAGACCGGTCTGTACTTCGTCGGCAATCAGCAGAATGTCGTATTCGTCGCAAAGTTCTCTGACTTTCGGGAAATAATCATCTGGTGGGATGATTACGCCGATCTCGCCTTCGATCGGCTCGAAGATCATGGCTGCCGGCAGTTCTCCGATGTATGCCATGGATTCAACGGTCTTCTTCAGATAATCAAAGTCACCGAATGGCACGTGTCTTACGCCCTGCAGCATCGGCAGGAACGGTTCTCTGTAGACGCCTTTACCGGTCAGCGACAGAGCGCCCAGGGACTTGCCGTGGAAATCCTGTGTTCCGGTAATGAAGTAGTGACGGCCGGTCGCCATCATGGCCATCTTCAGTGCACACTCAACAGCCTCGGTACCGGAGCTGGTGAAGAACGTGTATTTCAGATCTCCCGGCGTTACGTCTGCCAGGATCTTTGCCAGCATGGAACGGTTGCCGTCCAGCAGTTCCGCACTGCCCAGAGCCTGCTTGCTCAGCTGGTTCTTGACCGTTTCTACGACCTTCGGATGTCTGTGGCCATGAGAGAATACGCCGAAGCCGCCGAGCCAGTCGATGTACTTTCTTCCCTTCAGATCATAGAAACCATCTTTTTCATCGATCCACTCGATGGAAGTGTAATCATCCGCGGCTGACTTTCTGTATTCCAATGTACCAGGGTTAACGAAGTTGTTAAAGTTATCAACGACCTCAGCAGTAAATGCTTCGATTTCCTCTTTGGTCATTTCTTTCTTAGCGATAATATCAATTGCATGCTGTGAATATTCCAGTACTTCTTTTTCTGTTTTTCTCATCGTTTCCTCCTTCTCGTTCAGTAGTTTCGATTTATCTGATTATACCATAATCAGTATGATATATGAAAAGTATTATTTTTCAAAAATCTAGAGTATACTATAGCTTTTTGGTTTTGTTGCGTCTATAATATTGGCAGATAGACATTTTTTTCTCAAAGGGAGTTTGCATATGAAAATTGGTCGCTTTGCCGAAAAAAACGGATTGACGGTATATGCTGTCCGTTATTATATCAACGAGGGTCTGCTCCAGCCGAAACGTGTCGGCGGGCAGTACAATTTTGATGAAGAGTGTCAGGAAGACATGCAGCTGATCCAGAATCTGAAGACCTGCCAGTTCACCCTTCGGGAAATGAAGCATATCCTGAATGTCAAGCGGATTTCTCATTTCAACGATGCCTCCAGCCTCCGTTTTCTGATATCCGTTTTCGAAGAAAAGCAGAAAGAGCTTGCCCAAAAGGCCGCGGATATTCAGTCCATATTGGAAGATCTGAATAAAGAAATCGCCGTGCTGAGCAACAATGCGAAGTTGAAAATCACGCCTGTAGATCATTCTGGCTTACCGTTGGAGTTTCTTCCTTTGCTTATCTGTCCGTCTTGCGGAAAGCCATTGCAGTTCAATCAGATGTCCATGACAGCCAACACGATCTGTGAAGGCCTTTTGGTCTGCGACTGCGGATACAATGCCGAGATCGTTGACGGCGTCCTGATCACGCAGAAGATCTACAACTCTCCGGATGTCTGGTACACTATAGACTCATTGCTGCAGAACTTCACGAAGGAATACATCGAGTTGGTGGCGGAATCCTATCAGATGATGACATCCTATCTGTCGGAGGTCGATCTGACCCAAAAGACCATCCTGACTCTGGGAGAAAACGGCGCGGAATTTGTCTACGAAAATATCCGCTATCTCGGCAAAGACAACCTATATATTATCTATGACATTAGTGTGGAGACAATCCTTCTGGCGCGGGAACGGTTCGCTGCGCTCGGCGAGAACTATAAGATCCTTTTCATCGCAGGCTATCCTGAGTTGCTTCCGCTAGCGGATAATTGCATCGATATCTTTGTCGATGACTTTGCTTCTTTCTACAGCCTATTCGACGGCGGTGATACCTTGGTTGAAAAGCTCAGCAGTAAGTTCAAAGCGGACCTTCAGGCCATCGGAGTATGTCTTTCCTTCGAGAAGGATGCGGCAACGCTGGACAACATTCTAAAATACTATCCGAACGCTACGACCGAGATGATGAATTTCAAAAGCATGAAGCAGAATCTGGCGGCCAACGGTTATGATATCATCGACACTAAGACGATCGGATCCTGTTCCGATCCGGGATGCTGGCCGCAATTCCAGGATCCGGCCGACACCATCACGCTGGATACGTATTACGCAAAGCGCAACAAGTAGCGCAGCGCCTGCCATTCGGTATAAAACAAATCCGCAGTTCCAACAGGAACTGCGGATTTTAATTGCGTTGTTTTTATCACTTTAGTGAATCGCAAATCCGAATACCAGATACAGGATAATTGCTGTGCCTGCTGCCATACACGCATATGGCAACTGTGACAGCGCGTGTTCCATGTTGCTGATACCAGAGCACTTTGCAGTGATGATTGTCGTATCGGAGAAGAAGCACGCGTGGCTGCCGAAGCATGCGCCGGAAAGCAGCGCGCCCATGCTGATGTAAACGTTTGCTCCGGTGGCGACTGCCAGCGGTGCAACCATCGGGATCGTGATCGCCGGAACGCCCCAGTTGTTGCCGGTGCAGAATGCCAGCAGCCCGACAACGATGAATACGATGACCGGGAAGGTGTCTGCATTGAGCAGAGGCGATACCTTGTGAACAACGTATTCTGCCAGTCCGATGTTTTCAAAAGCGACTTTAACGAAGATTGCGGTCATCATGACGAAGAACATCTGCGCCATATCAGCCCAGCCTTTGTAAAGGCATTCGACCCATTCATAGAATGTCATGGTCCGGTTGCAGATGAACAGCACGCCGGCTGCCGCAATCGCTGCAATCAATCCGATGAGCAGGTCACCGGTCTTCAGCGTTACCGCAATGACGACGACCATCGGTACGATGAAGTTCCAAGGATTGCCTTCCTGTACCTGAGTCAGTTCATCAACCGAATGTGCATTATATCTCTGGCTCTCCTGCGAGAATACCCAGCCGGTTTCCTTCGCTCTCTTGTAAGCTTTCTTCATCCTGCCGATCTTCGGCATAATGCCGATGATGACCAGAAGAACGATGAACAGAGCGACCCAACCATAGAACATATATGGAATCGCGCCACGATAGATTTCAAAACCGCTTCCTACATCTTTCAGGCAATCTTCCTGATCGATCAGTCCTCCAAAGAATACATACCACGAAGACAGCGGTACGATGATACACACTGGCGCGGCTGTCGAGTTCGTGACGTAGGCAAGCAGTTCACGCGGTGTTTTCATCGGGTCAATGACCGGTTTCAGTGTTGATGTTACCGTGACTGCGTTAGCGTAGTCATCGATAAACATTAAAATACCTATGATCCATCCAAAGAACAGCGATTTGCGCTCTGTCTTGCAGAATTTCCTGAGCCATCCTGCTATTCCGTATGTTCCTTTGGAGTCTTCTAGAATGATTCCGAATACACCGATAAAACCGATACAAAGCATCAGCCATACACCGTCTTCATCGAACGTTGCATAGATACCGTCCATCCATGGCCAAAAAAAGTGAATGCCGTCGGAGATAAGGTATGCAGAGGTTGCACCCGCGATCAGCGGTTCCCATGGTCGCTTGGTGACGAGTGCCAAGACAACTGTCAGGATTGGTGGAATCAATACTATTGCACCATATTCCATGTAATTCCTCCTTCCCTAAAACAAATAATAGTTGAATGAAAACTAAAGTACACTCAAATTATAAGACAACTTGCTATCAAAATGCAACAAATATCAGATAATTAAGATAAATTAATAATCACAATTTGTTATTTCAAAAACAGAAGGGCGCACCACTAAGCGGGTGCCAAAGTGGTGCGCCGGGAATAAAAGTGTCTTACAGCTCTTCTGTTACTCTTGAGAATACGTGTACATCTCTCTTCTCTAATTCTCTGAAGTAGATGTCCGTATCGATAACCTGTTCGCCTGTGAAGAAGCCCTTTTCCTTGACCTGTCCTCTACCAAGCATCTTAGCTGTGATAGCGCCAGGGAATCCAACTGAGAAGTGACCGTTGGACAGTCCCCATGGGTGATGATGCAGGTCAGTTTCAACTTCGTATGTGCACTGCTTGCCGTTCTTTGTTCCCTTAACGATGCAGCGCAGGAGCTTCATGTCGTCCGGAGTACCGGTCTTTGTGCCAGGCTTCGTCTCGAATACTTCGAGCAGGAAGTCTCTAGGTGAAACTTCAACGCCCTTAACATTGATCTTTTCTTCGCTTCCGAGTCCGTTCTCGATCAGGAAACGCAGTCTTTCTTCGAACAGTGTCGGCAGAGCCAGCTTGAAGGCAACGTTCTTGATTCCTCTGTCCTTATAGACGATCGGCATCGTTGCTACTTCAGAGTGGATCATGTTGTACAGATTCAGAGTTCCATAAGGTTCTGGGAAGTCAACTGTCATCTTTCCGGAGAATGGAGGCAGTTCAACCATTTCACCATCCTTGTATTCGAAGTTGTTCATCGTGAACTCTTCGATGATGGTGTTCAGTGCGTATGGAGGAACGAATCCATAACCAGTAGCACTTCTGTTGATGATCGCATCCAGGATCAGGATGTCTTCAACTGTGTCCAGTCTGTCTGTCGCATACTTAGTCAGAACGTTAACGATACCAGGAGCACTTCCGGATCCAACGATACCAGTAATGCCGGCATTTCTGAAGTCTTCATCTCTCTTCAGCTGTTCAACTGCCCAGTGGAACAATCCACCAAAGTCAGTGTAGTTCGTCTTTGATTCGATACAAGCGTTCATTACGTCCATATTGAATACGTGGGATGAACCGTTGATTACTACGTCGTACTCTTCCAGTGCGGCTGCGAGTGCAGGGGTATCTGTCAGATCGATAACCTTAGTTTCAACTTTGTCGGAATTGACCAGTTCTTTTCTGATCTTCAAAGCTTCTTCGTTGATGTCGATGAGAAGGATCTTCTCAACATCCGGTGTCTCGATGAAATCATAGATTGCTGATAAACTTTGTCTTCCTGCTCCTCCAGTTATAGCTGCTTTCATTTTTTTACCTCCTTAAAAATGAATAAATCATAGTTTGTATCATTTGCCTACATAACAAAGCAAAGCCCATGCCAAAAAAGAAAAATATTTAAAAAAATCTTGTCTGCGCCTTTTTCCAATGCTTTCCGCCGTTTTCCCTAATTCTTCGATATGTGCAATTTGGCCGTATACCCTCGGCAAAGCTGCACTTCGGTATGCAGGTCTGCATATTTGCACACTTTAAAACAGAAAAAGGGACGTTTCCGTCCCTTCTGAGGGTTTTGCATGAAATGCATTACTGTTTCAGATGATATTTCGCGATCTTTCTGGAGATGGTCGACTGGTTCACGCCCAAGGCCTTTGCGGCTTTTGTCGTCGTTCCGTATTTTTCGATCGCTTCCAGGATCAGCTTCCGCTCCAACGCTTCCATCGCGTCGTCCAGCGTATACGATTTGCCCTCTGCCATTTCCAGAAGATCCTCTGTCTCCGACGGGGCCTCCTTCGCGGCAATAGCCGCTTCCCGTTTCTTCGGCAGGTAGTTTCGGACGTTCTCTGCAGAAACAATCGGGCTGGTCGCCGTCAGCACGACACGTTCAACAAAGTTCTCCAATTCCCGGATGTTGCCCGGCCAGGAATACCGCTCTACTTCGCCGACGGCGTTCGGTGAGAACTGTATGTTCTTGTTGTACTGCTCGCAGAACCGGCGGAGAAAATGCTTCCCCAAAAGCGGGATATCATCGATCCGGTCTCGGAGCGGCGGGATGTCCACCGGAATGACATTCAGCCTGTAAAACAGGTCTTCACGGAACAGCCCTTCATCCACCAGTCGATCAAGAGGCTTGTTGGTCGCGGCGATGATCCGGATGTCCAAATCGATCGGGCGCGTGCCGCCGACTTTCGTCAGAATCCTCTCCTGTAGTACATGCAACAGTTTGACTTGTTGCTCCAGCGGGAGCTCGCTGATTTCGTCCAGGAACAAAGTTCCATGGTTCGCTGCCTCAATCAGTCCGGTCTTGCCGCCCTTGCTCGCTCCAGTGAAGGATCCCTCTTCATATCCAAAAAGCTCTGACTCTATGATTGATGGCGATATCGCGCCGCAATTCACCTTGATGAACGGCTGATGCTTCCGGTCGCTGATCGCATGGATATACCGTGCGATTACCTCTTTACCTGTTCCCGACTCACCGGTGATCAGGACCGTCGCGGTGGTCGGCGCTATCATCTTAAGTGTAGTTTTTAGCGCGAACATCGTCTTGTTGCAGGTCACGATATTATCGACGTAGTCTTCATTTTCATCTGTATTTGCCTGCACGTTGTCGCCGATTTCCGCAATGATCTTGCTGATTTCGATCTGTGTTGAATAATCCCGCGTTACGGAAACGACCCGCTCGATCTTTCCTTTTTTGTTCCGCACCGGTGCTCCGACGGAAACAAGTTCCTTTCCTGTTTTGGTTGTTTGGATCACGGTTTCGTATTTTCCGCTTTCCAAAACCTTCACGCTGACCGACGGATAAAAGATCCCGTCCGCCTCTACGTCATGAATGTTTCGACCGATCAGTTCTTTGCTCGTTATGCCGCATGTCTTCGCGATTTTGCTTCCGACAAATTCAATAATCCCCTTCCCGTTGACGACCATGAGCGTTTCATCTCCGTATTTTTTAAATACATCGATCAGACCTTTTCCCAGTTCCAGAGTTTTCTTAGATATTTCTTCTGCTCTGGACTCATCCGACACATCCGAGAGAAACAGCCAAACATAAGGTTCTTCCCAGGAAGAGGAGTGAATACCTACTATACTCATCCCGATCTCCGCAACAACCTCGTTATGCTCTTTTAATGACTCAATGCTATCCGCATCCAGCAGCTTCTTCAGAGAACCTCCTGATTGCTTAGAAAAAAGAGACATCTTTTCTGCAGCCCGATTCATTTTCAGAATCTGCAGAGAGTCTCTTTCACACAACAAAACACCTCGATCACAACTGTCGAGCAAACTATTATACAGCTTATGTTCCTCAATCAGGGAGTCGCAAGTCGCATTAATAACTGGCCCCTTGTTCATCTCACACGACCCTCCTCATAATTCATGTTATCACCGTATTTATTATACTATATAATAATATGTCAGACAATTCAAAAAATCTGTTGTTTAATTAATATTTAAATAATTATCTTTTGTTGGATCGTTTCCAGATGCCCTGTTCCTCCGCCGCCTTGATCAGTTCATCGCGGAACTGTGGATGAGCGATGGAAATCATCAGTTCAGCGCGCTCCCATGTCGTTCTTCCCGCCAGGTTGACTTTGCCCTGGTCCGTGACAATGTAGTGTGCCTCGGAACGTGGAGTCGATACGATATCCCCTGCAGAGAAATATGGTTTTATATTGCTGTGAAGATTTCCCTTTTTATCTTTATATGCGCTGTTCATGCAAAGAAACGCCTTGCCGCCCGGTGACTTGTAGGCACCCTCAACGAAGTCGATCTGTCCGCCGGTACCGGAAATGTGACGCGTTCCCACGCTCTCAGAGCAGACCTGTCCATACAGATCCGCGCTGACACAACCGTTGATGGCGATGACATTGCTTAACTGCCCGATGACATGTGGATCATTGACGTGGCTAACCATATCGCCGCAACATTCCGGATTGTCGTCCAGCCAGTCGTAGAGACTCTGACTGCCGGCACAAATGCCGAAGACACTCCTGCCTTTGTAGATCTCTTTGTGGGCATTCGTCAGTTTGCCCTGCTCGTAAAGATTGAAGAACGCATCGGTAATCAGCTCACTGTGGCAGCCCAGATCCTTGATATCGGATTTGGCCAGATGCTCGCCCAGAATATTCGGCATGCCGCCGACACCGAGCTGTAACACCGCCCGGTCCGGGATCTCCGGCGCGATAAAGTTCGCAATAGCCACTTCTTCCGGTGTTGGAGGGGGCGACTTGATCTCGATCATCGGATGGTGCTCCCCTTCTACAATGATATCGACGTCGTCCACGTGGATCCGGTTGGCGTCAATGCCCTGCGCACGCCGTTCTTCCAACCCGCGCACCCGCGGCAGATGCTCGTTGACCTCGACGATCACGATGTCCGCCGCTTCCAGCACCGGTTTCGCCGTCGCTACAGCAAAATGCAGATTGAAGTATCCCTCGTCATCCATCTTGGATGTAGCGATCATGGCCACATTGACGCGGCAGTACCCCAACTGATAATAACTGCTCTGATTCCGGTAGATCATCGGAATGTGACTGATCAGCCCCTGATTCCAGTACTTTCTCTCATACCCGGCGGTATACCAGCTGTGATACGTGAAACTCTCCCTTTCCGGATCGTCCTCTACAATACGCAAAGGCTCGAACATGAAATAACCTCTGCAATTGACGTCTTTTACTTCGCCCTTTCGTTTGGCCAGCGCCGCGTCAAGCAGCACCGGCTGGCCCTGTGAAATTACATAATCGATCCAATCTCCGTCTTTAACAACTTTGACCGCCTCCTCCGCGGTCTTTAATTTACTTCTGTAGGTATCATATATACTCATTGTGTTTGCTTTCCTTCTTTGTTTGTTTTCCTTCTTTGTTTGTTTTCTTACTTTAAATATTGTCTGTTGTGTTAAATCAGTTCGAGGAATCCCCTGACTTCCTCTTCCGTCGAGCCCCACGATGTAACTAGACGGATCGCCTGGTGTGTTTCCGTCACCACCGGCCAGGTCTCATACATGACCTTCTTCCGCAGCTCCGCTTCCAGCTCTTTCGGGAACATCGGGAAGATCAGGTTCGTCTGCGGCGGGATGCAGAATTCGTAGCCTTTGGCTGCGATGCCTTCCGCCAGCATCTTCGCTAGTCGATTGGCGTGTCTTCCCAGTTCCAGATATAGATCGTTGTCCAGTAGCGCCTGGAACTGTACGCCCAGCAGCCGGCCCTTCGCTAGCAGTCCGCCTCTCTGTTTGATCAGGAAACGGAAATCCGGCTTCAACGCATCGTTGACAATGACCAGCGCTTCACCGAACATCGCGCCGCACTTGGTCCCACCAATGTAGAAAGCGTCCGCTAGTTTCGGGAAATCTTCGAAGGTCAGATCGTTGTCCTCGCAGGTCAGCGCCATGGCCATGCGGGCGCCGTCCAGATAAATCAGCAGCCCATGTTTATCGCAGCACTCCCGGAGTGCCTGCAGCTCGGCTTTTGTATAAATCAGCCCTGTCTCCGTCGAATTGGAGATGTAAATGGCCTTTGGTAGTACGTAGTGCTCGTCTTCGTGAAAGATCAGCACCTCCTTGATCAGTTCCGGCGTCAGTTTCCCGTCCGGTGTCTTCACGTGGTTGATCTTGTGACCCGTCGCTTCGATGGCGCCGGTCTCGTGCACGCAGATGTGTCCGGTGTCCGCCGAGATCACGCTCCAGTGCGGCCGCAACAGAAATGCAGCCAGCGCCGTCTGGTTCGTCTGCGTACCTCCGGTGAGAAAATGCACGTCCGCGTCAGGACATGCAAAAAGCCTTTTGATCAGTTCCGCTGCCTGCGTGCAGTATTTATCTTCTCCGTATCCATCGGTCAGTTCCAGATTCGTTTCGATCAGCGCATCCATTACAGTCGGATGCGCGCCGAGGCTATAATCGTTCTTAAGAAAAATCATATATCATTTCTCCTTTTATCGTTCGATCGCGGTGTACTCGAAGACTTCTCCGTTTACCGCCTGTTCCTGATCGTCATCCCAGGTCAGCGTCAGGTTCTCACCATCGGAAAAAGTGATCGTCCCGGTCCCGTTTTCGTATTCGACCTTTTCGGAAGTCACGTTTCCGTCATCGTCATAGACGACGTTCGTCTTGACACAGTCGCTGTACTTGACCGTCAACGCATCGGTGTCCAGGTCGCCGCTCATGGTCCACTGCGCCGATTCAAACGCGCTGCCTCCCCACGTTACGGTGATCATCGCGAGATTGCCCTCACCGGCCTCCACATGGACATCGGCCCGTTCCCAACAGTAATCGCCGATGAAGTTCATGACCGGATTCTGCCCGTCATCGGATGCGTCCTTCGTGTCGGATGAACCGCATGCCGCCATTGCAAAAGCCATGAACATTGCCAGCAGAATAATGAATCGTTTTTTCATCCCGTCTTCCTCCAAGTATCAATAGTAGTATTCTACCATAATGGCTTCAATAAAAACACTCATTAGTGCATTTTTTTTCAATCATCGTTTTGTCGTTTTCAGGCTTCTTAAATATTGCTTCTGCTCGTCTGAGATCCGTCTGCTCTCGATGGCCTTTTGGATTGCTTTGTTATGCGTCCAGTCCGTGAGCCTTTGCTCTTCAATGTACGGGAGCACCGCTTTGTACTGCTTGGCCAGCGCGGTGGCGAAGTACCAGGCGATCATCATGTTGATGTAGTACTCGTCCGACTTCACGCCGGCAACCATTTCTGGGTACTCCGAGTCGAACGCCTCATCGAGAAAATGCTGCATCAGCATCCCGATCGCGAAACGGACAGTGTAGACTTTGTCTGATGCGATCCAACGGCGGATGTGCGAAAGCAGCTGCTCACGGTTCTTCCGGAACACTTTCGGCGAAAGCTGGTCGCAGGTCGCCCAGTTGTCGATATACGGCAGAAAACGATCCACCTCGCGGATGCACCGCTCAAAATTCTTTACCTCCGACAGCACGAAAGCGTGGAGCTGGTTCTCATCGAAGTATTGGTGCGGCAGTTCTTCCAGGAATTCCTGTTCACTTCCCTGTTTCTGGATTTCTTTCGCGAACGCCCGCAGCTGCGGCGTCCGGGTGCCGATCACCGTGTCCGGATCGACGTTCGGAATCAGCTTGAGCTGAAAGTCGCGGTAGCCCGTATCCTGCATCTTGAACAGTTCCTGCCGGATCTCGTTGTTCGTCATGCCTTTCTCCTTCAAATGATTATTTGATTTTGATCCGGAAGGTTACTATCTGTTCCGCAGGCAAATAGTAATCGTTGCCTGCTGCTTTGACCTTGACTATTACCTTGTAGGTGCCTCTCTTCATCCCTTTCTTTATCGTAACCTTTCCGGTCTTCTTGTTGATGGTGATCTTTTTCTTGCCCTTGCTCTTCTCGTAGGTTATGGTGCCTTCTCCCGGGCTGATGGTCCTGATTACTTTGGACACCTTTAGCTTCTTCGTCTTTTTCTTCAATTTAGAGTACTTGACCTTGTAGGTCTTCCCTTTCACCTCCAGAGGATTCGCTTCCTTCAAATCGACCGTGCCATACTCATCAAGGAACGCATCCAACAGATCCTGATAGTCATCTTCCGATGCGGCAATCAGGTTCTCAGCGGATACGAGCATGTCCGGATATGAAACGAGCGCCTTTTGATCGTCGGTAAGTGCATCATATACGGTGCGTGCATCCTCAATTGCGGCCTGCGCTGTCATCTTTGCGTCAGCGATCTGTTCTGCGGTTCTTCCTTCCTCTGCTTTGGTTTCTTTCAAGTACTCAACCAGGCCCACGATCTGCCGGTCGACTTCATAAGCCGCTGTCAGATCGATGATCCTTGCTTCGGCATTTCTCAGTTTCGCCAGCAGGACATCGTCTACGTAGATGTTGACATATGCATTATCTGCTTCCACTAAAGCATCATAGGCAGCGCGCGCCTGCCAGACTGCATCCGCATGGCTCAATTTGAGCTCGCTGACATCGCTGTCATAAAGCGCATCGATCATGCCCGCAACTTCCCGAGCGGCTTTTTCTTCTTCCTGCTGTGGATCTTCCCATTTGCCATCCCAGCCATCCTTGTCGAATTTCATCACGTTGCTCTTGGCCCAACGGCCGTCTTCAAGGGCGACATAGCACCAGATCGAGCACGTGGAATTCTGGTATTGTATGATGTTTTTGATCCTGCCTGTTGTCGCAATGTCCAGATTGTATTCGTTCAGATAATCACTTGGAGACATCAGATACTTGTAGTCCTCATCGCTCAGAAGATTGAACGTTGTGTTATTCGTGCCGGATGGTTCGATATCAAAAACCCCTGCAGGGTTTTGCTGCAACTTCAGTTTGGCGCTCCAGTGGACATAGACCGCTCCATTATAACCTGCGGGCAGTGTGACTGCTGCGTTTAGTTTGGTCGATGTTGATGGATAATGCGCGAAATTCGACATTGTCGCCGTTACAGAAAGCCCCTTGTTGTCCACCTGCATCAGCTGCGGCTCGCTGCCTGATTCATCCGTTATAGCCACTGTGTTGTTATAGTACTCCACATTCGACGGGTAAAAACGGATGCCTTCGGCAGCCTCAACGGAAGAGCCTATATCACCGCGGTCAACTGTGCTTCCCCAGTCACCGCCGCTCGCCGTTCCGTTTCCGACGATTTTCGCATCTTCTCTGTAATTGCCGGCTGAAAACCCATTGCCGCCTGCACCAAAATTACCGGAACCACCAATGGCAGTCATCGAATCGCCGCCGTTGCCGCCCCGGATCGTTCCGTTGATCAAATAGCAGTCCGTTCCGATTTTGGAGACACCTGCAGTAGGCTCATTGCTTTTGGTATACGGTTCGTGGATGCCGGTGCCGCCGCTGCCTCCTGCTCCGCAAAGAGCCGTGCCGGCGTTTCCGCCGGTGACGGTACCCGTGTCAGCCACTTTCACGACGCCCCATTTGATAGGGTTGTCCACAGCCGGTTCCGGGAAGACCAATGCAACCGGTCTGCCGTAGATGTCTCTTTCCGCAGTATTCATGTAAGCTTCTTCAAACTGCATCAGGATGCCGTCACCGCCTTCGCCTGTTCGTTCATCCATGGCGTCGGCATCCGGTGAGTCTCCACCCTTGACCGTGCCGGCAATATAGATGCCCATGTCATCACTGTCTTTATTCTTCGTGGACCAGTCACCCAGAAACGCTTCGCCATCCGCGTCTTCAATCGTATAACCGATGTCTCCGTACACGCCGATCCCGTTGCCCGCCCGGACCTCTTCGTTTCCAATGCGGCTGACCAGCTTGCTTTTGCCGTAGTCTACCGTTCCGCATGCACCGCCGGAAACCGTCGGGCCTTCACCAACAAGCACATACTTTCTTCCGGCGCCGATCATGATACCATCACCGCCTTGGCCGGCATCAAGTTCAATGCTGGCCGCGACATAGTCGTCATAGGTCGTCGAAGGGTCATAGGCACCCTGCATGTAAGTATCGATCACGCTGTTGGTCATCAGCCCATAGTGTGTCATCACCGGTGTGTTGCCGGTGCCCATATCGAGACTGCCGCCAGCACCGCCCGTAACGGCTCCTCCCAGCACTTCGATTCTCGTATATGCAAGCGTCGTGGCTCCATCTGGGATGCCGGTATCCGCCTGTCCTATGCCGGCCCCACCATTTCCTGCTCTCAGCACAAACTGATAACAATTATACATACTGTACGCGCCGCCGCCGCTATAATTTCCGATATTGTAGATCCAGTCATCGCCGGTTATATCTGCGCCGTCACCACCGGTGATGCTAGCTCCGTTCTTGATCTTCAATCCATATTCGAGTTCACCCTTGACGCTGTCGTATGGATACCAGTATCCGCCATCATTATGTTGGACAAAGGATACTGCGTCACCGCCGTTCATGCCGCTCCTGAAATGATCTTCATCCTCAAAGACCGCCCCTTTGCCGCCGATGACCGAGCCACTGCCCTTGATTTCGATATCAAATGCTCCCGGGATGATCCGTATCGCATCTTTGCCTTTGGCGTTTTCTTGATCCGTACCGTCCGTTCCTGCAGCACCCGTGATCGTGTGTCCGTTCAGATCGAGCACAACGGTATCACCCGTCTTGCCTTTTTTGAAAATGACAGGAGTTTCAAGCGTGATATCTTCATTCAGTGTGATCATCAATGTATGATCACCGCCAGAATAAGCGGCAGCGGCATTGGATGCTCCGAATGCAGCTGCTGCGTCCGCTTCGCTGTTCGATGAAACCTCGCCGCCCGGCGCGGATATCGTTTCCGCACAGGCTATACCCATGCCGATTTGCGGCATCATGGCAAACACCATCAGAAATGCCGTCAGCATCGCCGTTATGATCGTTTTTGGGGATCTCATGATCATGTCCCTCCTTATTCGTTCCTGAAATACTGTACGATCTCGCTGGCAGTAGGCGGACAGCCCATAACACATGTATCCGCACCCATGCAGCATCTTCCAATACCAAGGCCATCGATCGTCTTCCCCCGATAGCCCTGGCCAATATGTATTCTGTCCTTGATATTCAAACTTTCTTCGTCTGCAATATAAAGCGCTCTTACGAGAGAAGCATAACAGGCCGAACACGCGCTGTCAGCCAGGACGTTTCTGGTCAGTTTTCTTACGATTCCGGAGGGTTTTGGATAATTCCTGACTGATACGGGTCTATTGAGCCGCACGATGTCTTCCTCTTTCGCTTCCGAGGAACCAGCGCCCCACTCTTCCGCCAATCCGATATATAATACCTCGTTCGGATCTATTCCCATGAGCTGGCATCCATATGCATCGATCTGGACCGGATCTGTTCCAAGAAGCATCCGGTTCGTCTGTACAGGATTACCGCCCTCTTCATAATTCAGATCTCCGCAGATGCTGTCTACTATGACGAGCGATGGTTTCAGTACAGCTGATAATGCCGCGATTGGTTCGAACAATCCTTCCGTATGGAACTGCCTCTTTTCGTGATCCGGTATACAGCCTTTCAGGTTCTTGAGTGCGCATGTCATCAAGGTCTGGCAATGCCCTTTCAGAACCGGCAGATCGATCAGATAATCTGCATCCAACGCACGGCATATGATTTCCATCGGCCGTAAAGGAGTATCGATCGTTCTGGTATTATCTTTCTTCAAGTCATAAAACCTGACTCCATACCGATCGCAAACTTTATCGTATCCACAGACCTTCATGGAACGTTCCGTCGTCTCCGCGACCCATGAGCTTTCGATCACTGAGATGTCAGAGAACCCTTTCTCCTGCAAATACTCGATGCACCCTGAAAGGACCCCTGCATGAGTTGTCGCTCCGTTTTCCGGCTTTTCCGCAATATTCAGATTGGGTTTCAATGCAATCGAAGCACCCGATGGGATGCTGTCCGCTATTTGGGCAGCCTCCATCAACGCTTTTGTCATCACATGAGCATTGTCACCGTATATCTCGAAAATCTTTGACATCGCTTCTTTCTCCTGTTTTTTTGTACCTATGTCCGGACTCTGAATAGTCCGTGGCGATTGCAATAGGCAAGTATTTCTCCGCGCCCGCGGCGGAAGAATCGGCATTCCGCGTTTCCTTCCGGATACAGCTTGATGGTTTCCAGCCGATCGCCGGTCCGGTATGCAATGAAGCTGATATAATGATCTTTCGTCATCGGGTGATCCACGGTGACGTAATACTCGCCTTCGATGATCTCCACCCTGATGGCATGACTGTCATCGCATTCCTCTGCCTCTAAAGCAGGCAAAGTGATGCCACAGCAACTCAGAGCCGCATCCCCTGTGGATTGGATGATGTTGCCGCAGATCGGACAGACATAAAGCTGCGCTTTTCTCATATTCGAAGCGACATTTCTGTTGATGATCTGCTCCCCAGCGAACAATTCCCCGACCGATAGGCCCAGTGCTTTTGCAATCGGTTCAACCAGCGTGATGTCCGGCAGACCGCGTCCGGTTTCCCATTTGGAAACAGCTTTATCTGTGACGCCGATCTTTTCCGCGAACTCCGCCTGCGTCATTCTTTTTTTCTCGCGAAGCGCTTTAATGACTTCGCCTTTGATATACTGATTCATGGCTTTATTCCTCCTTTGATCCGAGGATACCATGCACGGGATCGAAGCGTCCACCTACGCTCCGTAGAGCCAGTGATACTTCACCTCTCCAATTACTTTACTTTGATCGTCACATTGACGGTTTTGGAAACAGAGGCATGGTTTTCTTTACCTATATAAAAAGGATGACCTTAGCCATCCTCTCTAATTAATCCAAAGTGTATCAGAGCTTCCATAACCATTTTTTGTTTATGCTCTCGCTCCTTTGGCACATAATACCCCTCAGATGGTTTTCGCCCTTTGTATTCATCCTGAGCAAGCCCACATAGTTCTTTTTGTCCTTGAAATATCAAGATTTGGAACATGCTCGCCATATTGATCGAGCACCCACTTCTGACTTTCTTTGTAAGTTGCTCTCTTCGTTTGCAGGTGCTGCTCGGTGTCATAGTCATCTATTGAGACTGTAACACCGAACAAGTTCCTGTAAACTACGATCTTTAAGGTGTTCGTATACCTATCATTTGGTGGAGATGGCGGGAGTTGAACCCGCGTCCGAAAGCACATCTGCCGGACTTTCTCCGAGCGCAGCTCTTGTATTAAGAGTTCGCCTCATCAAGCGCCCAAAAGCAGGCTCATGAATCGGCTATCCCGTTAGTCCCTCATACGGCCGGGAAAACGCATGAGGTTTTCCTGCATATTTGACGTTCAGATCCGGACCTGCAGGTGAATCCGGGTGAACGCGCGGGGCAGGACTAAGCTGCCAGTGCGAAATTGTTGTTAGTTTTTGCGTTTATCTTTAACGTGCCCGTTTTAACGAAGCCAGGCAACTTCGGCTCGCTTATCCGGTTTCCACACCCCCGTCGAAACCAGTGCACCCCCATATATTACAACCGGTCTTCGCCGGCTTCTGACTGCCTGACGCGGATGTTCTCGCGCGTCTTTTCGATATCTTCCTCCAGATCCTTCATCTGTTGCTTTACTTTCTTGACCTCCTCACAGAGCTTCACCAGTACCTCATCCAGCTCTTCGCCGTCTTCATACTTCTTATAGCAGTAGTCACCGATCCTGCGCTTTGCCATCGCCAGATCTTTCTTCAGTTCCACCTGCTGGTTTTTGTATTTGTTGATCTCGTAGATCTCCTCAGCCTTTGTGCTGGCGCGTGAAACCGCGTCGTTAGCCGTTTTGCTTATGATATCAAATAGTCCTGCCATGTCTTACCTCCTGGTCGCCTGCTGCATCCTGCGGTCCGCGTCGCGCTTAGCGATGTCGTGCCGCTTATCGTATTCCTTTTTGCCCCGGGCAACGGCCAGCTCGACCTTGGCCTTCCCCTTGTCATTAATATACATCCGCAAAGGCACCAACGTCAAACCTTTGAGGGTCGTATAACCGATCAGCTTCCGGATCTCCCGCTTGTGCAGCAGCAGCTTCCTCGGTCGCAGCGGATCGACGTTGAACCGGTTCCCCTGCTCATACGGACTGATGTTCATCCCGAACAGGATCACTTCCTCATCGACGATCTTTGCATAACTCTCCTTGATACTGACTTTTCCCTGACGGACAGATTTGATTTCCGTTCCCGTCAGCGAAATGCCCGCTTCATAGGTCTCCTCGATAAAGTAATCATGCCGCGCCTTTTTGTTGTTCGCAACAAGTTTCATCCCTTTACCTAATCCTTCTCCGAATACGTGCTCAAAGACCCGATCTCGTTGAACGGATACAGCCGCACGAACGCCTTGCCTACGATGGCCTTTTCCGCAATCGTGCCAACTCTTGGCGAGCGGCTGTCCAGACTGACTTCCCGGTTATCGCCCATGCAGAAGACCTCATCCTCCGGCACGACCAGATTCGTAACGTCGATGCCTTGATCGGCGTACGTCTCGCCCGGAATGTTCACATACGGTTCGTCCAGCAGTTCGCCGTTCCGATAGACCTCCCCGTCGCTGATGGTAATCGTGTCTCCCTCTACGCCGATGACGCGCTTGATCAGCAGCTTCTTGCCGCCATCCTCAGTGTTCTCGATCTCCGATTTGAACACGACGATGTCGCCGTGGTTCGGATGATCCTTGAACTTATACGCCATCTTGTTCACCAGGAGATAGTTGTTCTCGAACAGCGTATCCTCCATGGAACTTTCCTTGACGATCGTCGGTTTGATCACCATCGTTATCGCCAACACGATCACGATGGCTATAATTAAGTCTTTGATAAACTCTTTCATTCTGCTATTCCTCTTTGATAATACTCCAAACCCTTTCAAATTCTTCCGGAACGCGGGCCTTGACTTCCAGCCCGGACAGCTCCTCGAATCCGGAAGGCGCCCCTTCTATCGGCATCTCACCGAACACCAGGCGGTACGCGTGCAAAAGCTGCGTCGTCACGCCCAGTTCCCTGACTCTTTCATTGGCTTTGATCCCCTGCCGGCTCCGGCCGTACTTGGAATCACCCACCAACGGATATCCCTTTGCTGCCAGATGTGCTCGGATCTGATGCGTCCTGCCCGTGACCAGCTCCACCTCCACGATGGAATAGCTTTTGCCCCGTTCCAGCGGCCGCACGATGGATACCGCGCGCTTCGCCTCTTCCCCGCCAGCGTCGGCTGCCTTTGCGATATGGACCGTATTCGTCTCCGCGTCTTTCGCCAACGCCTCGTCGATGACCATCTCTTCTGCAAAATTCCCAGACACGATGGTGATGTAGTATTTGGATATCGCATCCCGCTCGCGCAGGAGTTTCGTCAGCATCCGCAGGCTGGCTGCGTTTTTGCCGAAGATGACCAGTCCGGTCGTATTGCGGTCCAGTCGGTTGACCGGCGACGGCGTGAATGTCCGCTCGCCTGCCGGATCGTACTCGCCCCTTTCCTGGAGGTAGCCGCACACCTGATTCATCAGCGTGTTCTTCTTTTCGCTGGAATCGCCGTGTGTCAGCAGGCCCCATGGCTTTTCGACGATCAGTACGTTATCGTTCTCATATGCGATCCGGAACTGACGGCGGGCCTTTTGCTTTCTCGGCTTCCGTGTCAGCTCGTCCAGGCGCTCCTGCGGGATGTAGAACGTCAGCTCGTCCCCGGCTTTCAGGATCGTATCCTCTTTGGCACGCTTGCCGTTGACCTTGAGATCCTTGCGGATCATCTTGTAGATCGCGCTCAGCGGCGCCCGCTTCAGGTATTTTTTCAGGAACCGGTCCAGGCGCTGTTCCGCTTCATTGTCGGTGATTTGTATCCTGACCATCTATCTATTCGCTCTTCTTCTTTACGAAGACGACTTCCTCCGCGTAACTGCCGTTCAGGATGTCCATCGCTTCGTGGACCATATCCCGCTGCGTCACTTCATCGCCTTCTGCGAACTTGTCTTTGTTCTCGGCCATGTACCGCAGCGGATGCGCGAAGCAGATCGTTGCCAGCGGAATGTAATCGTCGCCATCCCGGTCAAAGCCCAGTTCTTCCATGCGGATGCACTGTGCCTTGAAATCCTCGAGCGTGTAGCCGGTCTCATTGACCACCGCCGCGTAATCCTGGAACAGCATATTCATGTCCCAGAGCTTCGCGAACAGCTTTTCCCGCCTCTTGCTGGTATATTCACCTTTCGGCTGACAGTAAAACAGTTCACTGATTACCTGCGACATATACTTTGTCTTTTTTCTTGCCATCGCTAAAGGATTCATCTCATTTCCTCCTTTACACCGCTCTCGGATAGAACTTGTACAGCAGGCCCGCGATCGTGATCGTTATGCAAAACGCTATGATGATCGCCAGAACGCTGGTGCCGCTGTGCCGTTTGATGTATTTGTCCCGATCCTCCAGAGGGAGACTGACGCATTTTTCCACCTGCCGGTCCAACTTGCATTTGTAGAGCCAGTTGCCATACAGCCCGCTGAAAAACATCGCTACGATATCGATGGTCCAACCTATGTTGACCACGATGCCGTGACTGGTCAGAAGCTGTGTGATCACGGCGTTCAGCCCATTGGTCAGCAGATAGTATGTGGCGCATTCGAGATACAGCTTCCGGTATGCAAAGTAACAGAATGGAACCAAAAAAGCGAACCAGTTCCACGACACTTTGGTGTTATCCTCGTCGAGCTTAGCAAGCCTCGGGGCGTAGTACTCGACGTTCTTTTCGATCAGTCTTTCCCGATAATTTGTACCGAATGTTTCCATATACTGATGAAAAAGGCTGAAACTTTTGCGGTTTCAGCCTTTCCTGGCGCGCCATGAGGGACTCGAACCCCCAACCTTCGCATTCGTAGTGCGCGACTCTATCCAATTGAGCTAATGGCGCATTTCTCATTAGCTGACTTGACTATTATACACATTTTGCGCGCGTATTTCAATAACTTTTCGTTAAGGGAAAAACCTTTCCTGAAGGATCGTCCCTTACAGCAGATCCCGTATTCCTTCCCAGACACGGATGGCGACGACCGGATCGTTCATGGTGTAGATATGGATCCCGTCGACGCCGTGCTCGATCAGATCACGGCACTGCCCGACGGCATACTCAATGCCGGCCCGGTACAGTCCCTCCGGGTCGTGCTCGTAATCCGCGATCATGGCCGTAAACTTATGCGGTAGACTCGCCCCGCTCAGCTGGACGGTCTTCTCGATCTGGCTGGCCTTGACGATCGGCATGATGCCGGCCGAGACCGGAACGTTGATCCCGCCCCCGCGGGCCAGTTCGATAAACTTATAGAATTCCCGGTTGTCAAAAAACAGCTGCGTGATCAGCACCTTGACGCCGGCTCCAATCTTGTATTTCAGATTCTGGATGTCGCTTTCCAGGCTCTCGCTTTCGTAGTGCCCTTCCGGATAGCAGGCGCCGAGAATGTCCAGATCGTCGGAACATTTCCGCTGGATCTCGATCGCCAGTTCGTTGGCATGGGCGAACTGGCGCTTGATGTCTTCGCCCGGGACGATGTCGCCGCGCAATGCCATGACATTCTCGATGTTGGAATCGCGGAAGCGTTCAATCATGACCTGCACGTCCTCCCGCGTCGAGTTGATGCAGGTCAGATGCGCCACCGTCTCGATCCCGTAATCGCGCTTGATCGTTGCCGCGATCTCACAGGTGGAATCATCCGCGATGTTTCCGCCCGCGCCGTAAGTGACGCTGATGAAATCCGGGTCCGTCACCCGCAGCTTCTCGACGGCCGCGTAGATCGAATCCTTGTTTTTCTTCCGTTTCGGTGGGAAGACTTCCAGTGAAAAGACCGGCTTCCCTTCCGCCGCTTTCCGTTCATATATCTTCGGTATTCTCATTCTTTAACTAACTCCTTTTATCCGTTATTTATCGATACAGATCCAGTGTGATCCGGATCCGGTCCTTGCGGCTGGTTCCGCCCACTTCCGCGAGCACCGCCTTGCCGCGTCCTCGCAGGACGATCTTGTCGCCCTCTTTGACTTCCATATCCGTTTTCAGCGCCTCCACGCTGTTGACCGATACGATGCCTCGCCGGATGGCGTCTGAGGCTTTTGCGCGGGATAACGCAAAGGCCGAAGCCGCGACGCTGTCGAGACGCAGTGACGCGACCGTGTCCTGTTTTTTGATAATATGGCTTTCGCCGGTCATAAGCTCCTCGATCGGGTGCACGGAAACGGTCAGGTTCGCGCGCCCGGCTTTTTCGTAATGCATCTCGATGAATTCTGCAATCTCCGCTTTGACGATGATGTCCGCGCCCAAGCCGGCTGGTGCGTCTTCCCCGCGCACGAGGATGTCTCCGGTCACTTCCCGGTCCAGACCGAGCGCCAGGAGAGACCCGAGGTAGTCCCGGTGCGTCAGCGCCTTGCCGCCCTTCGGCACGCTCACGCGGATCACCTGCAGCAGCGCGCCCACCTCTTCTGGGATTGCTTCGAAACCGCCGTCCCATTCCATATATTCCGGCAGGAACACCGGCATACACCGCTCCGCGTCCGCATACCCGCCGTACAGGGCCATGCGGATCGGCAGCTTCCTGCCGCGCACATAGTCCGTCAGGATCTTCCGCTGGTGCGCGTCCAGAAAATCGCCGGCTGTCATCATGCTCCATTCGTCCGCCTGCCGTATTTTGTCTTCGATCTGTGCGATCAGCAATTCATCGTTTTTCATAGGTCTCTGCGTGGCACATCATACCACATATAAGTGTTTTCGAAACCGTAGGTCTCCGAGCGGGTCACGGCGATGATCCGGAATCCGTTCTTTTGATAAAACGCGATGTCCCTTTCGCCGTTGGTGAAGAGCATGACCGGCAGGCCCTGTTCCTCTGCATAGCGGCAGATCGTCCGGATGATCTGCGATCCGCGCCCGCTTCCCTGGCAGCCTGCCCGCACTGCGACAAAATCCAGATACAAATACGGCTTTGGCAGTTGCAGTTCTGCCTCTTTCTCATCGACCTCTTCAAAGAACCCGTCCCAGCGGATGACTTCTTCCTCCGTCAGATGGCTGGCGGCTTTTTGGAAACCGCCTCCGTAACAGTCGGCCGCTTCTACCAGCTCATCCGGGAAACCCACGTAATCGGAATGCAACATCAAGACCGCTTCATTGAGGTCCGCATCTAGGCTGTAGCCCACGCCGTGCGTCAGATCGTACGCGCCGTAAAACCGCAGCGTCATCTCGATCGCCGTCAGTCGCGTCTTCTCATCCGGGAACGCGATACGCAGTTTCGGATACTCCGCAAAGGCTTCGATCAACATCTCATACAGCTTCTCGTATTCGTGTTTTTCGATTTTGTGCAGTTCTTTGATTTCGATCTTCATGGTATAATCGATTATATCACAGGAGAAAAAGCGATGAAAAAATTCAGCAAATATTTTGATCACACATTACTGAAAGCAGACGCCACGCCATCCGATATCCTGCGGCTCGTATTTGAAGCCGTGCAGCTGGATGCCGCCGCGGTCTGCGTCAACGGATGCCACGTCCGCTCGGCCAGGCGGTTCATCGATGCCGCCGGTTCCGATGTAAAAGTCGCCGCGGTCTGCGGTTTCCCCCTTGGCGCCATGTCAACTAATGCCAAAGCGTACGAAGTCCAGCTGGCGCTGGAAGACGGCGCGGACGAGATCGATCTCGTCATGAACATCGGCCATGCCAAATCCGGCAACTGGGCTTATGTCGAAGATGAGATCTGCGCCATCACAGAGCTTTGCCACGAAGAAGGTGCCATCCTCAAGGTGATACTCGAGACCTGCCTTCTCAACGACAAGGAAATCGTCCAGGCATGCCGCTCCACCGAAGTTGCGGGAGCCGACTTTGTAAAAACGTCCACCGGTTTCAGCACCGGAGGCGCCAAAGCGGAAGACGTTGCGCTCATGAAAAAAACGGTTGGTGACCGGATGCAGGTCAAAGCATCCGGCGGTATCCGCACTCTCGAAGATGCAAAGGCCATGCTCGCCGCCGGCGCGGACCGGATCGGCTGCAGCGCCTCTGCCGCGATCATACGGGCTTACGAAGAGGCCTAGCAGATCCTCGGCAGACCTTCTCCGTAGAGAACGTCCAGCCTTCTGGTCGCTCCAAGATGCGTCTTGATGAATGTCCCTTCCCCGTCTACTACTCTGCCGATGATGGCGGAGTCCTTGCCGTGCTCGGTCGCCTTCATCGCTTCCAGGGCTTTTTCCGCCTGTTCTTCCGGAACGAAGGCGATCATCTTGCCTTCATTGCCCATGTACAATGGGTCCAGTCCGAGTATATCTGCAAAACTCTTTACTTCCGGATTGATCGGGATATTGTCTTCTTCGAGCTCGATTCGGCACTTTGAGCTGTCCGCGATCTCGTTCAGGACGGTCCCGAGACCGCCTCTAGTGACATCGCGCATCGTATGCACATCGACGCCGGCCGCGAACAGGCTGTCTACGACGTCGTTCAGCGCCGCGCAGTCGCTCCGGATATCGTTGGAGATTTCCATCCGGTGGCTCAAGATGCATGCGTGATGGTCGCCCAGATTACCGGAACAGATCACCACATCGCCCGGCACTCCGTTCGCGCTACTGATATTGCGTCCTTTCGGGATCTCGCCGATTCCGGTTGTATTGATGAACAAGCCGCCGTTTCCTTCGATGACTTTTGTGTCGCCGGCCACGACGATAACGCCGGCTTCCTTGGCTTGGTGGGCCATGGATTCCACGATCTTATCCAGAAGCTCGATGCTCAGTCCCTCTTCCAGAATGAATCCGCAGGTCAGGTATTTCGGTTTCGCGCCCATCATGAGCAGGTCGTTCACGGTCCCGCAGACGCACAGCTTGCCGATGTCCCCGCCATTGAACACCAGCGGCGTAACGACGAAGGAGTCGGTGCTGACCGCGATCCTGGCGATGGCGTACTCGCCCGACGTGACCTGGACGATCGCCGCGTCCTCCAGCTTGTCGAGGGTCTGATTCTTAAAGTGTTTTCCAAAAATGTCTGCCATGAGCTGGGCGGAGCTTTTGCCGCCGCTTCCATGTGCCATTGTGATTTTCATTGATTCTCTCCTGATTCTTCAATGTGCATTCCGGTACCAGATCCCGCAGGATCCCTCACTGGATACCATGCAAGGGCCGAACGGATCCATCGGCGTGCACCGGCCATTGCGGAACATCGGGCACTGATCCGGATTGATCTGTCCCGTGATCACGGCTCCGCAGCAGCATTCCGCCGGCAGTTCCATATCTTCGTACAGCTCGTGGCTGCCGCCATCGTAGCTGCTGTATTCTTCTTTCAAATACAGTCCGGATCCTTCGATGATCCCGAGCCCCCGCCACATGGCCGGGCCTTCCTCATAGACGGCGTGTATCGCCTCGAGGGCCTTTGCATTGCCCTCTTCGCGGACGGCGTTCCGGTACATGTTCTCGGTTTTGCCTTCGCCCGCTTCGATCTGGCGGACAATCCGGTAGATGGCGGCCAGGATGTGTTCCGCTTCGAATCCGGAAACGACGAACGGCCGCCCGTATTCCCGGGCCAACTCATCATAGATGCGGCTGCCGGTGATCACGCTGACGTGGCCCGGACAGAGGAACCCGTCGATGTCGTTCTGGTTCTCGCAGATCCACCGCAGCGCCGGAATCGCCGTTTTCAACGCGGTGATCAAGCGGATGTTCCCAATCCCCTGCTGCTTTGCCATCTGCACCACCAGCGCGTAGACTGGCGCGGTCGTTTCGAAACCGACCGCCGCCACGCCGAACAAAGTCTCCGGATCCGCCTTCGCCCGCTCGATGACTTCGAACGGCGAATACATGATCGAGATATTCGCTCTGGCGCCGCTTTCATCGGCCGCTTTGTTCTCCGACAGGCTGCCGTGTGTGCCCGGCACCTTCATCATGTCCCCGAATGTCAGCAGATGGCAGCCCGGCGTCCTGGCAAACTTGACGCACCGGTCGATGTACGCCGTCGGCGTGACGCAGACCGGACAGCCCGGACCGGAGATCAGCTTGATCTTCGGCGAGATCAAATCACGGATGCCGTTTTTAAAAATTGCGGCAGTGTGAGTGCCGCAAACTTCCATGATCTTCAGTTCTCTTCCGTCGTAATTCTTCAGATAATTGATCAGATCTTTTGCTTCCATTATGACAGCGCCTCCAGATCGGCGAACAGATCGATGATCTCCTGCGCCTGCTCTTTCTCCATCACTTCGATGGCGCAGCCCGCGTGCACCAGAACATACTGACCGACCTTCGGTTCGATCAGACCGATGTTCACATTGACGCGGTTGCCGTTAAAATCGACTTTCGCCGTCGTACCGTTTATTTCTGTGACCCTGCCGGGAATCGCTACACACATACTACGTCTCCCTCTCCTACTGGTTCTCTTCTTCCGGCAGCTTGCAGATGTCGACCCAGCCCTTTGCGTTGGAGTATTTCTCCAGTTCTTCGCAGGTGAGCTCGATTGCGCTGTTGTCGCTGCCGCATGCAGGGAACACCGTCTCGAAACGCTTCATGGAAACGTCGCAGTATACGTCAACGTCGTCGCGTTCCAATGCAAAAGCACAGACCCCGCCGATGGCGTGGCCGGTATATTCCAGGACCTCGTCCGGCTTCAGCATCTTCGCTTTGAATCCGAATTGGTCTTTAAACTTACGGTTGTTGATCCGTCCGTCGCCAGCCATCTGAACCAGGATCGCACCTGCCCCATCCGGTTTCAGGAAGGACATGGTCTTGCAGATGCGTGCGCCCTCTACGCCCACGGCCTCTGCTGCCAGATCGACGGTCGCGCTGGACACGTCGAATTCCATGACTTTATCTTCCATACCGAACTGACGGAAATATTCTTTTACTTTATCGATTGCCATGAGACACCTCCATACATAGCGCATTGTAACACGTTTCTGCAGCTTCGTAAAGGAGCTCCCGCGTTGATAAGAGAAATATTGTAGATGATTTCGTTGCAAAAAAAGACTGACGCACCGATAGAAATGCGCCAGTCTCTGTTAAGCTGTTGTGTTTATTTCTTGTTCAGCTTTTCAAGCTCTTTTTCGAGTCTTTCCTTCTTGAGTTCATCTGAATCAGGCAGAAGTTCTGCTTCATTCAGTCTCTTGCTGAAAGGCTCTTCTTCAGCTCCAGCTGCCATTGCAGCCGCGGCTCTTTTTCTGTTACTCTTCATCATGATGGTCAGAGAAACAGCAATGCCGCCCCACAGTCCGATGCATGCGATCAGCATCATTACGATTGCACTTGCGCTCATTGTGTTACCTCCTTCTTAGTCATCATATCCAGGTGCATCATCCGGCTTCTTGTAGAAGCTTGGCTTGCCCTTGGCGAGAGTTAAAACGAATGTCCCGATTACCAGGAACAGAATAAAGATGACGCCGATCCAAAGCTGATACACATCATATCCATCTCTGAAGTCAGTGATCAGGTAGGAGATCGTCGTGTAGCCGAGTACGATTACCGTACCGACCTTCAGGCACCAGATCCACCACTTGCCA
>JAFRJI010000041.1 GCA_017432345.1 Bacillota bacterium | reverse complement strand
GCTTACGAGAATCTACGGCACCGCCTACACGAAGAAGGACGAACTGAAGGACTACCTGGAGTATCTGGCAGATATCAAGAACCGCGACCACAACAAACTGGGCCGCGAGATGGAACTGTTCACGACCGTGGACGTGGTCGGTCAGGGACTGCCGCTCTTCATGCCGAAGGGCACCAAGATCATACAGAAGATGCAGCGCTGGATCGAGGATCTGGAGGAGTACGAATGGGGTTACGTGCGCACCCGCACGCCGCTCATGGCCAAGTCCACCCTCTACAAGATTTCCGACCACTGGTACCACTACAGGGATGGCATGTTCCTGCTTGGATATGACCACATGGACGATATCATGGCTGCCGAAGACAGATCCGATGAGATTCGCGGCGTGCAGGATCTGAACCTGATCGAGCATGATGCCGATGCGGATGTATTCGCACTGCGTCCAATGACCTGCCCGTTCCAGTACTACGTCTACAAAGCACGTCAGAAGAGCTACCGCGATTTGCCGTACAGAATGGGCGAGACTTCAACGCTGTTCCGGAACGAACAGGCCGGCGAGATGCACGGTCTCACCCGTGTGCGCCAGTTCACCATTTCCGAGGGACATCTGGTCTGCACGCCGGAACAGATCAGGGATGAGTTCAAGAACTGCGTAGACCTCGCAAGATACTGCCTGACGACACTGGGTCTTGAGGAAGACGTGACCTACCGCTTCTCCAAGTGGGATCCGGATGACGCTGATCATTACCTGGGCGATGCCGAATCCTGGAACCGCGTACAGGATCTGATGCGCGACATCCTGGACGAGATCGGCCTCGAGTACACGGAGGAAGCCGGTGAAGCTGCCTTCTACGGACCGAAGCTCGATATCCAGGCGAAGAACGTCTACGGCAAGGAAGACACGATGATCACTATCCAGCTCGACATGTTCCTCGCCGAACGTTACGACATGTACTACATCGACAGCGAAGGACAGAAGGCGCGTCCGTACATTATCCACCGTACGTCCATCGGCTGCTACGAGCGTACTCTGGCGTGGCTCATCGAAAAGTATGCCGGCAACCTGCCGACATGGCTCTGTCCGGAGCAGGTCAGGATCCTGCCGATCTCGGACAAGGTCGCGGACTACGCAGAAGAAGTCCGCAAGGAACTGCGCAAGAATGGCGTCGATGTCGAAATCGACGGCTCCAGCGAGCGTATCGGATACAAAGTCCGCAAGGCGCAGATGGAAAAAGTTCCTTACATGCTGGTCCTCGGCGCCAAGGAAGCGGAAACCGGTTCGGTCTCTGTCCGCTCTCGCTTCGCCGGTGACGAAGGCGTCTGCCCTCTTGGTGAATTCGTCGACAAGCTCTGCGAAGAGATTCGTACCAAAGCAATCCGCAAGATTGAGAAGAAGGACGAAGAGTAATCAGATAAGAATTCTTAATGAAATAAAACAGGGCTCTGCAGATGCAGGGCTCTGTTTTTGTGATACAATACTATCCGGAAAGGGGTATGACTCATCATGACAGACAAGAAGAAAAAATCTTTACGGTTTAAACTCATCACCATTCTTATCATTTTGTTGGTTCTCGCCGGCGGAGCCTTTACGTTCTATTGGTACACAACACCCCAGATCACCATGAATGGCGAGAAGACCATGGAAGTCACTATGAAGGACGGCTATCAGGAGCCAGGCGCGACGGCCACGTTCTCCTTCCACGACATCAGCGAGCACATTCGCATCGATTCGCAGGTGAATGACGATAAGGTCGGCACCTATAAAATCATCTATACGGTTGAATACCTTGACAAGACTGCCACCGCAGAGCGAATCGTCAGCGTCATTGACAAGGAACCTCCGGAACTCACTCTCACAGACGGTGATCATGTATCCATCCGCCCCGGAGACGGTTTTAAGGACCCTGGCGCAACTGCCATCGATGATTCGGACGGCGATGTGAGCGCGCAAATCGAATCAAAAGGATTTGTCGATCCGTATAATAAAGGCGACTACGAAGTGGATTATTGGGTCTCCGATTCCTACGGCAACGAGGCAAAAGCAACCCGAACGGTATCGGTCGAGGGCGAGCCGGTCCGGGAATACAAGGGCGTCATCTGCCTGACTTTCGATGACGGTCCGAGCACCGAAGTGACCGAGGACATTCTGAAAACACTGGAAAAGTACGAAGTCCCAGCGACCTTCTTCGTCGTCGATTACGGCAATGATCAGGATAAAATCAAACTGATGAAGCGGGCTCTTAAGGACGGCTGCACCATTGGGATCCACGGCACTTCCCACAGCTACAGCAAAATCTATGCTTCCGTGCCGGACTTCATGAACAACGTGACAAGTCTTCACGACAAACTGCAGCAGGATCTGGGCATCGACGCGCGTATCATGCGCTTCCCTGGCGGCAGTTCGAACACCGTCAGCAGAGATTACTGCAAAGGCATCATGTCCGATCTTGTGAAAGAGGTGCAGAAAGAAGGCTACATGTACACTGACTGGAACGTAGATTCGACGGATGCTTCCGGGAACAACATCCCTGTGAAGAAGCTCATCAAGTCCGTGAAGGAAAACTGCGATCCTGAAAAATATAATGTTATATTGATGCATGACTCCGACGCCAAGAAGACAACGGCGGAAGCGCTGCCGAAGATTATAGAATGGGCGCAGGAAGAAGGATATGAATTCAAGGCGATGCGCACTGATCTGCCGTCGATCCATCACAGGGTAAATAATTGAATTCGAGAAAACAATAAAGACATAACAAAACGACATGCCCTTTCGGACATGTCGTTTTTCTTTGGTGATCCTACCGGGAATCGAACCCGGGTTACCGCCGTGAAAGGGCGGTGTCTTAACCGCTTGACCATAG
>JAFRJI010000040.1 GCA_017432345.1 Bacillota bacterium | reverse complement strand
TCTCTTAGCCATTGGGAATGTACCAGCGTGAGCTGTGAATCCGTGGAATCTTACTCTGTAGTTGAACATACCCATTACGAGCTGTACAGCGCCGATCTCATTGCCGTTGTCTTCAAGGATAGGTCCCTGCTCGAGGTGAGTTTCGAACATTGCGCAATACTTGTCAGGGCTGATTCTGTTAGCCTTGTCGCCTTTGTACTTGGATGCTGCCAGAGCTTCACCGAAGTTCGCGAATTCTGACTTGTCCATTGGCTTGGAAGCCATCATGTTGTCATACATGAAGTTTGGCTTCAGATAATCAGGCAGGTAGTCATAGCAGATGATTCCTGATACCATCATGGCTGGTGGATACAGGGAACCTTCCTCATTGGTCCAGATCATCGCTGTGAGCGGGTGCTTATGAGGAATGTTTTCTGCTGCTACTGTTTCCAGTACTTCCATACCTGTCATAACGCCTTCGATACCGTCATAGTTACCACCGTTCTTTACGGAGTCGCAGTGTGAACCCATAACGATTCTCTTAGCATTCGGATCAGATCCTTCCAGTGTCGCATACAGGCAAGCGCAGTCGTCGCATTCGATCTTAGCGCCGATCGCTTCCATTCTTCTTACGAATTCGTCTCTTGCCATGTGAGCCTCTGGTGACAGTGAATATCTAGTGATTCCACCGTGGCCAGCATCGCCGAACTGTGCGAAAGTTCTGATTTTGTCTGACATTCTCTCTAAACTACACTTATACATAATTCATCCTCCTTTTTTGAATGATATTGTATTACGGTAATCGGTTTGTGAAACCAGTTACATACCTCTATGATTATTATATTGTTTATTCTGAAAATTTCAAGCCTTTTTCAATAAAAAAAGGCTGTTTACCAGCCTAATTTTAACTTATTTGCGGGACAGATCGAGGTGCATAGCCCACATCCAGTACATTTCCCTCTGTCCACATTTATTTTGCCACTTGTTCTCGTGACCGCCCCGTAGAGGCACAAATCGATGCATTTGCTGCAGTTTTCCGTACAAAGTGTCCCATTTACGATGCTTACGGACGGTTCGTACTTCATTTCTTCGAAAGATTTCAGATTATCCAGAGCTTTGCCCTTGATTTCGGAGATGTTCTTCAGGTTATGATCTTGTCCCCAGATTTCCAATTCCTGTACTATCTTGCGGATGATGTCGTACCCTTCCGTGACAAAGGCGGTTCCTATCTGGACCACGCTGGCACCGAGCATCATGTACTCCAGCGCGTGCTTTGCCGTGCTGATCCCTCCGACTCCGCTGATCGGGATGTCCACGGTCTGCGCGATGGTCGCCACCGATGCCAGGCCCAGCGGCCGGATGTATTCGCCGGATATGCCTCCATAGGTCGAAAGCGTCGGCTTCGCCGTGTCGGTATCTACGCCCAGGATCCCACGGACCGTATTGATGGCCGTTACGCCGGATCCATCCGCCGCCTTGACGGCCTTCGCGACCTTGGCGATATTCGTCGTGTTCTGGGACAACTTGACGGTGACCGGGATGGTCACCGCGGATACGACCGCTTTCGTCATTTCATAGATGGTATCCGCGTCGGACGCAACGACTTCCAGGGACTCGACCGCCGGATTGGAGACGCTGAGTTCGATGCCGTCAGCACCAAATTTTTCCATTTTGCTGGCCATATACGCGACTTCTGACGGGGAATGCCCGGAAATGCTGGCGATGACGACGCCGCCATCCGATTTGGCGATGTTCATCTCCCGTTCCCATCCTTCGATCTGGATGTCGCTGTAAAGGCGGATGTTTTGGGCTCCCATGCTGTCCGCCGCTATGCGGGGACGCACGTCCATGATGGCATCGCTGACGATACTCTCCGTTACCACGGCGCCTGCCCCGCTGGCCAGGGACGCTTTGATACTGTTTCCGTCACGGTTCCACGGACCGGCGGCAACAATCACGGGATTGTCCAGTTTGATTCCAAGAAAATCGGTCTTTAACATTAGAACATCTCTCCTATTCTCTCCTTGTGACCACATGATTTCCGTACGCGCATCTTGGTCTTCAGTATGATGTGCTTCGGAGGTTCTTTCTTTTCGGATTTTTCTTCGATCCGGTCAAACAGTATCCGGGCTCCGTAGATCCCCATCAGCCGGTACGGCTCTTCCACTGTCGTCAGCTTCGGTTCCATCAGATTGGACATCTTGTAGTTCCCGAACCCGGCGATCGCGATGTCATCCGGGATCGACAGGCCGCAGTCCTTGATGGCGTCCATCGCCCCATAGGCGATCTCATCGGTCGTGGCAAAAATGGCATCCAGCTGGTCGCCCGGTTTCTCGCTGCCTTCGCTGGTCATTTCCGCGATCAGCTTCTTAGCGCCGATATACCCGCCTTCGATACTGTTTTCGACTTCATATATCTGTTTCGGCTGCAGCTTCTTGCCGCTGGCCTTGAGCACGTTCTTGAATCCCTGCAGGATGGACTTGATCTCGTTTTCCGGCGTTCTGCCGCAAAGGATCCCGATGGTCTCGTGGCCGCATTCCACCAGATGGGCCGTCATATGGACCGCCCCTTCCCGGCAGTCGACCATAACGGAATCCCAATCCGGGCGCAGTTCGTTCTCTCCGATCATGACCGCGGGGATCTTCTCGTCTCGGATCCACGCCATATATTCGTCCGAAAGGAGCGAATACATGAGGATGATCCCATCGACTTTACGCGTGATCAGATGATCGATGTACTCCTTTTCGATCTGCGGGTTCCGTTCCATATTGCACATGAAGGTGATGTAGCCCTTCTGCCTGGCCACTTCCTCCACGCCGCCGGCAATTTCCATATAGCTGGAGCCGATGGTATACGGGAGCACGAGTCCGATGGTTTTTGTTTTATTGAAATTAAGCCCCTGGGCGAACCAGTTCGGCGTGTATTCTTCCTGTTCGATGATTTTCTGTATTCTCTCTTTCGTAGCAGGCGCAACGTTCTCCGGATGGTTCAGCACCCTGGAGACAGTTGCCACAGAAACCCCTGCTTTCTTTGCAATCTGTTTGATGTTCATTCTCGTTTCCTTTTCAGGGATATGAAAATCCCGATGACACACATGATCGTGAATATGATAAATGCTCTGTGGATGACTTGCACGAGCGTTTCCGGATCCGCATCCGTGATCTGGATGCCCGGCAGCATCGTGGCGACGATGATCGTTACGATGACCATGCTGGTCGTCTGTCCGATGGAGCGCATCGTGTTCAACACCGATGTGGCGATCCCGTAATCCTTCCGTTCGACGCAGGACATGATCGCGTTAGTGTTCGGCGATGAGAAGAACGAGAACCCGATGCCGGTCACCAGCAGCGCCGCGATGATCATAGCGATGCTGGTGTCTTCATCGATGAAGATGAAGAACAAAGTTCCCAAAGCGCAAAATCCCATGCCGATCGACGACAGGACGAACGGAGAACGCTTGTCGGACAATCTCCCCATCCGCGGCGTCAGGATCGCCATGATGACCGGCTGCGTGATCAGTATCAGTCCGGCGGTCTGCGACGAAAATCCCATAACGACCTGCAGATAGATAGACGTCAGATACCCGATGGCAAAGGTGGCGCCGTAATTCATCAGGGCCGCGATGTTGGACAGAGTGTATCCGATGTTAGTCCGGAACAGCCCGATGTTCAGTGCCGGATCCTCTGTCTTCAGCTCATGTCTTACGAAGACGAGCCCCAACAGCACGCCGGCGGCTGTGATCAGGATCGGTACCAGTCCTTTCTCGATCTCGGAAAGGCCATACATCAGCAGCACGATAAACACCGCGAACAGAATGTTCCCTTTCAGATCAAAAGACCGGCCTCTGCCTTCCAGTATTTCTTTCTTGACGCCTTTCGCCGCGACGATCAGCGCTGCGGCGGCAAGCGCGCCGGCAACCGCAAAGATCGACCGCCATCCTAAGTTATGGTTCAGTATTCCCCCGATGACCGGCCCGAGTGACAGGCCGACATAGACGGATCCAATCGAATAACCGATCGCTTTCCCCCGCATTTCCGGCGGATAAGCGCTGATCAGGATCGGCGTGTTCGTACTCATCATCATGGCGGCGCCGATTCCCTGCATCACGCGCATGGCCAGCAGAAACGGCATAGACGGCGCAAAGATCGAGCAGATACAGCCTCCCATGAATACCGCGGTGCCGATCACCAGCTCGGTCTTCCTGCACCAGATGTCCGCCAGTCTTCCAAACGGAACGCTCATAGCAGCTGCCGTCAGCATATATCCGGTCACGAGCCAGCCCACAAAGGAGGCTTCCACCGAAAAGTCCCTGCTGATGGATGGAATGGAGAGGTTCAGCGCGCTCCCGATCAGTGACATGGTAAAGGAAGTCAATATTGCAACGGCGACTGCCGCTTTTCTTCTGCTTTCCATATCGTCTTTCATTCTATCAATCGATCAATTCGCCTTTCAGGCTGAATGTATTCGAATCCGTGATCTTCACGTCCCGGATCTGTCCAATCAGTGAGAGCTCGCCCGGAAAATCAACCAGTTTGAAGGAGTCCGTTCTGCCTGTCAGCGTATCGGATCCTTTCTTGCTGACACCTTCAATGAGCACCTTTTCCGTGCGTCCCACATAAGCCGCATTTTTCTGCCGGCTGCAGGCGTTCATGATATCCACCAGACGGCCAAACCGTTCATGTTTCACCGTTTCCGGGATCTGGTCACCGTATTCGGCTGCCGGTGTCCCCTTCCGGATCGAGTACAGGAACGTGAATGCGGAATCATATCGGATCAGTTCTGCCAGTGTCAGTGTATCGGCAAATTCCTCTTCCGTTTCCCCCGGAAATCCGACGATGATATCCGTGCTGATGGCGATGTCCGGAACGGCGTCCCGAAGCTTTTGCACGAGTTCGATGTACTGTTCTCTCGTGTAATGCCGGTTCATTCTCTGCAGGACGGTCGTACTTCCCGACTGAACTGGCAGATGGATGTAGTTGCACAGTTTTTCGCATTCCACGAAAGCCCGGATCAGACGGTCCGAGAGGTCTTTCGGATGTGACGTCATGAACCGGATCCGCTGCAGGCCGTCAACTTCCTGCAATGCGTAGATCAGGTCGGTGAAGTCCCATTCCCGCCCGTTCTCCGCGATCCCTTTATAGGAATTCACGTTCTGGCCCAGCAGCGTGACTTCTTTGACGTCATCCTGCGTCAGCCGCCGGATCTCGTTCAAGATATCTTCCGGGCGGCGGCTCTTTTCCCGGCCACGGGTATATGGAACGATGCAGTAGGTGCAGAAGTTGTTGCACCCGTACATGATGTTCACGAAACTCTTATGCCGGAACAGGCGCTTCGCCGGAAGCCCTTCGATGATCTCTTTTTTGTCGTCATAGACCCGCACCACGCGGGTGTCTTTGGCGCTGCGCACGTCGTGCTTGGCGATGTTGTATCCGCGCCGGTCAGCCGGATAGGCTGCCGTTTCAACATCCGCGCGTTCCTTCTCCGCGCTGGCCTTCTGCTTTTCGCGCGCCGCAAAAAGCTCGTCCAGCATATCGGGGAATTCGTGGATGTTGTGGGTGCCGAAAATGATGTCCACCCACGGATATTTCTGTTTCACCGCGTTGATGATGTGTTCCTGCTGCATCATACAGCCGCAGACGCATGCCACGAATTCGGGATTCTGGACCTTGATCTTCTTTAATTGCCCCAATGTGCCGAAAAAACGCTTGTCGGCGTTTTCTCTGACACTGCATGTATTGATGATCGCGATATCGCTCGTCTCCCGATCCGGTATCTGGGTATAGCCTCTTTGTTGGAGCATCCCGGATATGGTCTCGGAATCGTGTTCATTCATCTGACATCCGAACGTTGTTATGTGATAGGTCTTATTACCAGTCATTGTCGTTATCGATCTCGTGTTTCTTATCCCGCTCCATCAGCAGCCCGACCGCATCGGACGCCTTGAGCATCCCCTGGGTCACCTGATAGATCGCGTCGGTGATCGGCATTTCCACGCCGGCGATCTTGGCCAGTTCATAGGCCGCCTCCGCAGTGAACATGCCCTCGACGACCATGCCAACTTTCGCGGTCGCCTCTTCCGGCGCCATGCCTTCTCCCATCATGATGCCGCAGCGGCGGTTCCGGGAGTGCATACTGGTACAGGTAACGATCAGGTCGCCAGTCCCGGTCAATCCCGCGAACGTCTCCGGACGGGCCCCGAGCTTGATGCCCAGTCTCGTGATCTCCGCCAGACCCCTCGTCATGAGCGCAGCCTTTGCATTATCTCCAAAGCCCATGCCGTCGGAGATGCCGGCCCCCAGCGCGATGATGTTCTTCAGCGCGCCGCCGAGTTCCACACCGACGACATCATCGATGGTGTAGACACGGAAACGGTCGGTCATGAAGAGATCCTGGATCTTTTTAGCGGCTTCCATGTTCCTGGACGCGGTGGCCACGGTCGTCGGCATCCTCCGTCCCACTTCTTCCGCGTGGGACGGTCCGGACAGAACAACGTACCGGTCCATTACTTCATCCCCCATGATCTCTGTCGCAATCTCGGACATGCGCTTGTGGGTCCCTTTTTCGATGCCCTTGGCAACGTTGATGATCAGCGCGTCCGGCCTGATATATTCCTTCGCCGATGTGAGGGCGCTCCGGAAATGCTGCGCCGGGGCCGAAAACAGAACGACATCGGCGTCTTTGAGCGCTTCTTCGCTGGAATACGCCATCTGGATGTTATCGCTGAGCTGAACGCCCGGAAGATAGTCCACATTTTCCCGGTGTTCTTCCATCGACCGCAGGTGTTTTTCATCGACATCGAAGATCTTGACCTGATTGCCCTTATCCGCTACGACTGTAGCCAATGCTGTTCCCCAACTGCCTGCGCCTATCACTCCAATCTTACTCATCTTCCTGCCCTCCTTCATCGGATTTGTCTTTCTTTTCAAATATACCCATGATCGGCTCTTCACCGTGGATCAAACGCACGATGTTCGCCCTGTGTTTGATGATCATAATGATTGCCATCGCCGCGGCCGGAGCAACGAATCCCGTCTCCAGAAAAATCGCCAGTATCGCAAAGGCTATGCACCCGACAATGGATCCCAGCGACATCCTCTTCGATGTGAACACGACGATAGCCACGATCGCCAGCGAGATCAACGCCAGCAGCGGATTGACGGCCAGCACCGCGCCGAACGCCGTCGCTACGCCCTTGCCGCCTTTGAACTTATAGACGATCGGCCAGACGTGTCCCAGGAATACGCAAAGCGCACAGATGTAGGCGCCCGGGTTGCCCGCCACCAGCATGCCGATCAGAACGGCGACGACGCCCTTTAGGATATCGACGATGCAGGTGATCGCGCCGGCCTTTTTGCCCATGACGCGGAGCGCGTTCGTCGTTCCGGCGTTGCCGCTCCCCTCTTTCTTGATGTCCAGGCCCTGCTTTTTCGCCATGATGGTCGACGGCGAAATGTTGCCGATGAAATAGGCGATCACGCCCAAAACACCAAGCCATAGAACTTCTGTCGTCATCATACTAAAACTCCTCTTCTTTTTCGCCTTTCTCACGGAAGACGAACTTCAGCGATGTTCCCTCGAATCCGAATGCTTCCCGGATCTTGTTCTCCAGATATCTGGAGTAGGAAAAATGCATCAGCGGCCGCGAATTGATCTTGAAGGAGAACAACGGCGGCTTGACGCCGACCTGCGTCACGTAGTAGATCTTGAGCCGCTTCCCCTTGTCGGCCGGTGGCTGCTTCATCATCGTCGCATCGGTGATCAGGGCGTTGAGCTGTCCCGTCGGTACACGCATCGCCCGGTTCTCAGCCACATATTTAGCCATGCCGATGACCTGATCGACTCTCTGGCCGGTCAGCGCAGAAATGAAGACCGACGGCGCATAGGACATGAACCCCAGCTCCCGGCCGATCTGTTTTTTGAATTCATTCATCGTGTTGGTATCCTTGTCGATCAGATCCCACTTGTTCACGACGATCACGATCCCCTTGCCCGCCTCATGGGCGATCCCGGCGATCTTTTTATCTTGTTCGGTGATGCCTTCCTGCGCATCGATCATCAGCAGGCAGACATCGCACCGCTCGATGGCGGCAACAGCGCGGATGACGCTGAACCGCTCGATGTTCTCATTAACTTTGCTTTTGCGCCGGATCCCGGCGGTATCGATGAGGATGTACTTTTCGCCGTCGTGTTCGAACGGCGTGTCAATGGAATCCCGCGTCGTTCCCGCGATCGGCGAAACGATGACGCGGTTCTCCCCCAGGATCTTGTTGATCAGGGAGGACTTTCCCACGTTCGGCTTGCCGATCATAGCGATCCGGATCGCGTCCTCTTCTTCCGTTCCGGCGCCTTCCGGGAAGCTTGCCACGATCTCATCCAACAAGTCTCCCAGATTCATCATATTGGCGGACGAGATCGGGATCGGTTCCCCCAGTCCCAACTCATAAAAATCATAGAAATCATCCGGCAGCTTCGGGCTGTCGATCTTGTTGACGGCCAATACGACCTTCTTGCCGGTCTTCATCAGCATTTCGCCGACCTCCCGGTCCGCCGCCGTCAGGCCTTCCTTGCCGTCGACCATGAACAGGATCACGTCGGACGTATCCATGGCCATCTCCGCCTGCTCCCGCATCTGCGAGAGGATCACGTCCTTGCTGGACGGTTCGATGCCGCCCGTATCGATCAACGCAAAATGAACGCCGCACCATTCGGCCTCCGCGTAGATCCGATCCCGCGTGACGCCTGGCGTATCCTCTACGATGGACACCCTGCGCCCCACGACTTTATTGAAAAATGTCGATTTGCCCACGTTCGGTCTCCCGACGACGGCAACTAATGGTGTGCTCATTGAAAGATTCCTTCTGCAAATTCCACCGGATCAAATTCCTTCAGATCCTCGATGCCTTCTCCCAATCCTACGAATTTCACCGGCATGTCAAATTCGTCGGCAATCGTCAGTACGATGCCGCCCTTGGCCGTGCCGTCCAGCTTGGTCAACACGATCCCGGTGATGTCGGCTACTTCGCCGAATTCCGCGACCTGGGAGACGGCGTTCTTACCGGTCGTCGCATCCAGCACCAGCAGGTTCTCCCTGGACGCTTCCGGCCACTCCCGACCGATGACCTTGTTCATCTTGTTCAGTTCATCCATCAGGTTCTTCTTGTTCTGCAGACGGCCTGCCGTATCGCAGATCAGGACGTCGATGCCCTTAGCCTTTGCAGACTGGATCGCATCGTAAATGACCGCCGACGGATCGGCGCCTTCCGCGTGACGGATGACGTTCACGCCGACGCGTTCGCCCCAGATGCAAAGCTGCTCGCTGGCCGCCGCGCGGAACGTGTCCGCCGCCGCCAGCATGACCGTCCGGCCCTGTTTCTTGAGCCGGTGGGCGATCTTGCCGATGGATGTGGTCTTGCCGCCGCCGTTGATGCCGATCATCAGGATGACCAGCGGATAGTCCTCGCTGAGCTTTTGCTTATCGCCTTTGTTGATGAAATCGGCGATGATCTTGCCCAACCGGATCTTGATGACGGACGGCTTGGTCATGTTGTTGCTCTGGACTTCGAACCGTAGGGTCTCGACGATCTTCATCGTCGTGTCCATGCCGATGTCCGATGTGATGAGGATCTCTTCCAGTTCTTCGAAAAAGTCTTCATCGATCGTCGGGCGCATTGCCAGCGCATCGCTGACGCGCTGGGACAGCTTCCCAAAAAACCCTTTTTGCTTATCTTCTAACATTATTCCTCCAAGTCAAGTGACAGTACTTTTGATACACCCTTTTCCGGCATCGTTACACCGTACAGGACATCTGCGTGTTCCATGGTCGCCTTCTGGTGGGTGACGAGCGTGAACTGGATTCCCTCGAACTGCCTGAGACAGGCGATGAACCGTTCGATGTTGGCGTCGTCCAGCGCCGCCTCGATCTCGTCCAGAATGCAGAACGGGGTCGGTTTCGCCTGCAGCACCGCGAACATCAGCGCGATGGCGGTCAGCGTCTTTTCTCCACCGGACAGCAGATTGATGTTCTGCAGTTTTTTGCCCGGCGGCTGCGCGATGATATCGATGTCAGATTCCAGAGGGTTCGCGTCGTCGGACAGCCGCAGTTCCGCATGGCCGCCGCCGAACAGTCTCTGGAACTGTTCTTCAAAATTGACCACGATCTGGTCGAAGCTTTCCTTGAACCGCAGGCGGATGGTCTTGTCCATATCGGAAATGATGCCGTTGAGGTTGTCCATCGCTTCCTGGATGTCAGCCTGTTGCGACGTCAGGAATTCGTAGCGCTCCCGTACGGTTTCGTACTCTTCGATTGCGCCGACGTTGACTTCTCCCAGTTCCTTCATACGGTTCTTGATCTGCCGGTTTTCCTTCACCGCAGAGGACATTACGAACTGATCCGATTTGAATTCCATCGCCTGGATGTAGGAGACCTCGAAGTCTTCCCACAGCTTTTCTTTGTACGTTTCCAGCTGGGTCTCGTGCTTCGCTTTCCGCACGTCCAGTTCGAATTTCTGATCCTGCAGTGTCTGGAGTTTTTGCGCGAGTTCTTCGCGTTCTTCGTTGATCCGGGAAATTTCGGACGTCAGCGCTGACTTCTCTTCGGTCACGTCGTGGAGGTATTCCTCCGCATTCTTCTTGACCGCTTCCTTTTCCCGGATGAGCCCGTCGATATCCGTATGGCCGGACGTCAGTGCCGTCTTTTCTTCGGCCATCTTTTCCAGGCTCTCTTCCTTGAGGCGGATGTCTCCGTCGATTTCTTCGATGGATGTGTGGATCCGCTTCTCGATATCGTCCGCGTGGGTCTTTCTCTCATTGCAGCTCGTGACGGCGATCCTCGCCTTCGTAATCTCCTCGCTGATCCGCTCGAATTCTTCTTTCTTATCATCACACTGGGCGAGTTTTTCCTCGCTCAGCTGTTTCGTCTCTTCGATGGCGCGTTCGTTTTCCCGGATCTTCTGCTGCAGCCCTTCGATCATGCCGACGGATCTCTCCTGCTCTTCCCGGATGCTGATGAGTTCGCGTTCGACTTTTTCGCTGCTGCTCTTCATATCCTTCAGCGCGCTCTCCGCGAACGCGATCTCGTTGTCCTTCGTGATGAGTGCGTGCTCATCCGCCCGGATTTCCCCGTCGATGGTTCCGATCCGGTCAGAAAGATTCCGTATATCGCTGCGCAGCTGCGACAGGAGCGTCTCGTTCTTTTCCTGCTGCTCCATCTTCCCGCGGATATCCCGCTCCAGTTCCGCGATTTCGGTCTTCCGTTCCAGAATGTTGGCGGTCCGGTTCTTGTATTTGCCGCCGGTGATGGCACCGGCGGAATTGATGATCTCGCCCTCCATGGTGACGACGCGCATACCGGCCGCGCCCTTGGAGATCCGCACGGCGTTGTCCATATCGTCCACGACGATCACTCTGCCCAACAGATACTTGACGACTTCGTCATACTTACTGTCGTATTCCACGCAGTCCGGCCCGAAGCCGATGAATCCTTTTTCCCCGCGCAGATCCTGCTGCCCCATCGGTCCCGCTTTGATGGACCGCAGCGGCAGGAACGTCATGCGTCCGGCTTTGTTTTCCTTCAGCGAACGGATCGCCCGTTTCGCGCTGTCGTCGTCTTCGCATACGATGTTCTGCAGCGCGGCGCCCAGCGCCGTTTCCATGGCGATTTCGTATCCCTTCGGGACGCGGATCAGATCCGCCACGACGCCGTGGATCCCGCCGAGACCGGATTTCATGACGTGCTTGACTGCGTAGTTATATCCTTCGTAGTTGCTTTCCATCTCCTCGATGGTCTTTTTTCTTGCTGAAAGCCGCCCGATCTCGATCCGAAGTTCCTCGGACGTTTTCGCCCGGTCGCGCTCTTCCTGCTGCTTCTGCCGGAAGTCCTCCTGCATCGCCTGCGCGCGCTGCTTTTTCTCGCCGACGGCCTCTTCCAGTTCCTGCCGCTCCGTTTTCGCGGCATTCAAGCTGTCCAGCGTCTCCCGGTTGCTGCTGTCGCCGCTGCTTTTCTCGCCAAGCAGCGTTTCCTTCCGCTTCTGCAGCGTTTCCTGCAAAAGCTCCAGACTGCTGATTTCCGCTTTGCCGGAACTGATCGAGCTGGACAGTTCGAACAGCCGGTTGCGGAATCCGTCGGCCTCTTCTGTCAGCCGGGCCACTTCGCCGGTCAGGGCATCGAATTCCCCCGCCTTGCCGGCCAGGATGCGTTCGGCTTCCGCCGCTTCCGCGTCGATGGCCTTTTTCTCTTCTATAAAGCGGGCCTCATTTTCGGCCTCGCGTTCTTTCTTTTCTTTGAGTTCCCGGATCTCTTCGTAAAGCCGGCTGGTATTGCCGTCGATCGAAGCCAGCCTTTCCCGATCGACCTCGCCCTTGTTGACGACCGCATTGTGTTCATCGATCGCCTTCAGCAGGCTCTCCCTGGCCTCGATGGAAATGGCCTCCAGGGTCTCGTTTCTGGAATTGGCGTCCGCGTATTTCTCGTCCAGTTCCTGCTTTTCTTCTTTCACGTTATCGATGGCATAGGAAACTTCCATCAGATCATCCTTGGCGTACTCGTTCTTGAGCTCCAGGTTCTCGACGTTCTTCAGGATGATGTTGATTTCCAGTTCCTTGTGCCGGTCACGCAACTTCAGATACTCTTTGGCTTTGATGCTGTCTTCCCGCAGACCGTCGATCCGTCCTTCGATCTCGCCGATGATGTCCTGCACGCGGTCCATGTTCACCGTCGTGGCCTGCAGCTTTCTCTCCGCTTCGGCCTTCCTGGTGCGGTATGCGACGACGCCGGCCGCTTCTTCAAAAATCTCGCGCCTGGATTCGGTCTTGTTGCTGATGATGTCGGAGATCCTGCCTTGGCCGATAATGGAATAGCCATCGACGCCGATTCCCGTATCCATGATCAGCTCCCGGATATCGCGGAGACGGCACTGGTTGCCGTTGATGTGATATTCGCTCTCTCCGGACCGGAACATCCTCCGGGTGATCGCCACTTCCTTGTAATCGATCGGAAGCATCTCATCTGTATTGTCGATGACCAACGTAACTTCGGCCATTCCCCTGGACTTCCTGCTGTCGGTCCCGTTAAAAATGACCTCTTCCATTTTCCCGCCGCGGAGCATCTTAGGGCTTTGCTCGCCAAGGACCCAGCGAATGGCGTCACTGATGTTGCTCTTGCCGCTTCCGTTCGGTCCGACGATGCCCGTGATCCCGTCGTTGAATTCTATCGTTACCGGTTCTGCAAAGGATTTGAACCCCTGCATTTCAATTCTCTTAAATAACATCTTTTCTCCTCTTCAGAGCCACTTCCGCTGCCTGCTGTTCCGCCTGCTTGATGGTCTTGCCGATCCCTTCCGCCTCATAAACGCCATCGATCAGCAAATCGACGCGGAAGGTCTTGTCATGATCCGGCCCTGATTCTCCAGCCAGTCTGTATTTGATGCTCACGCTGCCTTCACTCTGCAAAAGCTCCTGCAGCGCGGTCTTGTAGTCTGTAATAATATATTTGCCATGCCGCGTGTCTTCCAGAACATCCGCGAAGATGTCCAGGACGACGTCTTTGACTTTCTCGAATCCGCCATCCAGATAGATGGCTCCGATGATCGCTTCCATGGTATCCGCCAGAATCGACGTCTTTCTCCGGCCGCCTGTTTTTTCTTCCCCGTTGCCGATGAAAATATAGTCTCCCAGCCTAAAGGACGCCGCCTTCATCGCCAGGGATTTTTCGCAGACGATCGTTGCCCTTATACGCGACAAAAAACCTTCCTCTTCGTCAGGAAAGCTTTTGTACAGTTCTTCTCCGATGATCGCATCGAAGAACGCATCGCCGAGAAATTCCAGCCGCTCATTGCACGGCAGGTTTCTGTTTTTTTCTCTCGTATAGGAGCTGTGCGTCAGCGCCGTCTGCAGCAGACCGATATCGTGAAAGGTGTAGTGCAGTCTCGCCTGCAGCTCGTTCAAATCATGCATCGATCATTCCCCGTCGTCTTCAATGAATTCCTGGATCTTCATCATCTCGCTCCGGATCACGTCCACGACATTCTCTTCCGCATACGGCAGTCCGCGCAAAATGGCATTTTTGACGGCCGTTGCCGATGAGGATCCGTGCATCTTGATGACCGGACCGTTGACGCCCAGAACAGGCGCGCCGCCGTATTCCTCGTAATCGAACTCATCCTTCAGCGCAGTCAGCTGCGGCTTGATCAGAACGCCGGCGACCTTGCTCTTGACGCTTTCCATGAGCGTGTTTTTGATCAGTTTGAAAATGCTGAGCGAAACGCCTTCGGTCAGCTTCAGGATGACGTTGCCGACAAACCCGTCGCAGACGATGACGTCGCACGCGTGCTTCGGGACATCTCTGCCTTCTACGTTTCCGATGAAATTCAGATGTGAGGATTTCAGCTTCTGGTAGGCATCCTTCGTCACGCTGGTGCCTTTGCTTTCCTCGACGCCCAGATTCACCAGACCGACTTCCGGATTCGGTCTTCCCCAGACCTTCTCCACATAGATGCTGCCCATGAGCCCGTATTCCAGCAGATTGTTAGCCTTTGATTCCGAGCTGGCTCCGGCATCCACGAGAAGACATGGGTCACCGCCGGTCATATCCGGATAAATGCTGGCCAGCGTCGGCCGGTCGATCCCCCGGATCCGGCCCAGAATCAGTCTGGATCCGACGATGAGGGCCCCGGTGTTCCCTGCGGAAACGAACATGTCGCCCTGCCCGTCCTTCAGCATATTCAAGCCGACCACCAACGTTGAGTCCGTCTTGTGCCGGATCGCTTTGACCGGGCTGTCTTCCATCGTGATGACGTCATTGGCCTCCCGGATGCTGATCTGGCTGCCTTTGTATTTGCACTTGTCCAGTTCCTTCTGGATCGCTTCTACCGGTCCGACGATCACGATCTCGTGATCCATCATTTCCACTGCCTCAACGGCACCCTTGACGGTTTCCTGCGGAGCAAAATCCCCGCCCATTCCATCCAGTATGATTCTCATTATACTTCTCCTATCCGTCTCACGAACTCTCTGGTCCGCGCTTCAATATCGTCTGCCTTGAATACAGCAGAACCGGCAACAACGATCTCAATACCTGCAGTAACGATCTCCTGCACATTGTCGAGGTTGACGCCTCCGTCGATTTCCAGTTGGAAATCCAGGCCTTCTGCTTTTTTGATCTCGGCCAGTTCCCGCGTCTTTTCGAGGATCTGCGGAATGAAGGCCTGTCCCCCGAAACCTGGATTGACCGACATCAACAAGACCATATCCACATCCTGCAGAATGTAGTCCAATGTATCCAGCGAGGTGGCCGGATTCAGGGACACGCCGGCCTTGACGCCGGCCTGTTTGATGTGCTGAATGGTCCTGTGCAGGTGCGTGCAGGCTTCCTGATGCACCGTGATGTACTCCGTGTTCGGTGTCACAAAATCCTCGATGTACTTATCCGGATCTTCGATCATCAAATGTACATCGAACGGAAGCTCAGTTTTTCCCAACAGACTTTTCATAACCGAAGCCCCGAACGAAATGTTCGGAACAAAATGCCCATCCATGACATCGACATGGATCAGGTGGGCGCCGCCGCGCTCGATGGCGCGCACGTCTTCTTCCAGCTTTGAAAAATCCGCTGATAATATGGACGGTGCGAGTTGGATCATTTTCTTATCTCCTCCATTAATTGTTTGTATGACTCGTATCGCTTCGGATGGATCAGACCGTTCTCCACGGCTTCCTTGACTTTGCAGTCCGGTTCCGCCATATGCCGGCAGTTGTCATACCGGCACTTTCCGATGTACCGGGCGATGTCCGGATACAGGTGCTGCAATTCATCCTCCTCCGCTTCCAGGATATCGAAGGACGTGAATCCCGGTGTATCAAAGATCATCGTTTCCGATGACGCGTCCAGTGCAAAAAGCTCTGAGTGTCTGGTGGTGTGTTTCCCGCGCTGCGATTTCTCGCTGATCTGCCCGGTCTCCATCCACGCGTGCGGGATCAGCCGGTTCAGTATGGTCGACTTGCCCACACCGGAAGCGCCGGCCAGAGCGACGGTTTTCCCCTTGATCAGACCGGTCAGCGTGTCGAGTCCTTCCTCCGAGTCCTTCTGAAGACAGACGGCCGGATAGATCGGGCTGTAGATTTGCAGCAGTTCATCTCTCGTTTCGGCGGCTTTTTTCTGCCCCCGGCTGCCGTTTTCGGACGCCAGGTCACATTTGTTGATGCAGAAGATCACATCGGTGTCCGCCTTCGCCGCCATGACCAGAAAACGGTCGATGACCGGAAGGATCGGCGCCGGTCTGACTACCGCCGCCACGATCACGAAACAGTCCACGTTCGCGATGAACGGCCGGACAAAGCAGTTTTTGCGGGGCAGGATCTCCGTGATCAGGCTGTCATCGTTGCCTTCAATGACTTCGACTTCGACCAGATCTCCCACTGCCGGTTTGATTCCCCGTTCTTTGAAGATCCCCCGCGCTTTGCATCTATATACTGTTTCGCCGGATTTCACATAATAAAATCCGGCGATACCCTTTATAATTCTCCCTTTCAGCATGTCATTCGGTTTCCGAGGACGATTCTTCCTCTGTCGTCGTTTCCGTCGTCGTAGGCTTCGTCGGCTTCGGGCCGGCGCTGACCTTGATCTTCACGCTGCTCCCCCTCTTCAACTGCGTATTGGAGGAATACTCCTGCCAGATAACTTCGCCTTCCGGCGAGGAGCTGTAATCGGAGGAAACCTCTCCGAGCCGCAGCCCGGCTGCTTCCAGCGCCGCCTGCGCGTCAGCCTGTGACTTGCCGATCAGATACGGTACGACGGCATTGTCCATGGAACCGTCGCTGACCACGACGTTGATCTTACTGCCCTTTTCTGCCGTTTCACCGGCTTCCGGATCCTGACGGATGACCGTACCTTCCGGCTTGTCGCTGGATTCTCTGGATACCTTGCCCAGCTTGAATCCGGCTGCCTTAAGATAATCGTCCAGCTCGCTTTCCATCTTTCCAACGACGTTCGGAACACTGCTTTCCCCGAGGCCTTTGCTGATATTGACCGTTATCGTGCTTCCTTCTTTGACGCGTTCATCGGCCGAAGGATCCTGTGAAACGATGCGGCCTTTCTCGATGTCTTCACTGATGACTTCTTTACCTTCCTTGACCTTCAGGTTGATATCCTCTTTTTCAAGATACTCTTCCGCCTCCTGGAATGTCATGTTGCGGAAATTCGGGACAGCGACTTCTTCCTTGTTCGTGAAAGCATACGCGAGGACGATGCCCAGCACGACCACCGCTGCGATGATCGCGATCAAGGCGATCAGCTTTTTCTTGTCCTTTCCGTTTCCGGAATTCTTATTCTTCTTTTTATTATTGCTGCTGCTCTTTTTCTTGTTCTTTTTCTTCTTTGGCGGTTCATCATCGTCATCGTCATCATACGATGTGCCGTCATCATAATCGGTCTGGGCGATCGGGCCGGCCGGCACCTTGACCGCGTCCGTCCGGATTGTCTGCTTTCCGATCAAAGCCTCCGGGCCAACAACGCTGCCCACGAATTCCAGATTGTTCAGCGCTTCGATCAGCTCATCCGCGGAAGCATACCGGTTGACCGGATATTTATCACAGCATTTCATGATGATGTGTTCCAGAGCCGGAGGTACACCGGAGACCACCTTGGAAGGAGGTGTCATTTCCCCGTTGATGTGCTGCAGCGCGATATTGACTGGATTGTCGCCGTCGAACGGGACCTGTCCCGTAAGCATCTCGTACATCACGATGCCCAGGGAGTAGATGTCCGACTTCTCATCCACATATCCGCCTCTTGCCTGTTCCGGCGAGAAGTAGTGCACGGATCCGACGATGCCGTCCGTACTGTCGACGATAGTCGCCGCGTTGACCGCCTTGGCGATACCGAAGTCCGTGATCTTTGCCGTACCGTTCGGCGTGATCATGACGTTGTGCGGTTTGACATCCCGGTGGATGATGTGGTTCTTATGGGCGAACGACAGCGCCGCCGCGATCTGTTTTGATAGGGCGATCACCTTCGGATAGGCCATCGGTCCCTGCTCTTTGATATAGTCGCTCAGCGCGCGCCCTTCGATCAGTTCCATGACGATATAATGGATGTTGCCTTCTCTGCCGACATCGTAGATGTTGACGATGTTCGGGTGCGTCATGCTGGCGGCATTCTGAGACTCTCTCCTGAAACTGTCAATGAATTTAGGATCGTTGATGAACTCAGGTTTTAATATTTTTATTGCAACAAAACGGTTGAGCAGTTTGTCCTTTGCCTTGTAAACAACAGACATTCCACCCTCGCCGACTCTCTCGAAAAGTTCATATCTGCCTGCGAGTACTTTACTCATACCTTCCTCCTAAACTACTATATTCTAACGCAGATCACGGTGATATTGTCTCTGCCGCCTGCGCGAATCGCTTCATCGACCAACCTCGTCGTGAGGTCGTTCATGCTGTTGCTGTGCTTCATCAGACTTGCCATTTTCTTTTCTCCGACTTCCCCGTACAGTCCGTCGGAACACAGCAGTAATATGTCGTTGCCTTCGATAGCCACTTTGTAGAAGTCAGGTTCCGCGCCCTTTTCTGCCCCCAGTGCCTTCGTGATCACATTCTTCTGTTTGTGATGTTCTGCTTCGCCTTCTGTGATCACTCCTTTATCGATCAGCTCGTTCACGTAAGTGTGGTCTTTGGTGATCCTCTTCAGGTGTCCGTCCCTGTAAAGATACGCCCGGCTGTCGCCGATGTTAGTGATGTACGCATCCCCGTCATAGAGATACGCCATGACAATGGTCGTTGCCATTCCCCGGTTGGTCAGACTCTTCAGTCCCAACCGGTAGATACTCTCATTGGCGACATCGACCGCTTCGGTGAAAAACGCGAAGATTTCTTCCGGTGTTTCACATTCTTCAATGTTATTTTCCTTCACAAAATTCGCCAGTTTCTCGACTGCGGTATTGCTGGCCAGCTCGCCGGAATTGTTTCCGCCGACCCCGTCCGCAACAATATAAACATCCTTGTTCGGTATTACGAAACAAGCATCTTCGTTATTTTTTCTTACTACTCCCCGATTGCACTTGAATCCTATCTGCTGAGCCATACTGAATTAACCTTTCTAGACTTCTTCCAAGACATCCCCTAATACATCTTCACGTTTCATGACGCAGATGAAGAATCCGTCCGTTCCGTTGACGTTCGGCAGAAGAAGAGTTCGTTCGGTCTTATGGAACATGCCGTGCTTCTTCAGGAATTCTCCAATCACCCTTTCGTTTTCTTCCGGATTGATCGTGCAGGTGCTGTAGACCAGCGTTCCGCCCGGTTTTACATAGGAAGAGGATGCCGACAGGATCGCCAGCTGCTTTTTCGGAAGCAGATGCAACTCATTCGACATTTCCTTATACTTGATCTCCGGCTTTCTGCGGACGACGCCAAGTCCGGAACATGGAACATCGACGAGCACCCGGTCCGCTTTCTGCACCATCGTGGAGTCCACTCTGGTCGCATCCCAGGAACGAGTTTCGATGTTGGTGATCCCCAGCCGCTTGGCTTCCTTGTCCACCTGATCCAGCTTCCTCCGGTAAATGTCAGAAGCGATGATTTTGCCAGTGTTGTTCATTCGTTCCGCGATGGCCGTCGTCTTGCCGCCTGGGGCTGCACAGACGTCCATGACCAGATCCCCGTGCTGCGGATTCAACTTCTCGGCCACCAGCATGGAGCTTTCGTCCTGCGGCGTGAACAGTCCCATTTCATACAGGTCGGTTGACAGCAGTCCGCTGCCCTTAACATTGATTGCATTCTCGCAGAGCTTTCCGTCTTCGACCTGGAATCCGCGATCCGTCAGTGCCTTGACCAGGTCTTTCTTGATAACCTTCAGCCAGTTCATCCGGATCGTCAACGGCGCTCTTTCGTTCCCCGCCTTCAGCAGTGATTCAACGAATGACATGCTGTAGTATCTGAGCCACAGTTCGATGATCCAAGGCGCATAAGAATACTTGATCGACAAATAGTTAATCTCATCCAGATCCCTCTCCGGAAGCCGCATGCTGATCTTGCGGTTCTGGTATTCGCGGAGCACGCCATTGATCAGGCCCGCCTTGCTCTTGCAGTATTTCTTGGCCAGGTCGACGCTCTCGTTAATGGCCGCGTATTCCGGAACGGAATCCATATATCCCAGCTGGTATACGCCCATACGCAGGATGATCAGTTCCGGATTCTTTAGGCTGTCGACTCCATTCATGACCAGTTTGTCAATATAATAATCCAGGGTCAGTTTGTTCTCGAGCACTCCGTACACCAATTCCCGTACGAAGGCCTGTGAATTCGGTTTCGTCAGCGCGATCTTGTGATTCAGCGCCAGATTTGAATAGGCTCTTTTCGCCTCCACATCGACAAGTGTCAAATAAGCTGTTTTTCTGTTTACGTCCATTAGCTTCTCCCCCTGATCGAAAAGATCATGATTAGATTCATTATTGAAGTTGCCAGCGCCGCCACATAAGTCATGGCCGCCGCAGACAATACCTTTCTCGCTCCTGCCTCCTCGTCATCCTGTATGATTCCGAGTTCCGACAGCTGCACCAGCCCGCGTTTGCTGGCATCCAGTTCCACTGGCAGAGTAACCGTATGAAACAGCACGACGACGAGGAACATGATCACTGCGATGTTGAACAGCAGATTGCCCGTCGGCGCGTTCCCCGAACCGATCAGGATCAACCCCGCCATCATCAGTGGCCACGAAACGCCGGCGGTCAGATTGACGGCCGGTACGAGCGCGATCCTGAGTTTCAGGAAGTTGTAATTCCTGATGTCCTGGATCGCATGCCCCGATTCATGGGCAGCAATACTAACAGCCGCCACTGAGCTGCTGTTCGCGGTACCTTCTGACAGGTGCATCACGTCCTTGGTCGGATCATAGTTGTCTGTCATGTTTCCCGGAATGATCTCGATCGGAACATGCTGCATCCCGTTTCTGTCCAGGATCATCCGCGCCGTCTGCATGCCGGTGATCCCGCTTCGACTCGGAACTCTGGCATACTGGCCGTACGCTTTCCTGACTTTTCCCTGTGCCCAAGCGGTGAACAGGATCGCAGGAACCAGGATGATCCACGTAGGGTCCATTGCATAAAACATATGATTTACTCCTAACGAATATTTTATCCTAAAACAGTACCGATTTCAATGGAATTGCCTTTTAAATATTCCCTCACAGCCGTCCGTCTTTTGCCCGGTGCCTGAAGCTCTGTCACTCGCAAGATGCCTTCACCGCAAGCGATATCGATGTGTCCGTCCTGCGCCTCGATCACCGTTCCCGGCGCGGCGTTTGCAGACGCCGGCAGCGCTTCCGCCTTCCACAGTTTCAGCATCTTTTCTCCTGCAAAGGCAAAGGTGCCCGGCCACGGGTCGAATGCCCGGATCGTCCGCTCGATCCGTGCGGCGGATCCGGTGAAATCGACGTGCCCGTCCTGCTTAGAGATCATCGGCGCATAGGTCGCCAGACGGTCGTCCTGTTTCTCACCTTCGAGCGTCGCGAGCTTTGGCAATGTCTCGATCAAAAGGTCCGCTCCGGTCACGGATAATTCGTCGTGCAGATCCTGTCCGGTCTTTCCGTCGATCACGGTGGATGCCTTGGCGAGCATATCGCCGGTATCCAGACCCTCACTCATCCGCATGATGGTCACGCCCGTTTCACGGTCGCCCTCGATGATCGCCGCCTGGATCGGTGCCGCGCCCCGGAATCTTGGGAGTAGCGAGCCGTGGATATTGATGCATCCCAAAGGCGGAATGTCCAGCAGCTGTTTCGGAAGGATCTTTCCGTATGCTGCCACCACGATCACATCCGGCGCCATCCCGCGGATCTCCTCCAGAAATGATTCGTTCTTTTTGATCTTCTCCGGCTGGAGGATCGGGATGCCCAGTTCCTGCGCTTTTTCCTTGATCGGTGAGAACCGGATCTTTTTGCCGCGGTCCCGGACCGCGTCTGGCTGTGTCACGACGCAAGCCACTTCATGACCGGCTTCGTGCAAAGCCTGCAGCGCCGGGACAGCGAAGTCCGGCGTTCCCATATATATGACCCGCATCAGCTTCACCTCATTCCCCGGATTCTTCCTCATCCTGGACCGGATGGATGTTCCGCGCCTTGTCCGTATACAGGATCCCTTCCAGATGATCGAATTCATGGCACATCACGATGGCGTGGAATCCCTCGAAAGTGAAAGTCTTCTCTTTGCCGTACCGGTCAAGCCCGCGGATCGTGATCTTCTCCGGACGCACGACGGTCCCGACCATTCCAGGGACAGAAAGGCATCCTTCTTCCCCTTCCTGTTCTCCCTCCATGGAAATGATCTCCGGATTGACAAAGCAATATACTTCCTCCGGCGCCGGTTCTGCTACGAACATCCTCCGCATGATGCCTACCTGCGGAGCCGCCAGCCCGACGCCCTGCGCGGAACGCATGGTCTCCACCATATCATCCAGTATCATCTGGATCCGCTCATTGACTTCGGGTACTTCCCTGCAGTGCTTTCTCAGTATTGGGTCTCCTTCTTCCACGATGTTTCGTAATGCCATTTGCTTGTTTCTCCTTTTTCTGTTTGTTATGAGAAGCTGTATGGATTGATATCCACGACAGCGATGTAGTCGTTTTTCTTATTATTCCGTTCTTCTTCTTTGACGGACCAGATCCAGCCGGCATAAGCGTGCCGTCTGCCCCTCGGGCACTTGATCACCAGGGAATAGCGGTATGTTTCCCGGATCTTGCTCATGTACGCTTCCTGCGGAGGAAAGACATTCTTCGCGTCTTCCGGATCCATGCGCTGCATCAGCTTGTCGTACCAGATCTCCGCCCCGGCCTTTGCAGCTTCCTGCTTGTCCGAGGTGAACACAATCTGGAAGATGTCGCTGAACGGCGGATACATCATGTACTTCCGGAATTTCATCTCGCTTTCATAAAAGCGTTCGTAATTGCCTGACGCCGCAAGATCGATGGCGTAGTGTTCCGGCTCATAGGTCTGGATGATGACTTTGCCGATCCGGTCATCCCGTCCCGCGCGGCCCGCTGCCTGCGTGATGAGCTGGAACGCCCGCTCCGGCGACCGGTAATCGGGGATGTTCAGAGAGACGTCGGCGGATACGATGCCGACCAGTCCCACGTTCCGGAAATCCAGTCCCTTCGCGATGAGCTGCGTTCCGATCAGGATCTTCGTTTTACCCTTTTCGAACGCCTTCAGCTTTTTCTTCAGCTCACCCTTTTGCTTGATGGAATCCAGATCGATCCGGTCCATCTCATACTGCGGGAACAGTTCCCGCACGAAATCCTCGACCTTTTCGGTCCCGCTCCCGAAGTAGCGCACATACCGGCTGCCGCATTCCGGACACGTCTTCGGCGCCGCCTCCGTGTGTCCACAGTAGTGACAGGACAGGGTCCCGTCCGCTCTGTGGTACGTCAGCGACAGTCCGCAGGTCGGGCATTTGGCCACATAACCGCATTCCCGGCAGGAAACGAAGGTGGAGTACCCGCGCCGGTTCAGGAACAGCATGACCTGCCGCCCCGCTTCCAATTCGGTCTGCATCTCTTCACAAAGCCTGCGGCTCAGGATGGAGCGGTTGCCGTCCTTGAGTTCCTGCCGCATGTCGACGATCTCCGCCTGCGGCAATTCTGTTTCATTGTATCGTTTCTTCAGCTCGATCAGCTGATAGATTCCTTCCTGTCCCCGGCTGTAGGAAACCACCGACGGGGTGGCGCTGCCGAGGATCAGGACGCCTCTGCTGTCCTTGTCCTGCAGCCGCTTGACGGCGACTTCCACCGTATCGTATTTCGGCGTAAAGTCCGATTTGTAAGTCGATTCGTGTTCTTCATCGATGACGATCAGTCCCAGATCTTCCACCGGCGCAAAGACCGCCGACCGAGCTCCGATCACGATCCGGACCTCGCCCTTGCGGATCTTTACCCACTGATCGTAGCGTTCGCCATTGGAAAGCCGGCTGTGCAGGATCGCTACGGAATCCTGTCCGAACTTCCCCAGAAAACGCTCCGTGATCTGGCCGGTCAGTGAGATCTCCGGCACCAGAATGATCACGCCGCGTCCTTCCTGCAAAGCTTGTTCCGCAGCGCGGATATAGACTTCCGTCTTCCCGCTTCCGGTTACGCCGTGGAGCAAAAACCGTGCATGCTCGTGCTGCCGGATCGGTTCCCGGATCTTGTCCAGTGCCTGCTGCTGTTCGCCGGTCAATTGCTCGACCTGTTCGGCGACCCCCGGGTCGCCGGCCAGAGAATTTTGCAGTTCCCGGCGCTTTGCCTTCGTTCCGGCTGGCGTGAAACAGCGGATGGCGTCGATGTAACGGCACAAATACCGGCCCTTCATCCAGAACGCCGTCCGGACCATTTCTTCGGTGAGCGACACTTCGTCATCGATGTGATCGATGGTCCGCAGTTTGCCGCGGATCGTTTCATCGATTTGCGTTTCGTCGTCGATCAGCGAAGTGACATACCCTTCCCGCAGTTTCCGGCTCCGTGCAAAAGGCAGGAACACTTTGCTGCCGACCCGGACGTTTTCCTCTTTGCACTGATACGTATACAGCGTGTCGGTGCTGTCGCTTTTGTTGTCGATTACAACATTCAGGTACTTCATTTTTAGAGAAGGAAAATGTCGTTCTCGGCGCATTCCCGGACCATGTCGTCCGGCCAGATCGCTGCCTGGACTTCTCCGATGTGCGCCTTTCTCAGGAAGTACATGCAGAGACGGCTCTGTCCGATCCCGCCTCCGATGGTGTACGGCAGTTCGCCGTTCAGGATCTTCTTGTGGAAATCCAGCTCTCTCCGGTCATCGGCGCCGGCCAGCGTCAGCTGACGGTCCATGGCTTCTTCGTCAACGCGGATGCCCATCGAGGAAATCTCGAACGCGCGCTCCAGAATGTCGTTCCAGAGGATGATGTCTCCGTTCAGTTCCCAGTCGTCGTAGTCCGGAGCCCTGCCGTCATGCGGCTGTCCGGATTTCAGCGCGCCGCCGATCTTCTCGATGAAGACCGCGCGCTTTTCTTTGCAGATCGCGTCTTCCCGTTCTCTCGGCGTCATGTCCGGATACATGTCTTCCAGTTCCTGCGACGTGATGAAGAAAATCTCGTTCGGGAGATCCGTTTTCAGTTCGTTGTAATGCCGGTTGACGAAATCGTTGAGGTTTTTCAGCGCGTTGTATAGCGTGACAACGACTTCGTGCAGATATTCCTGCGTCCGGTCTTCTTTGCGGATGACTTTTTCCCAGTCCCACTGGTCGACGTAAATGGAATGGAGATTGTCCAGTTCCTCGTCTCTGCGGATCGCGTTCATGTCCGTATACAGACCGCTGCCCGGATGAAAGTCATATCTTCCCAGGGCCATTCGCTTCCATTTAGCCAAAGACTGCACGACCTCCACTTCTTTTTCTCCCAGATCCTTGACGGTAAAACTTACGGTCCGCTCCACTCCGTTCAGATTGTCGTTCAGACCCGTTTCCGGGGCAACGAACAGCGGCGCGGAAACGCGGCGCAGTTTCAGTCCATAGGCCAGTTCCTGCTGGAAAAAGTCCTTGATCTTCTTGATCGCTCTCTGGCTTTCTTTGTAATCGATTTCCGGCGTATAGTTTTCCGGAATAACTAAGTTTGACATGGGATTCCTCCTATTTTATCTGGTGCTGAAGCAGCAGCCGCAATAGTTCTGCCGGTACAGCCCGTATTGTTTTGACAACTCTATGGAACGCTTGAATCCGTCCTGCTTTTTGAAATCTCTATCCAGGAAAGTCAGGCCGTATTTCAGCGCGATTTCTTTGCCGATCTCGGAGATCAGCTGGTAATTCTTGTGGGGACTGACGGTCAGGGTCGTTCCGAAATAATCGCAGCCGGCCATTCCCGCCGTTTCCGCCGTCTTCTCGAGACGCTGCCGGAAACAGATGCTGCAGCGGGCGCCGCCCTCCGGTTCGTTCTCGAAGCCTTTGCATAAATCGAGGAACACGCCCGGATTGTAGGGACCTTCCAGAAAATGGATAACACCGCGGGTCGTTGGATTCATCGCATCCAGCCGCTCATTGTTGAACGCTTCGATGAACTTGATCTGGGACGCTTTGCGCCGCTTGTACTCCTCTTCATCCGTGATGCACGGGTTGTAGAAGAAGATCGTGATATTGAATTCTTCAGCCAGCCGTTCCACGACGGAAGTGCTGCACGGACCGCAGCAGCTGTGCAGCAAAAGAGACGGTTTTTCCGTCCGGACTTCCCGGATATTATCCGGAATAAAGGATCGATCCATCCCCATTTTCTGCAGCAGACAGTCGCTGCACTTTTTCTTTTCCTGGTCCGTCATTGCAGTCCTCTTTCGAAATCAAAATTAACATCTAATTATACAATAAAACCGGTTTCACCGCAACGATTCCTGTGGTAAAGTGTAACAAAGGGAGGCATTATGGAACCAAAAATCTTTGACCGGTCCGATGGACAGGAATTGCGCATCAATATGATCAGCCCGTGGCTGAAACAGCGGTTCGGACGCAAGATCGTCAAACTGAGTCTGGACGGCGGTTTTACGTGCCCGAACCGGGATGGAAGCAAGGGCACCGGCGGCTGTCTCTTCTGCTCGGAGAGCGGCTCCGGAGACATGGCTTCCGCTGCGCTGGAAGACCAGATCGAACTGCTGTCGGACAAGTGGCCGGACGCCGGTTACATCGCGTATTTCCAGAGCCATACGAACACCTACGCACCGGTGGAGGTGCTGCGCCGGACGTTTTCTCCTGCGCTGGAATATCCGGACGTCGTCGGCATCGCGGTCGCGACCCGGCCGGACTGTCTCCCGGATGATGTGCTGGATTATCTGGAGGAGCTGAACCGAACAACGTTCCTGTGGGTGGAGTTGGGACTCCAGACCATCCATGATGAGACGGCAAAGCGCATGAACCTGTGCCACGATCTGGCGGACTACGATTGTGCGGTGAAGGCTCTGACGGAGCGCGGGATCCGCGTGGTCACCCATCTGATTCTGGGGCTGCCGGGCGAAAGCCGGGAGATGATGCTGGATTCGGTGCGCTACGCGTGCGGTGGAGGTGCAACGCCGGATGGACCTCCGATCTTCGGTCTGAAGCTGCACATGCTAAACGTCGTGCGGGGTTCCGGCATGGAGAACGCCTATCCGGGGTATGAGCCTTTCGCATCGATCGATGCGTACGTCGATCTGCTGATCGAAGCCATCGAAAACGTCCCGCCGGAGATCACCCTGCACCGCATTTCCGGGGACGCGCCGCGTTCGACGCTGATCGCGCCGGCCTGGAGCTACAAGAAACGGACGATCCTCAACACCATCCATAAGGAGATGCGCCTGCGGAACACCTGGCAGGGCAAAGCGCTGGAATAGCGGCGCAGTATTGGCAGCGAAACAGAATTTGGATAGTAAAAAAGCAACGGTTGAGTATTTCGAACCGGTGCTTTCTTTAAAAAAAGTGGTGCCCAGACTCGGAATCGAACCAAGGACACGAGGATTTTCAGTCCTCTGCTCT
>JAFRJI010000039.1 GCA_017432345.1 Bacillota bacterium | reverse complement strand
TGTGTATACTTCCAGCGATGTCGTCCGCCAGCGATTCTTCCGCGAACCGGAGTCAGAAGGATAGATTTCGCACTTCCCACTAGCGGTTTCATCACAATGATGCTATGGTATTTCTCGTTATCAATAACCAGAACTTGATTTTCTTGCAAGTTTAGGTTATAATGTTTCCGGAGAGGAGTGCATGACAATGGCAAAGAAGGATAGCCAGCTAAAGGCGCGGGACATCTATCTGAAGCAATTGATCGCTTTTCAGGATACGGAACCGGTCAAGGTCGTTACGGGTATCCGCCGATGCGGCAAATCCAGCCTGCTGAAGCTGATGCAAAGACACTTGATCGAAGATGGGAAGCTCGAAGATCAGATCATCTCCATGAACTTTGAGTCTATGGAATTCAGAGGCATGGACGTCCAGGCATTTTATCAATACGTCAAAGAAAAAATCCTCCCTGACAGGAAGATGTATCTCTTCTTTGACGAGCTGCAGTGTTTGCCTCAATGGGAGGACGCGGTGAATTCTTTTCGCGTCGATTTCGACTGCGATATATACATCACCGGTTCCAATGCATATTTGCTCTCGTCGGAGTATTCAACCTACCTGGCCGGCCGATATGTGGAAATCAAAATGTACCCGCTATCTTTTCGGGAGTTTCTTGACTTCCATGGCTATACAGTCAAAGCGCATCAAACGCCGACCGGGAAGCTTCAAAAGAGAGTTTATGATGCTGATGGAGGGCAGATCGACCTTGTGGAGCTCTTTGAAGCCTTCATGCATTATGGCGGTATGCCTGGAATCGCGGATGTCGGACTCGATCAGGAGCGGGTGCTTGCGCTGCTGGATGGCGTCTATTCGACGGTCGTGGTCAGGGATATACTGGAACGTGAACGGCGTCGCGGCCAGCGCCAGATTACGGACGCGGAACTATTGAGGAAGATCGTGTTGTTCCTTGCCGACAACATCGGAAATAACACATCTCTCAACTCCATCAGCAATACGCTGGTCAATGAGAACATGCTCGCCAATCGTCCCCGCCAGGGCAAGCCGGCCACGCAGACCATTGCGGCTTATGTCGCCGCGCTCAAGGAGTCTTATCTCTTCTATGACATCAAGCGCTTCGATGTGAAGGGAAAAGAAGAACTCCGGACGCTGGGAAAGTATTATATCGTTGATATCGGCCTGAGAAACTACCTGCTTGGATACCGGGATATTGATACAGGGCACATGATCGAGAACATCGTCTATTTCGAGCTGCTCCGCAGAGGCTATGATGTTGCAGTTGGCAAGGTCGGCACAAAGGAAATCGACTTCATCGCGACCAGGGACAGCGAAAAGATATACTATCAGGTGACGGAGGAAATGGTCGCTGAATCCACACGGGAAAGAGAGCTTGCGCCGCTACAGGCAATACGCGACAATTATGAAAAAACGGTCATCGCTTTGAATGTCAGCACCACCGCATCAGTAGACGGCATCAGGATCATCCGGCTGCTGGACTTCCTTCTGGAATGACATTTTGTAAAGGCCTCTTTGGGTTCGTCCAGAGGAGGCATTCTCCTCCAGGAACTGCACAAAAGCAGACAAGCCCAGCACCCCAGAAGCAACCCAAATTGTCGCATTTCTATCCGAAACTATCCTGCCAGAATCAGTCAGAACAGGATTCTACCGGATTCAAGCCGACTTTGACTCAGTCCTTCGGGACCAAAAGGTCGCAGGTTCAAATCCTGTCACCTCGACCACAGAATCCATGAGGTTTGAATAAAACCCCATGGATTTTTCTATGTAAACGGCGCATAAAACGGCCATTCGTTACCGTTTCATAATAAACCGAGCTGATCCCGCCATCCCAAATTGCAACGCCGTTGCAACGGACGTGAAAGTACCAAAAGGTCGCAGAATCACGGCGGATTATTTTGCATGACGGCGCAAAAATCCTTGCAAAATGCCCATTTTGCAGGGGTTTTGTGATAAAAAACAGGGCCGCGAGGCATCATTTTACCTCGCGGCCCTGCTGGAAATATCAGAATTTGTTGGCCCAGGGGATGCTCATCTCCACTGGCGGCTTCCTGCTCCGCGCCGCTTTGCTGCCCTTTGGCGGCCTGCCAGCGGCCTTGGTCTTGAATACTTCGCCCAAATCCACGCTGGCCCGGCGCATGGTATCCTCGCCCAGGTGCGTATAGATGTTGGCCGTCGTCTGGTAATCGGTATGGCCCACGATCTTCATGGCCACCAGCGGATCGATGCCGCCCTCGTACAGCATGGTGATGTAGTTATGCCGGAAGTAATGGGGCGTCGAAGTGGGCTTGAGGCGCTTCCGGATATCGGTGGGCCGATCCGTCGTCTCGTCGATCTCCCGGTCTTGCACGCAGTAGCAATCCTCCATCAGGCTGATCCATTTCCGTTTGAAGGTGGCCTGTGACAGCGGCTTACCATCGGCGTTGTGGAATACATACGTCCCCGGAAAAGACCTGGCCGGAATCAGCAGTGCGCGCAATTCTTCGGGAATCGGCACGAATCTGTTGGCGGCCTCGGTTTTCAGCGCGTCATCGTGGGCAATCGATCCGGCGAAATCAATGTCGCGCTGGATGTGGATGGTGTCGTTCTCGAAATCGAAGTCTTCCCAGCGAAGTCCCAGCACCTCGCCGCGCCGCAGTCCGCAGTAATACAATACCGCGAGCAGGAGGCCGTCCGGATGGCGCTGGATCGTTACCAACACGTTCTCGGTTTCTTTGGGCGTCAGTGCCCGCTTGGGCTCTGGCTTGCTGGCCTTTGGGCGGATCAAGGAAACGCTGGGATCGCGCTCTATGATGCCGTCCGCATATGCCCCTCTCATGATCCCTTTCAGAATCCCGATCATAATGGTGATCTGGGACTTGCTGCTTCCCGCGAAGGTATTCACGAAGCTTTGCAGCTCGTTGGCCCGGATGGCGCACAGGTGGCGCATTCCGAAGGCCGGAAGGATGTGCTTGGTCAGCATGGTTCGATATGCGCTCCGGCTGGCATCTGAAATGAAAGGCTCCTTCTTGACCTTGTACCATTCTTCGGCGTATTGATACAGCGGAAGATCTTCACGGATCGGTTCACCGCTGATGTAGTGGTGGCGGATGTAGTCCTTCTTTTCTTCAAGCTCCCGCATGG
>JAFRJI010000038.1 GCA_017432345.1 Bacillota bacterium | reverse complement strand
GAACGTCAAAGAGTTCCTTCAGAACTACTTCGATGAGTACGGCGAGATGGTTCAGCACGAATCCGCTTACCGTGGATGGGACACCATGATGTCCATGTGGGAAGCTTCCAAGATCGCCGGCGCCAACGATTCCGAATCTCTCCGTGAGGCGACTCACAAGGTCAAGATCGAAGGCATGGGCGGCCAGATCGACTTTACAGACGGTTCCCGTGAAGCTTACAGCGTATTCAAATCCTTCATGCTGGTCGGCGGCAAGAACTATGACCTCGAGACCTGGATGACCAACGGTGGATATGATTCTTACAAAGAAGTTACTGGCAGAGACAGATAATTCTGTCAAATCCTGATCCCGGACAATCCGTTCCGGGAAAGGAAGCCAGCCCGAATGCCAGGCGGGCAGATTCTTGGAAATTTGCCCGCCTTTCCCGTCTTACAAGCTCCGTTTGGAGATAAGGAGGAGATAAGCAGTTATGGCAGTATTTAAGATACTATTGATCAACGGCCTGGTTATCGGCGCCATTTATGGGCTGATTGCATTGGGCTATTCGCTGGTTTATCGTGCGTCGGGCCTGATGTCCTTCGTACAGGGCGATATGGTCACAATCGGTGCCTACCTCGGCATTACGTTCTATCGCGTTCTCGGACTTCCGTTTGCAATTTCCTTTATTCTTACTTTTGCATGTGCTTTCGGAATCGGTATGCTGCTTGAAAGAGGCGTTATCCGCGTTCTGCTGAGCAGAAATGTTATTCCAATCTATATCGTTCTAGCGACGATAGCGATCCAGTACATTATTCAGAACACAGCACAGGCCTTCTATGGTTCTGTTACACAGAGATTCCCGGCGATCTTCTCGAAACCGACTCTGACGATCCTCGGCGTGACCGCGCAGACAGAAGCTTACTTCTGCCTTCTTATTTCGGTCATCCTGATGATCCTTCTTCACTTCTTCATGACGAAGACAAAGTTCGGTACGGCGATGCGCGGCTCCGCCATGGACGCCATGGCTGCCGAATCGGTAGGAATCAATACTTCACTCAGCACCGGTGTTACATGGGGACTTTCCGCAGGTATCGCTTCCCTCGCCGGTATGCTTCTTGGCCCGATGTACGGTGTTTACACCACGCTCGGTGCTACGATCGGCCGTAAAGGTTTCGCCGGCGCTGTTGTCGGTGGTTACGGTAATATGTACGGCGCCATGGTCGGCGGACTTCTTCTCGGACTTGTTGAAACATTCATCTCCGGTTACTGGTCCGGCACCTACAAGAACATGGTCGCTTACATCATTCTTCTTCTGTTCCTGCTGATCAAGCCGACTGGTATCTTCAATGAAAGTGCCATTCAGGACGTTTAAAGGAGGGGCACGATATGAAGACAAATTCCAAAAAGAAAATCCTCCCGCTTATCATCGGGGCAGTGATTCTTCTTGCACTTCCGTTTGTTGCACAGATGATCACCGGCAACGATTACTGGGTACTGATCCTGTGCACGATGCTGATCTATGTTATTGCGGTATCGGGACTTGATATTCTGTTCGGATACAGCGGACAGATCTCCCTCGGACATGCGTCCTTCTATGTTATCGCCGCATATACGACAGGTCTGCTGAACAACTATTTCAATATTCCGCTGTTCATTACGATTCCGTGCGGCGCGATCCTGGCAGCCCTGCTCGGCGCAGCGCTTGCTTATCCGGCATCGAGACTGAAATTCCACTTCCTGTCTCTGGCTACGGTTGCATTCGGTGAAATCACATATTATTTCCTGTACACCTCACCGGGCGGATTCACCAATGACTATAAGGGCATCAATATCCGCAGCATCCCCTTCCTGGAAGGAAGCTACACAAAATGGTATTTCTGGCTCCTGCTCTGGGCAATCATCTTTGTCGTTGCAAAGATCTTCATCGTTAATTCCCGTACAGGGCGCGCGTTCATCGCGATCCGCGAAAATACGCACGCTGCGGACGGCATGGGCGTAAATGTTCAGAAATACAAGATCCTCGCATTTGCAATCAGCGCTTTCTATGTTGGTTTTGCCGGCACAATGTATGCGCACCTTTACAAATACATTTCCCCGGAAACGGCACGCCAGAAACAGTCCGTTCTGTTCCTGACCATGATGCTGTTCGGCGGTTCCGGATCGATCGTAGGTTCGATGATCGGCGTTGTCATCATTGAGATCCTCCTTGAGCTGATCCGTCCGCTGCAGGAATATCAGATGCTTCTTTACGGCATCCTGCTCCTGATCGTTATCATCGCTCTTCCGGGCGGTATTGTCGGTGGTGTTCGCGACGTGATGGCTGACAGAGCGAAGCGCAAACTCCAGAAAGAAGGGGAAGGAGGCGCACAGAATGGCTGATATTGTTAAAGACGAAATCCTGGCTCAGGAAGAGACTGACAAAGCTATTGCCAAAGAAGCTGAACTGCAGGCTGCCGGTGGAAAAGCAGAAGACGACAAAGCTCATCCGGTGGTTCTGGAGACCCGCGGCGTAACGATTCAGTTCGGCGGTCTGACAGCTGTTGACCATGCCAGCATCAAGGTAAGAAAAGGCCTCATCACGGCTCTGATCGGACCGAACGGTGCGGGCAAAACGACCCTGTTCAATGCAGTATCGGGCGTCTATATTCCGACCAGCGGCGAAGTTCTGCTGAACGGAGAACATCTGGAAGGAAAACGCGGCTTCCAGATCAACGAAGCCGGTATTTCACGTACATATCAGGTTATCAACCTGTTCCGGAGCATGACGGTTCTTGAGAACGTTATGGTCGGCATGCATACGAGACTGAAATCCAATTTCTGGTCGGATCTTTTCAATTCGAAAAAGAAACGGGAAGAGGATGCCGAAGCCAGAGAAAAGGCGTTCGAATGGCTGAAATTCGTCGGACTTGACGAGTACGCGAATTCGCCGGCCGGATCGCTTTCCTATGGTAAACAGCGTCTGCTTGAGATCGTCCGCGGTCTGGCTTCCGATCCGCAGGTCATCCTGCTCGATGAACCGGCTGCCGGCATGAACTCGACAGAAAAGCTGGAGCTCGATGCGCTCCTTAAGCAGATCCTGAACATGGGTTATACGATCCTCATCGTTGAGCATGATATGAAGCTGATCATGAACATCAGTGACTATATCTATGTACTGTACCACGGTGCACTCCTTGCGGAAGGCACTCCGGAGGAAATTCAGGCGAATCCGGATGTTATAGCAGCTTATCTTGGAGGGGAGGACGACGTAATCTAATGGCTAAGAAATTATTAGAGATACAGGATCTCCATTACTATTATGGAAATATCCATGCCGTTAAAGGAATCAGCCTCTATGTGGAAGAAGGCGAGATGGTCACCATCATCGGGTCCAACGGCGCTGGAAAAACCACAACGATGCAGACGGTTGCCGGTCTTACGAAACGCCGCGGTGTTCAGGGAAAGATCTTTTTCGACGGAAAAGATATCACGAACTTCAGCGGTCATAAAGTAACGGCTGCCGGCATCGCACAGTCACTGGAAGGCCGTCATGTCTTCGCGAAGCTGTCGGTGGAAGAAAACCTTATGATGGGCGCGTACACACGAAAAGACAAAGCCAACATCAAGAAGGATCTTGACAATGTCTATGAACGTTTCCCGCGTCTTCTGGAACGCCGCACGCAGATGGGCGGTACTCTTTCCGGTGGTGAGCAGCAGATGCTCGCAATCGGGCGTGCCCTGATCGCAAAACCGCGTATGATCATGCTTGACGAACCGTCACTTGGTCTTGCGCCGCTGATCACGCTTGAAATCTTCGAAGCGGTCAAAGAAATCAACAAGGAAGGCACAACGGTTCTTTTCGTCGAGCAGAACGCGCGTATCGCCATGAAAACAGCGCACCGCGCATACGTTATGCAGACCGGGGAAATCGTCATGGAAGGCCTGTGCGCCGATCTGGCACAGGACGAAGAAGTCCAGAAAGCTTATCTCGGAGCTTAAAACAAAAACGGGATCACTCAGAACGGGACGCGGTGCGTCCCGTTTTTTTGTGTCTCTGAACACAGGAACAGCTGCCTCTTTTCCGGAATGAGAAGACAGCGCGTAAAAATTCTGCAGATGACATACATAATAGAGGAATTTCGTACTATATACAGAGTCGGAACCATCAATATTCAGTAATTGTCGTGAAAAACATGTCATACACGTTGTAGGAATTTCAGAAATAATTGGATCACTGATTGTAGGATTCTTGTAGAGTCTGATAAATATGAAACAATGCAGTTGCTTTTTGGCCCCAAAAAT
>JAFRJI010000037.1 GCA_017432345.1 Bacillota bacterium | reverse complement strand
TCAGCACGTGCCTCTTCTGAAAGTTCAAACAGGCCGTTCGTCTCAACTTGTGTGTAAGTTGCCATAAAACACCTCCATTTGAAATTGATATAATATTATAACATAGGTATTTTACACCAAAAAAACAAAAATGTAACTAGTTTTTGTCCTTTTTTTTTACCAAATAAATGGAAGAAATAAAGCGAAAAAGCGCTGTAAGCGTTGAAATATAAAGGGTTTAGTGGATTGAGGCAAATAACAGTCTAAAAAAATTTTTATGTTATTTTATGGTATATTTAGCGCAAAATCGTTAAATTATGAAAAACAGAGCATATAAAGCACAAAAAAAGGTATAATAAAGCCATCCAAACCGACGCATTTCAATGACATATAACTACCATATTTTAAGAGGAAGCGGAATAACAAAATATACACCTGCCGAAATCAAAACCATATTGGATCTACTAAAGAAAGAATATCCGGACGCCGGGTGCGCCCTCGAACACATGGATGTTTTTGAGCTGGCGGTCTGCGTTGTGCTGAGCGCGCAGACGACCGACGCCAGCGTCAACAAGGTGACCCACGGCGGAACCGGTGTCCGTGAAGAAGGGCAGGGTCTGTTCGACCTTTATCCGACGGCGGAGGCACTAGCCGCCGCGGAGCAGGAAGATGTCATGGAAATCATAAAGACCATCGGCATGTATAAGACCAAGTCCCGGAACATCATCAATCTGGCCAAAGCCCTTTGCGAGAAACACGGTGGCAAGGTCCCGGATGATTACGATGCGCTGATCGCGCTGCCGGGCGTCGGACGGAAAACGGCCAACGTGATACTTGCCGTCGGGTTCGGGCAGCAGAGGATCGCAGTTGACACACACGTCTTCCGCGTAGCCCACCGAATCGGACTGGTGGAGGACAGCGCCGGGTCTGGCAAATCCGCCACACATTCCGCGAAGTCTGCTAAATCCGCTGGCGCGAAAGAAGTGCTGCAGACCGAATACGATCTGATGGAAGTGCTGCCGGAGGACCGCTGGTCCGAGGCACACCACAGTCTGATCTTCCACGGGCGGAACTGCTGCACCGCTCGCGCGCCGAAGTGTGATCAATGCGTCATCGAAGGACTTTGCAGGAAAGCTGGAGTGTAGCAGGATTGACTGAACGGTTTTCCCTGTCAGGGGCATGAATAAACGACGAAAAACAGGGAAATGATTCAGAATAAGATCCAACCAGATGACATATGCCATCAAACATTCCTGTCAAATCACTGTGATTGGGTGTTTTGACAGGAAAAATAGATTTGTGCCCAAGAAAAAAACCTGCCAAAACACGTTCTGTTCATGATTTGGCAGGGTTTTTCATTTTGATTGAATTTGAATATGTCAAATGGCACCGGCAATTGCCGGCCGATCCTATTTCAGGATCCGGCAGCGGATCACGCCGGCGACCTTCAGGTCGACGGTCTTGTCTTCCAGATCCGCCAGAACATACGCATAGTCGCCGCGCGTTCCGGAGGCGATGTTCCCCAGCTCCAACTCGTTCAGCTTGAAGAGGACATCTTTCACTGCGTTGGCTTTGCAGATCACTGAGATCCGGGCGCCTTCGCGCTTGCCGAGGGTAACGTTCGGCATGTTGACGGAATTCTTGATGTTTCCGTTGTCGAGGTAATCCATGACCTGCGTAACGGCCATGCTCGCGCAGTTGTCTTCCGCCTCCGCGGAGGAAGCGCCGAGATGCGGCAGCACGATGATGCCAGGATGTCCGGCGTTCAGGACTGTATCATCCGCAAAGTCAGTGACGTATTTTGAAACCTTTCCGCTATCCAGTGCAGCCAGCAGGTCTGCGTCGTTCATCAGTTTGTCTCTGGCAAAGTTCATGAACTTCACGCCGTCCTTCATCTGCGCGAACGCCTCCGCGTTCATCATGCCTTTAGTCGCATCGTTCGCAGGAACGTGGATCGAGATATAATCGCATTGCGGATACAGTTCGGACAAACTTCCGACGACCGTAACATCCGGATCGAGCTGCGCCTTCAGATCATCGTTCATAAATTCATCGTAACCGACAACATTCATTCCCAGCGCCAGCGCCGCGTTCGCGACGAGCTTGCCGATCGCGCCGAGGCCGATGATTCCGAGGGTCTTGCCCATGATCTCGGTTCCGGCGAACTGGCCTTTGCCTTTTTCGATCTGCTTGCCGACTCCCTCGCTGCCCTGGAGCGTCTTCGCCCAAGCGATTCCTTCCGGAACGTTACGGGCCGCCATGATCATGCCGCATATGCAAAGTTCTTTGACCGCGTTCGCGTTGGCTCCCGGAGCATTGAATACAACGATGCCGTCTTCGGAACATCTATCTACCGGGACATTGTTCGTACCGGCACCGGCTCTGCCGATCGCCAGCAGTTCTTTGGAAAAATCCATCTCGTGGAGGTCATAGCTTCTCAGAATGATGCCGTGAGCATCATTGTGATCCTCGACCAGCGAGTAGTCATCGGTCAGCTTGCTGAGACCGACTGGTGAAATCTTGTTAAAAGTTCCAATATTGTACATTTACGTCACCTCTTTACGATTGTTTTATCAAATAATTATTTCAGAAATCATTCTAACATAGAACTAGTGGAAATATCTATAAAAAAAGCTGATTTTCTACAAAATGATGTGGATGCTGTAATTGTATTTGAGTTCCGCGCATGCTATAATGAAAACAAAAAAACAGGAGGTATTTAAATTGAAAGAAAGAGCTTATAATTTTTCAGCCGGGCCATCGATGCTGCCGGAAGAAGTCATCAAAGACGTAGCAGACAATCTTCTTAATTATCACGAGTGCGGAGAATCTGTCATGGAGATGTCTCACCGGTCAGCGGAGTTCAAAGCGATCCTGGCCGATGCGGAGGCCGACCTGAGAGATGTCATGAACATTCCTGATAATTACAAAGTTCTTTTCATTCAGGGAGGCGGAACGTTACAGTTTGCTATGGTACCGCTCAACCTGGCGGTGAACTCAAGAAAGATAGATTTCGTCGTTACCGGCAACTGGGCAAAGAAAGCCTACAAAGAAGCCGTTAAGATGGGATACGATGCCAAGGTCATCGCGTCCTCCGAAGATGATACATTCACCTGGATCCCGAAGATCACGAAGGACGACATCCGTCCGGATGCCGATTATGTACACATCTGCTTCAACAACACGATCTACGGAACACACTATCCGTACATTCCGGATACCGGGGACATTCCTCTCGTTGCGGATATGTCATCCTGCATCCTGTCCGAAGAAGTCGATGTAACGAAGTTCGGAATCATCTGGGCAGGCGTTCAGAAGAACGTGGCTCCATCCGGCATCGCGGTCGTCATCATCCGCGAGGATCTCCTCGGCAAAGCTGCGGCAGACATCCCGACGTATCTGGATTACAAGATCCACGCCGACAACGATTCTGCGTACAACACGCCGAACACGTTCTCGATCTACGTATCCGGTGAAGTATTCAAGTATCTGAAGCGGAACGGAGGCGTTCCTGTCATGCACGAGAAGAACGTTGCAAAGGCAAAGAAGCTGTATGACTACATCGATGGAAGCGGCTACTACAAGTGCCCGGTCAGAAAGGAAGATCGGTCCCTGATGAACGTCGTATTCGTTATCGGTGACAAGGACGTTGAGAAGAAGTTCGTTGCGGAAGCAAAGGCTGCGGGACTCCACAACCTGGGCGGACACAGATCCATCGGCGGAATGAGAGCGTCGATCTACAACGCTATGCCGGAAGAAGGAATCGATGCACTGATCGAGTTCATGAAGAAATTTGCAGATGAAAACAAATAAAACGATGAAAAAATTCATATCAACGTTAGCAATCGCGGCGCTAATTCTCCTAGGAACAGCGCCGTCTTTTGCTTTTGCGCAGGAAGGGGATGCGACGGAACAGGAAATCGCCCCTTCCGCCACCTTTGATGACAGCCGTGCTCCGAATGTGAATGCGGGATCCGCAATCCTGGTCAATGTCGGAAACGGGGACATTATCTATGAGAAGAACGCGCACCAGCTCCGGGAACCGGCCAGCGTTACGAAAGTGCTGACTCTGCTCGTCGCACTGGAGAACCTGAAACTGAATCAGGAGATCAAAGTGAGTGACGATGTCGAGAGAGCCGGCAGCACCATGGGACTCGAACCGGGAGAAAAATTGACCGTGGAACAGCTCATGTACGGAATGATGCTGGTATCCGGAAACGATGCGGCCCAACAACTGGCGTTGGCAGCCGGCGGCAGCCAGAAGGGCTTTGCGAAAATGATGAACGCGAGGGCCAGGGAGTGCGGCGCGCAGGATTCCAATTTCAAGAACCCGAATGGGCTGAACGAGGTCGCAAATGCGCTGAATGTGACGACGGCGTATGATCTGGCCATGATAGCCTGCGAGGGGATGAAGGACAAGCGTTATCGGAAAATCGTCGGAACAGCGAAGTACGTCGTCCCGAAAACGAACAAATCCAAAAAGAGGGTTTTGCGGAATACGAACTATACGCTTTGGGATACGCAGGACAAGTTCGCGTACAAGGGAAAAGACGTTCCATTTAAATACGACGGCTGCACCGGCGTGAAGACCGGTTACACTACGTCTGCCGGAGATTGCTACGTCGGAACGGCGAAGCGCGGCAATATGGAACTTGTGGTCGTGCTTTTGCATTCGGTGGATAAATACTCCCGATTCGTGGACGCCAGAAGTCTCTGGGATTACGGATTCAAATACTATAAGACGTACACCGCCCAAAAGGCGGAGGACTTCCAACTTAAGCAGAAAGTGCGCCTCGGATCGCTGGCTCGTGTCGAGCTGGGAATCAAGAGCAATTTTGATATAACGCTGGATAAGGACAGCAAAGCGGCAAAGAAAATCACTACGGAAGTCAAACTGAACGAGGAGAAACCGACCGCACCGATCCAGAAGGGTGATGTCATGGGCAAGATCGAAGCCTATAACGGAAAGGGCGTACTGATCGGCGTCAAAGACATTGTCGCGCTGGAGACGGTGGAGAAGGGCGGTCCGCTTTCCCATATCGGGATCGCGGATGAATACGCGTGGATCGTCTATCTGATACTCGGCCTGATCATTGCGTTCATTTTGTTCGTCCTGATCATGCGGGCGATCAACCGCCGCAAGAGAAAGATACAGCGGGGGAGACAGAGACCGATGAAACGGCCGACACTGAAACGGCCGACGCTGAAGCAGACCGCACCGGAGGAACCGGCCGCACCGACGAGACCGGAAAGACCGGCACCGGCAGCAGGCTTCGAGAACCCGCAGTTCGAGAAGAGGAAGATTGAACCGCCGTTGTCGCAGCAGCTGAGAGGAGAAGCACCGCCGGCCGAGCCGCCGACCGCAGAAAGACCTTCTTATAGCGAATCTTATGACAGATCTGCTTATGATAGATCTTCGTTTGGTGGAACGAACCGGCCAACGCGGACGCGCGCCGAGAAACGGGCCGCGCGGAAAGAACGGGCGCGCAGAAGAAAAGAGCGCCAGAGGAACAGCGGGGATGTTCGACATTAAGGAAAACCTGAAAATGCTCCCGGAAGAGCCGGGGGTTTATATGCACAAGGACAAGCTCGGCAACATCATCTATGTCGGTAAGGCGATCAGCCTTCGCAACCGGGTGCGCCAGTATTTCCAGTCGTCGCGGAACATGGCGCCGAAGGTCCGGAGCATGGTCTCGCAAATTGCGGAATTCGAGTACATCACCGTCGGAAGCGAGATGGAAGCGCTGATCCTGGAGTGCAACTTGATCAAAAAATACCGGCCGAAATACAACGTCCTCCTGCGGGATGACAAGACCTATCCTTATATCAAGGTCACCAATGAAGAGTATCCGCGTGTCATGAAGACGCGCCAGCTCAGGAAGGACGGAGGCAAATACTTCGGCCCATACAGCGATGCGGGCGCGGTCAACAAGATCGTGGATTTTCTGAACGCCAGCTTCGAGCTGAAGCGGTGTTCGGCCGTGGCCTTCCCGAAGGATTTCAAGCCGTGCCTGAACTATCACATCAACCAGTGCAGAGGAATCTGCACTGGTCTTGTATCAAAGGAAGAATACACGGAGGCGGTCGCGGGGGCGCTGGAGTTTTTGAACGGGCACAACCAGCCGGTCATCGCCAGGCTCAACGCGAAAATGAAAGAAGCCTCCGACGCAATGGAATATGAGGAAGCGGCCGCGTACCGCGACTACATCCAGGCCGCCAAGGCACTTGCCGAAACGCAGCGTGTCGTCATGCGCCACAGCGACGACGCGGATATCGTGCTGCCGTGCCCGACGGAAGAAGAGGCCTACATGGTCATCTTCAGCGTGCGCGAAGGCAAACTCATCGGCCGCGAGTCCTACGCGTTGGATGCAAAAGGCTCTGTGGATGACGATGAGAAAGCGATGTTGTCCGCGTTCCTGACCCAGCACTATTCCAGAATGGCGACGATCCCGAAGGAGATCCTGGTCAGTCGAATGCCGGATGACGCGGCGTCTCTGGAAGCGTTCCTCACGAAAGAAGCTGGGCACAACGTCCGGATCATCCGTCCGGAACGCGGCGAGAAGAGAGCTTTGGTCAGAATGGCGCAGAAGGATGCCGGGGAAATGATGAAGACCATCGGCGAACGCGCCGCGGCGGCAAAGGAACGGAAACAGACACTGGGCCGCGAGATCTGGGAAGTCCTCACGCAGATGGAACGCGCATCAGATCCGGACGAACAGATGCCGCAGGAATACGACGGCAGGGAGTTCCGTGCGGAGGCCTATGATATCTCCAACACCAACGGCATCGATACGGTCGGCGCCATGGTCGTATTCAACGGACTGACGCCGGACCGCAAAAGTTACCGCAAGTTCAAAGTCCGGACCGTGCAGGGACAGGACGACTATGCCTCCATGCAGGAGGTCCTTTCGCGGAGATTTTTGCGACTCTTCGACGGCGACGATAAATTCTCCGTGCTGCCGGACATCATCTTTATGGACGGCGGCAAGGGGCACGTCTCGACGGCGCTGGAAGTCATCCGTGCGACGGGGTTTGAAATCCCGGTGGTGGGTATGGTCAAGGACGAACACCACAGGACGAGAGCCCTGACGTATCAGGCAGGGAATGATTGGCATGAGATCCCGCTGGCGGGCAAGCCTTTGCTTTACAAATACATCGGGCGGATGCAGGAAGAAGTACACCGTTTTGCCATCGAATACCACCGCAAGCTGCGCGGGAAGAACGTGTCCCGTTCGCTGCTGGATGAGATAGAGGGCATCGGACCGGTGCGGAAACGGGGGCTTTTGGAAGCCTTTGGAAGCATCGAGAAGATCCGGGAACTGGCGACGTCGGACGCCGAGGAAGACCGGAAGATGCTGGCGGCGGCGCCGGGAATGGACCAGAGAGCAGCGGAAAACGTGCGCGCGTTTTTTAAGGGTTGCGAAAAGCGGGTATGAATGGTATAGTAACGATACCTGAAATACATTGTTAAAAAGGAGAAGTAACTATGGCAGACGAAAAAGAATTATACGGATACGAAGAAGAAGATATCCTGACACTGGAATTCGACGACGGTGTAGAAGAAGAATGCGGGATCCTGGGAGTATTCGATGCCAACGGTAAAGAATATATCGCGCTGAATCCATTGGGAACGGAGGACGTATATATTTACGGTTACAAGGAATATGAAGAGGATTATGAACTGATCGACATCACCAGCGAAGAAGAATTCAAGGCGGTTGCCGCGGAATTTGAAAAGCTGGCAGTAGAAGAAGAATAAAAAACGTGGATAGCGAAAAAAAACACCGGAAGTCCGGCAACGGCCGGATCCGGTGTTTTTTATGTCTCGATTACGGTTATTCAGTTGCGGTTATTCAAAGATGATATCTTCCATCGTATAGAGGCCTGGTTTTTTTATGACCAGACGCCTCGCCGCCGTGATCGCGCCGTCAACGAGGATCTGCCGGCTTCCGGCTTTGTGGGTGATTTCGAAGACCTCATCATTTCCGAAGAAGTCCACCTTGTGTTCCCCGACGACCGTGCCGCCGCGCAGCGAGTGCATGCCGATTTCTTTCTTCGTGCGCACGCCGCAATCGCCTTCGCGTCCGTAGACCCGTGCAAAGGCTCCGTCCGGATCGATGGCGTCGGCCAGCGTTTTAGCCGTACCGCTCGGCGCATCCACCTTCTTGTTGTGGTGGATCTCCGTCACTTCGATGTCCCAGCCTTTGAGCGCTTTCGTGATCTCCGGCAGGATGTGCTGGAACAGGTTGATCCCGAAGGAGTAATTGGACGCCCAGATCACCGGAACCGATTCGCCCAGTTTCGCGAGCGCTTCGTGCTGGCTCTTCGTCAGGTTGGTGGTGCCGCTGAGGAGCGGTGTGCCTGTCCGGAGTGCGTAATCGATGAGGTCGTCGGTCAGGGAAGGGTTGCTGAAGTCCATGATGACATCCGCAACCTTGCCGAGTGTTTCGAGCCTTCCCGGAGGGATCACGCCGATCTTTTTGGCTGCGATTTCTTCGGTGTCGATTTTCATAGGAACCGTGTGGCCGGCTGTCAGGAGGGTATCCTCGATCAGCTGTCCCATACGGCCGTAACCTGCAATCAGTACTTTCATAGGTTCACCTCTGTTTCCATTCTATAGGTTTCCAAGTCTATATGATTCCCAGCTTCTGCATCTCCGCGCGCAGGATCTCCCGGTTCGCATCTTCCATCTCGCAGAGAGGCATGCGGAATCCGCCGACTCCCATGCCGGCCATGTTCATGGCTTCCTTGATCGGGATCGGATTGACTTCGATGAAGAAATCGTTGATCAGGGTCATGTACTCGAGCTGCATATCGATGGCGTGCTGGACATTGCCTTCCAGGAAGGAATGCGTCATTTCCACCGTCTTTTCCGGCTGCAGGTTAGCCCATACAGAAATGCAGCCTGAACCGCCCAGCGCCATCATCGGGACGGTGATGTCATCGTTGCCGCTCCAAATGTGGAAATCAAGATCTCTTGTAGCTTTTGCGAGCTTTGCTACATAGCTCATGTCACCGGTCGCTTCCTTGACGCCGGCGATATTGTCTTTTTTCGCCAGTTCGGTCATGACGTCGATCGGAATGTTGACGCCGGTCCGGCCCGGAATGTTGTAAACGACGACCGGGATGTCCACAGAGTCGGCCACATCGGCGATGTGGTGATAGAGACCTCTCTTGTTGGCCTTGTTGTAATAAGGGGAGATGCAGAGCAGCGCGTCAACGCCTGCATCGGCAAATCTCTTAGCCTTCTCGAAGGACGTGCGGGTGTCGTTGGAACCGCCATTGGCCATTAAAGGCACTCTGCCTTTGCATACCTCGACGGCGAGCTTGACGATCTCAAAATCCTCTTCGGCTGTAAATGTCGGCGATTCGCTGGTCGTCCCGAGAACGAGTATCGCGTCGGTCTTGTTCGCAATGTGGAACTCCAGCAGTTCTTCCAGTTTTTCAAAATTGATGCTTCCATCTTCATGGAATGGTGTGATCAATGCAACCATTGATCCCTGGACGTCAAATGATTTAGCCATTCAGTACCTCCTTTTAGATGATGCTCCTACAGCATTGACTTTCTCAGATCTTCCCCGGATCTCGGGCTCAGGAATGCAGGCGGGATGTCGAACATCGTTTTCGCGCCGTACATGCCGTTCTGCGCCATTTTCCAGGTCGCTCTCGCAACCGCGAGAAGCACGCTCGATGTGAATTCCGGATTGGAATCCAGCGTGAGTTTATATTCAATAATATTCGTATCCTCTTCGTCCCATCCGGTCCGGCCGCTGCGGATCACAAATCCGCCGTGCGGGATGCCGCTGTGATCGCGCGCCATTTCTTCCGCACTAATAAAGTGGACGGTGGTGTCGTATTCGTCGAAGTAGTTCTTCATGGTTACGATCTCTTCGGTGATCCGCTCCTTGTCGGCGCCTTCTTCCGCGACGACGAAGACTTCTCTGGTGTGTTTCTCCCTGGTGGACAGTTCCGGCTCACTGCCGCTGCGGACTGCCTCCAGTGCCGCTTCGACCGGGATCGTGTACTGGCGTGCGTCTAGAACGCCGTCGATCCGGCGGACCGCATCGGAATGACCCTGGCTGACGCCTTTGCCCCAGAATGTATAGGCTGCGCCGACCGGAAGGATCGCTTCCGAGTAGAGCCGCGTTACGGAGAACATGCCCGGGTCCCAACCCGCGGAGATCGTGGCCGTTGTCGAAGCGCCTTTCGAGGCGGCATCAACGTGTGCATAATGCTCCGGGATCCTCGCGTGCGTATCGAAGCTGTCGACGACATTGAACAGGCTCGCGTATTTCGGCGTCTGTTCAGGAAGGTCGGTCGCGCTTCCGCCACAGATGATCAGGACATCGATCGCGTCTTCCGGCGCGGCGCCGGTGATCGGGCTGAACCGCTCGACTTCATCGGCCCGGTAGACCTTGGCAGTTTCCGTTAATATGTGTACATCTTCAGGATTTCTTCTGGTAAAAACAGCGGCCAGCTCCATGTCAGGTGCCTGCTTGATGGCACATTCTACGCCGCGTCCGAGATTACCATAACCCATGATTCCAATACGAATCGTCATTTTTGTTCCTTTCCGCCCGCCGCCATTCTGGCGGGACACCATATTTTGTTGCATTCTTCGATTATTATACTATAAAAACACGATATAGCATATAGTAATTGTTCGATTCAGCGAATTAATAATCCCAACTGCAAAATTCCGACGCACAAGACAAATGCAGCAAGAAAGTATCCGGCATGTGCAAATTGATTAAACAAACGCTGAAACCCAGTGATTGCAAAGGAAAGAACGATTAAGGAATTGGAACATGACACAATTGATTCAGAAAGATCCGATGAAAAACTCCCTCAAAATTAGTAAAATATGGAAATCATAGAGCTCGTTCAGAGCGCAAGACAGCAAACTAATACAGTATAATCGGTTGATTTACCGCAAATTAAGTGCTACTATAAAACTGCAAAAAGAAATTGCAAAAGCTACTACAAAAAGCGAAAGATTTATCAGGAAAAGAGGGATAAGAAATGAGCGCTGTAGCTAAGTCAATCTACAAAACTTTCAAGGATTGTGCTACTATGATCGATCTCATCGTTTATGGCAGATAATCACAATCGGCAAAACAAACAGAAAACAAATATTTCGAAGATATTTTTCGGCAGAGGCCTTTGGGAAATAACCACGGCATCTGCCGTTTTTTCTTCCTGCAACTTCCCCTATTTAAATTGACTTACAATACAGCCAGTGTTACTATTGAACCATAATAAATAATATAAGTAAGCACTTCGGAAGCCGGTGTGATTCCGGCACTGTGTCTCAGCAACCGTGATGTTTTACAAAAAGGGACTGGCAGGCTGTCCTGCCCGAAACCACTGGAGATCATTCTGGGAAGGTTCCCTTTGAGGCTGCTGTGAAGGCGGAACCGTCTTTGCAGCTGAAGAACTAAGTCGGGAGACCTGCTTGCTGAAAGAAGTCTTCTGAGTTCAGACAAGAAATGTCGTTTAAAGCGCTCAGAGATGTGCGCTTTTTTGATTCAGAGGCTGAGAAAGTTATTGTTCGTTTTATCATGAAGGAGAAGAAAATGAAGAAGAAGTCGAACAAATTCTTGGCTGTTTTACTGACCCTGATGATGGCAGTTGTATTCATGCCGACAATGTCGTTCGCTGCAGGAGCTGATGACCAGTCAATTGCCATTAACGGCGCGGCAGCAAAAGACATTAAAGTTACGATGACCGTAAACAACAAGGGCGTCGTCGCGAAGACCAACGAGGGCAAGATCATGGCGGGCCAGACAGTAACAGTCAAAGACCTTGACAAGGATGGAAAGATGTCCTTTGATGAGGCGTTGGTTGCTGCACATAAGGCCTACAACAAGAAAGCAGGCTACGCTACTGTATTGACGGAGTACGGGGCAAGCGTGACCAAACTGTGGGGCGTTGAAACGTTTAATACATTGTTCTTTGATAACGGCGTTCCGATTGCCAGCAATGTAAAAGATACAGAAATCAAGAAAGGCGATAAGCTGTATGCATCCATCAATGCAGATGACAGCTACTATTCTGACTGGTACACAGCCTTTGATAAAGAAAAGGCAACCGTCTATGCGAAGAGAGAACTCACACTGAATCTCAGCGGATTCCAGGCAATGGCAGGCAGCGAAGTACAGCCGGTTAAGAATGTTATGATCGGGACTTGGGTAAAAGGTGAATTTACTCCAATGGACGCCGTTTATACAGACGATGGAGGCAACGTTACTCTTCAGTTCAACAAGAAGGGCACATATTATGTAACAGCGTATGGCACCGTTCCTGATAAGGCATATGATTACAGCGGTTATCCGGATGTGAAGGAAGTCGACGTGGACGCTCCTATCATGGCGCCGGTCTGCAAGGTAACCGTCAAGAAGGCAAAAGCCGCGACCCCGATCACCGTTAAAATGACCGTCAACAATAAGGGCGTGATCGCCAAGACCAACAAGAAAACCAAAAACAAGATCATGTGGAACCAGAAAGTGAAAGTCATCGATATCAACAAAGATGGCATGTTCACATACAATGAGGCTCTGGTAGCCGCACATAAGACCTATAACAAGAAAGCCGGTTATGCCACTGCCACATCGGAGTATGGCACAAGCATCACCAAGCTTTGGGGCGTAAGCACCTTCAACACGCTGTTCTTCCAGAATGGATGGCCACTCGCGGTCGGTGTTGGAGACGCGACGATCAGCAAGGGAGATGTCCTGTATGCATCCATCAATGCGGATGACGTTTACTATTCAGACTGGTATACGACCTTTGACAAGACTTCTGTAACAGCATCCAAAAATGCTGAAATAACCCTGAATCTCAGCGGATACCAGGGAATGGCAGTCAGCGCAATGATGAAGCCGGTTAAAAATATCAAGATCGGAACCTGGAAAAAGGGCAAATTCGTTGAGCTGGAAGGTGTAACGACAGACGAAGAAGGCAACGCCACGATCAAGTTCGCTAAGAAGGGCACCTACTATGTAACAGCATCCGGCACCGTTCCTGATAAGGCATATGATTACAGCAACTGGCCGGACGTGGTAGAAGTTGATGTGGACGCTCCTATCATGGCGCCTGTCTGTAAGGTGACGATCAAGTAAGAGCGTGATCTGCAGCAGTTACTGAATATAGTCAACGAAAAGAATAACGATATATGGTCAGGGGTCAAAATGCCTCTGGCCATGTATTGCTACTAAAGGAGCAGCTGGTGGAAACAAAAGCGAAAAGAAAAACATCCAATATAATCATGGTGCTGCTGATAGCTATCATCGTCGTCTGCGGCATATTGGCCGTTGGGATGCTCAAAGGCTGGTTCGGAGGATCGGATGATCCCGGCAGCCCGGGCGGAGGATCACCTGTGATCAGCGGCGACGTTATCGGCGTTGCCAATATGGAACGCAGCAATGTCGGCTACAGTCTTGAAAACGGAGTCGCAATGGAATCCGGCGATATCGTCGAAACCAAGAGTGAGTCCGAGGCGCTGTTCACCGTTTCGGACAAGAACACCTTCACCCTTGGTGAGAAGACCGAACTGGAGATGGACACCTGCGAGCAGGACAATGTGCAGCTGGACCTCAAAGGCGGCGAGGCGTTTCTGAATTTTGCAAAAGCCCCGAAGGAATTCCGGGTCGCGTTTGGAGACAGCACGGCAACGGCCGATGAAGCGGTGTTTTCGATCAGCAAGCAGTCCGGAAGCGCGGAACTGAACGTTTACGGCGGCGAGGTCGTGGTTGAGACGGCCGGCGGTGAGCAGGAGATCGGGGAAGGTAGCCAGTTGCAGATCTTTACCGATAAGGATGGCAACGAAGGATTCGACGTATTGGAACTCAAGGCGGATACCCTCAATGCTTTTATGATCCAGAAGCTGCAGGCTTGCGAAAACGACATCTGTTTCTCGCAGGACGAACTGGCGAAGGTAGTGGCTGACCGCGAGGCGGAGAGGGAGAAGGCTGCCAAAGCGCTGGAGCAGGAAGCGATCGCGGTCGTGAAGGAAGAATCATCTTCTTCCTCATCATCGGGATCTTCGTCGAACATAAAGACCTGCACGATATCCATCAACTGCAAGACCATTTTGAAACACATGGACAATCTTACTCCGGGCAAGGATAAGTACGTTCCTGCCAACGGAGTCATACTTGGCACAAGCAAGGTGCAGTTCAGAAAAGGGGATACGGTATTTGATGTGCTGAAACGAGTCTGTTCAGCAGCGGGAATACAGCTCGAGTATTCGAACTCTCCAACATATGGAGGGAAATATGTAGAAGGAATCAATCACCTGTATGAATTTGACTGCGGCAAGACATCCGGCTGGATGTACAAGGTCAACGGATGGTATCCGAATTACGGGTGTTCATCATACAAACTCAAAGACGGTGACAGCATCGTTTGGAGCTACACATGTTCAGGAAATTAATATCCATCACAACGATCATACTGGTAATACTTGCCTACATGCCGTCGGCGGCTTTTGCAGAGGGAGAGGACGGGCAGGATAATCCTGCGCCTGCGGTCACCGAAGAAACGGAACAGGCCACCCAGCCGGAAACGGAGGCTCCGGCTAAACCGGCAAAAGACAAAGGGGCGGCCAAGGAAAAGGCGGAGACAAAGCCACAGAAACCGGATCAACCTGCAAAGGACGAGATCACGGTCTCTTTCACATTGTCTGCAAAGGCTTCGGACTGGATCGAAAAGTGTGACGTTGCGGTCGAAGAAGGCAGCAGCCTGGAGGACTTCCTGGACAAAGTCTTTAAGGAAAAAGAGTTCAAATGGGAGAACAAGGACGGTGCGATCATCAGCATAACCGGCCCGGAAAAGAACGGCGAGCCGGTCTGCCTTAAGACGGATGCCGATGTGGGCGAAGCATGGGTCGTATATATCAACAAGGAAAAGAAGAACAAAAAACCGCTCGAACTGGAACTTAAGAAGAAAGACGCGGTAGTCGTGGCTTTCGAAGAAGAGCTGGATTCGGAGAAGGATCCGGCAGCCGGCGGAACTGCAGATGAGGATAGCGATGCGGACAGTGACGGCAGCAATGACGGTGATGCGGACAGCGACCGTGACGCGGATACCGACGCCGATACGGATGACGATGCCGACGCGGATGCTGACGGCGACGCCGAAGCCGATATCGAAGCCGTTGCTGGAGAAGAGCCTTTGGAAGGCATCGATGAAGAGATCCTGGACCTTGCGATCCTTGGGGGCATCCTCCCGCAGTACATCGCATCGGATGAGCAGGTCATCGCCACATCCCAGGCGGTTTCGGCAACGGTTGAAGATATGGGCAACAAATCCGATTGGGATGTTGGGACCGAATTTCTCGCGATCGGGCTTTCACGGAACGACCAGTTTACCGAGGAAAATGTGGAGCAGTACTGCACCAGTCTGGTTACTGAACTGAATGAGAATCAGTCTGCCATGCTGAATGAAAATCAGGCGAGCAACAACGCGAAGGCCATCATTGCCCTGACGTCGATGGGGATCGATCCGACCGACGTGTACGGGTACAATCTCCTTGAGCCGCTTTCGGACATGGGCTATGTTACAAGGCAGGGGGTCAATGGGATCATATGGACTCTGCTCGCCTTCGACAGTTACGGCTATGAAATCCCGGAAAATGAAGATCCTTCCATGCAGACGACCAGAGAGAAGCTGGTCGGCGCTCTGCTTGCCAGCCGGAAATCGGATGGAGGCTGGGCGTACAGCGGTGGCAAGTCGGATGTAGACATGACCGGCATGGCCTTACAGGCGCTGGCACCGTATTACAAAAAGGAAGGATACGAAGATGTTACGGATGCCGTCAATGAAGCGCTGGAATGGCTGTCTGACCAACAGGATTCCGACGGCAATTTCGGCAGCTTCGGCTATGTCACTTCGGAATCCGCGGCACAGGTCATCGTCGCCCTTTGTGCGCTGGGAATCAATCCGAACACGGATCCGAGATTTGTTAAGAACGGCAAGAGCGTCGTCGATTCGCTGCTTTCGTTCTATGTAGCAGGCGGCTTCAAGCACATCTACGCGGAAACAGGAAAAAATTCACTGGCTACGATACAGGGCAATTACGCGCTGACCGCGTACCAGAGATTCATTGGCGGAAAGACCAGCCTCTATGACATGAGCGATGTTGAATCCCTGTCCAAGACCACGGCCACGCCGGGCGAGAAGAAAGACGATGATGAAGAGAAAGAGAGCGACGAAGATAAGGATAAACCGTCCGGAAAGACAAAACCGGGCGGCAAGACCATCACGCTGAAGCTCGATCTTACCAGTGCCGCGAAGGACGTCATTGCTTTAGTGAAGGCGGCCGTTGCCAGCGGCAGTGAAGAGGCCGCGAGGGAAGCATACAGAGCGTATCTGGATCTCAGCCCGGCGGAAAAGCTGGCGGTCCGTAAAGATAAAATATGGGAAAAGTACAAAGACCTCATTTCGGCTTTTGGAAAGAAGAATCATTTCGACGAGGCAACGGGAGTCGACCTGACCAACAGCAGCGCGAAGGCACTTCCGTGGTACATTCTGCTCGTGGTGGAGGATGAAACTCTGACCGAAGATCAGGAAGCGGCGATCACGGGTGAGCTGGGCGAAGAAAGCGCCGTGCTCAGCACCTATGACATCAGCTTCATCAACACGCTGACCAACGAAGCGTGGCATCCGAAGAAAGTCGTCCGTGTCAGACTCAACGTGCCTGATCTTGGCGGACTTGAAGATGCAATCGTTTATCACATAGGTAAAGGCGGCAAGCTCGAGTTCCTGGCAGGCGACACCGAGGACAATGTCATCGAATTCAACGCGATCGAATTCTCGATCTATGGCATTGCCGGCATGAACGGAACCTTCGATGATCTGCTTACCGTCGTGGAACCAGAGGACGTCAGTGAGGAGCAACCATCGATTTTGCCATGGATCCTCGCTGCGGTTGCCGTGCTCGCTTTGATTGCGCTCATCTTGATCGTGATTTTCAGAGTCTGGCGCAGGAGAGATACCGATGAATCATGATGACGATCAGAACAGAAATGCGTTTTCCGAATATAATCCGGCGATCAATTTCCTGTTTTATATAAGCGCGATCGTTTTCGGGATGTTCTTTGTGCATCCCGTTTTTCTGTTATGTTCGTGTGTGCTGGCAGCAGCGTACTATATTACGATCAGAGGCGCCAGGGCGTTCAAACTGATCCTTGGACTCATCCCGGTCTTTGTTATAATATCCGTATTGAATCCGCTGCTCAACAAGTACGGCGAGCACGTGCTGTTCACCTGGGCAGGCGGCAGGCCGTATACGCTGGAGGCTTTGTTTTACGGCATGGCGATCGGCGCCATGTTCGTGTCGATCATCCTGTGGTTCGCATCCTACAACGTCGTGATGACGAGCGACAAGTTCATGTATCTGTTCGGAGCGATGGCTCCTTCCGTGACGCTCGTTCTGACGATGGTCCTCCGGTTCGTGCCGGACTACATCGCCAAGACAAGGCAGATCGCCGGCGCGCGAAAGAGCATCGGCAAAGGCGGCGCGCAGGACACGAAGAAGAAACGTTTCCAGAACGGCGCGACCATCCTTTCCGCTCTCACGAGCTGGGCGCTGGAAGGCGGCATCATCACCGCGGACAGCATGCGGAGCAGAGGATACGGCTGCGGCAAGCGGACGAGCTTTTCCATTTACCGTTTTGACAGCAGGGACAAATGCCTTATGGCGTTCATGATCATACTCATCGCGGCGGTACTCATCTGCGGCCTCAAGGGCGGCATGAGCACCACCTTCACACCGGCACTCAGCATTCCGGGTACAGACAACCCGTACACCGTTACAGGGCTGATTGCATATTTCGTTTTACTGGCAATACCTACATTTATCAATATCAGGGAGGAAGTAGTATGGCGCATTTTGAGATCAGGGATCTAAGCTTTGCTTATGCTGCGGCAGAAGATCGGCTGGTTCTTGACAACATCAATCTCGAAATACAGCAGGGACAATATGTGACGATATGCGGCAAGAGCGGAAGCGGCAAGACCACGCTGCTCAAGCATCTCAAGAGCGTTCTGACGCCGCACGGCAAACGGTCCGGCGAGATCCTTTTCGAAGGGAAGCCGCTGGAACAGGCCGATCTGCGGACCCAGTCGTCAAAGATCGGATATGTCATGCAAAACCCCGACAACCAGATCGTGACCGATAAAGTCTGGCACGAGCTGGCGTTCGGGCTCGAGAGTCTGGGCGAAGACCAGAACACCATCCGCCTGAGGGTGGCCGAAATGGCCAGCTATTTTGGCATACAGGGATGGTTCCACAAGGACGTGGCGGAGCTTTCGGGCGGCCAGAAACAGCTTCTGAATCTGGCGTCGATCATGGCCATGCAGCCTTCCGTTCTGATTCTCGACGAACCGACGTCACAGCTGGATCCGATCGCGGCATCGGATTTTCTCAACACCGTCCGGAAGATCAATCTCGAACTGGGCACGACGATCATCATCACCGAACACCGGCTCGAAGACATCTTCCACGCATCGGATCGGGTGGTCGTCATGGATAAAGGCAGGATCATCGCCGACGACGAACCGAAAAAAGTCGGCGAATTCCTCAAAGGCGAGAACAGTGAAATGTTCGCCGCCATGCCGTCTCCGGTCCAGATCTTCTACGGCGTGCGGGACGATCTTGAGCGCAAAGCCCTCAGCGGCGACGCCGTCTATGAATGTCCGCTCACCGTACGGGAAGGAAGGAACTGGCTCAGCGCCGTCTTCCCGCATGCGGGCAGTGAGCCTTTGCATGAAACGGCCGTTGCGGAGAAAGAATGGGAAGAAATCGAAGACGCGGTGGTCACCGTGAAAGAAGTGTGGTTCCGGTATGAGAAAAACGCCCCGGATGTTCTGAAGGGGACGTCGTTCCAGGTCGGACGGGGCAGCATTTTTGCCATCGTCGGCGGCAACGGAACGGGCAAATCTACCATGCTCAAGTGCATCTGCAGCATCTGCAAGCCGTACCGGGGAAAGATCCTGATCGATAAAGGCGTGAAAACGGCCATGCTGCCGCAGGATCCGCAAAGCCTCTTCGTGAAGAAAACCGTCCGCGAAGAACTGGCGGAGATGTGCGAAGGGAAAGACAACCAGACCCTCATCCGCGAAGTCGCGGAAGTATGCGACATCGCGCACCTGTTCGACAGCCATCCGTATGACCTTTCGGGCGGTGAGCAGCAGAGGACCGCGCTGGCGAAAGTATTGCTCACCCAACCGGACGTGCTGCTTCTGGACGAACCGACGAAGGGCATGGACAATTTCTTCAAGCTCCAGTTCGCGAAGATCCTGAATCAGCTCAAGGAGAAAGGCGTGACCATCATCATGGTTTCGCACGACGTGGAATTTTGCGCGCGGTACGCGGATTCCGTGAGCATGTTCTTTGATGGAGGTGTCATCACGAGCAACACGCCGCACCGATTCTTCTCCAAGAACAGCTTCTACACGACGGCGGCGAACCGGATGAGCCGTCATCTGTTCACCAACGCCATCACCAATGAGGATGTAATAGAATTATGCAAAAAGAACCTGTAACAAACAAAAAGGGCCTCAGCGCGCGCAAAATTCTGAGTGTCGTGATCATCGTACTCGCGATACCCGCCGCGCTGCTGATTTCCTGGAAGATCGGGGACCGGCAGTTCTACCTGGTCAGCGTGATCGTGATGATCATCGCCATGATCCCGTTCTTTCTCAGCTTTGAACACAGGAAGCCCTCAGCCAGGGAACTAGTGACGCTGGCTGTCATGACGGCGATCGCCGTCATTTCGAGGGCAGCTTTTATCATGCTTCCGAACATCAAGCCGATGATAGGGATCATCATGATCACCGGCATCTGTCTGGGTCCGGAAGCGGGATTTCTTACGGGCGCCATCGGAGCCTTTGTGAGCAATTTCATTTTCGGACAAGGGCCGTGGACGCCGTGGCAGATGTTCGCCTACGGACTGGCGGGGTTCATCGCAGGGCTCCTTGGCAAGAAGGGGATCATGAGTCCGGAGAAGAGAGTCAGGACCGCCATCATCGGCGCCGTCATGATCTTCGTTCTCATCGGACCGCTCCTCGATACCTGTACGGTGTTCCTCATGAGCACCATGTATGAGCCGGGCTCGTCAGTGCTGGCCATCTACGCGGCTGGCGTTCCAGTCAACGCGATCCACGCGGTCGTGACAGGACTGACTTTGCTCATCCTCTGCAAACCGATCAGCGACAAGCTCGAACGGATCAAGGTGAAGTACGGGCTCATGGATAATTGATCATGGATCATTGATATTGAAATATGAGATTCGACAGTTACCATCCTGCAATCAACTTCATATTTTTCGCGGCTGCCATAACGTGCACCATCTGGTTTGACCATCCTGTTTTTCTGGCCATATCCTATGTTGCCGCATTTTTGTATTCCGTGAAACTGAACGGGAAACGGGGACTGATCTTCGATCTGGTCCTCATTCCGCTGATGGTGCTGTACGTTCTCTGGTATTCCTACTATACCCATTTCGGGGTGACGGTCCTGGGACAGAACTTTTTCGGGAACGATATGACACTGGAATCGATCGTGTACGGGTTCGTGATCGCGGTGACCGTTGCGGCGGTGATCATGTGGATGAGCTGTTTCTTCGCGGTGGTTTCCTCCGACAAGGTTGTCTATATGTTCGGGCGCATCTCGCCGAAGCTGTCGCTGTTCCTGTCGATCCTTCTCAGGAGCGTGCCGCGGATCAAACAGACGGCAAGGCGGATCGAGATTTCCCAGGAAGGAGTCGGCAAAGGGTACCGTCAGGGAAACATCGGCAGGAGATTTTTGAACCTCGTAAGGCTCATTTCGATCCTGATCACCTGGACCCTGGAAAACTTTATCGAAAGCACCCAGTCCATGAAGAGCCGGGGTTATTCGCTCCGGGGCAGGACCGCTTTCAGCATATACCGGTTCGATAACCGCGACAGAAGTTTCGTGGTCATCCTCTTTCTCTGCTTGACGCTGATGACCATGGCGATCCTGCTGGATCAGGTGACCATACTCTACGATCCGGAGATCATATTCAACCGGATCACGCCGGTGTCCGGCGTGTTCTACGCGGCGTACGCGGCTTTGCTGCTGTTGCCGATGGGTCTGCAGATCGCAGGGGAAAGAGCATTCGAACGCACGAGAAAAACCGTACAGGAATGACGAGTACAGGAGTGACGATATGGATAGAAATATACAATCAAGATTGGCGATAGCCACCATGTGTGGTAAATGGCAGCAGATCGCGGAGGAGTACGGCGTTGCCATCGAACTCGATCAGTACTGCCAGGCGGAGAACATGGACGGCGCGAAGGGCGAAAAGGTGGAAGCGGTCATCCGCAAAAGCCTGGAAAAGTACAAAGGACTCGTTCTTCACGCCCCGTTCAATGAACTGTTCCCGGCGGCCATTGACCCGAAGGCCAGACAGCTTGCCATGGACCGGCTCCAGCAGGCGGCGAATCTGGCCATCAGCTATGATGTCAAAAAGATGGTGGTCCACTCGGGGTTCATGCCCCATGTCTATTTCAAGGAATGGCACATTTCGAGGTCGGTGGAGTTCTGGACCGAGTTCATGGAAGACAAGCCGGAGGACTTCGAGATCGCCATCGAAAACGTCCTGGACGACGAGCCGGACATGCTCGCCGCGATCGCACGGGACGCCGACGATCCGCGGATCGGAATATGTTACGACGTCGGCCATTCCAATATCATCAGCGAGGTGGGCCAGGACCAGTGGTTGGAAACACTGGCTCCATACCTGAAGCACCTCCACATACACAACAATGACGGAGAGCGCGATTACCACCGCGCTTTGACGGAAGGGGCCCTCGACATCGAACGCCTGCTGGACGGCATGATCGAAAAGTGCCCGGCGACGACGACGGTCACGGCTGAGATCCTGGCGGACGGGGGATCCTTTGATTGGCTCAAAGAGAAAGGATATATCTGATGCGACTCATTTCATGGAACGTGAACGGCATCCGTGCCGCGATGAAAAAAGGATTTCTGGAATTTGTGACGGAACAGGATCCGGACATCCTCTGCATACAGGAAACGAAGATGCAGGAAGGGCAGGCGGAAGTGCCGCTTGACGGCTACCATCAATACTGGTATTCCGCCGAGAAGAAAGGCTATTCCGGAACCGCGGTGTTCTCCAAAGAAGAACCGCTATCCGTGAGCAAAGGCCTCGGCGTCGACGAGCATGACCACGAGGGCAGGGCTCTGACGTTGGAGTACCCGGACTTCTATCTGGTCAATGTCTACGTGCCGAACGCGCAAGACGGGCTGAAGCGGATCGATTACCGCATGAGCTGGGAGGATGCGTTCCGCAGCTATCTCAAAAAGCTCGAAAAAGAGAAACCGATCATCACCTGCGGCGATTTCAATGTGGCGCATCAGGAAATCGACCTGAAAAATCCGAAGAGCAACCGCGGCAATGCGGGGTTCTCCGATGAAGAACGCGGAAAGATGACGGAACTGCAGGACGCCGGATTCATCGACACCTGGCGGTACTTTTATCCGGACCTGGAAGGCGTCTATTCCTGGTGGAGCTATCGCTTCAACGCCCGCGCCAACAACGCGGGATGGCGGATCGACTACTTCCTGGTGTCCGAGGCGCTGAAGGAATCGCTTGCCGGGGCGGAGATCCTGACGGACGTTTACGGCAGCGACCACTGCCCGGTGACGCTGGAATTAAAGTAAACAGCACAATGCGAATTACGGTTCAATGCGAATTACGGTTCGCATTGTTTTTTTGTCCGGAATGACGTATAATCTATTATGTATGTGCATCAAAAAAACAGGAGACAAAATGAAACTATCAGAATTACTTGCAGATATTGAATATGGAGTGATCGAGGCCGGCGAAAACGGTCTGGAAACCGAGGTCGAAGAGATCGTTCTGGATTCGCGCAAGGCGCAGCCGGGCTGTCTGTTCGTCTGTATCAAAGGCGCTGTCGCCGACGGCCATAAATTCGCGCCGGACGTGGCAGCAAAAGGCGCCGCGGTGCTGGTCGTCGAAGACGAGATCGATCTGGGTACAGAGGACGGAACAGCCGGACCGGTCATGGTCAAAGTGGAGAACAGCCGGTACGCGCTGGCATGCATCAGCGCGGCATGGTTCGGACATCCGGCAAGAGAGCTCAAGACCATCGGCATCACCGGAACCAAAGGCAAGACCACGACGACGTATATGGTCAAATCGATCCTTGAAAACGTCGGCCACAAGGTCGGCCTGATCGGGACCATTGAAGTGATCATCGGAGAAAAGACGATCCCGGCAGCCAATACGACGCCGGAATCCTATCTGGTACAGAAATATTTCCGCGAAATGGTTGACGCCGGCTGCGACTGTGTCGTGATGGAAGCTTCCTCGCAGGGATTCATGCTGCATAGGACAGCCGGATTCATCTTCGACTACGGAATCTTTACGAATATCGAACCGGACCACGTCGGTCCGAATGAGCACCGGGATTTCGACCACTATCTCGCGTGCAAAAAAATGCTGTTGAAGCAGTGCAGAGTCGGCATCATCAACCGGGACGACGAGCACTTTGAACGGATCATCGAGGGAGCGACTTGCCAGATCGAGACCTACGGCATCGGCGAGAGCCGGCACTTGGAACTTTGCAAGAAAGACCTGCGGGCGGAGGACATGGAACTGGTATCCCAGCCGGGGTATCTGGGGATCCGCTACCACGTTAAGGGCATGATGGACTTTCCGGTGGAGATCGATATTCCTGGCAAGTTCAGCGTGTACAATTCCATGACGGCCATCGCGATCTGCCGGCACTTCGATGTGGATCCGGAGAGCATCGTGGAGGCGCTGAAGGACATCAAGGTAAAGGGACGGATCGAACTGATCAAGGTCAGTGACGATTTCACGCTGATGATCGATTACGCCCACAACGCCATGGCGCTGGAAAGCCTGCTGACGACACTGCGGGAATACAATCCGCACCGGCTGGTCACGGTCTTTGGATGCGGCGGCAACCGCGCCCGCGACCGGCGGTTCGACATGGGGGAAGTGTCCGGTAATCTGGCGGACCTGACGATCATCACCAGCGACAATCCGAGAAACGAGGATCCGCAGTCGATCATCGACGATATCAAGACGGGAATCGGCCGGACGGACGGGAAATACGTGGAGATCATCGACCGCAAAGAAGCGATCCGCTATGCAATCGAACACGGCGAGCCGGGCGATATCATCATCTGCGCCGGCAAAGGCCATGAAACGTATCAGGAAATCAACGGCGTCAAGCACGATATGGACGAGCGCGTCCTGATCAAAGAGGTATTGGAAGAACTGAGAGAGAATTAGATAAAGGAGATCATGAAACCAATGGAAAAATATGATGTAATCGTTGTCGGAGCAGGTGCCAGCGGAGTGTTCATGAGCTATGAACTCGCCAAGCTGGACATCAATGCCAGAGTGCTGGTGCTCGATAAAGGCGGCCGGCTGGAAGAGCGGCTTTGCCCAATCAAATTAGGCGCGACCAAGAGCTGCGTCAAATGCAATCCGTGCCATATCATGAACGGATATGGCGGGGCGGGCACGCTGTCCGACGGCAAATACAATATCACGACCCAGTTCGGTGGCGATCTGCATAACTATGTTGGCGTGGATCAGGCTATGGAACTGATGGAATACGTCGACGAAGTGCTTTGCAGTATGGGCGGCGCCGATGCGAAGCTCTATTCGACGGCAAGCTCCGAACTGAAGACGGTATGCCTGCGCAACAACCTGCACCTTCTGGAAGCGAAAGTGCGTCATCTGGGAACGGACCGCAACGTCCGCATCCTCGCGAAGATGTTCGACTACGCCAAAAAAAAGATCGAGATGCGGTTCCACACGACCATCGTGGATGTCGTCCGCGAGGCGGACCGCACCTTCACGGTCGTTACCGATACGGGAGAGGAATTCAACTGCAAAGACCTGGTCCTTGCCACCGGCCGTTCCGGATCCAAGTGGATCTCCAGCGTTTGCGACAAGATGGGAATCGAGCAGAAAAAGAACCGGGTCGATATCGGTGTCCGGGTCGAGCTCCCGGCAGAAGTGTTCAAGCACATTACCGATGACGTGTACGAAAGCAAGATCGTCTATAAGACGGATAAATATAACGATATGGTGCGGACGTTCTGTATGAATCCGTACGGCGAAGTCGTCGCGGAGAACACCAATGGAATCGTAACGGTCAACGGTCACAGCTACGATGCGCCGGAACTGCACACGAATAATACGAACTTCGCGTTGCTGGTCTCGAACAGCTTTACAGAACCGTTCGACGACAGCAACGAATACGGCGAATCTATTGCAAAGCTCTCCAACATGCTGGGCGGCGGAGTCCTGCTCCAGCGGTTTGGGGATCTGGTCAAGGGAAGACGATCCAGCGAGCGGAGAATGAAGAAATGCTTCACCCGCCCAACGCTGCAGGCAACGCCGGGAGACCTGTCTCTGGTCATCCCGAAGCGGCAGCTGGACAATATCATCGAGATGATCTACGCGCTGGACAAGATCGCACCGGGAACCGCCAATGAAGATACACTGCTGTACGGCGTGGAAGTCAAGTTCTACAATTCCGTCGTCAAGGTGGATGAGAATCTGCAGACGAAGATTCCGGGACTGTATGCGCTGGGCGATGGGTCCGGCGTGACGCATTCCCTGTCGCAGGCTTCGGCAAGCGGCGTATACGTTGCCAGGATACTGGCGGACAAATACAATGCATAAGCAAAATTCCTAAGAGAGAAAGGAAACCATTATGAGTGAGAACAAGAAACCTGATCCGAACGCCTGGAAGGAACTGCTGATCGGCAAGAGTGAAAAAGTTCAGCAGGCGATCATCAATCACCACAAAGGATACAACTGCGCCCAGGCAGTCGCCTGTGCTTTTGCAGAGGATCTGGGAAGAAGCGAGAAAGAGGTCTTTGAGATCATGGAAGGCTTCGGACTGGGAATGGGCAGCATGACGACTTGCGGCGCTGTTTCAGCCATGGCTGCCGTCGCGGGCATGAAGGAGTCCGACGGGAATCTGGAGAAACCGGCATCCAAGAAGACGAGCTACAAAGCTGCAAAAGCCATGATCGATGAATTCCAGAAAAAGAACGGATCCATCATCTGCAGTGAGATCAAAGGTATCGTTGATGGAAAGAAAACCGGAAAGATCTTGCGGAGCTGTGATGGATGCGTGGAAGATGCAGCAACGATCGTGGAAAAATATCTCGAGCAGGGAGTCGAGTAAAGGAGAGCCATCATGACTGATAACAATGAGAAAAGACAGAAAGCGCTGGAATGGGCGCAGAGTCTGGTAGACGCGGTCAACAACGATCCGCGGCCGTTCGTAAAATGCAAAGAGAGCCGACCGATCACCGACATCAAGGATCTGCTGAATTCGAGCGCCAGGCTCTTTCCGGATAACGTCGCCTACATGCAGAAGTGGAGCAAAAAAGGCGAATTCGAGAGCATTACCTATAAAGAAGTGCTGAAAGATGTCAACGGACTCGGCACGGCGATGGTCGCCCGCGGACTTCAGGGCAAACGCGTTGCGGTCATTGGGCCAAATTGCTATCAGTGGTGCAGCACCTACCTCGCTGTGACCGGCGGCATCGGCTGCATCGTTCCGTTGGATAAGGAACTGAACGAGGATGAACTGAAGAGCCAGCTGCAAAGGGCACAGGCCAGCTGCGTCGTTTTTGACCGGCGCCATTTGGATACGTTCCGAAGCATTCTCGACAGCGGCGAAACGGACCTGGAACTTCTGGTCAACTTCGACGCGGACGAAGAGAAGGACGGCGTGCTTTCCTGGAAACAGCTGATCGAGGAAGGCAAGAAGCTGGTCGAAGAAGGGGATACCTCCTATATCGACGCCGAAGTGGACAATGAAGTGATGAGCATTCTCATCTTCACCTCCGGCACGACCGGAACGCCAAAGGGCGTCATGCTCAGCCAGAAAAACGTCTGCGCTGAGCTGATGATTGCGCCGACCATTTTCACGCTGGAACCGACGGACATCTATCTGTCCTTCCTGCCTTTGCATCACACGTATGAATGCACCTGCTGCTTCCTGATGGCGATCTACAAGGGATCCGCCGTCGCGTTCTGCCAGGGGCTCAAATACATCACGAAGAACCTCAAGGAAGTCCGGCCGACCATGATGCTGGCGGTCCCGGCGCTCTATGAGAAGATGTATCACACCATCTGGAAGAACGTGCGCAAACAGGGCAAGGAAAAGACGCTGAAACGGGTCATCAAGGTCAATCGCGTAACGAAGAAGTTCGGTCTGGATCTGGGCGATAAGTTCTTTGGAGATATCCGGGCAGTCTTTGGCGGAAGGATGAAAACGCTGATCTGCGGAGGCGCCAAGATCGATCCGGAGATATTGGACGGTCTGCAGGATTTCGGATTCAACGCACTGCAGGGTTACGGCCTCACAGAAGCGGCTCCGATGGGAGCATTCAACCCGCAGGATGCGCCGAATTCCAGATCAGTCGGCGTGCCGTTCCCGAGCCAGGACATCAAAGTCCTTGACCCGAATGACGAAGGCATCGGCGAGATCTGCATCCGCGGCGAGAACCTGATGCTGGGATACTACGACGATCCGGAGGAGACAGCGAAAGTCATCGATGAAGAGGGCTGGTTCCACACCGGTGATCTGGGCTATGTGGACAACGACGGGTACGCCTATCTGACGGGCCGTGCCAAGAACGTCATCATTACGAAGAACGGCAAGAACGTCTATCCGGAAGAGATCGAATACCAGCTGGGGCTGGTGGACTTCATTGCCGAGTCGTTCGTCTTTGAAGATGCAAAAGCTTCCGGCAGCGATACGCAGATTGTGGCTTCTGTCAAAGTGGACAGCGAAGAAATCAAAGAGATCCTCGGAGAAACGTATACCGATGAAGACGTGAAGGCGCTGATCTGGAAAGAAGTCGACAAGATCAATGAAGACGCGCCTGCATACAGAAAGATCAAAAAAGTCATTCTGAGAAAGACGGACTTTATACATAACACATCCTCCAAACTCATCCGGTTTGCAGAGGAGAACAAAACAGAAGAATAGGAGCAAGACTATGGATTATGAAAGAAAAGGATATCCGGAACTGATCGTTGATCTGAACAAACTGAGAAGCAACATCACGCAGGTCGTACGGCGGTGCGATGAAATAGGAATCGAGATCGCCGGCGTCATCAAAGGCTGCAACGGTCTGATCCCTTGCGCGGAACAGTTCTACCGTGCCGGCTGCCGCTGGATCGCGAGCTCCCGACTGGATCAGCTGGCGCCCCTCAAGGACGCGGGGATCCAGGCGGAACTGATGATGATCCGCATCCCGATGATCACGGAAGCGGAAGACGTGGTCCGGATCTGCGACTACAGCCTGAACAGCGAGATATCAGTGATCCGTGAGCTGAATAAATTCGCCGGAAAACACGACAAGATCCATAATATCATCCTGATGGCGGATTGCGGTGATCTGCGCGAAGGATACTGGGACAAAGATGAGATGGCGGATGTTGCAGTGATGATCGAGCATGAGATGCACAATCTGCATCTGGCCGGCGTCGGCGTCAATGTCGGATGCTACGGTTCTGTTCAGCCGACAAAGGAAAAACTGCAGGAACTGGTGGATATCGCAGAAGTCATCGAAGACAGGATCGGACGTGAGCTGGAGATCATTTCCGGCGGAGCGACGAGTTCTTTCATGCGCGTCATCGACGGAGACATGCCGGCCAGGATCAATATGCTTCGGGTCGGGGAGGGCGTGCTGCTTTCATATGACCTGAAAGTGCTCTACGGATATGACCTGCCGTACATGCATACGGACACCTTCCGCCTGAGAGCGGAAGTCGTCGAAGTAAAAGACAAGCCGTCCCACCCGGTAGGCGAGATCGGCTTCGATGCCTTTGGACATAAGATCGAATATGTGGACCGGGGCATCCGCCGTCGCGCGGTGCTCGGAATCGGCAAAGTGGATTACGGCGACCCGTCCGAACTGATCCCGGAAATGGATGGGATCGAGGTGCTGGGAGCATCCTCCGACCACACGCTGCTGGACATCCAGGACATTGTGGACAAGGGTGGCGATCTGCGGGTCGGCGATATCGTCGAATTCAAAGTCAATTACGCCATGATGGTCTACCTGACCAACTCGCCGAATGTTGCGAAAGTCTATATCTAGCTTCATTGACATGGCATGGGCGTTGTGAGATAATAATCCATCGAAACGAAAGGAGATTTACTGAATCATGGATGAAATCATGAATGAAGAAATGTTATTGACCCAGGAGGGTTATGACAAGATCGTTGCAGAACATGAAAATCTGGTTTCCGTCAAACGTGCGGAAGTCGCTGAGAGAATAAAAGAGGCTATTTCCTACGGAGATATTTCCGAAAACGCCGAATACGATTCCGCGAAAAACGAACAGGCGGAACTGGAAGAGCGGATCCGCTATCTGGAAGAGATGCTCCGTAAAGCGAAGATCGTGCAGGAAGACGATGTAAAAGGCGATGTCGTCAACGTCGGCCTGAAAGTCACGGTCAAGGATCTGGACACGAAGGAAGTCGAAGTATTCTCCATCGTCGGAGCGACGGAATCCGATCCGTTCAATGGTAAGATCTCCAACGAGTCTTCCGTAGGCAAAGCCCTGATCGGTCATAAAAAAGGCGACAAGGTCGCCGTCGAAGTCCCGGACGGAATCATCAATTATCAAATCACAAAGATCGCAAAATAGGAGGAAAACATGCACTGGTCAGATGAAATAGCGCAAAGAGTTATTGCGAAGAAGCCGGACAAAGAAGAATACGTCTGCGCAGCCGGAATCAGCCCGTCGGGCTCGATCCATATCGGTAATTTCAGGGATATCGCCACATCGCTGTTCGTATGCAAAGCCCTGGAGAGAGCCGGCAAAAAAGCCAGACTCCTCTTTTCATGGGACGAACTGGACCGTCTGAGGAAAGTTCCGGTCAACGTCGCCAAAGTGGCGCCGGATTTCGAACGGTACATCGGCCGGGCTTATGTGGACTGCCCGAACCCGTTCGGTGAAGAAGGAACCTACGCATCCTACTTCGAAGAGGAATTCCTGGAATCCATCAAGGACTTCCATATCGAAATGGACTTCAAATACCAGGCGGAAATGTATCGCTCCGGCGTATATAAAGAGCACGTACTGATGGCCATGGCCAAGAGAAGAGAGATCTTCGATATTCTGGACAGCTTCCGCACACAGCAGGCGGAAGAAGGGGAACGCGACCGGTATTATCCGGCGAGCATTTACTGCCCGGAATGCGAAAAAGACACGACCAAGATCATCTCTTATGATGATGAAACACATATCGCGGAATACGAATGCGCCTGCGGACACAAGGGAACATTCAATTTCGATACGGACTTCAACTGCAAGCTGGCTTGGAAAGTTGACTGGGCAATGCGTTGGATGTTCGAAGACGTTGACTTCGAGCCGGGCGGCAAGGATCACGCATCCCCGGGCGGAAGCTATGAAACGGGCAAAGTGATCTGCAAAAAGATTTTTGATCACGACGCGCCGGAATTTCAGGGCTACGAATTCATCGGCATCAAAGGTGTCGCCGGCAAGATGTCCGGATCTTCCGGATTGAACATGACGCCGCAGACACTGCTGCAGTTCTATCAGCCGGAGATCATCCTGTGGCTCTACTCCAAGAGCGAGCCGACCAAGGCATTCGATTTCTGCTTCGACGACGGTATCCTGCGCCAGTACTTCGAGTTCGACAAGATGTACAACGAGTACAAGGAAGGTTCCGACAACGAATACCTGAATGTCGTTATGGCGAACTGCATGACCGAATACACGGATATCAAGACCGTTCCGATGGCGCTGCTGGTGCAGCTGGGCTCCATCGTGGACTTCAACGTCCCGATGATGGAAACGGTATTCGAGAAGATCAACCAGCCGTACAAGTACGAAGACTTCAAGCAGAGACTGGATCTGGCCAAGAACTGGCTGGAGAAGTGCGCGCCGGAACAGGCCAATTCCCTGCGGAAGACAAGAGACTGGAATCTGTACGAAAGCCTGGACGACGACCAGAAGAAGGAACTGGAGATTCTGTACAAGTATCTGTCCGAGGAAGAGTACGATCTGGATGCGCTTAACGCGGAACTCTACGCGATCCCGAAGATGGTCTATGGAGAAGACCGTCCGGATATCAAGAAGCTGCAGCGTGAATTCTTCAAGATCGTCTACAAGCTCCTGATCGCGAAGGAAAAGGGACCGAGACTCTATCTGTTCCTCTATGCCATCGAAAAGGAACGTTACCTGCCGCTTCTGGACTTCTCAACGCCGAAGACCGAACTGGAACTGCATCCGGAACTTTTGGAAGAAAAAGCGGAGAAGAAAGAGAAAGTCTACGGCGACCCGGATCCGGTGGCGCCGATCGAAGAGAAGGAGATTACCATCGACGACTTCTACACCGTCGACATGCGGGTATGCAAAGTTCTCAAGTGCCAGGAGATCCGGAAGGCGCACAGCAACTACAAGCTGACGCTCTTTGATGGAATCAAGGAGCGCGTGATCGTTTCCAGCATCAAGGCTGATTACGAGCCGGAAGAATTGGTCGGCAAGAAGATCATCGTCGTGGCGAATCTGATGCCGGCAAGACTGACGGGCGTCGAGTCCGAAGGCATGCTGCTGGCGGCGACCAACAACGCCTGCGGATGCCAGGTCATCTTCGTGGATGACATCATTCCGGAAGGAACCAGGATCTGCTAGGCGAACAACCCAAATCGTTCATAGAGACCATTGATACCAGGCACTACTTTCTTTGAACAGGCAGTGTCTGGTTTTATCATAGGAGGGCAATATGATTTACAGAAAATTTCAGGACTTAGAAATTTCGTGGCTGGCTATGGGCACCATGCGCCTGCCGGACTCTGAAAAAAGCGTCGACGAAGAACACGTGCAGAGAATGGTGGATTACGCCATCGAAAAAGGAGTGAACTATTTCGACACGGGATACGATTATCACCTCGGCAAGTCGGAAGTGGTGATCGGCAAGAGCCTGTCCAAGTATCCGAGGGACAGCTACTTTCTGGTGGACAAGTTCCCGGGATACAACCTCAAGAATTTTGATAAGGTGGAAGAGATCTTCGAAGAGCAGATGGAACGCTGCGGCGTGGACTATTTCGATTTCTATCTGTTCCACAACGTCTGTGAACTGAACATCGAAAAGTATCTGGATCCGCAATACGGGGTGCGGGACTTCCTGGTGAAGCAGAAAGAAGCCGGCAGGATCAAACATCTGGGCTTCTCCGCCCACGGCGAATACGATGTGCTGAAACAGTTTTTGGAAGCCTATGGCGAAGACGTGGAGTTCGCGCAAATCCAGCTCAACTATCTGGACTACCGCTTCCAAAACGCGAAAGCGAAACTGGAACTTTTGCATGAGTACGGACTGCCGGTGATGGTCATGGAACCGATGCGCGGCGGCCGGCTGGCGAACCTTTCTGAAGGACAGGCCGCGCGCCTCAAAGCACTTCGTCCGGACGAAAGCATCCCGGCGTGGGCCCACCGCTATCTTCAGGGATTCCTGGAGGTCGTGACAGTGCTGACCGGCGCGTCCAGCCTGGAGCAGCTGGCAGAGAACATCGCGATCTTTGAAGAAGACAAGCCGCTGACGGAGACCGAGATGGCGACGCTGAACGAGATCGTGGACGAACTGATGAACGAGAACACGGTACCGTGCACGGCATGCCACTACTGCGACGGGCACTGTCCGATGGACCTCGACATCCCGAGACTTTTGGGATTATATAATGAGCACAGCTTTACCGGCGGCGGCTTTATCGCGCCGTTCGTGATCCGGACGATCCCGGAAGACAAGCGCCCGGACAAGTGCATCGGTTGCGGTGCGTGCCAGCTCGTCTGCCCGCAAAAAGTCGAGATTTGGAAAACCATGGGGAAATTTGCCAATATGTTGAAGAAATAGAACGGATGTGTTAGAATGACGATTGCATGATTTCAGATAAGGAGAGAAGACACATGGCAGAAGTTTTAGTCAGAGAATTATTCAGAAACAGTGAAGCATATGCGGATCAGGAGATCACCGTTCGCGGGTGGATCAGAACGAACCGCGGTTCTAATAAATTCGGTTTTATCGAGCTCAACGACGGAAGCTTTTTCAAGTCGCTGCAGGTCGTATACGAGGCGGAATTCCTCGATAATTTCGATGTGATTTCAAAGGCACCGATCGCGGCCGCGCTGAACGTTACAGGCACTTTCGTGCTTACGCCGGAGGCCAAGCAGCCGTTCGAGATCAAGGCAAAGACCGTTTTGATCGAGGCGGATTCCGCGCCGGATTATCCGCTGCAGAAAAAGCGCCACTCCATGGAATTCCTGCGGGAGATCGCGCACCTGCGTCCGCGTTCGAATACGTTCTCGGCGGTGTTCCGCGTCCGTTCGATCACGGCTTACGCGCTGCACAAGTTCTTTCAGGAGAGGAATTTTGTATATGCTCACACGCCGATCATCACGGCCAGCGACTGCGAGGGCGCAGGCGAGATGTTCCAGGTCACGACACTGGACGTCAACGATCCGCCGCGTTGTGAAGACGGCAGCATCGATTACAGCCAGGACTTCTTCGGCAAAACCACCGGCCTGACGGTCAGCGGACAGCTGGAGGGCGAGATCTTCGCCATGGCGTTCCGTAACATTTATACGTTCGGACCGACGTTCCGCGCGGAAAATTCCTATACGGCGCGGCATGCTTCGGAGTTTTGGATGGTTGAACCGGAGATGGCGTTCTGCGATCTGGAAGGCAACATGGACGTTGCGGAAGATATGATCAAATACGTGATCCGGTACGTCCTCGAAAACGCGCCGGAGGAGATGGAGTTCTTCAACAAGTTCGTCGACAAGGGACTGCTGGAGCGGCTGGACAACATCGTCAACTCGGATTTTGCGAGGATCACGTATACGGAAGCTGTCGATATCCTGAAGAAGTCGGGAGAGGATTTCCAGTACCCGGTGGAATGGGGCATCGATCTGCAGACCGAGCACGAACGGTACATCACGGAGAAGGTTTACAAGAAGCCGGTCTTCGTTACGGATTATCCGAAGGACATCAAGGCTTTCTATATGCGGCTCAATGACGACGACAAGACAGTTGCGGCATGCGACCTGCTCGTTCCGGGTGTCGGCGAGATCATCGGCGGATCCCAGAGGGAAGAAAGATACGATGTCCTCAAGGCTAGGATCGAAGAGATCGGCATGACGGAGGAAGATTACTGGTGGTACATGGAACTGAGAAAGTACGGCGGCGTTGTGCATTCCGGCTTCGGGCTCGGCTTCGAGCGCATCATCATGTACATGACCGGCATGAGCAACATCCGCGACGTCATCCCGTTCCCGAGAACACCGAAAACTGCAGAATTCTAAACCAAGAATCACAAAGCCTGCCCACGTTCACCTGCGTGGCGGGCTTTTTTTATTTCCGGGGCCCGGCGGCCGCAGGGCATGCGTTGTCCTCGTCGCGTGCGGTCAAACCGGCTCGCTCGCAGACAACAGAACCCCGGAGAAACTCGCCTGCGGCTCAAACAGTCTCCGGGGTTGGTCTGTTCTCTTTGCTCGCTTCGCCGTTGATCGCAGACGCTCCTGCGGAGACGCTGCCCCCGCGGCCGCCGGGCCCTCAAAACAACGCTTACCGGTGTTGACAGACAGGCGTCGGTGGTGTACTATCTATGTGTAAAAAGAATATGAAGCGATCAAGACAATATCGGAAGCCGGTGTAAATCCGGCACTGTGTCTCAGCAACCGTGAAACCTTACGAACGGGCACGCCATTTGGCAAGTCACTGGAACGAGAATTCTGGGAAGGCGCCTCAGTAGGCTGGGAAGGGATCTTTCCTGAAGGGTACAGTCGGTAGACCTGTCTGATCAACAAAGTTTGTCTTCTGAGGTAAGACGGCGGTTATTTTTATGTATCGATTATGTATCGAAAATAACAGGGCGCGCTCGGAAGACCGAAGCGCGCCTTTTCATCCGCAGGTGCAGCTGTAGCCGTGAGGGCATCACGGTATACCTGCACCTGCTTCCTATTTTTTTGAGTGCATCCACATTGGAACTTGAACAATTCATTGATTCTTCTCAGATCTGTCATGTTCTAATTCTTCAACAGTCGTTTGGAACTTGAACAATTCATTGGTTTTTCTCGGATCTGTCAAGTTTTGACCGTTTAACAGCCGTTATTTTAGCCTGAAACTGGCCCGAGCTTGTACACTATCTTTCTGAGAGCTCCAGTTGTCAATGCATTTTAGGATTTTGCTTGACAAGCTCATACTTCATGCTTAATTAGTTCAAGCCAACTGTAATTTTAGGTCAAAATGACCATCCATTTTAATGCTAAACTTGACAAGCCCTCTTCATTTCACGAATTAGTTCAAGCTTTCAATCAAAATGATAATCCATTCAATTGACAAACACTCATCATTTCTCAGATCTGTCCAAGCTTTCCCATGACATGCATATATCACTTGACCTTTCCATCACAATAAAGAGCTGCCGCCTATCAGTGTGTCCATCTTGCGAAGAAAAAACAGGTTGACAAATTGGCAATAAATGGTAATAATAGTAAGTACAACCATATATTACCAAACAGAAAGGGGAGATGAAAGAGAGATGACTAGCAAAAAGAGAAAGGGGCTCGATTTGCGCAGGGGGATCGCCATTTTTTTAATGTTCGTGATGTGCTGGAGCAGCGCCGGGGTCGTCACCATGGAGGAGGCGTTTGCGTCCGGCTCAATCACGGTGCGGTACGGCTATACGAAAATGCTCGATTATGAATATTTTCACACCCACGATTTTTACGTGAAGTACAACAAGAAGAAATGGAACGCTTACTGTGTGGAGCCGAAGAAAGATCTGATGGGCAGGGGAAAGCATGCCGCGGTCCGTTACAATGACGCCTTGGTCCGGAAGGTGCTGTATTACTCCTACGGTTATCCGGGATTCGAGCTGAAGACGGAAAAGTATCTCAAGGGGGTCCACCGGAAAGACTGTTTCAAGGGCAACCGCGGGAATTATGTGCTGAGCCATTTGCTGCTCAGTTACGCGTACGACAACAAAAGCTCCGGATCTGACGCGTTCAAAGGGCTGAGTGATAGTTCGGAGAAGATGCTGAAGCGGGTCATGAAACAGATCCAGAAATGGCCGGCTCCGCCAAAGGACAGCAAGCTGAGACTGGATCAGACCGTCATCAAAGCGAGCATCAATGAGGAAACCGATCTGCAGGAAACGCCGGCGATCACGCTGAAAGCGGACTCCGGAAAAAGTATTCAGGTGCCGATTCCTGAAGAGACGAAATTGATCCGGTGCAAAGCGAACGGGGAGGAAGAAATATTCAGCCCTGAAGATGCAGAGTCTGTCACCATTTCGTCCGGGGACAACTTCCGATTTACCGCCGAGCTTGAAAAAGATGGGACCTATCAGTCGCCGCAACTCAAGGGAACACCGAGCGGTTTCCAGGCGTATATCATTCGGAAGAGCGGAAAGCAGAATGTCGTTTTTGGATTGGAGAAAAAGCGGAGCGTAGCGTTTGAGATCCAGTGGGGCACTTCAGAAGATAGCGGACAACCGGAGATCCGGACATCCGCCTCGGAGCAGGAGAGCGGAGACAAGGAAATCGAAGCCAACGGAACCGTGACCATCGTGGATGAGGTCACTTACAGTGGCTTGACGCCGGGCGAAGAGTATACCGTCACGGGCAGACTGATGGACAAAGAAAGCAACACGGAACTGGAAGGTTCAGAGAAGAGCGTGAACTTTACACCGGAAGAGGCGAGCGGAACGGTGGAGATCGAGTTTGAGATCGACAGTGACTCACTTGCCGGGAAAGCACTGGTCGCCTTCGAACGACTGTATCTGGGTGAGGAACTGATTGCTTCGCACGAAGATCTGGATGATGAGGCGCAAACAGTCTTCATCACGGAACCGGAGCCGGAGGAGCCGACGGAGGAAAGCGAAGAACCGACCGAACCATCTTCGGAGGACCAACTGCTGAACAAGCAGGAAGAGACCGACGAAACGACACCGACCGACGAGACTAACCCGACTGACGAGACTAATCCAACCGAGGAAACGACGCCGTCGGACGAATCGACGCCAATCGAGGCGAATGAAATCAGCGACGAAGAAACGCCGACCGATGAAATAACGCCGGCAGAAGACATCCAAAAAAAGACGCCGGCCAAGACCTCAACACCGGTCAGACAAGTGCAAAATTCTCAGGAGTACAGAGACAGCAGCCCTATCACCGGCGATGAGGCGCACTTAGCTTTTGCATTTATGGGGATGGCGGCGGCACTGCTGGCTATTGGATGCTGTCTTGCGTTCAGAAAATCGTTGCGGTGACTAGTTCTCAATGTTATAATATTTAGTGCGTCTGGCGACAGAAGTCGCTGGAGAAACTAACTATTATAGAATTATTTGAGGAGGTCTCACTAGATGAAGGGCTATAAGAGCGAAAACATTAGAAACGTCGCGTTGGTAGGACATGGCGGTTGCGGTAAAACCACCTTCCTTGAGGCGGCACTCCTGGCGACAGGAGTTATCAGCAGACTGGGCAAAGTAGAAGATGGCCAGACTGTATCAGACTATGACAAGATGGAGGTCGAAAAGGGCTATTCCATCAATGCTACCGTGGTACCGGTCGAATACAACAAAGTCAAGATCAACTTTGTTGACACGCCGGGATCATTCGACTTCGTTGGCGAAGTCAATTCCGCACTGAGAGCAGTTGAAGCAGCTGCGATCCTCGTAGACGCGGCTTCCGGCATTCAGGTCGGAACAGAGAAGGCATGGGATTCCTGCAAGAAGTTTGGTGTTCCAAGGTTCTTCCTGATCAACAAAACAGATAAAGAAAACGTGGAACTGGATGCGCTCATCCAGTCATTAAAGGACAAGTTCGGAACATCGGTTGTAACGCTGGACGACAGAGAATCCATGGAAGAAGAAATCGCCGGGACCGATGAGGAACTGATGGAAGCATATTTCGAAAACATGGAACTGACGGATGAGCAGTTTGCCAGAGGCCTTTCAAAGGGTATCGGCAGCGGCGATATCGTTCCGGTATTCACCTGCTCCGCTTTGACAGGCGACGGCATCGAAGAAGTGCTGCAGCAGTTCATCGATTTCGTACCAAAGGCAACCGATCACGAGGCATATCCTGCTGTCGATGGTTCCGGTGCTGACGTAGAAGTAGAAGTCGACGCTGCAGGCAAGGCCGCCGTTCTGGTATTCAAGACGCTGGCTGATTCCTTCCTGGGCAAGATCTCACTGGCCAAGGTAGTAAGAGGAACGATCAAATCCGGACAGATTCTCTACAACTCCGAATCAGAGAAAGATGAAAAACTCGGATCCCTGTTCTTTGCAAGAGGCAAATCACAGGAAGACGCGCCGGAAGTCGTAGCAGGCGATATCGTTGCGATCGGCAAGCTGCAGAACACGAAGACCGGCGACACGCTGTGCGACAAGACGGCAGTCGTCAAGTTCCCGAAGATCGAATTCCCATCCCCGACGCTGTATCAGTCAGTTGAACCGGCGAAGAAGGGCGACGATGAAAAGATGGGTTCCGGTCTGAAGAGACTGATGGAAGAAGACCCGTCCTTCGTACTGGTCAGCAACATCGAAACGCACCAGACGCTGATCGGCGGACAGGGCGAGATCCAGCTGAACATCATGAAGGATAAGCTGAAGGATAAGTTCGGCGTTGACGTTGAGACCGTTCCGCAGAAGATCGCTTACAGAGAGACGATCAAGGGAACGTCCGATGTCCAGGGTAAGCATAAGAAGCAGACCGGCGGTGCCGGACAGTACGGTGACGTTTGGATCCGGTTCTCACCTTCACAGGAAGAATTCGAATTCGGCGAAGAACTCTTCGGCGGATCCGTTCCGAAGAACTACGTTCCTGCGGTTGAAAAGGGCCTCCGCGAGTGCATGGAAAAGGGACCTCTCGCCGGATGTAAAGTACAGAACGTCAAGGCGATCCTGTACGATGGATCCTATCACGAAGTCGACTCCAACGAAATGGCGTTCAAGATTGCTGCTTCACTGGCATTCAAAAAGGGTATCGCAGAGGCGAAGCCTTGCCTCCTCGAGCCAATCATGAAGCTGGAGATCCAGGTTCCGGACGACTTCGTCGGAGCTGTAATGGGTGACCTGCCGACAAGACGCGGCGCGGTTCTGGGTATGGAGCCGATGCACGGCGGCGGACAGAAGCTGATGGCGGAAGCACCTCAGGCAGAACTGCTTGACTATGCGATCGCGCTGAGAACGATGACGCAGGCTAGAGGCGTTTTCGAAATGGAATTCTCAAGATACGAAGAAGTTCCTGCTAACATCGCGCAGAAGATCATCAACGATTACAAGGCAGAACAGGAAGCTGCAAAATAGTTAGACAACCTCAATCAAATATAATAAAAAGGAGTTCCCATTTGGGGATTCCTTTTTATTTGGCGAAATAATGACAAAATACTGTACAATATATTGATTATTTCAGAGCAAGGAATTATAATATAATATGGAAAAAGAAAGTGAATGAGTGAAAAGAGGAACGATATGATTGCCAAGAATTATTCTGATGTTAGAAACAATTTTAAATCCGTATGCGATACTATCATTCAAAATAGTGAAACCGTAATCGTGACACGGAAAAATGACGAAAACATTGTAATGATGTCGCTGGATGAGTATAACAACCTTATCGAGAATTATTACGTTCGCAGATCGGAAGCAAACTACCGCTGGATCCAAGAGTCGCGCGAGCAGCTTGAACGCGGCAAAACCGTAAGCATGGTGGCTGAAGAAAAATTCAAGTATGAGCCGTAGGCATCAGGGGTATTGCTATGAGAATAACATTTACGGAAAATGCCTGGGCTGACTACACTTACTGGAAAAAGGAAAACAGAAAAATATCCAAGAGGATCGATGCTTTGATAGGGGATATATGTCGAGAGCCCTTTGACGGATTAGGGAAACCGGAAGCCTTGAAATACGATCTTTCTGGGTTCTGGAGCAGGAGAATCGATGATGAACATCGATTGATTTACACCGTTGTGGAAGACGATGTATTGATTTTAGCTTGCAGATACCATTATTAAACTTGCATTTAGTAAATAAAAGCGGTATCATAGAAAAAAGAACAAATGTTTGCGAGGTGCGGAATGGCGAAGAAAGCAAAAACAGTTTTTGTCTGTCAGGAATGTGGAAGCGAAAGCTCGAAGTGGGTCGGGCAGTGTCCCGTCTGCCACGCTTGGAACACGATGGTCGAAGAGAAGGTTATCGATTTTGAGCAGGATGATAAGCGGCGGAGGACATCCACCCGCACGCAGGGAGCGGCGGGCGCAACCGGTTCGAACAAACCGGCCAAGCTTTCCAGCATCATTTCAGGAGAAACGGCGAGAATCGATACAGGAATCAAAGAACTGAACCGGGTGCTTGGAGGCGGACTGGTTCCGGGATCGCTCACACTGATCTCCGGAGAACCGGGTATCGGCAAATCGACAATCATTCTGCAGGCGGCGCAGAATATTGCAAAGGCCAAGGGCAGAGTGCTCTACGTTTCGGGAGAAGAATCAGAGGAACAGATCAAGATGCGCGCAGACCGGATCTGCCGCGGCGGGATCAGCGAGAACCTCTTCATCCTTTCAGAAACGAACATCGAGAATGTCGCCGAGGTATGCAAAACCCTCGAACCCGCGTTCCTGATTATCGACTCGATCCAGACCATGTACAGTGTGGACCTGGATTCCGCGCCGGGCAGCGTGTCCCAGGTGCGTCTTTGCGGCAATGAACTGATGCGGATCGGAAAGACGAACAACATACCGGTCTTTATCGTCGCGCACGTTACGAAAAGCGGCGATCTGGCGGGACCGCGTATCGTGGAGCATATGGTGGACTGCGTGCTGAGCTTTACCGGTGACCGCAGCCACGAAATGCGGATCCTCAGAGCGCAGAAGAACCGATTCGGAACGACCAGCGAGATCGGCGCTTTTGAAATGGCGGAAGAGGGACTCATCGAAATCGAGAATCTCTCCGGCATTCTGCTGGAAGAAATGGATAAAGAGAGTGAAGGCGCTGTGGCGACCGCCGTCTATGAGGGGACGCGGCCGCTGATCCTGGAAGTCCAGGCACTGACCAGCACCTGCAACATTGGCTTTGCCAGAAGGACTTCCCTGGGCATCGATAACTCACGGCTGAGCATGATCATCGCGGTGCTCGAGAAGAAAATGGGGCTGAAACTTTTGAATCAGGATGTGTACGTCAACATCGTTGGCGGGATCCGGCCGGAAGGAACGTATACCGACCTGGCCGTGGCGCTCGCCGTCTATTCGTCCTTTTTGGGGAAGAAACTGGACAGCAAAACCCTCGTACTCGGAGAGATCGGCCTGACCGGGGATCTCCGGGCAGTCCAGAACAGTGAAAAGATTATCAAAGAGGCGCAGCGTCTCGGGTTCGAACGCGTCGTCCTCCCAATCAAAAATGCTGAGCGCATCCGGAGCAGAGCGTCAGCATTGGGTTTGTCAAATATTCAAGTCATCGGACTGCGCAACATCACGGAGGCAAAGAACCTGTTCTGATCGCGCAGATCGGGAACTATTTCCGTTTTTCGGCCCGCACATATTCCAGTTCGAACCAGAACTGGCTGCCTTCGCCGACGGTGCTGTCCGTCCCGAATTTCGCTTTGTGCTGGGTCAGTATTTCTTTGCAGATGGAAAGGCCAAGGCCGGTTCCTTCTTTCTCACGTTTCATATTGGAACTGGAGCGGTAATACCGTTCCCAGATGCGGTCCAGTTCGTCGGCAGGGATTCCAGGACCGTGGTCTTCTACACGGCATTCGACATTGCGGCCGCGTTTTTTCAGTGTCACGATTACCGTCTTGTCACCGCCGCAGAACTTGATGGCATTCGTCAGAAGATTCGTGACCACTTGTTTGATCTTTTCTTCATCGGCATCGACGTAATAATCGGTGTCGCATTGGAAATCAAAGGTATAGCCATCTTCCTCTTCCATGATCCGGTACGTGTGCAGGATGCTTTCGATCGCGTGCGTGAGATTGAATTCCGCTTTTTCCAGCGCCAGTTTACCGGACTGCAATCTTGAAATCTCCAACATATCATTTACCAGAACGTTCAGCCGGTCCGCTTCATCGATGATGACCTGCAGATGCTCATTCCGCTTTTTCGGATTATCCCCGGACAGATCCCGGATCATTTCCGCATAGGACCGGATCATAGTCAGCGGCGTCTTGAGATCATGGGACACGTTGGCGATCAGATCCTTCTGGAGCATATCGGACTTTTCCAGCTCGATGGAAGCACCGGTCAGCGTATCCGCCAGATTCACCAGCTCCGTATAGTGGCCTCCCTGGAACACGATGCCGTACTTTCCGGCAGCCAGATCCTTTGCGGATTCATTGATCTTGCGGAGCGGCCGTGTGATCCGGAATGACAGATAAAGAGAGAGCAGACACGCCACGATGATAGAAATCAGCGTAACGAAGATCAGCTGGTTCGTCAGGATCTTGATGGTCGAAGAGACCGGCCACAGAGGCGAGAAAATGTACACGATCATCGGCTCTTTATTCTTGGCAGTCAGAACGCTTCCATATGCCAGAATATCCTGCGAATCAGCGCCCTCGATTTTGACGTAAGCAGAACCGTTGCCTTTCATCATGTGTTCATTCAGGGTCTGGATCTGCGAGATGTACTGCATTTCCTTCTCTTCCGGCTCAGCCAGTTCGAACTCCGGGGCCTGCGCCACATCGTTGGCAGAAGGCTGATAATAGGTCGTTTTCCCATCATAAGAGACGACATAGATATACATGTCGTAGGATTCGGATATCTCCGCGACGTTTTTGAGAAAACGATCGGTGTTATTGTGTTTGAACGCCGTTTCGATTTCTCTGGCGACTTCCTTGGTCTGCTGCGTCTTCATCGTTCCATAGAAATTGTTTAGAAGAAAGACCTGCAACACCCACAGTACGATCATCAGCGCCGCCGCGAAAACCACGAAGTAGAGAAACATTTTGAATTTTATGCTGTTGTGATCGATCCTAAGCTTCAAATTTGTACCCCACGCCCCGCAGCGTTACGATATAATCCCGGTATTTCCCGAGGTTGTTCCGCAGATTTTTGATGTGCGTATCGATCGTCCGGTCATCGCCGAAGAAATCGTATCCCCAGATATCAGACAGCAGCTTGTCTCTGGAGAGAGCGATGTTCTTGTTCTTTACGAGGTAGAACAGCAGCTCATATTCCTTCGGTGTCAGCTCGACTTTCTCACCGTCGATGGTGACGGTCCGAGCCGGGATGTTGATTTCCAGACCATCGAATTGCATGACCTCCAGTTCAGCCTTTTCCGGCGCGCTCTTTCTGGAAAGCACCGCATTGACCCGGGCCATCAGCTCTTTCGGACTGAATGGCTTGACAACGTAATCGTCGATTCCCAGTTCGAAACCGAACAGTTTATCGTATTCTTCGCCCCGCGCCGACAACATGATGATCGGCACATTGCTGAATTTCCGGATCTCTTTGCAAGCAGAGAATCCATCCAGCTTCGGCATCATGATATCCATGATGATCAAGTCGTATTCGTTGAGCTTGCAAAGCCCTACGGCAGACATTCCGTCCGCAGCTTCGCTGATTTCATGCCCGTTGAACGTGCCATATTCCCGTATGACTTCTCTGATCTTCTGTTCATCATCGACAACAAGTATTTTTGCCATGTCAGACCTCCGTTTATCGAATATTATTAAAGATAGGATATATTGCGTTTGTGAAAAACCTGTGAATATTATAGCATTACCTTAATAGATTGATAATACTTCTTCGTTATTATAAAATAAAGCAAAGACAGATACTATTCGTATAAGGGATGACTGCCATGAAAAGTATATCAGTAAAACATCAAAGTACAAGAAGATCAATAATAAGAAAAAAGTCACATTGAAGAAATACGAAAGCATTATTGCCTACTTTAAGAAGGACGGCCTGATTATGCCGCTTTCCATTAACCGTATAAAATAAGGAACCATAGACAGAGAGGAGTTAAGACATGAAAAGCAAGAAGAAGAAACTATTATCACTGGTAATTGCGGCGGTATTCTGCATGACGAGTTTTGCTGTGTCAGGAGCAGCGGCTGACAAAGCGTATGCGGAGGGAATAGAAACGTATTTCCCTGAAAACATCAGCATAATTTATTATCCAAAAGATAAAATCAACAATTATTACTGGCTTGGGGAGGATTCAGAAGTAACGATCGATATGGATTCCGTGCAGACCACGGATACGGAAGTTGCTTCAGTTATTTACGATTCCGGATATGATGTTAACTACTACTATATTCTGACAGACAAGGTAGGGAAAGCCACCGTGTCTTTTAAGGCGAAGTATACCGGATCGGAAAACTGGACCGATATAACGCTCGAGGTCAAATCGACAAAATATGTCCGCCCGTGCAAATCCATCAAAGTGGGAAAGAAGAATTATACAAAGAAATTCAATAATAGTAGTTTGTTTTACAGCAAAAAAAAGATTTCCGGAAAAGTGAATGTTACACCGGCAAAAGGCTGGAAAATCACCGGAATCTGGTACTATAAGTTTAAGAAGGACAAAGAAAAACGAATCAAGAACAAGACAAAGATCACTTTGAATAACGGTGATTATCTCTATGTCGAATTCAAGAAAAAAGGCGTATATGAGTATGTGGTAATCTACCGCTGACTGTAGAGAAAGAATTGACGCATGAAAAACAAAAGAAAAAGAATCGTATCTCTTCTGATTGCGGTAGTGTTCTGCGTGACGGCTTTTGCAGTGATAGGCGCTTCAGCAGACAAGACGTATGCAGAAGATGGGGATTCTCTGGTCAGACAGACGGTTGAAATGTTTTACTACCCGAAGTGGAAAGTCGGCAACACCGAGTGGTTGGCAGATCAACCGGATGTAGAAATCAATATGGATACTGTGCAGAGTACAAACCTGGATGTTGCGAAAGTGTTGTTCAATCCTTATACCGGCGAATATGGATGTTACCTGGTTAAAACCAAGAAGGCCGGCAAGGCGACGCTGACGTTTGATGCAAAGGCTCAAGGCACGGATACGTGGGTGCCGACGACCGTCCAAGTTACAGTCAGAAAGTGGGTAAAGCCGTGCGCGACATTGAAGGTAGGATCGAAGAGCTATGCAAAGAAGTTCACGAACAAGCGCTACTTCAGCACTACCAAGAAGGTATCCGGCAAGGTATATGTCAAGGCTAGAAAAGGTTGGGAAATTGATACGATTGCAAAAATTGTTGCCAAGACATACACACAAGTAACAGTGAAGAACAAGCATAAGGTAACGCTGGCCAAACGAGACAGCCTTATGGTGACTTTCAAGAAGAAAGGCACGGACATATATGAAACAATAGATCTCAATCGTAACTAAGGACAAGCTATGAGAAAGGAGTTTTTTATGAAGAACAAGAAGAAACGGATACTGTCATTGCTGATAGCGGCGGTATTCTGCGTAACGACTTTTGCTGTATCGGGAGTAGCAGTGGAAAAAGTATATGCAGAAGAAGAAAATCTCGACCTTCCTACTTCCATCGATGTACTTTACTATCCAAAGGATAAGGCTAACTGTTGGGAATATCTCGCCGATTCAGGGTTGGTGGAAATCGATATGGAATCCGTTCAGAGTACGGATCTGGAGGTTGCATGGATGGAATACGATTCCAAATATCAGGAGTATGATGTCTGGACATCAAAGCCTGGCACCGCGACACTGACATTCCAGGCGAAGGCGCCGGAGTCGTCTGTATGGGTCGATGCGACACTCATCGTCAATTCGAATAAATACGTCCGCCCATGTAAGACCTTTAAAATCGGAAAAAAGAACTATACGAAAAAATTTACGAATAAAGCCTATTTTTCCAGTAAAAAGAAAGTGTCCGGGAAACTGGTCATAAAGCCTGCGAAGGGTTGGAAGATCAAAGAAATACAGAAAGTCAACTTCAAGACCTATAAGTCAAAGAAAGTCAAGAATAAGTCAAAAATCACGATGAAGAAAAATGACTATCTCTTCGTCAGCTTCAAGAAAAACGGCGTTTGGGAATATCTCGGTTTCTACATTCCATAAATAGCTGATTTCAAACAATGATCGCAATGGATGAAAGGAGACAAAAAAACATAGACCTCGGCAGACGGTAACGATTGACCCCGCGCCCCGCTGTTTCAATAGCAGCGGGGCTTTTTTTAAGCCGTTTTTTGTGGTATAATAACTAAAGCTATGGCTAGGAGGAGTTTTATGTATAAGACAGGAGATAAAATCCTGTATCCTATGCATGGAGCAGGGGTCATCAAGACGATTGACAAACGTGAAATCCTGGGGGAAGTGAAGGAATACTATCTCCTGAACGTCCCTTGCGGTGACATGGAAGTCATGATCCCCGTTGATAATTGTGAAGACATCGGAGTGCGGCCCATCGTATCATCGAAGGAACTTGAGGAGGCTATATCTGTTCTGCGCCTTGAGTCCAGTGAAATGTCAGGAAACTGGAACAAGAGATACAGAGATAATATGCAAAAGATCAAGAGCGGTGAAATATTATCCGTCGCCGAGATCGTAAGAAACCTGACCAGAATCAATCGTGAAAACAAACTCTCTGCAGGAGAAAAGAAAATGCTTTCCAACGCGCGGAAAATCCTGCAGAGTGAGATTATGCTTGTGCTCGATATTGGGGAAGAGGAAGCAAGCGAAATCATTGAGAACGCAATTTGATCCGCAGTTTTATATTTCATAATTAAAAGACCATAGCTAAAAAATAAGGGAAAGGAGGTGAGATTACATGGTGAGGAAAATAGTCAGAGGAATCATAACCATTGTTGGCGCCATATTCGGATATGGTGTTTTCCAGCTGATCGTGTATATTTGCAACCTGAATGGATACGATCTGGAGAAAAGCTTAAACACATCAGAAACGATCTTTATCGTTGTTGCCCTGGTATTTATTTTTGGATTACTATTCTATAAGCTTTTCCCACTGTTCACGAAGGGCGGAAGACGCGCTGCAAATAATCTGGAATCCGACCTCAGAAATACGTCGGTCAATGATCTGATCTCAACGACGATCGGATTGATCATCGGACTTATCATCGCATTTTTAATCAACCGAGGCGTTTTTTCCAGCATCGATATCCCGGTACTCAATATCATCCTTAATATCCTGAGTTTCGTGATCTTTGGCAGCCTAGGAATCATTATCGCCAACTCGAAGGCAAAAGAAATCACATCTCTGTGGCTGACGTCGAGAAAAATATCGTCCGTCGGCGGCCGCGGAGGAAAGCAGAAGACAGACGCTACGCCGAAAATCTTTGACACCAGCGTCATCATCGACGGCCGGATCGCGGATATCATGAAGACCGGATTCATTGAAGGACCGATCGTGATCCCGGAGTTCGTACTGGTCGAACTCCGCCACATTGCGGATTCATCGGACAGCCTGAAGCGGAACAGAGGCCGCAGAGGACTGGATGTGCTCAATAAGATCCAAAGCGAATACGGCATTGAGATCTACAATACGGTCGAGGAAAAGGCACTGGATGAGATTCCGGAAGTCGACGTCAAGCTGCTCAAACTGGCGCAGATCATGAATGGGCAGGTCGTGACCAACGACTTCAATCTCAACAAAGTCGCCGCGATCAAGGGCGTGCCGGTCCTGAACATCAACGAACTGGCCAACGCACTGAAACCGGTCGTTCTGCCAGGTGAGGAAATGATTCTGTCCCTGGTCAAAGAAGGCAAAGAACGCAATCAGGCAGTCGCCTATCTGGACGACGGCACGATGATCGTCGTCGAAGAAGGGCGCAAGTTCATCGGCCAGACCATGAAGGTCATCGTTACGAGTGTGCTTCAGACATCTGCAGGCCGGATGATTTTCGCCAAGCCTGCAGGCAATCCTTAATGGAGGTGGGCCACAATGTATAACAACAAACGGACCGCTGTGATCATCGCCGCTGCCGGACGGGGCACGCGGCTAGGCTCCCATGTTCCAAAGCAGTTCCTGAAAATTGGCGGGGAATATGTCATCGCGAAGACATTGAAGACATTTGAACATCTGGATGCCATCGACTATATCTTCATCGTCACGAATGAAGACTATCTGGATTTTTGCCGGAACATCGTCGAGAGCTGCGGACTGCAGAAGGTCGACGCGATCGTTCCCGGAGGAAAAGAACGGCAGGATTCGGTGTTCAACGCGCTGCAGGAAGTGAACCGCATCCGTCCGGGTGTCTCGTATGTTCTGATCCACGATGCGGCAAGACCGTATGTAAGTGAGGATGTCATCATGAATGTCCTCAGGGCCACCGATGAAAAAGGCGCCGCCGTAGCGTGCGTCGCCATGACGAACAGTGTGCGCAGAGCTTACGGCGAATCCGGCGGCAGCGAAAGCGTTGACCGGAGTGACTACTATTCGGTGCAGACACCGCAGGGCTTCCGCAAATCGATGCTCATCGAAGCGTATGAAAAGGCTTACGACGACTATTTCATCGGGACCGATGATGCATCCATCGTCGAACGGGCCGGTTATGAAATATCCATCGTCGACGGCGATTATGAGAACATCAAGATCACAACGAAGGAGGATCTGCCGATGGAAAACCGTATTGGAACCGGATTTGACGTGCACCGACTCGTTGAAGGACGCAAGCTGGTGCTGGGCGGTATCGAGATTCCGTGGGAGAAAGGTCTGCTGGGACATTCCGATGCGGACGTGCTGCTCCATGCCATCATGGACGCGCTGCTCGGTGCGGCCGGGCTGGGCGACATCGGACATCATTTCCCGGATACCGACGAACAGTACCGCGGCATCAGCAGCCTGAAACTGCTGGAACGGGTCAAGGAACTTTTGGATGACAACTACTACAAGGTCGCGAACGTCGATGCGACGGTCATCGCGCAGAAACCGAAAGTGGCACCGTATATCGATGAAATGCGAAAGACCATCGCCCGTGTTCTGGACGTGGACGAAAGCCGCGTGAACGTCAAGGGCACGACGACGGAAGAACTGGGATTCACAGGCAGAGGTGAAGGCATCGCCGCACAGGCGGTGGCGTCACTGTACCGATAAGAACAAGACAACAACATAGCAAGGAGAATCTAACGAATGAAACTATCACAATCCTATTTCAAGACACTTAGGGAAGTTCCGAACGAAGCGGAGATCCCGAGCCATATCCTGCTTCTCAGAGCCGGCCTCATCAAGAAGACGGCCGCCGGCATCTATAGTTACATGCCGATGGGATGGAGAACGATCCGCAAGATCGAGAACATCATCCGCGAGGAGATGGATGCAAAAGGCTCACAGGAGATCAACACCTCCGTCCTCCAGCCGGGGGAACTGTGGGAGGAATCCGGCAGATGGAGCGACTACGGTCCTGAAATGTGGAGACTCAATGACCGGAACGGCAGGGGATTTTGCCTGGGACCGACTGCGGAGGAAGTGTTCACGGACATCATCCGCAACGACATCACGTCCTACCGCCAGCTGCCGCTCAGACTGTATCAGTTTTCGAATAAATTCCGGGATGAAGCCAGACCTCGTTTCGGCATGATGCGTTCCAGAGACTTCATCATGAAAGACAACTATTCCTTCGACAAAGATGAGGAAGGCCTGGAGCAGAGCTATCAGAATATGTACGAGGCATACTCAAACGTGTTCACCCGGTGCGGACTGACGTACCGCCCGGTCGAGGCGGATAACGGCGCCATCGGCGGCAGCGGTTCCCACGAATTCACAGCGCTTTGCGAGTACGGTGAGAGCGAGATCTGCTACTGCGACGCGTGCGACATGGCGACGACGATCGAGAAAGCGGCGTGTGTTGATGCAAAGGCTTCCGACGAGGAAATGCTCCCGCTGGAAAAGGTCCACACGCCGGAAACCAAGACCATCGAAGCGGTCGCGGATTATCTTGGCGTCGATCAGACAAAGACGCTGAAGGCTTTGCTGTTCGTGACCTATGACATAGAAGGAAAGGAAGATGGATACGTGGCGGCGTTCATCCGCGGTGACCGGGAATTGAACATGACGAAACTGGTCAACGCGCTGGGGATCCATCCGTTCTCGATCGAATTTGCTGACGAGGAAAAGATGGGTGAAGCCTGCGGAAGCGTCGGCGGATTCACGGGGCCGATGGGGCTTCACGACTGCAAGATCGTCGTGGACTCCGAGATCCCGGGACTGAGGAATCTCGTTGCTGGCGCCTGCGAAACGGATTATCACATCAAGAACGTGAACTACGGCAGAGATTACGAAGCTGATATCGTGACGGACATCAAGAACCTGATGGAAGGGGATCCTTGTCCTATCTGCGGAGCACCGGTCAAGCACGCCAGAGGCGTCGAGGTCGGACAGATCTTCAAGCTGGGCACCAAGTATTCCGAACCGATGGGCGCCATCTATAAAGACGAGAACCAGCAGGATCATCCGATCGTGATGGGCTGTTACGGGATCGGCGTTTCAAGAACGTTCCAGGCGATCATCGATATGCCGGAAAACCACGATGAAAACGGAATCATCTGGCCGATGTCCGTGGCGCCGTATCACGTCATCATCACGGTCATGAAACCGGACGATGAAGCACAGAAAGAAGTCGCTGAAAAGGTTTACAACGAACTCGGAAAAGCCGGCGTCGAAGTGATCCTCGATGACCGTAAAGAACGTCCGGGCGTCAAATTCAAAGACGCGGATCTTCTTGGCATTCCGGTCAGGATCACGGTCGGCCGGGGCGCGGCGGACGGGATCATCGAATACAAGCTGCGGCGCGATGCGGATAAAGAAGAGCTTACGGTCGATGAAGGAATTGCAAAAGCAATCGAAATCGTAAATGCGGAAAAAGACGGAAGAATATATTGAGCTCTTTTGGGAGTTCTTTAAGATCGGCGCCCTCACCATCGGTGGCGGCGCGGCCATGATCCCCCAGATGCAGCAGATCGCTGTGGAGGATAAGAAATGGTTGACGAAGGAAGAGATACTGGACTGCATTGCCATGAGCCAGTCTCTTCCGGGAGTCATCGCCGTTAATATGGCGACGTTTATCGGCTACAAAAAACGAAAGACCCTTGGGGCTGTCGTGGCGACCGCCGGCGTTGTCGTGCCGGCGTTTCTGGCCATCGTCATCGCGCTGGCGTTCCTGGATCAGCTCTGGGACAATGCCTTCGTGCAGGGCGCCTTCATGGGAATCAAAGCGGCGGTCTGCGGATTGATTCTGGTATCGGCGCTGAAACTGGTCCAGAAAATCGATGTCTTTACGGTCGTGATGGCAATCGGGGCACTTGTGGCGGTTGGCTTCTTAGGAGTCAATGCCGTCGTGGTGATCCTCGCCAGCATCGTGATCGGGATCGCTTACAATACGATACGGGCAAAGAAGCTATCGGATGGGAGGGATGATCTATGATTTATCTCATCCTGTTCGGTGTTTTCTTTAAAGTAGGGCTCTTTGCCTTTGGCGGCGGGAACGCGATGCTCCCGCTCATCTATCAGAGCGTTCAGGAAGTCGGGATCATGAGCGGAACGGAATTTTCCGATCTGGTCGCGCTGTCACAGGTAACACCTGGTCCGGTCGCCGTCAATGCGGCAACGTACGTCGGTCTGGAGACCGCCGGCGTGCCGGGCGCGATCATAGCGACGATCGGCGTTTGTCTTCCGTGTTTTGCGATCATGCTGATCGTCATCCATATGTTGAATCGGTTCAAGGAAAACCGGTATGTGCAGGGGGCTCTCGCGGGGATCCGTCCCGCTGCGATCGGATTGATCGCGGCAGCGGTGGTGTTCATCGCGGAGGGCGTACTTGTCAAAGGATCAATGGTCTCCGCGCAGATGGCGGATCCAAGCTATTACAATGTGGTACCGATCTGTATCTTCGCGGTTTCGATCGTGCTGATCTGTATTCCGAAAGTTAAACCGATCTGGGTCATGCTGCTGATGGGTTTTGCAGGAGCAATGATTGGCGGTTTCAGTTGATATGGGGGAGAATGAAAAATGTGGACTGGTGGAGTAAGAGTCCTGATTTTGGATCATGAACAGAGGATGCTGCTCGTTCGGCAGCATCATGAAGACCGGGACATCTGGATGGCGCCCGGCGGACGGATTGAAGAAAACGAAAGCGCTGTCGATGCTGCGATCCGCGAAGTCAAGGAAGAAACAGGCCTGGACATCGTGATCAAAGGATTGCTGTGGCATATAGAGGAAGTGTCCCATCGGGGACAGCGGTTCGTCAATTTCTTTTTGGGCGAACTGGCCGGATGCGATACAAGTGTGGAACTGGGATACGATCCGGAACTCAAAAAAGAGGAGCAGGTGCTGCAGGAAGTCCGTTTTCTGAGCAAAGAGGAAATGGCCGGCCTGGAAGTGCTGTATCCGGAATTCCTCAAGGATGAATTCTGGGATCTGCTCGAAAACGGAAAACTGGAATACAACGCATTTCGAATGCGTGAGATATGAACGAGGAGGAAAAAGCAATGAAGTATGTAAAAATCGAGATGGAAGACGGCGGCGTGATGAGAGGGGAACTGTATCCGGAAATCGCACCGAAGACAGTTGAAAACTTCATCAAGCTGGTGGAAGATGGTTTTTATAACGGCCTTACATTCCATCGGGTCATTCCGGGATTCATGATCCAGGGTGGCTGCCCGAAGGGTGACGGAACCGGCGGCCCGGGCTGGACCATCGAAGGAGAATTCAACCTGAACGGATTCCAGAACGATCTGAAACATGAGCGCGGCGTGATGTCCATGGCAAGGACGATGATGCCGAACTCCGCAGGATCGCAGTTCTTTATCATGGTACAGGATTCACCGTATCTCGATGGACAGTACGCTGCATTCGGCAAGATCACGGAAGGAATGGATGTAGCGGACAAGATCGTGAAAACGCCGAGAGATCTGAGCGACAAACCGAAGAAAGCGCAGAGAATGGCGAAAGTCACCATTGAAGAAGAATAACATCGGAGACGATGATCAAAGATTATGAACGCAGCTAGAAACCTACTATTTGTGGCAGCACTGCTGTGTGCCGCGCTGGCCTTCATCGCCTTGCCTGCAGATCAATCCTTTGCCGAGGAGCGCGAAGGGCTTTGCATCAATGAAGTATGCGCGGATGAAGATGAAAACGGGGCACTCCATAAAGAGAACACCGTAAAAGGCGGCTATTACGACTGGGTCGAGATCTATAACTGCAGCGATGAGGCTGTCTTCGCCGGCGACTATTATCTTACGGACAAAAAGAAAAAGCTCACGAAGTACAACCTGCCTCCGGTAGAGATCGAAGGGTACGGGTATCTCATCATTTTCTGCGGCGATGTTCCTGCTGTTCTGGAGGAGGGCGAATACATCGCGGATTTTGGAATCTCCAAAGACGGCGATGAGACCGTGTATCTTACAGATGGCGAAAACATTCTGGACAGTTTGGATATTACCCGATCAAAAACAAACAAGACCATGTCCAGATATCCGGATGGCGGAGACAGAGTCTCGCTGACAGACGCCACGCCGTGCGCCCCGAACGGATATACTCTGGCCGCGCCGGTATTCTCACATAAAAGCGGATTTTACGATCCGTTTTATCTTGAGATGACAGCGTATGACGATGTCACGATTTACTATACGACGAACGGCAACAAGCCGACGTTAAAGTCAAAGATCTATACGGGACCGATCGAAGTGGATAACAGATCGTCTGAGAAAAATGTCTACTCGGCGCGAAAGGACATCTCGACGCTGTACAAAAAGAAACTTTTGAAAAAGTACCATATGATGAAATGGTATCAAAAGGTTCCTTCGAAAAAGGTCGATAAGATCACCAGGATCCGGGCGATGTGCGTGGACAATGTGACCGGTGAACAGAGTTCTGTGACATCGGCCGTATATTTTGTCGGCCTTGCCGGAAAGACGGCGTATCAGGACATCAACATCGTGTCGATTCAGGCATCCGATTCTGATCTCTGGAATCGGCAAAAGGGGATCTACGTTCTGGGTGCCAAATACACCGGAAAAGAGAACAATAAGATCGTCGGCACGACCAACATGGCGATGCGGTTCAAAGCCAATTATTTTAAGGATCGTGAGATCAAGGGACGCGTTGATTTCTTTGAAAACAGTCAGGCAAAGCCGGTGCATGAATCGCTGAAAATGTCCCTCAAGGGGCACCTTAGCAGGGCGTTCCCTCAGAAAAGCTGGAACATCAAAGGGAAAAAGAATTCTTTCACATTGGAGATCGACGGACTGGACGCGGCGTATAAATTGAAGGACCCTACGGGCTCACTGATCGCCGAGGGCCTTGATTTCGAAAAGTCCTCCTATCAACCTTGCCAGGCATTTCTGAATGGGGAGTACTGGGGCCTGTATTACAGAGGGGAGCGGCTGTTCTCCAAATCCCACTATGAGGACAAGTACGGCGTCCGCAAGAAAACGATTGCTGTCATCAAACGACTGGAGCTCAACGAAGGCAAGAAGAAAGACTTGAAAGAATACAAGGCGCTTCAGAGATATATCGTTAATCATAATATGCGTGTAGGCAAAAACTACAAACATGTGAAGGCCAGACTCAATATCAACAGCATGATCGATTATTACTGTATGGAGATCTTTGCTGCGAATATTGACTGGAGGCCGAACTGGAATTACGGAGTCTGGAGATCCCGCGATTATGATAATGGCAGATGGAATTTTATCCTCTGGGATCTGAACAAATACTCTTGCTTCGAAATGAAAAACAAGAATATGATGGCGTTCACGTTCTCGCAGGATCCGTACTTCAAAGCTTTGTATAAGAACAAGAATTTCAGAAAGAAGTTCACGAAACGGTTTGAACAACTTGCCAAGACGAATTTCAAGCCGAAAAATGCGATCGCGGCGCTCAACACGGTGTACAAAGGAGGCAGAGAGTACACCAAAGCCAATATGAAGCGGTACTATGAAGGAACCAAGACGATCAAGAGTTACGATAAAAAGTACCGGAAGATGAAACGGTTCCTCAAAGTCAGGGCCAAGATTTGTCTCAAGCACATCCATGCAGCTAACAAAAAGTTCTAAATAGTTTTTTTATAGACTCTTCGCTCTTCACAGAGCGGGGAGTTTTTTTGATTACAAAATAGGAAATATTTTACAGAAATAGTTGCATATGTAAATCGGCCGCAGTATAATCAAAACACCCGAAAAATGGAAATAATTTCCATACCATCCGCAGAAAATATGGATCAGGTCACAAACACAGAAAAACAAAATTCCGGATGGAGCGTGGGAAACAAAAGGAAAAGGAGATCAGAGAGGATGAAAAAAGAACAAGGGAAAATGATCGGCAAAGGGCTGCTGATCGCAGGGGCATCGGTGGCGATCATGGCGGTAGGCGGTATCGCTGCCTATTTTACAGCAACGGATCAGCTGACCAATGCATGGACCGTGGGAAAGATCGATGTTGAATTGCAGGAACCGCTGTATGATAACGCAGCGGAGGAGCGCGAGAACATCGCGCCGAACAAAGACCTGACGAAGGATCCGCAGATCGCGAACACGGGAACCAATGATGCTTATGTGTTTTTGAAGGTCACCGTTCCAAAGGCGAATGTCATGGTGGCATCGCAAGATGGGACCAGCTTTGCCGAAGGACTGCAGGAGCTGTTTGCATATACCGTGAATGACGGCTGGACGAGAGTCGATTATCAGGAAAGCGAATCGGAAAATACATACATTTATGCGTATGGAACGCCAGATCAATGCACGGCACTCGCACCTAACGAGAAGACATCGGTATTCTTCAAAAACAGCAAGATAACCTTCATCAATGTCCTGGAAGAACAGGGTCTGGAGGGAACCACACTGGAAATGCCCGTGGAAGCATTTGCAATACAGACAACGGATCTGACGGACAGTGATACATCGGACCCGGAACAGGTATGGAGCATTCTGAGCGGACAGATCGGCGCGCGTGAGGGTGGAACAGACAAATGAGAAAACGTATCGCAGTTCTGCTGACGGCAGCGGCGGTATTGCTGGCAGCAGGAGCGGCATTTGCAAGCACGAACGGCACGAAAATCTTTCACAACCGGATCGGAACATCCCACGTGCAGGTCCAGGTCGAACAGCTCCAGAGGACCAATGAAGGACTGACGGAAATCGACAGCAGCCAGCCGGTAATGCCAGGGGAAAAATGCAGTTACATCCCGCGCGTGACCGTGACCGGCAGAGACAGCTACGTAAGGCTGCAATTCGAAGCGATGATGAATGAAGACAGCAGTACGAGCATTTCGGCGGAAGATGTTTATGGACTCAATGAGGATTGGGTACGAAAGGGGAATCGCTTCTATTGCAGGAACGTGATCCGGACCGGCGAGTACAGCGATGTGTTCGAGGGCATCAAAATTCCGCAGATGGAGAACGGAGCCGGCTGCACCGGGTTCCGGGTGAAGGTCACTGCGGATGCGATCCAGTCTGAGAATTTTGCACCGGACTTCGAGAGCAATGAGCCATGGGGCAGCGTTTCCATCGAGGCGTCTGCGGAACATGGGACCGTGAGAAGCCGTGCGGCCTCGTCGGTCGAAACGAAGACGATGGAATTCCGGGAGAACAATTCGATCGAATGTCCGCCGGAGGATCTGTTTGACGGATTCGGGGAACTGGTCGCAGGTGATGTCCGGTCGGATCATCTCACGCTGACCAACCGTTCGAACGTCAAGAGGAAAGTGTTGTTCCGGACCGAGACAGTTCCGTCAGAGCTTTTGCAGCAGATCCGACTTCGGATCCGCTGCGGCAAACGCTTCACGTATGAGGGATCCCTTGATTCGCAGGACCTGAGCGATCCGGTCACCTGTGCGGTACTGGATCCCGGACAGTCCATCGATTTCTGTTACTCGCTGCAGCTGCCGGAGACAGCAGACAACCGCTTTCAGGAATCGGCAGAGGATGTGATGTGGATCTTCGAGACGAAGAAGGTACGTAACACAACTCCTGGAAAAGCCGTGAAAACGGGAGACGATGCATGGCGAAAGGTCGGCTTCGCGATCCTGATCTGCCTCCTTATGCTGGTCATCATCCTGTGTCTTCACAAGGGGAAAAAGAATGAAAAAAGTGCTATCAGGAATCGTTAACGGGCTTTGCATCGTAGCCATTATCGTGCTGGTCGGAGTTCTTGTTATGATGGGCCTCGGCCTGAAACCGGCCGTTGTCATCAGCGGATCGATGGAGCCGACGATCAAGACCGGCAGTCTGATTTTCATCGATACGAAATACGAAGATCCGGAAGAAAACGATATCGTTGCGTTCCGGACCGGAGGATCGCTGGTCACACACCGGCTCGTAAAGGACACCGAAGACGGGTGGATCACAAAAGGTGATGCCAATGATTCGGAAGACCCGTGGCGGATCACGAATGAACAGCTGCTTGGGAAGACCGTGTTCTGGATCCCCGTTTTGGGGTATTTGATCGGAAAGGGGGAAAAGTTTCGTGATGGGAAAGAATATACTGATCCTGCTCATCGTTCTTCTTCTTAACCTGACCTGTTTTACAAGTGTTCTGGTCGTCAGCGCGTACCTGACCAGCAACGACAAGATCGTAAACAGCGTGACGGTCGGTGAAGCCAGTCTGAAGATCGTTGAAGATTTTGAAAATCCGCGGCATCTGGAACCCGGGCAGGTCATCACCAAAAAAGTGAGGATCAAAAACATCGGCATAAGTCCTTGCAAGGTCCGCGTGCTCACGGTGTTTTCGGACAGCCTCGCGCAGAAGAACGCACGGATCCAGTACAATACCGGTCAGTGGGAATACAAGGAAGATGGGTATTGGTATTGCAAAAAGACGCTGCAGCCGGGAGAAGTGTCAGCGTGCCTGTTTGAAGAAGTAACGATTCCGGCAGGGGCATCACCGGAAGAACTCAAGGGATTTGAGATCATCGTTTACAGCGAATGCGTCAATGAGGAATCAGGGGGATTTCAGCGATGAGAGATAAAAGCAGAACAACGATCGCCGTTATGATGAGTCTGCTGATGTTTTTTGCGACAGCGGCGGACGTCATGGGGTTCACGATCAATACCGGCAATTACCAGGAGATGTCCACATATCCCGGGATCCGGACGTTCGATTATTCCAAGACGCCGATCCGGGAAAACATCGATGCGGAGAGCATGGTGGAACCGGAATACACGTTCCGCGTCGAAGACAGAACGATCGATGAGTTCTTTGGTACCGTCGGCACATATACGAACGGGAGCGTTTCCTACAGAGGCTGCTATCTGAACAAGAATACAAAAGGGCAGTGCGGCGTTCGTTACAACAGGCTGTTCCGGTATCAGGACGAGTGGATCGATGTCAAGACCACGTACATGGATTGGTCCGTCGTCGACAAAAACAAAGCCTTCGTGAACGGAGGATTTTGCAGGGTCCGGTGGACCAACGTCAATTACGTCCGTCTGCGGCACGAATTTTTCAAATCCGGCACGAACGAGCCGGTCTCTATCAAGGGGTTCTTCACGTATACCGATGTGGATAACAATCAGGGAATCGGACTCATTCCGGAAGAAGTGCGGAATCTCTGGACGAACCGGAACGGATCCATCTTGAAGTATAAGATCACGACGGAAGGATATCTCTTCGTGAAGGACAGTGTCGGCGCCACGGTGCCAGGTCCGGGAAGTGACGGGTATACTCCGGCGAAGGCCGCGAAAGCCATGTTTTCCTATACTTTCGAAGGTGCTACTCACGATCAGTTCATTCTGGATGGTAACAGCGACGACTCCAGGAACACCATTTCGTTCGAGGATTCCAAGGTAATACCGTCCGGCATTCCGGATCCCGAAACGGGTGCGATCAAAAAAGAAGTCTCCACGGATGGCGATGAATTCGGCACGGAAAATGAGCTCCGTTCCTGGAACGCCGAATGGCAATACCGGGTGGCCGCTCTGCTTCCGTTGGAAACCGAGGAAGGCAATTTTCTGGACGCCTTTTCGATCACGGATCAGATTGACCCGTGCCTGGAAATCACGGGCGTGAAGATCCTGCGGGGAGGAGGGACGGACGTGACGGACCAGTTCGAGATCGATATCGATAACAATCGGATCGAAGCGTCTGCCGTGAACACCCACGACCCGGAACTTTGCGGATACACATATTATATGCTGGTCGACGTCCGGATCGGAGTGGACGAAGACGCGCTGCGGGAACACGGCCACTTCATCGATGCGTTCAAAGCGCTGGTGAAGAACAAGGCGACCGTGACGTACGCGGATGGAAACGGCACATATGATCGGGAAACGAATGAGACGGAAACGACCATCATCTTCCCATACAATACGGACATTACAATCACAAAGAGGATCATGTTGAACGAACTCTATTGGCCCCACGGAGTACCGTCTTTTATCATACGGCTCAACGGAACAGAAAAGGAGAGTGGGGAAGAAGTCGAATACAACAAGGTGATCACGTTCACGCCGGACTATGTCGAAGCGCATAAGAACAGTGCGGGATATGTGGAGCGGTCCGTCGTATTCCATGGGATCGGCGAGGGGACCTACCGTTGTGACGAGTACCCGACCACCCGCTATCGTCTGGACCGGATCACGGATATCCAGGGAGGCTCAGCGGAACAGGGCGGAGCGACCGGCCTGAGGGCTTTGTTCAAAGTAAACGATGACAGTCCGCGGAAAGCTACGTTCGTGAACCTCCGAAAACGATGGGATCAGTATTCGGACAGCAGGTGCGTCGTGAACGAGATCGGAGACAATTAGAAGCAGAAATAATCAGATAGTATTATTTGTGGGATTTGTACAAAAACACCATTGACAGAGCGATTTCGTTGTGTTACTCTAACAAAGAATTAAAAAACGAAACCGAAGACGAGGAAGTAAAACTGAGGGACGGTCTCACAGAGAGTCCGGGGCGGTGCGATCCGGGCAGATGCAGTTTCAGTATAATGGGCCTCTGAGGGCGAGGTGAAAGGCGATGCCGAGTAGCTGAGACGTGACGCCGGCGTAACGGGCGAGGAGTGTGATGGCACTCTGCAGAGAGGATGCGGCGGCAAGCCGCGTCAATCAAGGTGGTACCGCAGGCTAGCGCTTGTCCTTGAGTGGACGAGCGCTTTTTATTTGCAGCGGGCCTCCGCGCAGAGACTCCTTAATCAACAGAAGCGCAATGAAAGGAGCGAAACAATGAAAAACGAAAAAACACCGATCCCTTACAAGATCTATCTCGAAGAAAGCGAAATGCCGAAACAATGGTATAACGTCCGGGCGGACATGGTGAACAAACCGGCACCATTGCTCAATCCGGCGACCGGGGAGCCGATGACCGCTGAAGAGCTGGGCGCTGTATTCTGCGAAGAACTGGTCAAGCAGGAACTCAACAACGACGACCGTTACATCGATATTCCGCAGGAGATCGCGGACTTCTACAAGATGTACCGCCCGTCACCGCTTGTCCGGGCTTACTGTCTGGAAGAGAAACTCCAGACCCCGGCCCACATCTACTATAAGTTCGAGGGAAACAACACCAGCGGCAGCCACAAGCTCAACTCCGCCATCGCCCAAGCATACTACGCGAAGAAGCAGGGCCTGAAGGGCGTGACCACAGAGACCGGAGCCGGCCAGTGGGGCACGGCGCTCAGTATGGCATGTTCCTATCTGGAACTGGCCTGCGATGTCTACATGGTCAAAGTCTCCTATGAGCAGAAACCGTTCCGGCGGGAAGTCATGCGGACCTATGGGGCCAACGTAACGCCGTCTCCGTCGATGACGACAGAAGTTGGCAAGAGGATCCTGGCGGAGCATCCGGGAACGACCGGCAGCCTGGGCTGCGCCATCTCCGAGGCGGTGGAAAGCGCCACCTCCCGAGAAGGCTACCGCTATGTGCTCGGCAGCGTGCTCAATCAGGTGCTCCTGCACCAGTCCATCATCGGTGAGGAGACAAAGACCGCGCTGGAAAAATACAATATCGAAGCGGACATGATCATCGGATGCGCCGGTGGAGGATCCAACCTCGGCGGACTCATTTCACCGTTCGCTGGAGCGAAACTGCGCGGCGAGAAGGATTATCAGATCATCGCCGTCGAACCGAAATCCTGTCCGAGCCTGACGAGAGGCAAGTATGCGTATGATTTCTGCGATACCGGAAAGGTGTGCCCTCTGGCCAAGATGTACACCCTCGGAAGCGGCTTCATCCCGTCCCCGAACCATGCGGGCGGTCTCCGTTACCACGGCATGAGCAGCACGGTGTCCCAGTTGTACGAAGACGGCGTGCTCGAGGCGAGAGCCGTGGAACAGACGGAAGTGTTCCAGGCAGCCATCGATTTCGCGCGTGTGGAAGGAATCCTGCCGGCGCCGGAAAGCAGCCACGCGATCAAGGTCGCTGTTGACGAAGCGCTCAAGTGCAAAGAGACCGGTGAAGAGAAGAACATCATCTTCGGCCTGACCGGTACGGGCTACTTTGATATGTACGCTTACCAGGCGTTCAATGACGGCAAGATGACGGACTATATCCCGACTGACGAAGAACTGGAAGCCAGCTTTGCGACGCTTCCTCAGATTGGATAAATCACCTCCCGCAAGAGTTGTTTCCGGATTCGGGAACAACTCTTTTTTTGTCCCCAAAACCGGGAGGTTTTATGGTATAATATATACGTATATTTTTGTCTAAAATTACGGTCAAAAACAGCATTCAGGAGGATCACATATGGATTTCAGATTTACGGAAGAACAGGAATTGCTCAGAAGCGCGTTCGCAGATTTTGCGAAAGAAGAGATCGCGCCGTACGCGGCTAAGTGGGACGAAGAAGACTACGTTCCGATGGGGATCGTTCCGAAACTCGGAGAGATGGGCATCATGGGCGTTTTTGTTCCGGAAGAATATGGCGGAGCAGGACTCGGACACGTTGAACGGTGCATGGCACTGGAAGAGGTCGCCCGCTATTCAGCAGGTTTGGCGATGATGGTATTCACGCACCACCTGGGCGTCGCCGCCATCCTTGATTACGGCACCGAAGAGCAAAAGCAGAAGTGGCTTCCTGGAATGTGCGACGGCAGCTGTGTCTGCGGCCTGGCAGTAACGGAACCGGGCGGCGGCAGCGACGTGGCCGGACTGAAGACAGAGGCGGTTCTGGATGGCGATACCTGGACCATCAACGGACGCAAATGCTTCATTACGAACTCCCACTGCGCCGGCGTGACGGTGGTCACCTGTAAGTCGGGGGAAGATGAGAAGGGCCGCGCGATCATGACGACCATCGCCATCGAAAAGGGCACCGAGGGCTTTGCTCCGGGAAGAGAAGAAAACAAACTGGGACTGAAAGGATCGTTCACTGGGGAACTGGTGATGAACGACGTCAAAGTCCCGGTCGAAAATACCGTTGGAGAGATCGGCAAAGGCATGCCGATCACGATGAAGGAACTGGGTGAAGTCGGCCGCGCCAGCATGAGCGCCATCGAACTTGGAATCCTGCGCGGCTGCCTGGAAGACGCTGTGAAATTCGCGAAGGAAAGGATCCTGTACGGCAAGCCGATCTCGAAGCTGCAGGCCATCCAGTTCAAGATCGCGGACATCCGCTGCGATTACGAAGCGGCCAGGCTGATGACGTACAACGCGGCTGCCATGAAGGACGCCGGCAAGGTCGGCGCGGAGTTTTCGATGGCTAAGTATTTCATTTCGGAAGCGGCCGTGCGCGCCGCCAGAAATCTCAGCGAGATCATGGGCGGCTACGGCGTTGTGAATGAATACGCCGCCGGACGGTACCTGCGGGATGCCATCTGCTGTCTCCCATCATGCGGGACCAGCGAAATACAGAAAATGATCATTGCGGGGGAAACGCTCAAGAAATGGTAATCCTTGTATTGGTCAAGCCAGTGCCTGACCCGGAGAAATACAACGAAATACAGATCGATCCGCAGACAAAACGCATCCTGCGGCAGGACGCGGCGGCGGTGCTCGACCCGGCGTCAAAATGTGCCCTCGAAGAAGCGCTCCGCATCAAGTCGGAAGTCGAGGCGGCAAGCGGTGATGCCCGCTGCGAGGTCATTGCCCTCAGCATGGCGCCGCAGACGAACCGCGACAAGATCCTGGAATGCCTCGCCATGGGCGCGGACGCAGGGTATCTGCTCAGCGATCCGGCCTTTGGAGGCGCGGACACCTATGCAACATCCTATGTCCTGGCGGAGGGAGCGAAAGCAATTCTCGCCGCTGAGGAGCTGGATGCCTTCGATTTGATCATCGCCGGAAACGAGAGCGCGGACGGTGCGACGTCCCATGTCCCGGTGCAGGTAGCCGAATGGCTCGGTCTGCCGCATCTGGCCCGTGTCTGTGAACTGCAGATCCAGCGGGAAGGCGCGGAAGGGCAGGAAGGCGCCGGCGGAACTCCGGTGATCGCCGCAACGAAGAAGACCGAGGAGATGCTCCTCACATTCCGCTGCGAAGAACCGGCACTGGTCGCAGTGACCAGAGATATCAACAAACCGCGGCACATCAGCGCGATGGGTATCGTGAAAGCGCGCAAAAAGCCGCTGACCATATGGACGAACGACGATCTGAAACTGGACGAGGCGAAAATCGGCGCCGCCGGTTCACCGACCAAAGCCGGTGAGCTGATGACACCGGATCTGTCCCGCGGGGGAAGAGACCTGACAGAAGAAGACGGCAGTGCCGCCGACGCAGCGAAGGCGATCCTCGCCCTGCTGAGGAAGGAGGGGCTGGGCGCATGAAGATCATGATCTTTGACCAGGGACATCCTGTAACAGAGCAGCTCCTTACCAAAGCGATCGAAGTATTCGGAACGCCGGAAAGCGGCACCTGCGAAATCGTGCTCGCCCGGTGCATCGGCAAAGCCCACGAGACCGCGGCGGACCAGTTGCAAAAGACTGTCGCCGAGGAACGCCCGGACGTGCTGCTCATGGGAGCAACCGCCCTCGGCGAAGAAATCGCGCCGGCAATGGGCATCCGTCTCGGCACGGGTGTGGCGGCCCACTGCGTCGACATGGAACTCCGGTACGATGGGGAAGTGGTCTTTTTGATCCCCGCCTTTGGCGGCCGGGTCATCGGCGAGATCATGATTCCGGACGTGCAGCCGGGCAGACCGGCCATCGCGACGGTCAAGCCGGACATCTTTTCCGCGGATGCGGCGCTGGTAAGCGAAATAAACGAGAACAACCGCCTGCGGGTGATCGATCTGGAACCGGCCGGCGAACATAGAGGATTCCAACTGACCGGCAGGCAGCCGCGGCCGCGCGCTGCCGTGGATATCGGCAAGGCGGAACTGATCCTGTGCGGCGGAGCCGGACTGGGCTCGCCGGAAACCTGGCAGCGGTTGGAGAATCTTGCAAAAGCTCTCGGCGGCGCTGCCGGATGCACAAGACCGGTGGTCGACGCCGGCTGGGGTCCGGATGAAAGCAGCATGATCGGCACCAGCGGCCGGAGCGTCAGGCCGAAAGTCTATATCGGCTTCGGCATTTCCGGAGCAGCCCATCACCTGTGCGGCATCAAGGATGCGGATGTGATCATCAGCATCAACAAAGATAAAAAAGCAGACATATTCAACGCGTCCGATCACAAAGGCGTATTCAATGCGGAAGACGTCCTGTCGGCGCTGGAAGAGGAGATTGGATTATGAGACGAAGCAACTTGGATATCACAATGATCGTGATCATCGTCGTGCTGGCCTTCAGCTCTTTGCGCGACGGCGGGTTCAACGACCCGATCACGTGGCTCAGCCAAAAGCTGATCATATTGCCGGGCATCGTGATCGGCCTTTCACTGCACGAATTCGCGCATGCGGTCGTCGCCTACAAGCTGGGCGACCCGACGCCGAAGATGCAAGGCCGTGTGACGATCAATCCGCTGGCGCACATCGACTGGATGGGACTGGCTGCGCTGTTTTTCTGCGGCTTTGGCTGGGGACAGCCGGTCCAGATCAATCCGTTCAATTTCCGGCACCGCCGCCGCGATGAACTTTGCGTGGCGCTGGCCGGAGTGGTGATGAACCTGCTTCTGGCGGTCCTCTTCACCATCGTTCTGAAAGTGGTCACGATGGCCACCGGCAACTATGCCATGACCGCGGGCATGGGGCAGATCATCTGGTACATCATCTATTACACGATCCAGATCAATCTCGTCCTCATGGTGTTCAACCTGATTCCGGTCCCGCCGCTCGATGGATTCAATATCATCGCGCAGATCTTCAATTTCGGGCAGACAGAAACGTATTGGAATATCTACCGTTACGGAAGCTGGATCCTCGTCGCCATTATCATCTTCGGTATCGCGGGCATGATCATCGCGCCGTGCGTCAATGCGATGATGAACGTCGTGTGGGCGATTCTATAGGGAGCGATCATGAGCAGTACAGACTACCTCGATCGACTGAACGATAAACAAAAAGAAGCCGCCCGGTATACCGAAGGGCCGCTCCTCATTCTGGCCGGCGCGGGAAGCGGCAAGACGAGCACCATGACCTGCCGGATCGCTTACCTGATCCGGGAGATGGGCGTTTCGCCGTACAATATCCTAGCGGTGACGTTCACCAATAAAGCGGCCAAGGAGATGCGGGACCGCGTCGAATCGCTGATCGGTTCCGGCGTCAATATGTGGATCCTGACGTTCCACTCGGCGTGTCTGAGAATTTTGCGCCGTCACGCGGAAGTCCTGGGATACGGCCGCGATTTTGCGGTGTACGATCCGACGGACCAGAAGACCGTCGTCAAGAACATCTGCAAAGAACTGCGGATCGATACGAAGCGATTCAATCCGAACTACTTTCTCGGACGGATCAGCGACTGCAAAGAATCCAGGATCTCACCGGAGCAGTATGCCCAGGTGTATGGGGACGACATTCAGGACCGGATGGTGGAGCAGGTCTACCGCAGGTATGAAAAAGAACTGCAGAAGAACAACGCCATGGACTTCGACGACCTGCTGCTGAAGACCGTGGAACTTTTTGAGAAAGACGAAAGCGTTCTCCTCCAGTATCAGAGGAGATTCCAATACATCATGGTCGACGAGTACCAGGACACCAACCAGATCCAGTACCAGTTCATCAAAATGCTGGCGGAGGCGGAAGACGACGCCGGCGAAAAGCGCAACAACATCTGCGTGGTGGGGGACGACGACCAGTGCATCTACCAGTGGCGCGGCGCGGACATCCGCAACATCCTGGAATTCGAAAAGGATTTCAAGAACACGAAGGTCGTGAAACTGGAACAGAACTACCGCTCCACCTCGAACATCCTGGATGCGGCGCATTCGGTCATCCGGCACAATATCAGCCGGAAGCCGAAGAAGCTCTGGACCGAGGCGGAGGAAGGCGACAAGATCACCTGCCGCAGACTGGACAACGAACGGGATGAGGCGTACTACGTCGCATCCGAGATCGAGCGCCTGGCGGACGGGAAGTACAACGATTTCGCGATTCTGTACCGGACCAATTCCCAGTCACGGACCTTTGAAGAGGCACTCTCGCGGAGAGGAATCCCGTACCGGGTCCTGGGCGGGCTCCGCTACTACGACCGCAAAGAGATCAAGGACATGATGTGCTACATGCGGCTGGTGCAGAACCGGGCGGACGATCTGGCCCTCGTGCGGATCATCAACGAACCGAAGCGCGGCATCGGCGGCAAGACGCTCGACAAACTGCAGACGCTGGCCGGCGTGCGGCAGCAGAGTCTCTTTGACGTGCTGATGGACCGCGACGTCATCGGGTCTCTTTCTGCAAAAGCCTCTGCGGGCATCACCGCTCTCGCGGATATGATTGCTTCCTTCAGCGAAGAGAAGGATAACATGAAGATCTCCGATCTGTACGACGGACTGCTCGTCGGATCCGGATATTTGAAGGCGCTGGAAGACCAGCACACCCTCGAGGCGGAGAGCCGCATCGAGAACCTGATGGAATTCAAATCCGTCATTTACGATTACGAAAAAGAAGATCCGAATATTTCCCTGGCTGAGTTCATGGAACGGATCGCGCTTCTCGCCGAAGTGGACAACCACGATGCCGACGAGAACGCAGTCGTTCTGATGACGCTGCACAGCGCAAAGGGCCTGGAGTTCCCGTTTGTTTTCATGCCGGGCATGGAAGACGGGCTGTTTCCGGGGTGGCGTTCCTTTGACCGGCCGGACGGACTGGAAGAAGAACGCCGGCTCTGCTATGTGGGAATCACCCGCGCGAAGGAGCGGCTTTGGATGACCAGCGCCGAGACGCGTACGCTCTATGGGAAGACGGACTACACGAGAGAATCGCAGTTCCTGCGCGAGATCGATAAGACGCTGCTGGAAGGCGACGCGGTCTACGAAGGAAAGAAGCGGACGGAAGGCGGGACCTTCCGGGACGGCGCGGTGCGCGAGAAGCCGTACCGACCGTTCGACCAGCTGCAGTACGCGAAACTGCAGACGAAGAAACGGGCCGCGGAGATGATCGATGCGGCCAACGAAGAATTCGCCGTGGGCGACCGGATCTCCCATCCGAAATTTGGAGAAGGCGAAGTATTAGAATGCGGAAAGGGGACCATTCGAGTGCGTTTTGCAGACGATACGAAAAAACTCGCGTTGGGATACGCGGCCATCAAGAAAATAAAGACGGTGCTCATCATCGCGCTGGCGACGGTATTCATGCTGGCGGCAATGCCGATCGATTATTCCAGTGCGGGAACCGGCGGTGTTCCGATCACCGGACTCAAAGCGAAGAGCAAGGACTTCCGGTGCATCACGCTGATGTGGGATCCGGTACGGATCGTGAAATCGGATGAACTGGTCAAGGAGGATGAAACCGGCGATGCGGAAGAAGGCGGCGAAACAGACGAAGTGAACAACACGGATGAAACCGGCGAAATGGATGAGGAAGTGGAGATCCAGGCGATGGAACTGGCCGACGGATCCGATGAACCTGTTGAATTCGAAATGGAGATGACCGACGAAGACCTCGGGAACAAAGAACTGACCAAGCAGGAACAGACCGAACCGGTCTACGAGGAAATCACGTATGAAGTCTACCGGGCCACGTCCAAGAAAGGGAATTATACGATGGTCAAGTCGACCAAGTCGACGAAGTTCACCAATAAGAAGCTGAAGCCCGGCAAGAAATACTTTTACCGGGTGTACGCACTGAACAGCGAGGGCGAGGAACTGGGCTATTCCCCAATCGTGTACGCGACCGTCAAAAAGCAGAAAAAAGCATCGCTGACTCTGCTCAAGAAGGACGGAAAATGGTTCAACTACCGTAAGGCGGCAGGGGAAAAGCTTTACCATTACGATACGCTCCAGGGCGCCTGTGCCTACGACGGGAAGGCGTATCTGACGCTGTACGACCGGACGGTGGAGAAGTGCAAGATCGTCAAAGTCGACCTTGCCACGCTCACGGTCAAGAAGGTATCCAAGGCCCTGCCGGTATACCACGCCAACTGCCTAACCTACAACACCAACAAGAATCTGCTGGTCGCCACCTGCTGCCGGGTGAAAGACAAGCGGGCCGTGCTCATCGACCCGTCCAGCCTGACGGTCGTCTCGCATAAGGACATCAGCCTCTCGAAGAGCGTGGACAACCTTCCGAAATCGGTGCGGAAATCCTACAAGGGATTCACAGCGATCGCCTACAACGAGAAACGCGACCGTTATTACGGCCGGCTCCGGGACAACAACAACGTGATCGTCATGGACGGGGAACTGAACCCGCTGAAGTACATTGTGCTGCACGGCAAGAAGGAATACCTGCTCAATCAGGGCATGGACAGCATGGGCAATTTCATTTACGATGTGCGGAGCTTCAACGGGAAGCACAAATACAGCATGGTCACGATCCATACGGTGGGCGGCGCGTTCGTCGGACAGATCAAGTTCCCGTTTGGGAAAAAGGCAGGCAATGAACTGCAGTGCATCTTCCACGATGGGGAACAGTTCTACGCCGGGATCTACCGGTCCACCAGTCAGCTGAACGACAAAATGGAATACCAAGTGAAACGATACAACAAGTTATACACGTTGAACAATTTATAAGCGAAAGCAATGAACAAACGCATGGAAGAACTGGTCGCGATCCTGAACGATGCATCCAGGCAATACTACCAATTTGATAAAGAAATCATGTCCAACCAGGAGTACGACAAGCTCTACGACGAGCTGGCCGCGCTGGAACAGGAGACCGGGATCACGCTGTCCACCAGCCCTACCGTCAACGTCGGCTACGAAGTGGTCAGCAATCTGCCGAAGGAGCCGCATCCTTCCCCAATGCTGTCTTTGGACAAGACCAAGGACGTGCATGAACTGAAGGCCTGGTTGGGCGACAAAGAAGGCCTGCTTTCCTGGAAACTGGACGGACTCACCGTCGTCCTGACGTACCAGGACGGTGAACTGGCCAAGGCGGTCACGCGGGGCGACGGCGTCATCGGCGAAGTCATCACCGCCAATGCGCGGGTATTCGAGAATATACCGCTCAAAATTCCCGCAAAGGAAGAGACCGTGATCCGCGGAGAAGCGGTCATTAGCTACGCGGATTTTGAGAAGATCAATGAAGCGGCGACGTACAAGAACCCGCGGAATCTCTGCAGCGGATCGGTGCGACAGCTGAACAACGAGATCACCGCCCAAAGGCACGTGAAGTTTTTTGCATTCTCGCTGGCCAAAGGCGGATCGGATCAGTTCACACTGCGGCAGGAGCAGATCGACTGGCTGCAGGGCCAGGGTTTCGAAACGGTCAAGAACGTGCTGGTCACCGCGGACACCATCGAAGCGGCCGTGCAGGAATTCGACCGGGAGGTCACCACATTCGAGATCCCGTCCGACGGGCTGGTGCTGATCTATAACGACATCGCCTATGGGCAGTCGCTGGGGAGCACAGCAAAATTCCCAAGGGATTCCATCGCCTTCAAGTGGCAGGATGAGATGCGGGAAACGGAGCTGAAGGAGATCATCTGGAATGCGTCGAGAACGGGGCTCATCAATCCGATCGCGGTCTTTGAACCGGTGGAACTGGAAGGGACGACCGTGAGCCGCGCGTCGGTCCACAACGTGAGCATTGTCGAAGAACTTTGCTTGGGGAAAGGGGACCGGATCAGCGTGTATAAGGCGAACATGATCATACCGCAGATTGCGGAGAACCTGACAAAGAGCGGAACGTTCACCCCGCCGGAAGCCTGCCCGGTCTGCGGCACGGCGACGGAGATCCACGATGAGAACGGGGTGAAGACGCTGCATTGTCCGAACCCGCAGTGTCCGGCCAAGATGGTCAAGTCGTTCACGCATTTCGTGTCGCGGAACGCCATGAACATCGAGGGGCTTTCCGAGGCGACACTGGAGAAGTTCATCGACGAAGCCATGATCAAAAAATTCGCTGATCTATTCAGAATGGATCGTTGGCGTGATAAAATGGTGCAGATGGAAGGGTTCGGGGAAAAGTCCTTCCAGAACCTGCTGGACGCCGCCGAAAAAGCGAGTCATACGACGCCGGCCCGGCTGCTGTACGCACTGGGCATCCCGAACATCGGCGTCGCCAACGCGAAGATGATCGCGCGGGCCTGCCGCAACGACTGGAATCAGATCCAGAGCCTCACTGCCGAGGATCTTTCCGCGATCGACGGGATCGGGGATGTCATGGCAAAGGCGTACGTGGATTACTTCCGGGATGAGGAGAACCGGCAGCGCGTGGCGGAACTTCTGGAGGTGCTGACCATCGACGAGACGTTCGAGGAGCAGAGCGCCTCATCGATCAGCGGCAAGACCTTCGTCATTACCGGCAGCCTGGGGCATTTTGAGAACCGGGACGCCTGCAAGGAAAAGATCGAGAGCCTGGGCGGCAAGACCGCCGGATCCGTCAGCAAAAAGACGGATTACCTGATCAACAACGACAGCACGTCGGGCTCTTCGAAGAATAAGAAGGCGAAGGAACTGGGCATTCCGATCATCACCGAAGAAGAATTCCTCGCCATGATCGGCGAGTGAGAATAGATCTTGAAGCAGAGGAGAACCGAATGATTCTGGACACTGGAAAACTGGACAGCGAATTGCTGAAAAAGATTGTTTTTGGGAAAATCAAATACCGGGATGACGACGTCAAAGTCCGGCCCGGCATCGGCGAGGACTGCGCGGTCATCGATTATGGCGATTTCGACTGCGTCATGTCCACGGATCCGATTTCATCGGCTGTAAATGACATTGGACGTCTGTGCATCCACATCACCTGCAACGACATCGCCTCCAACGGCGTAAAGCCGCTGGGCATCATGCTGGCGGTGATGCTGCCGGAAGGCACGACGGACGAGGATGTGGAACACATCATGGCTCAGGCGGCAGAGACCGCGGCAGAAGTGGAAGTGGAGATCATCGGCGGACACACCGAGATCACACCGGCCGTCAAACAGCCGGTCATCGTATCCACCGCCATCGGCAAGATCCCGGCCGGCCAATCCCAGAGTGGCAACGACATGGAGCCGGACGACTATATTATCATGACTAAAAGCGCCGGACTGGAGGGCTGCGGCATCGCGGCTACCGATCACGAAGAGGCACTCCGGGAAGCCAAAGACGAAGACGGGTCCCCGCTCTTCACCGACGCGGAGATCCAAAAGGCCCAGGGCTTCTTTGATTTGGTCAGCGTCGTAAAGGAAGGCGTGGCAGCCGGGGAAGTTGGGACGCACGGGATGCACGACATCACCGAAGGCGGGATTCTGGGCGCGGTCTGGGAAATGTGCCAAATCTCCGGAACGGGGTGTGAAGTCTGGGAAGACGCGGTTCCGATGGAGCCGGAAACCGTCAAGATCTGCCAGTTCTTCGGCATCGACCCGCTGCGGCTCATATCCAGCGGATCCATGGTCATCATCGCGCCGAAGGAAAAAAAAGACGAAATGCTGCAAGCTGTGCGGGAAGCGGGCGTCGACGCAACGGTGATCGGTGTGATCAAACCGCCGGAAGACGGCATCCGCATGATCATAAGAACCAGGACCTGCGGCAAGGACGAACTGGGCCGGATCAGCGTGGCCGTTGCACCGCCGTACATGGATGAAATTTATAAGATCGTAAAGAGATAAGGAGACTCGAATGGAGAATACGCTGCTGTTCCTGGCGCTGCTGCCGGGAATCATCATCATCATTTTTATATTCCGTAAGGACAAGGTCGAGCATGAACCGATGGGCCTGATTTTCAAACTTGTTTTGTTCGGTGCGATTTCCTGCATACCGGCGATGTTCCTGGAAATGGGCATGGGAGGCCTGAATCCGGGATTCAAAGAAGGCACGGTCGAATTCGCGGTCTTCGAAGCGTTCGCCGTGGCGGCGCTGTGTGAGGAGATCTGTAAATTCGTGCTGCTGCGGCTCGGGTCGTGGCGGAATCGGAACTTTGATTACCGGTTCGACGGCATCGTTTACGGCGTTTGCGTAGCGGTCGGGTTCGCGCTTTTGGAGAACGTTCTGTACGTCATGAGCAGCGGGCTGGAAACGGCGGTCATGAGAGGCATTCTGGCCGTTCCGCTCCATGCGTTCTGCGGTGTCTTCATGGGAGTCTTTTACGGCGCCGCGAAGAAAGCATCCATCGAGGGGAATCATGGGAAGGCGCTCAGCAATACCGTCAAGGCGCTGATCATCCCGATGCTGATCCACGGCTTCTACGACATGCTGGCGTTTATGCAAACTACCACATCGTCCATCATCTTGCTGGTATTCGTGGGATTCATGTACATCGTGGCGGTCAAGTGCGTCAACCGCTACTCCAAAGACGACTGGAAAGCAGCCTTTTATTACAATAGCGGCGAGTTCAACGAAAATCTCGGACGCTTGAGTGTGGACGACAACAATGAGGACGACATCAGCCAGTGGCACTACCGCCCGTAGGCTTGACGTCCGCAGTAATTGATAATATAATATTTTGGCACGAAACATATTGCCCTTTGATGGCTTCGTAAGCATGGTTTGGGTCCTGCGCAATAGGACGCCGTGAACCTTGTCAGGTCCGGAAGGAAGCAGCAATAAGCGGAAGCTCTTATGTGCCGCAGATCAGCCTTCTCCAACGCCTGCGGAGCTTTCAAAGGGCAATTGATTTTTAAGGGAGACGATAGAATGTACACAGCCTTGTACCGTGCCTACCGTCCTGAGGTCTTCGAGGAAGTCCTGGGACAGGAGCACATCGTAAAAATCCTGAAAAACCAGATCGCGACCGGCAGCACCAGCCACGCCTACCTGTTCTGTGGAACCCGCGGAACGGGAAAGACGACGACGGCGCGCCTGCTCGCCAAGGGGCTCAACTGTCTCAACGACGGGGAGCGGCCTTGCGGGACGTGCAGCAATTGCCGGGCGATCAGTGAGGGCAACTTCATCGACGTAATCGAGATCGACGCCGCCTCGAACAACGGCGTGGAGAACATCCGCGAACTGCGCGAGAGCGTCAACTATCCGCCGGCTGTCGGCCAAAAAAAGGTCTACATTATCGACGAAGTGCACATGCTGTCGACGGGCGCTTTCAACGCGCTCCTGAAAACGCTGGAGGAACCGCCGGACTACGTGCTGTTCATCCTCGCGACGACGGAAGTGCAAAAGCTTCCGGCTACGATCCTGTCCAGATGCATGCGCCTTGATTTCAAGCGCGTGCCGGAGAACACCCTGATCACCGGCCTCGCGGACATCTGCGGAAAGATCGGCATCGACGTTTCGGAGGATGCGCTGCGCATCATCGCCGCGAACGCGGACGGCTCCGTCAGAGACGCATTGAGCATTTTGGACCAGTGTATTTCCGGCGGCGATAAAGTCGTGGGGGAAAAGGACGTGCTGGAGTTTTTGGGCGCGTCGGGCGACGAAGTGTTCATCGAACTGACCGATCTGGTGCGGAAACGGAAAACATCCGAGGCCATCGAGTACCTGGCGGATATACTGTCTGACGGCAAGGATGTGAAGCAGTTCATCCGGGACTGGATTAATCACTACCGGAACCTGCTGCTGACGAAGTTTGTCAAAGAACCGTCTGGTGTGCTGAACATGTCGTCGGAGAACATCGCGCGCATCCAGCGGCAAAGCAACGTGCTGGAACTGGAAGACATCAACCGGGGGATTTTGGAACTCAGCAAGGCGTCCAATGAGGCGCGCTGGTCGACCCAGCCGAGAATTTTGCTGGAACTGTCCATTGTGAAACTCTGCATGGGCGCGGGAGAGATCCGTCGGGCGACGGAGTTCGTCAAAGTGGATGAGCCGGTCGTCGTGGCGGTCAAACAGGCAAAAGCCCCGGAGGCGGAAGAGATTCCGGCGGAGGAACCGCCGGTCGAAGAAGCACCGGCCGAAGAGACGCCGCCGGTCGAAGAGGCACCGGTTGAGGAAGCACCGGCTGAAGAGACGTCAGTTGAGGAGGCGCCGAAGGTTGAAGAAACACCGGCCGAAGAGCCGTCGCTGTATGATGCAGCGACCGTTCCGGTGCAGCTAGACTGCAAGCAGATCTGGGACGACGTGTTCCGGGACGGTGAAGCGGAGAAGGGGAGCTTTTTCCTGATCCGCAAGAACGGCATCCTGACATCGATCGAAGAGAATTCGTTCACGGTCGTTGTGGAGAATGCCATCATCAAGCAGCATGTGGAGAAGAACCGGAAGCTGCTGGAAGATCTGATGGAGAAACACACCGGGAAGCGGCGGACGATGAATCTGTCCGTGAAAGAATCTGACCGGGGACAGCTGTCGATCGAAGATATCGCGAAGAAAGCCGGCGATGTACTGGGTGTACACGTCGACATAGAATAGGAGGACAAACATGGGAAAGGGTATGAAAGCAGGCAAGCGGCCGAAACAGCCTAAGATGGGCGGCGCGCAGCAGATGGCGCAGATGCAGGCGATGCAGCAGAAGATGGATGAAGTCCAGGCCAAGATCGATGAGATGGAAGCCACGGCCACATCCGGCGGCGGCGCCGTAACCGTAACGGTAACAGGGAAAAAAGAAATCAAGGACATCCAGATCCAGCCGGAAGTCGTTGATCCGGACGATGTTGAAATGCTGCAGGATCTGATCCTCGTTGCGGCCAACGAAGCGCTACGTCAGATGGAAGAAATCTCGCAGTCCGAAATGGGCAAATTCACAGCGGGGCTTGGGATCCCGGGACTGTAAGCCATGAACTATTACGCGAGACCATTGAACAAGCTGATCAATGAGCTTTCGAAGCTTCCGGGGATCGGCGGCAAAACTGCGCAGCGGCTGGCGTTCCACATTCTGTCCATGGACGATCGTGACGCCATGGCGCTTTCGGATGCCATCCGTGACGCCAAGCAGAACATGAAATATTGTTCCGTCTGCGGGAATCTGACCGACGAGGATCCGTGTTCGATCTGTGCGGACGAGACCCGTGACAAGAGCATGATCTGTGTGGTCGAAAGCCCGCGGGACGTGATCGCCATCGAGAAGATCAAGGAGTACCGCGGCTATTATCACGTGCTGCACGGTGCGATTTCCCCAATGGACGGCATCGGCCCAACGGACATCAATCTGCAGAGCCTGATCACGCGGCTGCAGGACGAGACCGTCAAGGAACTGATCATCGCGACCAATCCGACCATCGAAGGGGAGGCGACGGCGATGTACATCGCGCGCCTCATCAAACCGAGCGGCATCAAGGTTTCGAGAATCGCCCATGGCATTCCGGTGGGCGGCGATCTGGAATATGCCGATGAAGTGACGCTGCTGAAAGCGGTCGAAGGAAGAAGAGAATTGTAATACCATTTTTGTGGTGCTATAATATAGGTTGTAATTATGTAATTATTGTTTTTTGTGAGGAGGAAAAAATGAGTCAACAACAAGGTGGTGCTGTTGCGGTCGGCGAACATGGCTTGAAAAAGCATGAAATCAAAGTCTCAACAGTCGTATTCATGATTTTCTGCCTTGTTGCAGCAGGATGTTATGGTATCGAGGAAATGATCCCGGAATGCGGACCAGGACTCACCATACTCATGCTGTGCGTGCTCCCGTTTGTATGGGGTCTGCCATTCGGGCTGGTTGCGTCGGAACTCGGTTCCGTCAGACCGCAGGAAGGCGGCTACTACAAGTGGGTACAGGAAGCTCTCGGAGAATTCTGGGGATTCCAGGCAGGCTGGTGGAGAACGATCTCCATCTACATTGACAACACTTCCTATGTTATCCTTGCCGGCGGCTATGCCGCGACCGTATGGGATATGGGCATAGGAGGAGAATTTGCACTCAAGTTCTGCATGATCGCCATCTTTACACTGATCAATATCAGAGGTGTAAAGGATGTAGGCTGGGTCAGCACGGTGCTGTCGATACTGGTAATGGTTGCATTCGGTATCGTTGCCCTCTGCGGATTCCTCAACTGGGGCGGTGACGCGGAAACGGCAAGCACGATCTCATTCCGGATGACTCCGGAACCGGCAGAAGGAATCAGCGACTGGTTCTTCTACATCGCGGGTGGTATCTCCATCGGCATGTGGATGTACTCCGGTTACGAATCCATGTCGACCATTGCGGGAGAAGTTGCAAACCCTCAGGTCATCCCGAAAGGTACTTTGGTCACCATACCGCTCATCATGGCAGTATACATCCTGCCTACGACGGCGGGTCTCGGTTCACTGGGCCAGTGGGATAACTGGGGAACAGAACCTGGAACGGTCGGATATGCGGATGTTGTTTCGCACTTCTGGGGTCCTATTTGGGGCATCATATTTGTCATCGTAGCGATCCTGGCACAATGTTCGATCTACAACACGTATATAGCATCCGGTTCCAGAGGATTCTTTGCTCTGGCGGATGACCACCTGACTCCACCGGTCATGGTCAAGGTCGACAAGAAGTTCGGTGTATCGTACGTTGCAGTATTATCCGTTGGTATCTTCAACCTGATCTTCTGCATGTTCCCGTTCGGATTCATCATCGTGCTCGATGTAGCGTTGCTGCTGTCATCCTATGTCATGGTTTATATTTCAGCCATGATCCTGCGGCACAGAATTCCGGAAGAGGATTACATCTTCAGAATTCCTGGAGGCAACGGACTGCTCAAGGTCATCTGCATCGTTCCGATCTGCGTAGCGATCTTCGCGTTCTTCGTAAACGGTTCCGACTACTACCTCGGTGGTATGATCGGACTGCTGACCGGACCGATCCTCTACTTCATCTGGAGAAGAATGTACGGCGGACTTTCCAAGAAGGATCCGGAAGCCTTTGTAATGAACCCTAGAACGAAGCTGGCAGTCGGCGATACGAGAAGGATCTCCTTCCTGCTTCTGATCATCACGATCATGAACATCATCGCGCTGGCATTCGAACCTTGGTACGAAGGTTGGGGAACCGAGGATGCCTGGGAAGCCGGAGATTACTTCGATGGAATCCTGGAAGCTGCCAATGTTGATGTGATCGTAGGAACGATCAAGATCGTACTCTGGATCGTAACGATCATCTGCGCAATCGCATGCATCCTGATCTATCTGCTGTCCAAGAAGGTCGAACCTTCCAAGGAAGAAATCAAGCTCGCATTCCAGAAGAGCTGCGATGCGATCAGTGCTAGACACAACAAGGAACTGCAGGAAATGGAAGCTGCAATTGCTGCTGAAGAAGTTGCAGAAAAAGCTGTAGAAGAAGTTCCGAAAGAATAGTTGATCAAAGAGATCATTGATCTGCTCATCGACCCCGGTGCAGCTAACTTGCACCGGGGTTTTAACAAGAAGAATCGTTTTTGTAAAAGGGAAAAGAGTATGAACGACAGATATGCAAACCCCGCAGAACGGCAACGAAAGAAGTGGAGACCGTACCGGATCGCCATCGTTCTTGCTATTATCGTATTCATGCTCCTCGCACCGGAAGTTCAGAACGGGAACTACATGGATCCGACCATTTCCGACGGACAGGTGCTCGTTGTGACCAAATCCCGGTACTCCGCCAAGCGCAAAGCCCCGGAGCACGACAAACTGGTGATCCTGGAAAAGACCTTATCACTGGATGCCGGAGCGGGTGACAATATCATCACGCGGGTGATCGCGGTTCCCGGAGACACGGTGGAAGTGAAGAACGGCAAAGTTCTCGTCAACGAGGAGGAATACGTTACAAAGAACGGCATCAAGGGCGCGAAGGGGAATTTCAAAAGTACCCGCCTGGAAGGCAACGAAGTCTTTGTGCTGAGCGATAACCGCTCCGTCAAAAAGTATGACAGCCGGAACCCGGAACTGGGGCTGGTGGACATGCGCGAGATCAAAGGAAACGTCCTTTTCCGGGTGTGGCCACTGAATAAGATCGCCGTGATGAAAGACAGATAAAAACGGTTATTCATAGCATAGAAAAAACAAGTGTCGCAGAAGTAAGACAGTATTCTTACCGAACCGGCACTTTTTTGCTAATTATGTTGCGAAAAGGCATCGTATCTCTAATTGTATTTTCTTTCGAACTTGATTATTGACCTTATATATAGGTATAATAGTTTGAAAAGTTATTTTTCAAAGAATAAGTCATTTTTATTATTAGGAGGATTAAATGGGCACAATACTTTTTCTAATCTTTTTCCCAATGGTAATTGCCTTTATTCTTTTAGTAGCAAAAGCTGACAAAGCACGAGACGTCATTGTCATCGCGTCATCGGCGATCATCGCCGCGATGTCTATTGTCGTCGCCATTCAGTACGCCCGCGGAGGAGCGGAATACTTCTCCTTCAACGGCGAAGTCGTCAACTACATCATGATGGTAGTTGAAGCGGGGTTATGTATATATATCATCATCACCGCTGCACGGCATAAGAAATGGCTTGCAGCCATCTTTGCTATTATTCAGACACCACTTATTATGTGGTTCGAATTTACTAAAGGCCATGGCATTGAGGTTGAGAGCAACATGTATATTGACCGTCTCTCGATCATCATGCTCCTTATCATTGGTATCATCGGAACGTTGATCTGCGTGTACGCACTAGGTTACATGAAGGACTTCCAGCATCACGAGCCGAAGGACGCAAAGGACAGAAGACCTTGGTTCTTCTTCGTAATGTTCCTGTTCCTCGGAGCAATGAGCGGATTGGTAACATCCAACAACATGATCTGGTTGTACTTCTTCTGGGAGATCACGAGCTTATGTTCCTTCTGGCTCATCGGATTCACCAAGACCGAAGAGGCTACGAACAATGCGTTCAGAGCCCTGATCATGAACCTGCTCGGTGGAGTAGGATTCGCGGTTGGTATCGTGATCCTGGGAATCGTATTCCAGACTGTGGAACTCAGCACGATGCTCCTGGTCGGATCCGTTTACGGAGACCTAGTTGCTATCCCGGCAGCGTTCTTCGCTTTTGCGGGTATCACAAAAGCTGCACAGATGCCGTTCAATAGCTGGCTGCTCGGCGCAATGGTCGCACCGACACCGACATCGGCATTGCTCCACTCATCCACAATGGTTAAAGCCGGCGTATTCCTCGTCATCAAGCTTGCTCCGGTTCTCGGAATGAGCAACTTTGCGGGAATCATGGTCATGATGGTCGGAGGTATCACATTCCTCTTCGCATCATGTGCAGCGATCTCACAGGTCAACGCGAAGAGAGTACTCGCTTACTCCACGATCGCGAACCTCGGCCTGATCGTTGCCTGCGGCGGCGTTGGATCAGCCGGAGCTGTCTGGGCCGGCATCATGCTCATCATATTCCACGCGATCACTAAGTCTCTCCTGTTCCTCTGCGTAGGTACTGCAGAGCACCACATTGGCAGCAGAATGATCGAAGATATGGACGGCCTGTTCAACAAGATGCCGAAACTTGCTATGTGCATGATCATCGGTATCGCGGGCATGTTCATCGCGCCGTTCGGAATGCTGATCTCAAAGTGGGCTTGCATGGTATCCTTTGTCGATTCAGGAAACATCCTGCTGATCGGCTGCATCTGCTTCGGCAGTGCGGTAACAGCATTCTACTGGCTGAAGTGGATGGGTAAGCTCACTGCGGTCGTAGCTGGTGAAGAGAGCATTGAGACAAACGTTCACAAGACAGAATCCTATGTACACCTCATTCTGGTCGTACTCGTCATTCTGGTTTGTCTGATCTTCCCTCTGATCTCAAGCTACATGCTGGTTCCTTACCTCGAAGTAGTATTTGGCGGTCTGTCCGGAGGCATCATGTCATCCGGCAACATGACCATCATGGTCATCATGATCGCTGTGATCGTTCTGCTGGCTGCCATGTTCTTCGGCAAGTCCAAGAAGGAAAAAGTACCAATCTATCTAGCTGGTGCGAATACCGGGGACAACCGGACATACTATGGTTCCATGCAGCAGGAAGTTGAATTCACACTGAGAAACTGGCACATGGAAAAGTACTTTGGCGAACACAAGATGAATGTGGTCGGTGATGTACTTTGTACAGCGATGCTGATTATAGGCATTGGCTACATGGTAGCTACGCTGGTTAGTCTGTTAGGAGGTGTTGCATAATGATAGTTAAGACAGTCGTATCGATCATCGCATACCTCGTACTGGCGCCGCTGCTTGGCGGACTTCTGGCAGGACTGGAAAGAAAGCTCTCCGCGAAGATGCAGAGAAGAGTCGGACCTCCTGTACTCCAGCCGTTCTACGATGTATTCAAGTTATTTGAAAAGGAAAAGATGGCTCCGACCAGATTCCAGGACTTCTACGTACTGGTCTTCGTCGTGTTCGTCATCGCTTCCGGTGTGATCTTCTTTGCAGGCGGAGACCTCCTGCTCGTGATCTTCACACTGACGATCGCAACCGCATTCCTGGTCGTCGCAGCTTACTCCTCGAACTCGCCTTACGCTGAGACGGGTGCTGAGAGAGAACTGCTGGCGATGATGGCATATGAACCAATGGTACTTCTTACCGCAATCGGTTTCTATATGTATCACGGAAGCTTCAATGTAAGAGACATCCTGGGAAGCGACTCCATGTGCTTCCTGCCGATGATCGGCATCTTCATCGGATGGATCTTCATCCTGACGCTGAAGTTCAGAAAATCGCCGTTCGACCTGAGTATGTCACACCATGCTCACCAAGAACTGGTTCGTGGTCTGACCACAGAGTTCGTTGGAAGAACGATGGGTCTTATCGAGTTATCTCACTGGTATGAAAACGTATTCCTTCTCGGCTTCGTCTTCCTGTTCTTCGCGAACGGAACAGCCTGGGGATGGGTTCTGGGAATCGTCGTGGCAATCGTTGCGTACTTCGTAGAAGTATTCATCGACAACACCTTCGCGAGAATGAAGTGGCAGTTCGCCTTCAAATCTTCATGGATCATCGCGGTCGTTCTCGGAATGGTCAACGTTTTCGTATTGTACTTGTGTTTCTAAGGAGGTGAAGAAATGTCAGCATATGTAACAAAATCACCTTGGGTCGTCCACTATGACGGATCAAGCTGTAACGGATGCGATATCGAAGTTCTGGCATGTCTTACTCCTATGTACGACGTTGAGAGATTCGGTATTATCAACTGCGGTAACCCGAAGCACGCAGACGTGTTCCTGGTCACCGGTTCTGTAAATGAACAGAACAAAGGAATTGTTAAACAGATCTATGAACAGATGCCTGAACCAAAGGTCGTCGTGGCCATCGGTATCTGTGCATGTTCCGGCGGCATCTTCAAGGATTGCTACAATGTTCTGGGCGGAGTCGATCAGGTCATTCCTGTTGACGCTTACGTACCGGGCTGCGCGGCAAGACCGGAAGCTATCATCGACGCAGTCGTCAAGGGCCTTGGCGTTTTGCAGGCAAAGCGTGAAGCGATGCTGAACAAGGTCGAAAAGGTCGAAGAAGTCGAAGAAGTGGTTGAAGACGCAGTCGAAGAACCTGCAGAAGAAGTTGCTGAAGAAGTCAAGAGCGAAGGAGGGGAAGAATAATGAGCGAAAGAGTATTCGTAGAACAGAACTTTGAAACCGTTGATCTTTCCCAGCTGATCGCTAAAGTCGGCGACATGAAGGCAGGAGGCTACCGGTTAGGCCAGATCTGCGGTGTTGTGCTGGATGATGATACATATGAGATCATCTATACCTTTGATAAGGGGCACCAGCTGTACAACCTCAGACTGGACATCAAGATCGGTGAAGAAGTGGAAAGTATCACTGGGATTTACTGGCCGGCATTCATCTATGAAAACGAGATCCACGATCTCTTTGGCGTCCAGTTCAATCACAGCGCGTTAGATTATCAGGGTAAATTCTTCAAGATCTCTGAAGAAACACCTTGGAAACCGAAGAAATAGGAAAGGAAGGTAACGAAAATGGGTAAAAGAACAATAATTCCTTTCGGACCACAGCACCCAGTGCTTCCTGAACCTATTCATCTCGACCTGGTACTTGAGGACGAGACAGTTGTGGAAGCGATTCCATCTATTGGGTATATCCATAGAGGTCTTGAAAAGCTGTGCGAAATTAAGGATTTCAATCAGATGGTATATGTAGTTGAACGTATCTGCGGTATCTGCAGTTTCGGACATGGCTGGGGCGCAGTTGCATCCATGGAAGGTGCGATGGGCGTTCAGGTCCCGGAAAGAGCGGAATACCTGAGAACGATCCTGCATGAACTGGGAAGAGTTCACAGCCACCTGCTGTGGCTCGGACTTCTGGCAGATGGTTTTGGCTTTGAGAGCTTGTTCAACCACTGCTGGAGAATCAGAGAAACCGTACTCGACCTGTTCGAAAAGAACACCGGCGGCAGAGTCGTTTTTTCCATCTGCAAAGTCGGCGGCATGAGAAAAGACATCAGCAATGAGAACCTGAAGGAAATGCAGGAAGTCATGAATGGCCTCAAAGCTGAGATCAAAGAAGTCACGGACGTATTCATCAACGATGCATCTGTCAAGAACAGAATGACGGGCGTTGGCGTTCTGACGAAGGAAGAAGCCGAAGAACTTTGCGCGGTTGGTCCGATGGCGAGAGCATCCGGCGTTCCGCAGGATATCCGTATGACGGACAACCACGGTGTATATGGCAAACTGGGATTCGAACCGGTTCTGGAAGAAGCAGGCGACTGCATGGCCAGAACGGTCGTCCGTATCCGTGAGGTCTTCCAGTCGATCGATCTGATCTCAAAGGCGATCGATCAGATTCCGGACGGCCCGGTCGACATGAAGGTGCCGAACAAGATCGAAGGCGAATACATCACTCGTATGGAACAGCCTCGAGGCGAAGCCTTCTACTATGTCAAGGGAGGCGGAACGAAGTTCCTGAAGAGAATGCGTGTCAGGACACCGACCAACATGAACATTCCGGCTATGGTTAAAACACTGGCTGGCGCGGATCTGGCGGATGTACCGATGCTGGTACTGACCATCGACCCATGCATCAGCTGTACAGAAAGGTAGGTGAGAGTAGTGAAATTGATGATCATCATTGTTGTAATCGTTGCTGCTCTGCTGTGTCTTGCGGTTCCATACTTGCTTGGATTCTTCAAGTTTGGTAAGACCATACTGGGAAGCACGTTCAAGAAACCGGCCACTCTCATGTACCCTGTAAAACCGAGAGAATGGCAGGAGAGAACAAGAGGTTCAGTCAGCATCGATGCTGACGGATGCATCGGCTGCGGCATGTGTGCCAGAGCCTGCCCGACCAACGCGATCGACGTTGACAAGAAGGGCGGCACCTGGACCATCCAGAGAATGCAGTGCATCCAGTGCAGCGCTTGCGTTGACTGCTGCCCTAAGAAGTGCCTGAACATGGAAAACCTCTACACGATTCCTGACGTTGTCAAGATCGTTGACACAGTAGAGATCCCTACCAAGGCGGCTGCTTCTGATGCGGCTCCGGCTGGCGACGGTGACCTTACATGCGATAAGGAAACCTGCGTATTCTGCGGACTTTGCGCGAAGGCTTGCCCGGCAGATGCGCTGACCGTTGACCGGAAAGAAAAGGTATGGGAAGTTGACAAGGAAGCTTGCGTCAAGTGTGGAGCTTGCATCGATAAGTGCCCGAAGAAGAGCTTGTCATTTGGCGGCGCGGCAGAAGCTGCGGAAGAAGCTCCTGCAGAGGACGATGGACCTCTCGCATGCGACAAGGAAGTTTGCGTATTCTGCGGACTTTGCGCGAAGAACTGCCCGGCTGACGCCCTGACCGTTGACCGTAAGGAAAAGGTCTGGGAAGTTGACGAGGATTCCTGCGTGAAGTGCGGTGTCTGCATCGACAAGTGCCCGAAGAAGTGTCTGGCATTCGGCGGTGCGGCAGCGGAAGCGGAAGAAGCTCCGGCTGAGGAAGCTCCGGCTGAAGCGGCTGCGAAGACGATCGCAGCGGTCAAGGACGGCGAATGCATCGGCTGCAACGCTTGTGTAAACGCATGTCCGGCTGGGGCGATTCCAGACGTTGTCGACAACGATTGGAAAGTTGACAAAGAAAAGTGTATCGGCTGCGGTGCCTGTGTCGATGGCTGCCCGGCAGACGCGCTTTACATGAAGGAAGTATAATATAGTAGGAATACTTCCTGAAAAACGATCCGAATAATAATTTACAGAAGGGCTGCCATGTCGAAACAGATGTGGCAGCTCTTTGAAATATTCCCTTGACGTTGACAGTCCCTTAATATATAATTATCTAGCGACTTTATGGGAAAAAACAGAACAAGAGCGGATTCCGCTCTCTGTTTGAGTTAAATGGAGGACATAAAAAATGAGAGTTAAAGTTACGCTCGCATGCACAGAATGTAAGCAGAGAAACTACAACACAGTCAAGAACAAGAAGAACAATCCTGATCGTATCGAAATGAACAAGTATTGTCCGTTCTGCAAGAAGCACACTCTGCACAAAGAGACGAAGTAGTAATCAAAGAGGGAGTAGTACACAATGGCAAAACAGTCAGATAAGAGTACTGAAAAACAGTCCAGATGGGCAAAAGCACAGGACAAAGCCACTAAGGTCCAGAAGCAGAGAAAGACAGCCAAGACGAAGCAGAACAACCAGAAGAAAAAACAGCGTGGCAGCATAATGGAATACTTCAAGGGCGTCAAGCTCGAAATGAAGAAGGTCGTATGGCCGACGAGAAAAGAACTCGGATCATATACTGTGATCGTTCTTTGCACATGCGCTGCATTCGCGCTTCTTTTCTGGGGCGTTGACTCCGGCGTTCTTGCTGCGATCAAAGCAATGTGCTTCTAGCAGATCATTTGCGATTGGAGTTTAGTGGACAATGAGTGAAACAAACGAAACCAAAGAAACAAAGAAACTGAACCTTGATGAACTGGAAGGGCTCAGAGGAGACGGCGAAGCCAAATGGTATGTCGTCCATACCTATTCCGGACATGAAAACAAGGTCAAAGCCAGCATCGAAAAGCTCGTAGAGAACAGAGGCATGCAGGATCTCGTTCTCAGTGTTGTCGTGCCTACAGAAGACAGAGTCGAGCTCAAGAACGGCCAGAGAAAGATCAAAACCAAGAAGATGTTTCCGGGCTATGTGCTGGTCAAGATGATCGTTACCAATGAATCCTGGTATATCGTCAGAAATACGCAGGGAGTAACCGGATTCGTCGGACACGGTTCCGATCCGGTTCCGCTTACATTAGATGAAGTCAGAAGGATGGGGATCGAGAAGATCTACATCGATCTGGACATCCACATTGGCGACACGATCAAAGTCATCAACGGCCCGTTCGAGAATTTCATGGGTGTCGTTGAAGAAGTCAATCCGGAGAAACAGACACTGAGAGCCAGAGTATCCATGTTCGGAAGAGATACTCCGGTTGAACTTGATTTTGCTCAGGTTGATAAACTTGATTAAAATAAATAACCGAAGAAAGGAGGATTCTGAATGGCTAAAAAGATCGCAGGCTATATCAAGCTTCAGATCCCAGCCGGCAACGCAAATCCTGCACCACCAGTTGGTCCTGCATTAGGTCAGCATGGCGTTAACATTATGGACTTCTGTAAGCAGTTCAATGCCAAGACACAGGATCAGCCGGGAATGATCATTCCGGTCGTCATTACTGTTTATGCAGACCACAGTTTTTCGTTCATTACGAAGACACCGCCTGCAGCAGTATTGCTGAAGAAGGCAGCAGGTCTTGAATCCGCATCCGGTGAACCGAACCGCACAAAGGTCGCGACACTGTCACGGGCGCAGGTTGAAGAAATTGCAAAGACTAAAATGCCGGATCTGAACGCAGCAAGCCTTGAGGCAGCAACAGAGATGATCAAGGGTACTGCGAGAAGTATGGGAATCGTTGTAGAAGACTAGTACAGTGGGAGACTGGGAACCGCACAGGTCTTGCGGGGAGTCGTCAGCACCACAGAAAGGATCAACAAAATGCCTAAGAGAGGTAAAAACTACAAAGCAGCTTTAGAAGAATACAACAAAGCTGAACAGTATGACGTCGAAGAAGCAATGGGACTGGTCATCAAGACAGCCAAAGCCAAGTTCGACGAAACAATCGAAGCTCACTTTAAGATGGGCGTAGACGGAAGACACGCAGATCAGCAGATCAGAGGCGCGATCGTTCTTCCGCACGGCACCGGCAAATCCAAGAAAGTCCTGGTATTTGCAAAGGGCCCTAAGGCAACCGAAGCAGAAGAAGCCGGCGCAGATTTTGTCGGAGCAGAGGAAATGGCGCAGAAGATCCAGAAAGAAGGATGGTTCGACTTTGACGCTGTTATCGCTACACCTGACATGATGGGTGTTGTCGGAAGACTCGGTAAGCTGCTGGGACCTAAGGGACTCATGCCGAACCCGAAATCCGGTACAGTTACGATGGACGTTGCGAAAGCCATCGCCGAAACAAAAGCCGGTAAAGTCGAATATCGTCTCGACAAAACAAACATCATCCACGTGCCAATCGGCAAAGCATCATTCGGCCCTGAAAAGCTGACTGAGAACTTCAACGCTCTGGCTCAGGCAATCATCAAAGCCAAGCCGGCAGCTGCAAAGGGACAGTACATGAGAAGCGTCGTTGTTGCAGCCACCATGGGACCTGGAGTCAAGATCAATCCTCAGAAGATTGGTTAAGATCTGAACAGATCAAAAAACGGAATTGAATACAACAAACCGTAGACAGTGGGGGAGCCGCGAGGCTCTTAAACACGAGCCCCACCGAGGTACAATGTAAAATATACAGACCTCGCTGCGTTTAAAATGAAGCGGGGTTTTCTTTTTACGGCGTATCAAAAAAATCTATGAAAGGAGAATACGCAAGTATGGCAGAAACAAAACAGGCTTACATTGAGAAGCAGGTTGTGATCGATGAGATCAAAGACAAGTTTGAAAGAGCTGAGTCTGCAGTCGTGATCGACTACATGGGCATCACCGTTGAAGAGGCGGATGCAATGAGAAAAAAGCTTCGTGAAGCGAATGTTGACTACACCGTTTACAAGAACACACTCGTCAAGAGAGCGATCGCCGGAACGGATTACGAAGCCATGGCAGAAGTTCTGGAAGGACCGAGCGCATTTGCATTCAGCTTTGACGATGCGACAGCACCAGCCAGAGTACTGAACGAATCCATGAAGGAATTCAAGAAGATGGAATTCAAGGGCGGTTTCGTAGAAGGCGAATACTATGACAAAGACGGTATCGCACAGGTTGCCAACATCCCATCTAGAGATGTCCTCATTTCCAAGTTCATGGGAAGCATCCAGTCACCGATCGCGAACTTCGCAAGAGTCATCAAGCAGATCGCGGAGAAGGGCGAAGGCGGAGCAGAAGCGGAAGCTTAATTAGAAATTACAGTTAAACTATTACAAATATCGATAATCTGAAAAAAGGAGAAAAACAATGAATAAAGATCAAATTATTGAAGCTATAAAGAACATGTCCGTACTGGAACTGAACGAGCTGGTAAAGGCTTGTGAAGAAGAATTTGGCGTAAGCGCTGCTGCAGGCGTTGCTGTAGTTGCTGCTGATGCTGGCGCTGCTGCTGCTGAAGAGCAGACTGAATTCACTGTCGTTCTGAAAGAGATCGGTGCTGAAAAGATCAAGGTCATCAAGGCTGTCAGAGAGATCACCGGTCTTGGACTTAAGGAAGCTAAGGCTCTGGTTGACGGTGCTCCATCCAACGTTAAGGAAGGAATCGAAAAGGCAGAAGCAGAAGCTATCAAGGCTCAGCTGGAAGAAGTTGGCGCTGGCGTAGAACTGAAATAAGCAAAAATCCCAGACCCGAAAACGGAATCCCGGGCGAACCCGCCCGGGATTTTTTTCCTTTTCAAACAAAATCGCAAAAAGCAAAAAAATGTTGACATCTTGACAAAACTTTGTTATATTATTAAATTGCCCTGCAAATGTAATTTAATAAGTTAATAAGGAGTGATTAATATGCCAAATCCTATCAAATTAGGAAGAAAAGAACGAATGACCTTTTCAAAAATCAACGAAGTGGCAGAGATGCCAAATCTGATTCAGATTCAGACAGATTCGTATAAATGGTTTGTTGAAGAAGGTCTTCGTGAGGTTTTTGAGGATGTTTCACCAATCAAAGATTATGCGGATAAACTCGTCCTCGAATTCATCGACTACTCACTTACAGATCCTCCGAAGTACGAACAGGAAGAGTGTAAGGAGAGGGATGTTACATATGCAGCTCCTCTTAAAGTAAAAGTTAGATTGGTCAATAGAGAGACCGGCGAAGTAAAGGAACAGGAAGTATTCATGGGGGATTTCCCTCTCATGACCGAAAAAGGCACCTTTATATATAACGGTGCGGAACGTGTCGTCGTTACGCAGCTGGTTAGGTCGCCGGGACCTTACTATGAGAAAGAAATCGACAAGTCAGGCAAGAATCTGTTCTTCACGACCGTGATCCCGAACAGAGGCGCCTGGCTGGAATATGAAACGGACTCTAACGAGGTCATCTCTGTTAGGGTGGACAGAACCAGAAAGCAGCCTGTTACGACCCTGCTCAGAGCTTTGGGCATGGGAAGCAACGAGGAGATCATAGATATCTTCGGAGCCGAGCCGAGACTTCTCAAGACACTGGAGAAGGATACGACTACGAACTACGAAGAAGGTCTGAAAGAGATCTACCGGAAACTAAGACCGGGCGAACCGCCAACGGTCGAAAGTGCCGGCTCACTGTTCAACTCCATGTTCTTCGACCCGAAGAGATACGATCTCGCGAAGGTCGGAAGATATAAGTATAATAAGAAGCTCGGTCTGTACAATCGACTGGCCGACAATGTCGTTAGTGAAGACGTCATCGATCCGAACACCGGAGAGATCCTGGCTGAAGCAGGGCAACGTGTCAGCAAGGATCTGGCGAGACAGATCGAAAACGCCGGCGTCGAGTACGTCATGGTACAGAGCGCTTACGAAGACAATGTATCGACCAAGGTCATCGGCAACCAGTTTGTCGACCTCAAGAACTACATTGAGTTCGATGTCTCCGATCTGAAGATCGCAGACCGAGTTTATTATCCGAAACTCATGGAGATCCTCAAGGAGTACGAAGGCTGCAGCGAAGAAGAGCTGAAGGAAGTTCTTAAGATGAAGAAATATGAACTTTCCCCGAAGCACATCCTCGTTGCGGACGTCGTTGCGTCCGTCAGCTACCTGCTGAACCTGAACTACGGCATCGGCAACACGGATGACATCGACCACCTGGGCAACAGAAGACTGAGAACGGTTGGTGAGCTTTTGCAGAACCAGATCCGGATCGGTCTCTCCAGAATGGAACGTACAATCAAAGAAAGAATGAATACGCAGGACACGGCGGAAGTTACTCCGCAGGGCCTGATGAATATCCGTCCGGTCACGGCAGCCGTCAAGGAATTCTTCGGAAGTTCCCAGCTGTCACAGTTCATGGACCAGACGAACCCGGTGGCAGAACTGACGCACAAGAGAAGACTCTCCGCGCTGGGTCCTGGCGGACTTTCCAGAGAGCGTGCCGGATTTGAAGTCCGTGACGTCCACCATTCACACTACGGCAGAATGTGCCCGATCGAGACACCTGAAGGTCCGAACATCGGACTGATTGGTTCCCTCACGACCTATGGCGTGATCAACCAGTACGGATTCATCGAAACGCCGTACCGCGTCGTCAACAAAGAGACTGGCATCGTTACCGACGAGATCCACTATCTGACGGCGGACGACGAAGAGGATAAGATCGTCGCGCAGGCGAACGAACCGCTCGATTCCGAAGGCCACTTCGCCAACATGAAAGTCGCGGCCAGAGGCAAGGGCGGCGACATCGACCTGGTACCGAGAGAGATCGTCGATTACATGGACGTTTCCCCGAAGCAGGTCGTATCCGTAGCGACGGCGATGATCCCGTTCCTCGAGAACGACGACGCGAACCGTGCACTGATGGGATCCAACATGCAGAGACAGGCCGTTCCGCTCATGGTCACAGAAGCACCGATGGTCGGTACCGGCATGGAATACAAGGCAGCAAAAGACTCAGGCGTCGCGCAGCTCGCGCTGCACGACGGAACGGTCAGCTTCGTGGATGCAGACCGGATCGTGATCACCAGAGACGACGGAGAGGGCGATGAAGTCCACAACCTCCTGAAGTTCAAGCGGTCCAACCAGGGAACCTGCATCAACCAGAGACCGATCGTATTCCGCGGCGAACACGTGGAAGCCGGTGAAGTCATCGCGGACGGCCCATCCACAGCCAACGGCGAAGTCGCGCTCGGCAAAAACCTTCTGATCGGGTTCATGACCTGGGAAGGTTACAACTACGAAGACGCGATCATCCTGAATGAACGCCTGATCATGGAAGATGTCCTGACATCGATCCATATCGAGAAATACGAATCTGAAGCCAGAGACACCAAGCTCGGGCCAGAAGAAATCACCAGAGAAGTCCCTAACGTCGGTGAAGACGCGCTGAAGGATCTGGATGAAGAGGGTATCGTCCGCATCGGTGCGGAAGTCAACTCCTCCGATATCCTGGTCGGCAAAGTCACGCCGAAGGGCGAAACGGAACTGACCGCTGAAGAACGTCTTTTGAGAGCGATCTTCGGTGAGAAGGCAAGAGAAGTCAGAGATACTTCCCTGCGTGTGCCGCATGGAGAGACCGGTATCGTTGTCGATGTCAAGATCTTCTCCAGAGAGAACGGCGATGAACTCCCTCCTGGAGTCAACAAGCTCGTCCGCGTCTACATCGCGACGAAGAGAAAGATCCAGGTCGGTGACAAGATGGCAGGAAGACACGGTAACAAGGGCGTTATCTCCAGGATCCTTCCGGAAGAAGACATGCCGTTCCTTGAAAACGGCCAGCCGCTGCAGGTCATGCTCAACCCGTTGGGCGTACCTTCGCGAATGAACGTCGGACAGGTACTGGAAGTCCACCTTGGCCTCGCTGCCAAATCCAAAGACTGGTACATCGCGACGCCGGTATTCGACGGCGCGAACGAAAAAGATATCATCGAGCTCCTGAAAGAAACGGGCTACGATGAAACAGGAAAGCTGAAGCTCAGAGACGGCCGGACCGGCGAATACTTCGACAATCCGGTCACCGTCGGATACATGTACATGCTCAAGCTCCACCATCTGGTCGATGACAAGATCCACGCCAGATCGACCGGTCCGTACTCGCTGGTAACGCAGCAGCCTTTGGGCGGCAAAGCGCAGTTCGGCGGACAGCGGTTCGGCGAAATGGAAGTATGGGCTCTGGAAGCGTACGGAGCCGCTTACACGCTGCAGGAGATCCTGACCGTCAAGTCCGACGACATCGTCGGCCGTGTCAAGACCTACGAAGCGATCGTCAAGGGCGAGAACATTCCGGAAGCAGGTATCCCGGAGAGCTTCAAGGTTCTGATCAAGGAAATGCAGAGCCTTTGCCTTGACATCAAGGTCCTCGGTGAGAACAACGAGGAGATCGAGATCAAGGAAGACAGCGACACAGACGGCATCGCCGCCATCGAGCGCATGGTCGACCGCGAGATCGAGAAGAACGCGCGGGCCGAAGCGGAAGCCGAAGGCTACGAAGATGAAGAAGACGAATTTGAGGACGAAGAGGAACTCGAAGAGCCGGAAAACTTCGACGAGATCGTTGAAGAGATGGCAGAGGATCTCGAGTTCGAAGATGAAGTCGAGGACATCGAAGAAGTTGAAGAGATCGAAGAGATCGAAGAAGAGATAGAAGAGATCGTTGAGAGGGGGTAAGAAACAATGAGTGATAACGCAAATTACGAAATGAACAATTTTGAAGCCCTTCAGATCGGACTGGCATCTCCGGAAAAGATCCTGAGCTGGTCACACGGCGAGGTCACCAAGCCGGAAACCATCAACTACAGGACACTGAAGCCGGAACGCGACGGTCTCTACTGCGAAAGGATTTTTGGACCTACCAAGGACTGGGAATGCCACTGCGGTAAGTACAAGAGAATTCGTTACAAAGGCATCATCTGCGACAAGTGCGGCGTAGAAGTCACTAAGGCCAAAGTCAGAAGAGAGAGAATGGGGCACATCAAGCTGGCGTCACCAGTCTCCCACATCTGGTACTTCAAAGGCATTCCTTCCCGTATGGGACTGGTGCTCGACATCTCGCCGAGAACGCTCGAGAAGATCCTGTATTTCGCGAACTTTATCGTAACCGATCCGGGTAATACGGATTTTGCATATAAGCAGATCCTGACCGAGAACGAATACCGTGAAGCGAAGGACAATCCAGCACTGAAGTTCAAGGCCGGAATGGGCGCGGACGCTATCAAGACGCTGTTGATGGACGTCGACCTGGACGTGGAATCCGCGGACCTGAAAGAAAAGCTGGAGAAGGCGACCGGACAGAAGAAGATCCGTATCGTCCGTCGGCTGGAAGTCATCGAAGCGCTGCGGATCTCCGGAAACCGTCCGGAATGGATGGTCCTGGATGTCATCCCGGTCATCCCGCCGGATCTGAGACCGATGGTACAGCTGGACGGCGGCCGTTTCGCGACCTCCGATCTGAATGACCTGTACCGCAGAGTCATCAACAGAAACAACCGACTGAACCGGCTGCTCGAGCTGAACGCGCCGGATATCATCGTCAGAAATGAAAAGCGTATGCTGCAGGAAGCCGTCGACGCTCTGATCGACAACGGCCGCAGAGGCAGACCGGTAACGGGCCCTGGCTCCAGACCGCTGAAGTCCCTGTCCGACATGCTCAAGGGCAAGCAGGGAAGATTCCGTCAGAACCTCCTCGGCAAGCGTGTCGACTACTCCGGACGTTCCGTAATCGTCGTCGGACCGGAACTGAAATTCTATCAGTGCGGACTGCCGAAGAAGATGGCTCTGGAACTGTTCAAGCCGTTCATCATGAAGAAGCTCGTGGAGAACGGAAACGCGCACAACATCAAGAGCGCCAAGAGAATGGTCGAGAAAGTCAGACCGGAAGTCTGGGACGTTCTGGAAGGCGTCATCAAAGAACATCCGGTCATGCTCAACCGTGCTCCGACCCTGCACAGACTCGGTATCCAGGCCTTTGAGCCGGTATTGGTCGAAGGTAAGGCGATCAAGCTGCATCCGCTGGCATGTACCGCGTTCAACGCCGACTTTGACGGCGACCAGATGGCGGTCCATGTACCACTCAGCGTAGAAGCGCAGGCGGAAGCGAGATTCCTGATGCTGTCCGTTAACAACATCCTGGCGCCGAAGGACGGATCCCCGATCACGACCCCGACGCAGGATATGATTCTCGGATCTTACTACCTGACCCACCCTGGCCAGGAAGAAGGACATAGAAACTCACCTGCCGAAAAGGGCGACGGCAAGGTCTTTACCGATCTTTCCGAAATGTTGATGGCGTATGAGACCGGCATGGTCGGCATCCACGCCAAGGTCAAGGTAAGAATGTATGCCGGTGAAGACGATGAGCGCGGCAAGCTGGTCGAATCCACGGTCGGACGGTTCATCTTCAACCAGCAGATCCCGCAGGATCTGGGCTACGTTCCGGATAGAGAAGCGGACCCATATTCACTGGAGATCGACTTCCTCTGCACGAAGAAGACGCTGGGACAGATCATCGACCGCTGCTACCGTATCCACGGCAATACCGAGACCGTCCTGATGCTGGACTACATCAAGGACATGGGTTACCACTATTCCACAAAGGCAGCCATCACCATCGGCATCTCCGACATGGAGATCCCGGAAGCGAAGGAAAAGATCATCGCCGAAGCCGATGCGCTGGTCGACAAATACGACCGGGCTTACCGCAGAGGTCTCGTATCCGATAAGGAACGTTACGACAAGGTCATCGAGATCTGGAACCAGACGACCGACGACGTAGCGGACGCCCTGATGGACTCACTGGGAACTTTGAACAACCTGTACATCATGGCGCACTCCGGTGCTAGAGGTTCCAAGAACCAGATCCGTCAGATCGGCGGCATGCGTGGTCTGATGGCTAACGCGACCGGTAAGACGATCGAGATTCCGATCAAGGCGAACTTCCGTGAAGGACTTTCCGTTCTGGAATACTTCCTGTCCTCCAACGGCGCCCGTAAGGGACTGGCCGATACGGCTCTGCGAACCGCTGACTCCGGTTATCTGACGAGACGTCTGGTCGATGTATCGCACAACGTCATCGTAAGAGAAGACGACTGCGGTACCGAAGAAGGTATCGAAGTAAAGGCGTTCACCGACGGCAAGGAAGTCATTGAGAAACTCAAAGACAGAATCATCGGCAGAACGGCGCTGAACGACATCTTCCATCCTGAGACCGGCGAACTGATCGTGGAACAGGACGAGGAAATCAGCGAGGCAACTGCCCAGATCATCGAAGACGCGGGCATCGATTCCGTCGCGATCCGGTCTGTCATGACGTGCCGGTCCAAGAGCGGCGTCTGTGCAAAATGCTACGGCAGAAACCTGGCGACCGGCGAAAGCGTCAATATCGGCGAAGCGGTCGGTATCCAGGCAGCGCAGTCCATCGGTGAACCGGGTACGCAGCTGACCATGAGAACGTTCCATACCGGCGGTGTTGCCGGATCCGACATCACCCAGGGTCTGCCAAGAGTCGAAGAGCTCTTTGAAGCGAGAAAGCCTAAGGGTCTCGCGCAGATCTGTGAAGCGGACGGCACCGTCGTTTCGATCAACCACGTGGACAACATGACTGAGGTCACCATCCGCGGCGAAGAAGAGAAAGTCTACGACATTCCTTACGGCGCACGGATCTGCGTTTCCGAAGGCGACTACGTGGAAGCAGGCGACAACATCACCAGCGGGCCGTTGGATCCGAAGGATATCCTGAAGCTCAAGGGCGTAGAAGGTGTATACCAGTACCTGCTCAAGGAAGTACAGCGTGTATATAAGAACCAGGGCGTTGACATCAACGACAAGCACATCGAGGTCATCGTAGGCCAGATGCTTTCCAAGATGAAGGTCAACAACCCTGGCGACACCGGATTGCTTCCGGGCGGCCAGTACGGCAAGTTCGACGTTGAAGAAGCCAACGAGAGAGCCATCGAAGAGGGCAGAGAGCCGGCCGACGCCGAGCGTCTCCTCCTCGGAATCACAAAGGCATCCCTGGCGACGAATTCCTTCCTGTCGGCAGCCTCCTTCCAGGAGACGACGAGAGTACTGACCGATGCGGCGATCAAGGGCAAGACAGACCATCTGGAAGGCCTCAAGGAGAACGTCATCATCGGTAAGCTGATCCCTGCCGGAACCGGTATGAGAAAGTACCGCAACATCGAACTCGACTACGGCGTCAACACCGCCCTGATCGAGGCCTACAGAGAAATGCAGGAACAGATGGAACTGGCGGAGAGCGAGGAAGAAGAAGAAGTCGAAGTCGAAGAGATCGCTGAAGAACTTCAGGGCGTTGTTCCGGAAATGGCGACCACGGATGACATGGCTTCCGTTGAAGATTATGCCGTATCGGACGAATTCGTGAATGAAACGGTAGATTCCGACGAGTATTAATATCAATAACGGAATTTCACTTCCGAAAGATCCAAACAACTTGCGGCGGCATCCATGCGGTGCCGCCGTTTTAGTGCAATCAAAATGCAGGGAAAAGTCACGGCAGCCGTTTCTATTTGCCGTCGGTTATGGTAAAATAGTCCCATCATGGAGTTGTGTTTTTTATGAGGGAAAGGAGAAGTAGCAGTATGACACAGATTCATAAAAAACTAGTCGCGATCATGTTGTCTGTCATTATGGCATTGACCGTGTTCCCATGCCTGGGAATGAGCTTTGCGCAGACAGCGTTTGCAGACGATGAAATAACAGCAGAAGAGGTGACAGGTGATGACGGCGCAGCCGCTGTCGAAGAGGAGCCTGTTGTTGAAGAAGAACCTGCTGTGGAAGAAGAAGCCGTTCAGAAAGAGAAAAGAGTTCAGAAGAACGATAGTGAGATATATATCGAGCCGTTCGCTGACAGAAGCGTTCTTTATTCAGATGGCAACAGCAAGTTCTATGTTTATGGATGGAGCGATGAGGATTATAACTTCCAGTACCAGGTTGGACTGGGATACAGAGACGACTACGGTGATTGGCACTGGGATAAAGTGTTCACTGCAGGCAGCGGGCTGTATACATATAATGAAGACAGTGAAGTTCTGACGCTGTACGGTTCGGCGATCCACAGCGAGGTGAATGCATATAATCAGTCGCACGGCAGCCAATACAACGAGGTGTTCATCCGTGCCACGTTTAGCGATCGTTATGGGAATGTCTATCAGGATAGCTCTCTTGGCGTTGACTTGGCAGAGCCGTGCTATGATTTCAATGGATGGCTGAATGACCGGATGCTTCTCCTGGACGAATCGGATTACGTGAAAAAGACGTTCTGGGCGGAGGTTTGGAATGCCAAGTATCCGGATGGCGAAGATGTCAAGTGCACAGTCAGCAAGCTTACGTCTTCGGACAGCGCTGTTGTTAAACTTACCGAAAAAGAGAAACGGTGGAATTACAAGGGCGTCGGCGAGGGTATCGCTACGCTTACAGCTACGGTCAAGATCGGGAAGATGGATCCTATGGAAGTGCCGTTCAAGGTCGAGGTCGGTATGGACTCCGTTGGCGGAGAAATCGTGCTCCTGGGCAGCGAGGACGGTCTGCCGGGAGAATCCCTTCCGGTAAGAGCCGATGCGTGGCACGATGCGTATGATTATGACTACGATGACTGCGAAAATGAGGTCTTTGGCTATGAATGGTTCATCGATGAAAACGATACGGACTATGCAACCGTCAAAGCGGATTCGGAAGACCCTTCCTATGCGACGGTAACCTTTAAGAACCGCACTGATAAAGACCTTGAAAGAGATGTTACTGTCTGCTGCAGGATTTCCTATTTAGGAAATAACGGGAAGACCGTTTCCACGGTATGCAGCGAATACGTTACAGTACATACGGACTACTATGAAATTTCTCCGCAGGATCTGGATACTCTGGACATTGACCAGTCAGTGACTATCAAACCGGAACTGCAGTTCTGCACGGTCAATAGTGCAGGCGAACCGGTACGTCAGCCGCAGTCGGCGACCATTAAGTGGACCTATGACAAGAAAATAATCAACAGAGAAGATCTGGGCGGCGGCAAGTACAAGCTCACACGTATCAAACCTGGTGAGGTAGAAATCGAGCTGTATTGCGATTATAACGGCGAGGAATACGGCGCGTACTACTTTATGGAAGAAATCGCAACAAATCTTTCCTACTATGAGCTCGAGTTCGTCGGTGCTGCCGAGTACGGTGATACTTACTACATCGATGATTCCAACGAAGGCATCACACCGGAGATCCACGTTATTGATCCGGAAACGGACTATATAGTTCCGGAAAGTGAATATGACTTGATCGTCCAGAAGATAGTCTATACGAAAAACGGCGGAGAAAAATATGAAGATTCATCCTTCCCGCTCAAGTTCAATTATGATCCGGCGAAGAGAGATGAAGACGGCAACGGATATTGCAGCTACTTGATCCGCGCAAAGGCAAAGGACAGCAGCAAATGGTTCACTAAAGCGACTTCGAAATGGGAAGGTGGCGTGTCGATTTACAGCAAGAACACGCTGACCTACGGTGCAGGTGTAGTTTCTCTGGATAAAAAATACCGGAAGTGGACCGACTATGTTCCATATGTGCGGTATGATGTGCCTGTTAACTCAGGACTGTCGACCAATGATTTCATTGTCAAGGCAGAAGGCGGCAAGACGCTGCTGAATCCGGCCACAGACTTCACCGTCACATACCATGATATATTTACGGGAGAAGTACTTAATGAATTCCCGAACAGAGCGGGCGGATTCATCTGCTGCACCACTGGCGCAGGAGATTACTACAGCAGGGCAGATGATATCGAGCTCTTCATTGGAGACGCGAATCCGATGACCGCGAAGGCAAAGACCGCGACCGTAAAATTCAAGAAGCTCAAGAAAAAGGCCCAGACAGTCAAGGCCATCACCGTAAAGAACCAAGTCGGAAAGGTGACCTACACCGGCTACTGGGGCGGCAAGATCTTTAAGGTCAACAAAAAGACCGGCAAGATCAAGGTCAAGAAGGGAACGAAGAAGGGAACTTATTACTTCCAGGTCGTGGTAAGAGCTGCTGGAGATAATCAGACGATCGCACCGGGAGCAAAGGCCCTCGAAATCAAGATCAAGGTCAAATAAAAACCAACGAGTCAAAAACAAGTCAAAACATTGAAAAATACACGGGTGTCGTTGTTGACATCCGTGTATTTTTTGTGATAAAATAGCTTTCGGCTGTGGGCTTAGTGCGCCCTTTTTAAAGCCAAATTCTAGAAGAAAGGAGAGAAAGGATGCCTACCATTAACCAATTAGTACGTCAGGGCAGAACCAGCAGTGAAAAGAAGTCAACTGCGCCGGCTTTGAACAAGGGAATGAACTCCCTGAGAAGAGTTGCGACAAATGTTGATTCTCCGCAGAAGCGTGGTGTCTGCACTTCCGTCAAGACGGTCACCCCTAAGAAGCCGAACTCCGCACTTAGAAAAGTTGCCAGAGTACGTCTTACGAACGGGATCGAAGTCACAGCATACATTCCTGGAATCGGTCACAACCTTCAGGAGCACAGTGTTGTACTGATCCGTGGCGGAAGAGTCAAGGACCTCCCGGGTGTGCGTTATCACATCGTCCGAGGAACGCTTGATACTTCGGGCGTCGCAGAAAGAAGACAGGCCAGATCCAAGTACGGAGCCAAGAGACCGAAACAGAAGTAAGCTTGTCGCATCAACAACAAATGGTAATCAAGTAGCGCACCTTTTTCAGATAAAAGGAGCGCTCACGGGGATCGCAGCTGGACGCAGAATCGAAGGGTTTTGCATGTAAGGAGCCTTTGTACGGGACTCCCGAAGAAATTTCAGAGGCGTTCAACGAGTACCGAATTAGAAATTAAGGAGGAAAGAGAAGTGCCAAGAAAAGGTAACGTGCCAAAACGTGAAGTACTTCCTGATCCGGTCTACGGCAGCGTGGTCGTTGCGAAGCTGATCAACAGCATCATGCTGGACGGCAAGAAGGGTACAGCCCAGAAGATCGTCTACGATGCATTCGATCAGATCAAAGAGATCACCGGCGAAGATCCGCTCGAAGTATTTGACAAGGCTATGAACAACATTATGCCAGTCCTCGAAGTCAAAGCCAGACGTGTCGGTGGTGCAAACTACCAGGTACCGATGGAAGTAAGACCGGAGAGACGTCAGACGTTAGGTCTCAGATGGCTCACGAAGTACACCAGAGACAGAGGCGAAAAGACCATGTCCGAAAGACTGGCGAAAGAATTACTCGATGCAGCCGATAACACAGGCGCATCCGTAAAGAAAAAAGAAGACACTCATAGAATGGCTGAAGCTAACAAGGCGTTCGCACACTACAGATTCTAATCAAAGCGAACCGCTGACAGCAAAAAATAAAGCAGAAAGGAGGAAACAATGCCAGACAGAAAATTTTCCCTGGAAAAGACCAGAAATATCGGTATCATGGCACACATCGATGCCGGCAAGACGACAACAACGGAAAGAATACTGTTCTATACCGGCAGAACGCACAAGCTTGGTGAAACGCACGAAGGCGCGGCGGTCATGGACTGGATGGAACAGGAACAAGAACGTGGTATTACGATTACCTCTGCTGCTACTACAGCCCAATGGAAAGACACCAGAATAAACATCATCGATACACCGGGGCACGTGGACTTCACCGTTGAGGTAGAACGATCGCTGAGAGTTCTCGACGGAGCAGTCACAGTGCTTTGCGCGAAGGGCGGTGTAGAACCTCAGTCGGAGACCGTATGGCGACAGGCAGAAAAGTACGGCGTACCAAGGATGATCTTCATCAACAAGATGGACATCATGGGCGCGGATTTTTACAGAGTCGTCGATATGGTCAAGGAACGTCTGAAGGCGAATGCCGTACCGGTGCAGCTTCCGATCGGAAAAGAAGATACCTTTGTCGGGATCATCGACCTGATTGAAATGAAGGCGGAAATCTACAAGGACGACCTGGGAAAGACCTTCGAAAAGACGGAAATCCCTGCGGAGCTTTTGGATGACGCCGTGACGTGGCGGGAAAAGATGCTAGAGGCCGTATCTGAGTTTGATGAAGAGCTCATGATGAAATTCCTCGAAGGGGAAGAAATCACAGAGTCCGAAATCAAAGCCGTGATCAGAATGGCAACGATAGCAGGAAAGATGGTTCCGGTCACATGCGGAAGCGCTTACAAGAACAAAGGCGTTCAGATGATGCTCGATGCAGTTGTCGATTATATGCCGTCACCGCTGGATATCCCTCCGATCGAGGGTGTCTCGCCGAAGACAGGCAAAGAAGAGGAAAGACCTGCAGATGATAAGGGCCCATTCTCGGCATTGGCATTCAAGATCGTTGCCGATCCGTACGTGGGAAAACTGGCATACTTCAGAGTGTATTCCGGAACGCTCGACTCCGGGTCGTACGTGTACAACTCAGTTAAGGAGAAAAAAGAGCGTGTCGGCAGAATACTCCAGATGCATGCCAACAAGCGAGAGGATATCGAAACGGTATACTCTGGTGATATCGCAGCAGCAGTAGGACTGAAAGTCACTACCACAGGTGACACTCTCTGCGATGAGAGAAGGTCGATCATATTGGAGTCTATGGATTTCCCTGATCCGGTCATCGAGATCGCGATCGAACCAAAGACAAAGGCCGGACAGGAAAAAATGGGAATCGCCCTCGCCAAGCTGGCCGAGGAAGACCCGACCTTCAAGACTTATACGAACAATGAAACCGGACAGACCATTATCGCCGGCATGGGAGAGCTTCACTTGGAGATCATCGTGGACCGTCTGCTTCGTGAATTCAAGGTCGAAGCGAACGTCGGAAAGCCACAGGTATCATACAAGGAAACCATCACCAAAGCTGTCGAGGTGGATCACAAATACGCCAAGCAGTCAGGCGGCAAGGGTCAGTACGGACATGTTAAGATCAGACTTTATCCGAGAGAACCGGGTGAAGGATTTGAATTCAAGAATTCGATCGTTGGCGGAGCGATTCCGAAGGAATACATCCCTAAGATCGAAGAAGGAATCAAGGAAGCGATGGAGACCGGACCGGTGGCCGGTTACCAGCTCGTGGATGCCGGTGTTGAGCTCTTCGATGGTTCTTACCACGAAGTAGACTCCTCGGAAATGGCATTCAAGATCGCCGCTTCCATGGCCCTCAGAGAAGCGGCCAGAAAAGCGGATCCTGTATTGCTGGAGCCGATCTTCAAGATCGAGGTCACAGTCCCGGATGAGTACATGGGAGACGTCATCGGAGACATCAGCTCCAGACGCGGAAAGATCGAAGGCTCTGACATGAACAACGGCGCAGTAGCGATCAGAGGGTATGTACCTCTCTCCGAGATGTTCGGATACGCTACCGACTTGAGATCAAGAACGCAGGGCAGAGGCGTCTATGTAATGCAGTTCGATCACTTTGAAAAACTGCCGGACAATTTAGTTGATTCAATTAACAAATAAAGAAGAAATAATAATAATTGACCCTTGAAGGGTACAGGAGGAAAACACAATGGCAAAAGCAAAATTCGAAAGAACGAAGCCACACATCAACATCGGAACGATCGGTCACGTAGACCATGGTAAGACAACACTGACCGCTGCGATCACACTGACACTGCAGAGAAAGTATGGTCTGGGCGAAGAAGTAAAGTTTGACGAGATCGACAAGGCGCCGGAAGAGAAGGAAAGAGGAATCACGATCTCCACGGCGCACGTAGAATATGAGACACCGAACAGACACTACGCACACGTAGACTGCCCGGGACACGCTGACTACGTAAAGAACATGATCACAGGAG
>JAFRJI010000036.1 GCA_017432345.1 Bacillota bacterium | reverse complement strand
CTTGGTGGGCGACTGCCTGGGAAAGCAAGACGTTGCCGCTTATTTTGGTCCTATGGTCAAGCGGTTAAGACACCGCCCTTTCACGGCGGTAACCCGGGTTCGATTCCCGGTAGGATCACCAAAGAAAAAAACGGATCGCACAGCGGTCCGTTTTTTCTTTACTGTTTGACCGGGAATCGAACCCGAAAGGGCCAAACAGTCCGGTGGACTGTTTGTGTCCGAGCACGGCTGAGTCGAGCGCAGGACGGCAGACGAGCAAAGCGAGGCTGCGTAATTCCCGGTAGGATCACCATTTTTCCAAAGAACCCTTTTTAGGGTTCTTTTTTTCTGCCCTGAGATATATTACAATACAGATACGTAAACCAAACCACGATTCAAACGAGGAAAAAATCAATGAAAGCGATCATTACCGTGCTCGGCAAAGACACCGTCGGCATCATGTACAACGTTTCCAGGATACTGGCGGAGCAGGGAGTCAACATCGAAGACGTAACACAGACGATTTTGCAGGATTATTTCACCATGCTCATGGTCGTCAACATCGACGAGACAAAATCCAGTTTCAGTGAACTCAAAGCAGCGATGACGGAGATGGGCGAGGAACAGGGGCTGTCCATCAACGTCCAGAAAGAAGAAATCTTCGCTGCAATGCACAGAGTATAAAGAGGTGACGAGATGGCAATCTATAGCGATGTAATGGAAACCATCGAAATGCTCGAAAAGGAGCATCTCGATATCCGGACAACGACGATGGGCATTTCGCTCCTCGACTGTTTCGAGGAAGACGGAGACAGAACGGCCAGACTTATTTACGACAAGATCACAAGACTGGCGGAGCATCTCGTTTCAACGGCGGACACCGTCAGCAGCGAATACGGCATCGAGATCGTGAACAAGCGAATCTCCGTAACGCCGATCGCATTGGCGTGCGCATCGAATCTCGAAGACTGGCTGAAATATGCAAAAGCTCTCGACCGCGCTGCGGGCGAGGTCGGCGTGGATATCATCGGCGGCTACTCGGTCCTGGTACAGAAAGGCATCACACCGACCGACGAAAGTTTTATTGAATCGGTGCCTTTTGCATTAGCGGAAACGGAACGCATGTGTTCCAGCATCAATCTGGGATCGACGAAGGCTGGGATCAATTTCGATGCGGTCAAGAAGATGGGACCGCTGATCAAGAAAACTGCCTATCTGACGAGAGATAACAATTCGTTCGGCTGCGCCAAGTTCGTTGCTTTTGCGAATGCAGTCGAAGACAACCCGTTCATGGCGGGAGCATTTCACGGGATCGGCGAAGCGGAAAACGTGATCAACGTTGGGGTCAGCGGACCGGGCGTGGTGAAGACCGCGCTGGAAGGCATGAAAGACGCGACAGTGGATGAACTGGCGGAAAAAATCAAAATCACAGCGTTCAAAATCACGCGCGCCGGGCAGATCGTCGGCAGAGAGGTCAGCAAAAGGCTGGGTATCCCGTTCGGGATCCTGGATCTTTCGCTGGCACCAACGCCGGCAGTCGGTGACAGCGTAGCGGAGATTTTGGAAGTAATGGGACTTGAGCGATGCGGCGCGCATGGAAGTACGGCAGCTCTGGCCATGTTGACCGACGCGGTCAAGAAGGGCGGCCTGATGGCGTCCAGCAGTGTGGGCGGCTTGTCCGGAGCGTTTATTCCGGTCAGTGAAGATAACCGGATGATCGCCGCCGTGGAAGACGGGTGTCTGACCTTTGATAAGTTGGAAGCGATGACCAGCGTCTGTTCAGTTGGTCTCGATATGATTGCGATCCCGGGAGATACTCCGGAGGATACGATCTCGGCCATGATTGCGGACGAAGCGGCCATTGGCGTCATCAATAACAAGACAACAGCGGTCCGTGTCGTGCCGGTCTACGGCATGAAAGCCGGCGACAAAGTCGACTGGGGAGGCCTGTTCGGAGCGGCACCAGTCATGGAAGTCAACGGTTTCAACAGCAGCGGTTTCATTCGACGCGGCGGGAGGATCCCGGCGCCGGTACACTCGTTCAAGAACTAGGAGAAGTTCAAGGCAGGAGGATCACCATTTTCCTAAAGAACCCTTTGCAGGGTTCTTTTTTTCTGCCGCGATATATATTAAAATACAAGTACATAGATCGAGCGGATGAGAGAGGAGACCTGCAATGAATAAGAAACACATTTATATCCGACGCATTTGTATTCTTCTTCTGGTCATGGTCGTGATGGTCGGCTTCGCGCCGATCATCCCGGGAACAGGAGACGTATACGCGGTATCCAAAGTTAAGCTGAACAAGACAGAGTTCCAGGGGTTTGTCGGGCAGACCGTCAAACTGAAAGTAACCGGGACGAAAAGCAAGGTCAAATGGTCCAGCAGCAATAGGAAAATCGCGAAAGTCAGCAAGAAAGGCAAGGTGACTTTAAAGAAGGCGGGCACGTGTATGATCAAAGCGAAGGTCAACAGGAAAACGCTGAAATGCAATATCTTCGCGAAAGATCGCGAAAATAATATCGTGTTTGACAGTTCCGTCGTGCAGATGGATCAAACAAACTATCTCGTTGCGCAAAACGCTACAAATGAACGTATGAGCGTGATGATCCGGAATGATCCTCCGATCGATCCGATCCAGGTGGGGGACGTTGTGGTTCTTCCGCCAAATGAGGATTACGATGGCGCTATGATTTATGTCGAGCGTGTAGATGATTATGGCAACTATATCGGTCTGCAGGGCCGCGTGCCGGACGCGGAAGAGATTCTGCAATCGGTTGACATTGAGGAACTCGCGCACGGCAACCTTGATGACATGCAGGTCAATGAGGATGTTGTTACATCCGTGCGTGACGCCACGGCAGAGGAAACAAACCGGCTGCAAGCGAATGCGGATACGTCCTTTAATGTGGGCAAAGACAAAACCCTGACCCTTCATAAGGAATACGAAGATAAAGAACTGCACACTAGAACGATTATCGATGGCGAAGTGGTGATAGGTGCTCCAACGGTCACACCGGACATCGAAATCAATCGGAGCGGTGCAGGGATGGAGGTCGAACATTTTGATATCAATGTCGATTTTCAGGCCAGTGCGGATCTTTCCGCGACGATAAAAACGGACTTGGATCCAATCTATCTGTTCAGTATTCCAGGAATCGAACTCGGATACGGATTTGTTGTGGATGTTGTATTCTATCTGGACATCTACGGGGAGATGACCGCATCGGTGGAAAGCACCTTTACGGTCAATGCGGGTGTCAACTATATGGGCTACGGAAAGCCGAAAGTATATAAGAATTGCAAACTGGACGCAACCGGTTCTACGGAGCTCAAACTCGAGACCTTGTTGCGATCAGATGTTGGTCTGAGTTTTGGCGGTTATTGGAATAGGGAGCTGAAAGAACGGTGTCTGGACATTCCGCTTGCCGGTCTTTATGTCCGCGGAGGTCCGGGATTCGACAACAAGGCGACCATCCATTTGACGAAACCGTACGAATGTGATGAAAAAAGCATCTATGCGTTTGTGCAACTCGGGCTGTTAAGCGGAAATCTTGTTTGGGATTTTCTCGATTATATGGAAGTCAAAAAAAGAGATTGGGTGATTCTCGACAATAATGAAAAGAATCCGCTGCGATGGGTCTGGCATTATGAAGACGGCAAGAAGGTCAAAACATGCGCCTATGAAAATCCGTTGCGTTACTTTAAGAGCGTCAATGAAATCGGCCACACCTTTGGCGCCATCTCCGGAAGATACGGCATACATCCTTGCGGCGCAACCGATGGCTACAGAGTATACATGTGTGATTTCGATTCCCGAGAATTTGAGTTCAACGGAACAAAAGTAGTATATGAAGGAGAGTACTATACAGATTATGACGTTGATGATGACGACATCTGTTTCGGAATGCACGGAGAGGCGAAGGATATGCTGGGCATCACGGAGCCGATGAAAGTGTCGCGCTTTGAAAAGAAAGCGGGCGTGACAATGAAACGGTGCAAAGGATATGAAAGTATGAACCCATTCTGGCCATGCCTGAGCTATACCGGGCAAAAGGGCATCTTTACAACGATCCGCATTTCTGGAGTCGACCATAAATGCCCTGTTTTGATAGAGGACGTTAATTTGAACGGGACGATCCAGCCGGATAGCAGAGTTTGGGTCGAAGGCGGCTCTAAACTACGCAAGAAGTAAGTCCCTCCGGAAGAGAATCTGTCAATCGTGCATGACGGTACCATTGGGGCGGCAGGCTCTTTAAACGAAAAAAAACTTGTGCTATAATAACCTAGTCGCGCGCCTGTGGTGGAACTGGCAGACACGCTAGATTTAGGTTCTAGTGCGAGAGCGTGGGGGTTCAAGTCCCTCCAGGCGCACCAGAGGGGAACGTTGAGATTTCAGCGTTCCCTTTCGATAAATCAGAGGAGTTCCATGATGAGAGCCAGAATACGAGTATTAATAACAATCTGTCTAATGATGGCCATATCGCTGTGCCTCTGTTCCTGCTCAGAAATCTCACAGCGGGAGCAGCCCGCGGAGAAAATCACTACTGTCGATGCGGGGACGTGGGCGGAAGCACCCGATTACAACGTGATTGTAGGCAATCCCGTAGAAATCGTGACCGTAAAAGCCAAGTCAGAAGAGCAGGCCTTTATCAAGATTCCGGTTGCCATTACGGCAACGAGCAAGACTGTGATAAGCTGTTCGTTTTTTGGCATGTCATACAGGCAGCATGGATCGTATTATGAAAAACTGGAGTATTGCATTCCGCAGGAAATCAAGATGGAACCAAAAGATTCTTATTCCGGCTTTTTATATTATAAATGGAAACCAAAGAAACCACATAAATCAGTAACCGACTCAACGAGTCACACGGAGTGGCAGCTGACATATGACGGCGAGGCACTGATGGATGGGACCAAGAATTAAAGAGAGAGGGGTTCAATTTCAATTTCAAAACCCCTCTTTTTGTTTGCGATTATTCCTCCAGCGACCGAAACTCGCTGGCGATCGGAGCGAAGTCGATTACACAATCTCCATCCCAGATTCCGACCGGAATGGAGTCTTGGAAGGAATGAAGACGGATCAGGCCGCCATGGGCAAAATCGTAAACGATGATGCGTTCTTTGGCAGGGTCGACGATCCAGTATTCCCGAACACCGCCATTCTGATACTTATACAGTTTATCGATAAGATCCCTATCACGGGTCGATGGAGATAGGATCTCGATGACCAGATCCGGACCGCCCCAGACTATGCCATCTCGGATCAGACCTCTGTCACAGAGGACTAAAATGTCCGGCTGAAGCACTGTTTTATCATCTTTCTCAATGTGAACATCGAGCGGGCAGGTCAGCGGCAGGCAGTTGCCGCCATTGGATTTCACATAGTTCGTTAGATGAGTGACCAATTCGGTTTGGATCAACTGATGCGAAACGGGCGGTGAAGCCATATTGAACAACACGCCGTCGATCAGTTCACCCCGCCCGTTATCGCCGCGCAGCCGGTCCAGATCACTGGCCGTATAGGTTCCGTCTTTATAGACGCGGTAATCCTCGACCGTGTTCCTTTCCTTGACCAGAACCGGCGGCTGACCGGGATAAAAATCATAGACTGGGCCCGGGTAGCTCGGAGCATGCGGATCGTTGAACAATTTCTCCAGCGCCTGCATCGTCTCGAACCGCGGTTGTTTCGTTTCTCCGGAAAAAATCTTCCGCACCGTGCCTAAAGGAATCCCGGTTTTTTCAGAAATATGCTTGTTGGAGTATCCCCGTTCCGCCTTTATAGCTTTCATTTCTTCAATTTTCATCTCATCATACCTCCTTTGTGCCCCGATTATAGCTCAAAACGAACCCAAAAGCAACCCGAAACGGTCAGATGTAACGAAAGGGACAGCACCAACAACAGCACACATAACAGAACCCACAACAACCACCCATATCCGCAACAGCGAAGTCCGGACAGCGCCGCATATTGAAATCGGCACCTCAACCGTGATAATATGGATACAAATGAAAAAGAAATCACGCATCGTAACATGGATCATAATCGTAGCGGTTCTCGCGGTCGCGCTGTTCGCGGGCTCTCTTTTCATGCAAAAATCCAAGCTGGACAAGGAGCGGGCAGCGGCTGAGCAAGCCGAGGCGAATGCCGCCCAGCAGATGCAGCAGGAGCAGCAGGCCACGCAGCATCAGAAGGATGAGGAGGAACGCATCGCGGAACAGGCCGCATCGCATGTCTACTCGCATCGCGGCAGCGAGACTTTGGCCGTTGAACACACCTTCGAGGCGTACGATATGGCCATCGCCGCCGGATCCAGGAACATCGAGCAGGATCTGGTGATTTCCGCAGACGGGACACTTTACGTCTCCCACGACGCGACGGCGACCCGGCTCACCGGCGTCAGCGCATACTATTCGGGCATGACGGACAGCCAGATCGACGAGCTGCGGACATCGAACGGCGAGAAGATCCTGAAACTGAGCGAGGTCTTCGACCGTTACGGCAAAAAAGTCCACTACATCATCGAGCTCAAGAGCATGGATAGCGGAACCATCGACGCGTTCCGAAAGATCGTCGACGAGTACGGATACGAAGACCAGATCGTCGTACAGTGCTTCCAGCTGCAGGTGTTGAAAACGCTGGAAGAATACTATCCAAATATGCCGAAGCTCCACCTCTCTGAAATGGACCAGTGGTCGTTCGAGAATGCGCTGAGCAAGGATTATGTGGACATGGTCTCCGTCGACAAGACCATGTTCAGCGAATCGAATCTCCGGGCGGCGCACGAGCACGGCAAGCAGTTCAACGTCTGGACGCTGGACACCGAAGAAGGGATCCGCCGCGCCATCGACATGGGCGTCGACACGTACTTCACGAACGACACCGCGCTGGCGATAAAGCTGGAGAAGAAATACCGCACAACGCCTCTCGCCACATTGTTCTTTGCGTCCGATTATCAGGAAGAGACGGGGTGGGACGAGCCAAAGGAGAATCTTGCAAAAATCTTAGCCGCGGCGAAGGCCGCCGGGAAATCGCCGGATGAAGTCATCATCTGCGGCGACTACTCCAACGATAGAATTTTGCATGACTATCAAATCAGTCCGGAGGAAGCGATCAGCGAGATCCGGAAGACCGTCCGGGAGAAGTTCCCGGATCTGAAGAAGGGTGACATGCTGTTCGTGCAGGGCAATCACGACAAGCTCACGAAGTCTATCGCGGCGTCCGGCCTGCACGAGTTCGGCGACTATTTGGTCTATGTGCTGAATACCGAGCAGGACTTCCCGTGGAAGCAGGGCAAAGTTACCGGCAGCCTGGCGAAAGTCGAGCAGACCGCCGCCAACATGAAGGCGTGCTTTGACGAACTGATCGCGGAGGGGGAGACGCGGCCGGTCATCATCGCGGGACATGTGCCGCTGCACTTTACGGGAAGGACTTCCTCGCTGCACGTGACGGGCGACAACCTGTACTCCTCGCTGATTTTCAAGGCGGTCAACGAGGCGGCGGAATCGCTGGACATAATCTACCTTTTCGGACATAATCATACCAAGGGCTGGGACTGCTATCTCGGTCAGAGCTGCGTTTACAAAGCGCCAGGCGACAGCATCCTCATTCCGAAGTTCACCGAAACGAAGATGACCAGCAACGAGTACGCGGTGCGCAAACTGCGCTTTACGTATATGAACGCGGGTTACATCGGGCACTGCATGAATTGCTCGCCGGATGAAGTCGACGTGGGAACAGTCAGCCAGTACGCGGCGGCCGACAACACGCTGACGGGTACGATCTGCGAGATCTACAAAGGCAAGATCGTTCTCACGCGTTTTTCCGAAGACGGTGAATATCCGCTCAGCAGCGCCGGCAGCGCGAACCCGTACCGCAACGATACGGAGCTGATCCCGGCCGACTATTACAGCGAGAAGGTGGACAGCCCGCAAACGATCAAACGAAACAAAAACCATAAACAATAGATGAAAGGAGCACTACATGATAGGCGAATACGAAGAAAGCACGACTTTTGAAGAGATCACACCCGAAGTCCGGGAAGAGGTTATGAATAAGTTTGTCGGAGCATTTTCAGCAATGCTTCAGACCGGCATCCGGATGCTTTGCATCGGGGAAAACCTGGACGGCAACGCGCTTTACATTGTGTGCGCCGACCAGCCGCTCTCCTTCGTTCAGTTCCTGAACATCGAGATGGATGACGAAGGCGACATCGTGACGCAGACGATCGAAATCAAGAACGAAGATTTCGAGGATCTGTATGGGCTCGTGGCGCCGGTCGTGATCGAAGACTGCGAAAGCTTCGAGGACTTCCTGAACAAGGCGGGCATCCAGGTCACGCCGGAAGAATGATACTGCATGAGAGATAGCAGAGAGATCATAAAACGACACATCATTTTCCTTTTGGGGCTGTTTTTCGTGTCGCTGGGAATCGCGCTTACAACGAAAGCCGGATTGGGGACTTCGCCGATCGCGGCAGTGCCGTATACCTTGTCGCTGATCCTTACGAAACTGACATTGGGCAACTGGACGATTTTGTTCAATTACCTGTTGATCGTTTCGCAAATCTTTATATTAAAGAGAAAAGTTGTTAAAATAGAGTTGGTGCTGCAGGCAGTGCTGACGCTGGTGTTCGGGTACTGCATCGATTTTTGCGTATGGATTCTGACGCGGGTCGAGCCGGCCGCGTATTGGCAGCAGGCGCTCGTTCTGCTGATCGGATGTGTCGTTCTGGCATTCGGCGTACACCTGGAAGTCGTAGCCGATGTGGTCATGCTGCCGGGCGACGCGTTTGTACGGGCCATCAGCAAGGTGTCCCACGTAAGTTTTGGAAACATCCGGGTACTGACCGATGCGGGATGGACCGTCGCTGCCGGAGTACTTTGCATGATCTTCCTCGGCGCGCTGATCGGCGTGCGGGAGGGGACGATCGCGGCGGCGCTGTTGGTCGGCAACATCGTGAAGGTTTATGCAAAATTCTTTGCTGGGATGGAACGGAGATTGTTCGATGAAAAAGGTGATCGAACACAATAAAATATTCGCGATCTATATGGCGCGGCTCGCATGCCGTGTGATGATCCTGCTGGCCGTGATCTATGCGTACTTCACGCACCGGCAGATGCTGCGGGACATCATGACGGACCAGTTTTTTCATGGGTTCACGCCGCTGCACGTGCTGTGGATGATACTGATGGCCGGCATGGTCATCCATCTGATCCCGAAAGTGCGCATCACCATGAGCGGATTCAAGAGCCGGCCGATCAATTACCGCGAGCCGGAAGGCGGCTACGACCGTCTGCAGCTTCTGGAGTATGTGCAGAGGATGAACGTCCGGGCGTGGCGGGTGTTGCTCCTGTGGCTCAGCTTCAACGCGATTTTTGCGATCCTGTATCTGTGCAACATCATCGGTGTAGAGGAGCTGCTTCTCCTGACGCTGTTCTATTACACGGCGGACCTGATCTGCATGATGCTGTTCTGCCCGTTCCAGAAATACATGATGGGCAACCGCTGCTGCGTCAACTGTCGGATCTTTGACTGGGGGCATCTGATGATGTACACGCCGATGATCATGATCCGCAGTTTCTTCAGCTGGAGCCTGATCTTCATGGCGATCATCGTCATGCTGCGGTGGGAACTGGTCTTCGCACAGCATCCGGAACGGTTCTGGCGCGGATCCAATGCGTCGATCCGGTGCGAGAACTGCCGGGACAAGCTGTGCCGGATCAAGAAACCGATCGTTTCCGGTGTGGACAAGGTAGCATCGGTGATGCCGGCGCCGGCGAGCATGATCGGCGCGGCCGCCGAAGAGCTGGACAAAGAGTTCGAAGAAGAATAAAAAACCGCGGCGCTGTCAAAGCGCCGCGTTGTATTTGGTAACGTATGATGTGTCGTAACGTTTCGGTAACGCACTGTACCGTACCGTGCCGTTACGGTATGATTCGTACCTGCAGAAGCACAGGATTGTGGTCCGAGAACTGGAACCCGAGATCCTGTGTTTTTATTTGCTGGATCTCCAGATTTTTACTGACGATGAACCCGTCGATCATGTAATACTGGAATTCCGTCGGATCCTTTTCATCCGGTGTCAGACCTTCCAGCGGGCGGTCCAGCGACCGGCAGGTCGGAGCCGTCGGATCCATGAGAAGAGCCCAGTTCTTTTTGAAAGGCTTCGCCTTCAGCTTGCCCGGCTCCCACTTTCCTTCGAGGACAGGATAGAGCGAATGGTTGACGTTAGAGAAGGTCTGGTTGAAATCGCCGCCCGCGATCACGTAATTTCCCTTCGCGTACTCCTCCTCCAGAACTTTGCGGAGCGCCTTTGTCTGGGCGATTTTCCCTTCGCCGCTATCGTAGGCCTCCAGATGGAGGTTGATGAGGACGAGTTCCTGCGGGCTGCCCTCCGCCAGCAGAGGAATACGGTCCACCATCAGGCAGCGCTTCAGATTCATCGTCCGGACTGGCCAGCTGAACGGACACGGCAGGCTGACGCGGGTCGCGCCCGAGACCTTGAATTTTGACAGCGTCAAAAGTCCGGAGTCGACCTTGCCGAGGGTCGGGACCGGGTACGGGACATATGAAACTTTATAGTTGTTCGCAAAGGTGCTCTGGTACTTTTTGTTCAGAGCTTTGCGGATCTTCGCCACTTCATCGACGTGCTGGCTGCGCTTGCTGTCCTGGTCGGCTTCCTGGAGGAAGACGACATCCGGGTTCTGCGACTTCAGGTATTCGATGACCGCCATCGTATTCGCGTTGACCCGGGTCAGGTCAGCCGTCATGACGCTCTCGCCGCCATCCATGAAGAAGTCGGCGTTGTCTCCCAAAGCCCCATAGCCCATGTTCCAGGAGAGGATCGATATGGATTCGTTGACCGAAAGATCACGCGCTTTGGTCGGCTCCCCGTCAATGTTGCTGACGACTTCGAGCGGTTCTTCCGGCGCCGGCTTGTACTCGTTAAAGGAGAGCCATGCCAGCAGCACGCAGATGGCCAGCAAAACCACCCCGATCAGCATACCGATTGTTTTCAATATATTCTTTACCATGTTTTCACCTGCATTATTCTATCTCAAGACAAATCCGCCGCAGGACTCCTCCGGCGTGATGAGGGTGTCCATTGCGATCGGCGTGTAGAAACGCCGCTGAATCTCTTCCCAGGACTGATCCTTGTCCGCCAGGATCCACATCAGTTTGGCGACCGTTGCTTCCAGCGTTATGTCGCGGGCCTCCAGGATCTGGAACGATCCAGCGATCCGGCGGCCGACGGCATAGGTTTCCAGATGGCTGCCTTCGAAAGGGACCTGCGTCGTCATGGCGAGGATCTTTTCCTCCGGCCGGTACTTGGCGAGTTCCTCGAACAGCGTCTGTTCGAGAGAAGCCGGGATACCGCCGGCGCCAAAGCTCTCGATGACGATCGCGTCGTAGATCCGGAAGATCTCCGGCAAAAGTTCCGGAGACATGCTCGGCGTAAGTTTCAGCAAGAAGACGTTCGGATCGATCGCGTCACAGAAGCGCACCGCCGCACCGGTCGAATGGTTGCCTTCGCCAGCCGGCTTGCAGTAGGCAGGATCCGTCAGATAGCGGATGATCTGCCCGTTGTTGATGTCCGCAATCTCCGGCAGATTGATGCTGGAAAATGCCGAGAAACTCATGGAGCGGATTTTGCGCGCCCGCGTTCCAGCGATGACTTTGCCGGCAAAGACGACCTGCACGCCGCGGGATCGCGGATCCGCCGCATAGAGAATGCTGTCCTGCAGATTGGATTTGGCGTCCGTGATCTCAAACCCGATCGGCTTTTGCGCGCCGGTCAGGACGATCGGCTTGTCGGAATCCTGGATCGTATAGGAAAGCATGGCGGCTGTGTACGCCATGGTATCCGTTCCGTGGCAGATGACGAAACCGTCGTAATCATCATAATGGTCGCGGATCGCGTGGATGATCGTGATCCAGTGATCGACGGTCATGTCCGTGCTGTCGATGTGGAACAGTTCGATGATATCGATGGCGATATCCGCACCGATTTGCGGAAGGTGTCCGCGCAGCTGTTCGCTGCTCATGCCCGGCACGAGTCCGTCCGGGGATTGGACGGAAGCGATGGTCCCGCCCGTGGTCAAAATCAAAATCTTTTTCATAGCGTCATTCTATCGCATGACGGAAGGCTTTGCAATTCTTTCCCGATCGGTTCTATGGTATAATAATGCAAAGCCCCGAGTGGGAAGGAGGTGTACCATGAAAAAATATCTTATCGGCATCCTCATGATGGGCGTCTTTCTCTTCGTCCTCTGCGGATGTGGCGGCTCTCCGCTGGAACAAGCGAACAAATCATTAACCGAACTGGCGGACAAGCCGGTCGAAGAGCGCGCTGCCGGCGAGGTGGCATTCAATGTGCAGTATAACGCAGAGCAGGACGTTCTGCAGATCGATCTTGAAAACGGCGCGGATCTGGAACCGATCTTCGAAGCGTTGTACCAAGCCATCGATGGGAAAGAAATCGGAACGCTGATCTTCACCCTGGACGGGACGAAGGGCAACGGTTACGAAAAAGATCTGGTCGAGAAGATCGGGGCTTTGCCGTGCACGTCTATGGAGCGTCTGGGCCTGAACTATCACATACTGGATTACGAGCAACACGACTGGCTGGCGATCGCCGATAAGACGGATAAGCTGTACCTCGTGACCCCGATATCCACATTGGGAGAATACCGGGATAAGGACCTGGAGGATCTGGGGAAATTCAAGGATGTCCAGGTCGTCTACAGCCCGAGCATGGACTGGTACTGCATCGACGCCCTGAGCGGGGCGGAGACGCTGTCGCTGGTTTCGGGTTATGTGTTCAATCAGACGGAGACATCGGAAGATCCTCTTGATAAAGTCACCGAGGATAACCCGTATCTGGAAAGCGCCGACAGCACTGGCAACGTGACTGCTGAAACGACCGCGGAAGCGACTGCCGAAACAGCTGCCGGAGAGACCGGCGAAGCGGCTGAGGAAGAAGCGGTCAACCTGACGGAATTCGATTACTACACCTACACCGCCAGGGGCCTTGAGAATTTTGCAAATATGAAGAGCCTGAAGACGCTGCTGATCTATCCGGAAACGGGGTATTCGATGACGCCGGGCGGCGAGTCGTTCATCAAAGCGATGCAGCTCATCAAACCGGACCTTCAGGTGAACCCTCCGGGAACGCCGGGCACGGAGGAACTGGTCGCGGTGACGGACGTCGAAACGCCGAATGTGACCGAGGATACGGCGACAGCGCTGCTGAAGGATTTTTTGGATAATGACCTCGAAAAAGTCTACAAGAAATGTATCAAATACAAAGAGAAGGGTGGCGACGCCGTGCTCACCGGAAAGTGCCTGATCTTCCAGGCGGAACCGCCGATGGAAAGCTGGAGCGACAAGCGGAAGTTCACCAGCTCCGGAAACATCCTGCTGACGGAAGCGGCGAAGAAAGATATCAAGGTGCCGGAAACGATGGGCGATTACAAGACGTTCGTCTACATCTATCCGACCTATACCCGCACCGGCGTTTACACCAGCGGCACCAAAGCGTACTCCCAGAACCTGCACGTGCAGGTCTTCGACATGGAGAACAAGATCGCCTATGAAGCGGAAAGCGTTGGAACGGCCGCCGCGCCGCAGTCGTTCTCATACTTTGCCGGAAGCGTGCCGGATAAGCACTCCGGGGAAGTCGATATCGACAAAGCACTGAACTACCTGAAGAAACTGAAGAAGCAGTAAAGAAGAAACAATAGAGAGGATAAAGTCATGAAAAAACCAGACAAAGGACAAATATGGGTCAAGCATGGAGACGTTCTCGTCGAGAACATGCCGACCTGGCACGAGCGCAGGATCCTGGCCTACGGTGAGGGCATGATGTGCGTCGAGAACATATTCGAATCGGGCGAAAAGGCGCCTTGGCATGAACACTTCCACACGCAGATCACCTACGTCATCGAGGGCGAATTCGATTTCAACGTGGAAGGGGAGCACCAGCTCGTGGGGCCTGGCGATTCCGTCTTCATGGCGCCGCACGCTTACCACGAAGTGATCTGCACGAAGCCGGGCAAAGTCATTGACCTGTTCGCGCCGATGCGGGACGACTTCGTCGAGTAAGGATCGATATAATCATCAAGCAGAGGAGAAACGAAATGGAGATTCGTTACAATGAAAACCGCGAGATCGTTGAAGCGATCCGCGCAGGGTTAAAGAAAAAAGACGGCTACTGTCCGTGCCGCTTCGAGAAAAACGAAGATAATATCTGCATGTGCAAAGAATTCCGGGATCAGATTGCCGACCCGGAATTCGAAGGGTATTGCCATTGCATGTTGTACTATAAAGCAAAGTAACTGCTATTTGATGACGAACGGGCTTCCCGCGGAAGTCTCGTTGATGGTCCGGACGTGATCCAGCAGCGTCATGTACTCTTCTTCCTGGTAAGGGTCTTCCGGATTATACTGGACGTCCGTCGGGTACATCGCGATGAAGCGCTTGCCGAGATCTTCGTTCACGCCGGCCACCGCATAGGAAGGCCATTCTTCGTAGGTGTTATCGTCGATATCCATCGCTACGATCGTCAGGAAGATGCCGCCAAAGTCGGCCTCTGCCGCTGTCAGGTAATACAGTTCCATGGAATCCAGGCCGGTCACGTTATAGGACCAGGTGCCTGTATTCGGCATGGTCAGTTCAAATCCATTGCCGACGAGAATCGCATCTTCACCGTCATCATTCAGTACCAGGCCTGCTGCAATATCGTATTCACTGGCCGGATCGACCGCTTCAGTCGTTTCTTCAGTGGCTTCGGTTTCTTCGGTCTCTGTCTCATCACCCGTTGAGCCGCATCCCACAAAGGAGAGCGTCATGCAAAACGCTAAAACAACGGCGGTGACCAAGATAAATATATTTCTATGTTTCATTTTGATACCTCCTGATTGCCCTTGTTAGAGTCTATCGCAATTATATCACAGGAGTTTTGAAACAAACGGTTCTTTAATAAAATGAAATAAAACAGCTGTTTCACACTTCTCGCACGAAACAGCTGTTTATACTATTACTTTAACTTCTGGCGGAATCACCCTCCTTCTTTCGGTTCCTCCCGGGCCACTTGCCCGGTTCCTGCCGGAGTACTAACGCTTCTCCGGTTCTCCCTGTTGGGGTCTCTCCCCATAATCCCCTGGTTTCTACTTCAAACCTCGGGCGCTCTGCAAACATGTACCGCGGAACCTTTATTTTTGGAATGTTCGTGTCAGGTCGTCGACCCTTCCGGTCTGTTCTGACTACTAATAGTATAGCACATGTTTTTGAAATTGCAAGAGTTTTTTGAAAATTCCAAAAACCACCAATTTCGGTTCAGAATCGATGAGGAATCACATCAGGAATCCGAATCGGAATCCACGCGGAATCTGCGCGAGACCCGCCGTTCGATCAATAGGTGAATCCGTAGCTGCCGGACTTTTGTTCGTTGCACAGCACGTGAGCGTGCTTCAGTTCTTCCAGGCATGCTTCGAAGTCCTGCACGAAGGCCTGCGCCATATTGAATGAGAAGTCTCCGCGGCAGACGATCCGCTGCACGATGACATCTTCCGCCCCGTGCGGCAGAGGGTAGGCCGGGACCTGCCATCCGCGCATCCGCAGGCGATCCGATAAGTCGTACATGTTCCAGACCACCGGCGTGCCGTCTTTATACCTGGCGTTTTCCTTGAGTTTATAGCAGACGATCGGTGTACGGCGTCCTTCATTGTACAGCTCGAACAAGCCGGTTTCCGCGATGTTCGATCCGATATGGAACGCGCTCTGCAAAGTTCTCTGATGGATCAGCAGGAAACCTTCCCAGCCGAACCGCAGGAAATTGTAATATTGGCCGATGATCTGGCTGGCGCTGCGGGAGAAGTTGATGGCCATGGTCGGCATATGTCCGCCCAGATAGCTGACTTCGAAAATCAGTTCTTTTGGCAGGTACTTCCGGTCGCGCCATACGATCCAGCCAACGCCCGGATAGGTCAATCCGTATTTGTGTCCGGATGTGGAGATCGAAACGACATTCGGCAGGCGGAAGTCCCATTTCAGCTCCGGCTCGATGAACGGCGTGAACATGCCGCCACAGGCCGCGTCGACATGGATCACCAGTTCCGGACGGTCCGGATGGTTCCAGTTGTAGTCCGCGACCAATGCGTCCAGCCCCTTGATATCATCGTATTCGCCGGAATAGGTCGTTCCCTGGATACCGACGATGCCGATGGTGTATTCATCCACATAATCCATGACGCTGCTCAGATCCAGCGTCAGCTTATCCGGCTGCACCGGCACCACGCGCATCTCGACATCCCAGTACGTGCAGAATTTCTCCCAGCAGATTTGGTAGGATGAACTGATGACCAGATTCGCGTCGCGGGCACGCACATCCATTCCGAGAGCTTTTGCCTGATTCCGCCAGCGGAACTTCATGGCCATGCCGGCCAGCATGCAGGCCTCGCTGCTGCCGACCGTAGAGGTGCCCAAATATTCGCCGTCATCCGGAACGTTCCAAAGATCGGCCAGGATGTTTACGCAGCGGTTTTCCAGTTCCGCTGTCTGTGGATATTCCGACTTGTCAATGGCGTTCTTATCCAGCGTCTCCGCCATCAGCTCCTGAGCCTGTTTTTCCATTCTGGTCTGACAGAACGTCGCCAGATTCTGGCGGGAATTTCCCTCGTCCAGCAGCTGATTCTCGATGAGCAGTTTCGCGGTATCCGCGTCGATCGATGTCTTATTCAGCTTGTATTTCGGGATCATACCTTCGTGTTTCTTGATTCCGAAATCCAGTAAGACACTGCGTACTTTTTCCAGTGTTTCTTTATTTTTTTCTCCGTAAAGCATGGTTATTCTCCTTCCTGAGTAAATAATACCATATACGAGTGAAAATTGTACAGAAAAGAAAATTATTAGCACTCTCTGTCGGTGAGTGCCAAAAAAGTATTGACTTTGTATACATGGTGGGATTACAATAGAATCAGCAGAGAGATCAAAAGGGGTATCTGCTAAAAACCAACCAAAAGGGGGACTACAAATGAACATCGAAAAATACACACAGAAAGCACAAGAAGCGATCATCGATTGCCAGAATATAGCCGTTGAAGAAGGGCACCAGCAAGTTGATGGCGAGCACCTGCACATGGCGCTGCTCATGCAGAAAGACGGGCTGATCCCGAAGCTTTTGAAGTACGCGGAAATCAATCCGGGCGAGTTGATCGGGGCGGTCCAGGCGGAACTGGACAAGATCCCGAAAGTCAGCGGGGGAGCGGATCAGATGTATTCGACACGCCGCCTGCAGCAGATCTTTGTCGATGCGGAGAAGCGCGCCGAGAAGCTGAAGGACGAATACGTCAGCGTCGAGCATCTGTACATGGCGCTCCTCGAAGAGCGGAACACGCCGTCGGCAGCCATCTTCAAGCGTTATGGAATGAGTCTGGACTGCTTCCTGAACGCACTCAACAAAGTCCGCGGAAACCAGCGGGTAACGAGCCAGAATCCGGAAGAGAATTATGATGCGCTGAACAAGTACGGCCGCGACCTGGTGGAAATGGCCAGGGACGGCAAGCTGGATCCGGTCATCGGCAGAGACGCGGAGATCCGTCACACGATCCAGATCCTGTCCAGAAGAACGAAGAACAATCCGGTCCTCATCGGAGAACCGGGAGTCGGCAAGACCGCTGTCGTCGAGGGACTCGCGCAGCGTATCCTTAACGGCGACGTGCCGGAAGGACTGAAAGACAAGACGATCTTTGCCCTCGATATGGGTTCGCTGATCGCCGGTGCAAAATTCCGGGGCGAGTTCGAAGAGCGGCTCAAGGCCGTCCTCAATGAAATCGAGAAGTCCGATGGCAGAATTTTGCTGTTCATCGATGAGATCCACAATATCGTCGGAGCCGGAAAGAGCGAAGGCGCCATGGACGCGGGCAACCTGCTGAAGCCGAAACTGGCCCGGGGCGAGCTGCACTGCATCGGTGCGACGACGCTGGATGAGTACCGCAAGTACATGGAAAAAGACGCGGCGCTGGAGCGGCGTTTCCAGAAGGTCATGGTGGATCAGCCGACCGTGGAAGACACCATCTCCATCCTGCGTGGACTGAAGGAGCGCTTTGAGATCCATCACGGCGTCCGTATCACGGACAGCGCGCTGATCGCCTGCGCTACGTTGAGCGACCGTTACATCAGCGACCGGTTTTTGCCGGACAAGGCCATCGACCTGATGGACGAAGCGGCGGCCAGGATCCGTACGGAGATCGACAGCATGCCGTCCGAACTGGATGAGATCTCCCGTAAGATCATGCAGCTGGAGATCGAGAAGCAGGCGCTCGGCAAGGAGACCGACAAGGGATCCAAGGCGCGGCTGGAAGCGCTGGAGAAGGAACTCACCGAACTGAAGGACGAGAGCAACAGCATGCGCGCCCAGTGGGAAGGCGAGAAGAAAGCCATCGCCGAAGTTAAGGAAGTCAAGCAGCAACTGGACGATGTGCGCCACGAGATCGAAGAGGCCGAGCGCCAGTACGATCTGGAGAAACTGGCCGAACTGAAATACGGCAAGCTGCCGGAACTGGAGAAGAAGCTCGAGGAAGAAAAGGCCAAGGCTGACAAAGCCGAAGAACAGCGGCTCCTCAAGGAGGAAGTCACCGAAGAGGAAATCGCGGAAGTCATTTCCGGTTGGACCGGCATCCCGGTCGCGAAACTGGTCGAGACCGAACGGGAAAAGCTGCTGAAGCTTCCGGAGATTTTGCATAAGAGAGTCATCGGGCAGGACGAAGGCATCCAGGCCGTGGCGGAAGCGGTGCTGCGCGCCAGAGCCGGACTCAAGGACGAGAAGCGGCCGATCGGGTCGTTCATCTTCCTGGGGCCGACCGGTGTTGGTAAGACCGAACTGGCGAAGGCACTGTCCGAAGCGCTGTTCGATTCTGAACGGAATATGGTCCGGATCGACATGTCCGAATACATGGAGAAGCACTCCGTATCGAGACTGGTGGGAGCGCCTCCGGGATATGTAGGCTACGACGAAGGCGGACAGCTGACCGAGGCCGTCCGGAGAAAACCGTACAGCGTCATCCTGTTCGCCGAGATCGCAAAGGCGCATCCGGATGTGTTCAACATCCTGCTGCAGCTTCTCGCCGACGGGCGTTTGACTGACAATCAGGGAAGGACCGTGGACTTCAAGAACACCATCGTCATCATGACCTCGAACATCGGCAGCAGCATGCTGATCGACGGGATCCGGGAGGATGGCACGGTGGATGAGGCCGTGAAGGAAGCCGTCGAAAACGAGATGAAGCGGCACTTCCGTCCGGAGTTCCTGAACCGTATCGATGCGACGGTCGTCTTCTCACCGCTGACCGAAGAACAGATCATCAAGATCATCGACCTGTCCATGAAGGACATCGAAAAGAGACTGGCGGAGCGGGAGATCACCATCGAACTCACTGAAAAGGCGAAGGAATTCATCGCCGAGGAAAGCTACGACGCGACATACGGCGCACGACCGGTGAAGCGTTATCTGCAGAAGAGCGTGGAAACGGAACTGGCCGGCGAGATCATCCGCGGCAGCATCGTCGACGGAGACAAGGTCGTCATCGACACCGACGGGGAGAAGCTCGTGTTCACGACCAAACAGTAAAAAACACCCGCGAATGCGGAAGAGATGCCGGCGCTAACTCTGTCGGAAGCGGCGCCGGTAAAACTGAATAATGAACGTGAGGATATAATCGTACACCAAAAGCATCAGTGCGCCTCCGGCGATCAGTACGGCCGAAGGGTACTCCGGCAGATGGATACCGGCAGCGAGCACGGCTTTGAAGGCGAGGATACCGAGACACATCAAAGCGGCGAAGAAGATCAGCTTCAGGGCGATCTGCACTGCGCCGCTTTTTATTTTTTCGATATAGAATTTGACGATTCCGTAGTAGCCGAAGAAAAAGATGTACGGGACCAGGGCGATCTTTCCCGGGATCAGGATCAGGCCGAGGATGCAGGCGGCCGCGTAGAGAAGCAGTCCGCCGCCGACGCCGGTCTCGAGGATCATGACCACCGTGAACAGGGAACTGATCGCAAAAAATGTAAGATCGACCCCCGGGACGAAGGTCGCTGCAAACATCGATATAACAGCAAGGGCGAGACAAATCCCGCCCAGTGCAATTTTGAATGTTTTGTTTCGCTTCATGATTTGGAACTATTAGAATGCGTCGCAACAGCAATCCGCGCAGATGTAGCACTGGATCGCCCTGCAGCAGAAGTCGTCGTTCATGCCGCTGTTGTAACCGCGGCCGGCCGCCTGGTTGCGGAACATCTGGCCCTGCGCCATGATGCTGCGCAGATGCTGGTTGTATTCCGCGTTCTGCGGGTTCATGTCGACGGCGGTCTGGAGATTGTTGACCGCTTCGTCATACCAGCCCCGTCTGGACGCGATGACTCCCTTCAGGAAGAACCATTCCGCGCTGCGATCTCTGGTGCGGTTCAAAATGTCTTCCGCCGCCGTGAGATTCTGCGCGTCAATGTACCGGCGCGCCTGCATATAGTCCGGGCTGATGCCGGTGCTGTTGCTGTAGGACTGCTGGCCGGATGAACTGCCCTTCATGAGCATGTCGTATGCTTCGTTGATCTCCTGCAGCTTTTCCTCAGCCAGATCGGCCAAAGGGTTGTTCTGGTACTTGTCCGGATGGTACTTTTTGACCAGTTCTCTGTAGGCCGCGCGGATTTCCTCTTCGGAAGCGCCTTCTTTTATTCCTAAAACCTCATATGGATTCATGCAGATCCTCCTTCTGGTTATTGTTGGTTTCTTTGTGTTCGAGTATTTCTTCGGTCGTCCGGTTCATGCCGAAGTATATTACATTTTCTATTATACCTTTATTTTTCTGTATATCAAGGCATTCTATCTTTTCTCCGAGAACGGCCAGGTAGTGGTAGAGATTGAACTCCATCCGCTCGCGGATCCGCTGCCGGAATTCCTCCGGTGTCTCGTCTGCCAGCGCGGGGTCGCCGGAAACGCGGCCCTGGAAATCGAAGCGGTAAAGCAGCGGATTGTAGGCGCCGCTTTCGATGTTCTCTTCGATGTCGTCGAGCGCGTCGATCAGATAGATCCATTTGCCCATATGATACCCGATTTCTGCGAAGGTTTCGTGAAGATTGGTGGAACCTTCACGAAAAATGACTTCCATGATCTTCGCGAACGCTTCCGCCGCCGCGTCGATGCTGTCGCATTTTGCCTCTTCCAGTGCGGAAAGTTCCGCCAGGTGCTCGGCGATGCCTTTGCAAAGAGCCGGGTGCTTTTGCGAGAGCTTGCGATACTGGCGGCGCAAGAGCAGGCTTGCGGCTTTCGCAGATGTCTTGCCTTCATCATGGGCGTCATCCAGCAGTTTGTACCATGCCAGAATCAGCATCAGATCGCCGGCGTATTCGATGCTTTTGTTGCGGACGACCGGGCGCTTGTTGATGTGGTGGACGATGCAGTGTTCCTTTGTCGGCCGGTCCGGTTCCGCGTCAACAGAATCCAGCAAAACCGCCAGAAATGCAGCGTCGTAGCTCAGCGACATGCGCGGCAGCTGACCATAGCGGCTCCCGATGTATTTGCAGATCCCACAGTAGTAGCCGTTGTAGATCTCGTATTCGCGGACTTTCATGTCCGGCTTGTAGATTTTGACATAGCCTAACATGAGTTAAGAGTAACATACATTGCAGGGGTATGACAAATGGAGATTGATTAGATGCCCTGAGATTCAGTATAATGGTGGAAGGAACCGACACAAAGGCAGCGTCTGAAAGCGGAAGGAAGCGGGCAGTGCTGATATTGGAGAACGGACTTATCGCGTTCAACATTTTTGGCGGCGCGATTAACTTGATCATATGCGGGATCGTCGCATATAAGAAACAGAAGCCGACGTACCGGTGGCTCTTCATATTTGAAGCGGCACTGCTGTTTTATGCTGCCTGCATTCTGATCAGTCATCATTATCTGGATGGACTCCACCGGGATATGCCGGCCGTGTGGTCCGTCATCGCAAACTATGCGTTTTTGTTCATGTTTCTGGTTTGGAACAGGTTCCTTCTCGTACGGAAAGAGGTCTCAGAGCGGACGGGTAGAGAAACAGCGCTGTTGGTAATGGCGTTGGTATGCGCGGTGCTGTGGACAATGGACAGCATCTTCTTTACCGATGCGTTTTTCGTCCAGAACCTGGCGGGCAATTCGATCAGTACGCTGGCAGGTCTGGCATTTATGCTCATGGTCATAGTATGCTATGTTATCGACCTGAAACATGAGAGCAACCGGATGATTTGGGTCATCACGATCACACTGATCGTCTATATAATCTATATCCAATATATCGATGTAAGCACCGGGACAGAATGGTTTGATGCGGGAATTTTGCAGGTGATCACCGTGCATAGCTGTCTGGCGTCCTGCGCTGTCATCAGTCTCATGGTCCTTATCTTCGCACTTTTGAACGTTGCGAAAGAGATTTCCATCGATGAGGATGAACGGATGATCGTTTCCGCGGAGCAGCTGAAAAATGAATATGGCATTTCACGAAGAGAGCTGGACGTTCTGAATCTGATTTATCGGGGAGCCACCAATCAGGAAATCGCGGAGGAACTGTTCATCAGCGAGAATACCGTCAAAAAACATGTCAACAACATTTTCAAAAAACTTTCCGTTTCGACCAGAGTGGATCTTATGAGCACGTATAAGATCACTTTCACATCCAAAAATTAACAGATAATTCAAAAAACTAAAAATGGTACCTGGGTGTAATTGCTAATATAGAGCGATTTCCCTTACTATGGTCTCAAATAGATAGTTGAGACATTTATTATATTGCGAAGGGAGGTCCATATGAAAAACGCGATCAAACGCATTCTAGTCATTGCTCTTTCGATTGCCGTACTTGCTACATTTACACCAATGTTCAGTGTCGGCACCGCAAGTGCAGCGACTGCGCTCAAGGCACCGGTCACATTCAGCGGTACCGCGCCGTCTGCGAAGTCCATCCAGCTCAAGTGGAGCAAATCGGCTGGAGCAAAATCCTATGTCGTATATAGGAACGGCAAAAAGCTGAAAACTGTTAAGGCTCTGAAGTTTACAGACAAAAAGGTCAAGAAGGGCAAAGTCTACAAATATGCGGTGGCAGCGGCAAAAGGCAAAAAAACCAGCAAGAAATCGTATGTCATCGAAGTAATAGCGGCCAAGAACAGCAATGCAACCGCTATAGAAATCTCACTTGATTCCAATAAAGTCGCGCTTGGAAGCATTGTTCAGGCAACGGATACGATATATGGCGCCTATACGGGAATCGACTTCTGGTCATCCAGCGATGAGAGTGTCGCCACCGTCGATGAAGATGGAAAGATCTTCGGCGTAGCACTCGGTACATGTGCGATCACAGTCAGAGCGCATAACGGCATATCCGCAACCGCCGAAATAGAAGTCATTGATGAGGCAAGTCAGGTATTCCTCAACGGCAAGGTCTATACCGTCGAAGGTGATGATTGGGATACGACCCCTCAACAGGCCATGGCTATTGGGGCAGATGGAAAGATTCTGGCGGTCGGAACGGACGCTGAAATCAAAGCCTTCGTTGGAGAAAAAACGGTCGTCACGAATCTGCATGGCAAGTCTGTATATCCGGGCTTCATCGATTCCCATGTACATCCACCTGGAACAGCTATGACGGATCTGTATGAAATCAACAATTACTTCGATTTCAAGATCCCGGAAACCATTGATACTGTCAAGGCATTTGTTGACGAGAATCCGGACCTTGCCATTTACTGGGGAAGTGGATTCAACTATGGAATGTTCGGGGACTACATCGGATGCAGCACTCCGGACGCAGAACATCCATCGCCAAAGGCACTGCTGGATGCAGTCTGCAATGACAGACCGATCATCCTCACATCCAATGACGGACACAGCCGTTGGCTGAACAGCAAGGCATTGGAGGCGTGCGGCATTGACGAGACGACACAGGCAACGCAGGGTGGAAATATCCAGAAGCTGATTGGCGGTGAACCGAACGGAATCCTCACAGACTGTTCCAACCTCATCACCTTACAGAAGGATTATACGGAAGAAATGTATGACAATGGTCTGAAGTACTTCTGCAACATGATGAATGCATGGGGCTACACCGGTGCAAACACCGGCGGACAGGCTACCGTTGAGAACGCAGTCAATCTCGATAAGAAGGGTGAACTGACCATGCGGATCAATTATTCCAGCAATATGTATCCGGAGTGCACTCTTGAAGAGAACCTGGACAATCTGCACAAGAACCAGGAGCTGGTAAAAGACAGCGACAATGTTATGGTCAAGACAGCGAAGTTCTTCTGCGACGGCGTAGTTGAAGGCTATACGGCATACATGCTTGAGCCATACGTTGGTACAGCAGCAGAAGACATGGGCGATGACTGGGTATCCGCATCCAAGTGGGCTGATGTCGATGCATGGAACGAGAACATGCTGGCAGTTCAGAAGGAAGGTGTTCAGATCCACGTTCACGCTATCGGTGATGCAGCTGTCAAGATGACAGTTGACGGTATTGAATACGCGCAGGATAACGCAGGCTTATCCGATTACAGAAATGTTATCACCCATTTGCAGGTCGTTCGCAATACCGAAAAGGAAAGAATGGGCAATCTGGGAATCATCGCGGCACTCCAGCCGTTCTGGATGCTGAAGGAGCCTGATTGGTACGATCCTGTCGACGAAAACTATCTTGGCGTTACCAGAGCATGGAGAGAATATCCGCTGAAGTCCCTGCAGAACAACGGCGTCCTGCTGACCTTCTCCGGCGACTTCCCGGTATCCCCGATCAACAATCCGTTCTGGGCCATCGAGGCATCGGTAACCAGAAATCTGAACAACGCGGATTACTACGGCGTGGATGATATCCTGGACGAAAACGATCCGACATATCTGCTCAATGCCAAAGAACGCGTCGATCTGAAGACGGCCATAGAGGCATACACCATCAACGGTGCATACCAGATGTATGAAGAAGATCTTTGCGGCTCCCTGAAGCCGGGCAAAGTTGCTGACTTCATCATCCTTCAGGAAGACCCGATGAAGGTCGATGTCCTTGACCTCGACGGCATCAAGGTTCTGAAGACTTACAAGGATGGCCAGCTGGTATATGAGGCTGAGTAATAACAAACCTATAAAAACCAAACCCGCAACAAGTGGGCAGCAGCAGGGCCGGCAGAATGCCGGCCCTCTTTTGTTGGATCGATCTTGTTTTAAAAATTTACATGGTTTTTACAATTATTTGATTTTACAATTGACGAACATCGCCGCGGTTAGTAATATTATAATTGGGGAGAAATGGGATTCAATTCAATTTCGCAGCAGAAGATGGAGTCAACATGGGCATAGTAAATATCATATCTTTCTTTGGCGGCATCGCGTTGTTTCTGTTCGGAATCGCGCTGATGGGAGACGGCCTTAAGAAAGTCGCCGGCGATAAACTGGAGACTTTCCTGTACAAACTGACCAGCAACGCATTCAAGGGCATGCTCCTGGGAGTCGGCGTCACCGCCGTGATCCAGTCCTCATCGGCCACCTCCATCATGACCATCGGTTTCGTCAACTCGGGCATGATGAAGTTCCGGCAGGCGGTCAGCATCATTCTCGGTTCCATTCTCGGAACGAGCATCACCGGCTGGATCGTTTGTTTATCTGCCATTCAGGGTGCCAACGGATGGGTCGCACTCCTGTCGACCAGCACGATCACAGGAATCGTCGCGATCATCGGTATCTATCTTCGCAAGTTCACATCCTCACAGGTCAAAAATCAGGTCGGCGAGATCCTGATGGGTTTTGCAGTGCTCATGTACGGCATGACCGCCATCAGCACATCCGTCAAGCCGTTCTGCGAAAGTGATCAGTTCCTCAGCGTACTGACGGCCTTCGCGAACCCGGTGCTCGGTATCCTGGCCGGTATTCTGTTCACGGCCCTGATCCAGAGTTCGGCGGCGGCAGTCGGTATCCTGCAGGCGCTGGCCATGACCGGGGTGCTGCATTTTTCCACCGCTTTTCCGATCCTGCTGGGTATCGCCGTCGGCGGCGCCCTGCCGGTCCTCATCAGTGCTCTGGGCGCCAACATCAACGGCGTCAGAACGGCGCTGGTACACTTGCTGATCGATGTGTTCGGCGCGTTGATCTGCGGCGTTGCGTTCTATGCGCTCAACGCCATCTTTGATTTCTCGATCATGGAAGCGACCATGACGGCAGTCAGCATGGCGCTTTTGAATACACTGTTCCGGTTCGTCGTAGTCGTGACCCTGTTCCCGTGCGTGGGGCTTTTGGAAAAGATGGCCTGCGCAATCGTCAAGGATCGTCCGGAACCGGCCGAGGAGAGCAACATTCCGGAGCCGGTCGCCCGTCTGGAAGCGCGTTTTATCCAGCACCCGGCGCTGGCTCTGCAGCAAAGCCACCAGGCTATCGATTCGATGGCGAATCTGGTGCAGACCAATCTGCTGGATGCGTTTGCGCTGCTGGATGAGTATACGGATGAAGGATTCCAGGAAGTCAAGCGGATCGAGAAGACCGTCGATATCTACGAAGACAAGCTGGGATCGTATCTGGTCAAGATCAGCGCCCGGGAACTTTCCAAGAAACAGAACGAGCAGATGTACGAGTTCCTGCACTCCATTACGGACTTTGAGCGTATGTCCGACCATGCACTGAACATCGCCGAATCGGCACAAGAAATATATAGGAAGAAGATCGAATTCTCCGACGCGGCTGTCAAAGAACTGAACGTGCTTCGTGAAGCGATCACCGAGGTCGTTTCCATCGCGACGAGCGCCTTTATCAATGACGATCTGGAGATGGCGATGCACGTCGAACCTCTGGAAGAGCTCATCGATAACTTGTGCGACGAAATGAAGAGTCACCACATCGACCGTCTGACGAGCGGGGAATGCGCATTCGAGAAGGGCTTTGCATTCAATGACCTGATCACCAACTATGAGCGTATCTCCGACCACTGTTCGAATATCGCCGTCGGTATGATCGAGCTCGGCAACGACGAATTCGATACGCACCGTTACCTGTCCAGCCTGAAGAAGATGAAGGACGAGCGCTTCAACGAAATGTTCGAAGAATACCATCAGAAATACTATTTGGACTAAGCGGCACACAGAAGAAACCTCCCGGGAGCATTACCTCCCGGGTTTTTTAATGAGGAAGAATCGAAAGAATGGATACATATCGGTCTGCGGCCGCCAAACAATGTGGTATAATTTCAGTATGAACAGGATCACGAAAGGGGACAAGTTAATACAGAAGCTCGAAGACGCGGGATACGAGGCGTATTACGTGGGTGGCTGCGTGCGCGACTTGCTCATGGACGAGGTGAGACGCGAGGGGACAGCAGGAACAGCTGCGGGCGACATCGATATCACAACGAGCGCCACGCCGGAGGAGATGAAGCGGGTTTTTCAAAATGACAGCGTGATCGAAACGGGCATTCAGCATGGAACCCTGACGGTGCTTACTGAAGATGAAGCGGGCAGTGGGAAAAGAATCCCGATCGAGATCACGACGTTCCGGACGGACGGCACGTACTCCGATAACCGCCACCCGGACAGCGTGGTCTTTGTAAGGAGCTTAAAAGAGGATCTGCAGCGCAGGGATTTCACCATCAATGCGATCGCGATGGACCGGAACGGGAACATCCAGGATCCGTTTGGCGGAATGGGTGATATCCGGAAGCGGATCATCCGTACAGTCGGTGATCCGGATCAGCGATTCCATGAGGACGCGCTGCGCATCATGCGGGCCATGCGCTTTGCGGCAGTGCTGGGCAGCGACCCGGATGGTTCTTTCAGCATCGATCCGGCGACGGAAGAAGCTATGTTCCGGAATCAGGAACTGCTGCAGAATGTTTCGGCGGAGCGCCTGTTCACCGAGCTCAAAAAGCTGATTACCGGACCGTTCGCCGGCATCGTTATTAGGCGATACGTTGATGTACTGGGCGTTGTGATACCGGAGCTTTTGCCGATGAAAGGGTTCGATCAGAGGAACCCATATCACAAATACGATATTCTCGAGCACTGCATCCGGGCGATGGAGGTGGTGCAGCCACCGAACGAATATATGAAGCTGACGGCACTTTTGCATGACGTCGGAAAACCGGATATGTTTTATGTTGACGAAAACGGCATCGGGCATATGCACGGGCATGCGGAGCGGGGCGAAGTTCTCGTGCGCCGGATCATGCAAAGGCTCAAAGCGGACCGGTTCATGACAGAACGCGTTGCGATGCTGGTCAAATACCACGACTTGGTGTTCCAGAACGACGAGCGGCTCCTCAAACGATGGATGAACCGCTACGGGGCGGAGTTCTTGTTGGAGATCCTCCATATCAAGCGGGCGGACAACATCGCGAGCGGCAACATGAGCCACGAACTTTCAGAAAAGTACGATCAGGTCGAAGCGACGATTCACCGCATTCTCGAAACCAACGCCTGCTTCAGTGTCCGGGATCTGATGGTCAACGGAAACGACGTATTGGCCATAGCGAACGAAGACAGCAGTGCGGAAAATACGGGCGGCGCGGGCAAACAAAAAGGACCTTGGGTCGGAGAAGTCCTCGACCAGGTCCTTGAAGAAGTCATTGATGGAACGTTGCCGAATGAGCGGGAAAAACTGCTCGTACGGATCCGGCAGATCGTCAGCGGCCTTTGATGTCAGAAAAAAATTATAAACCGGTTTTCAGAAGCTCGATGAACTGGCGTGCCGTTCGCGGGCTTCTTCCATTTCTGCGGATCGCATGCGCTTCCGCGCGGCGGAACAGCTCCGCTTCTGTAAGCGCGCCCGGAACCAAGGCAATCGTATCGTCGCTGATGACCGGAATGCCATACTCATCCGCCAACGCGCGGACGATCGCCAGATATTCTTCCTTATTTGGTTTTTGGAAGGTGATGGTCAGCCCGAAGCGCGCCGCCAGACTCATGGTCTCCTGCATGGTGTCGTTCAGGTGCAGATCCTCGTCAAACCCGCTGGCAGCTACGCGGTCGCTGGCGTTTTCTTTGACCAGATGACGCCGGTTGCTGGTAGCGTATATGACGGTATTGCCGGCGCAGCCGGAAATGCTTCCCTGCAGAGTCGCCTTGAGCGCCGAGAAATTATCGTCGTTCCCGGCGAAACTCAGATCGTCGATGAACAGAATGAACTTCAACGGATTCGAAGCCAGTTCTTCCATGATATCCGGGATCTGGAACAGCTGGTTTTTCTTTATTTCCACGATCCGGAGACCTTTGTCCGAGTATGCGGCTGCGACTGCCTTGATCGTAGAACTCTTGCCCGTGCCCATGTCACCGTAAAGCAACATGTTATTGCAGCCCTTGCCTTCGATGAGTGCCTCAGTGTTGCGGATGATCAGGCCGCGCTCGCGTTCATACCCGAACAGTTCGTCGAGCGTCTGGTAATCCGGGTGAGCGACCGGCACGATCTTGCCGTCGACGACGCGGAAAAACGTGTACCGCGCAAAGATCCCATACCCGGTCTGATGGATGTTCCCCAGCTTGCGGGTGAATTCCATAGCCAGGTGGATCGGATTGTTCTTCCAGCCCGGAAGGTAGATCTCGGAAGTATCTATCGGGCATCTGTCCCGGACTTTGCCCTGAATATCCTCCGCCGTGACCGCCGCGATCTCTTCCAGCACCATCAGTTCATACTTGACCGCTTCCGTGATCGGAGGGCTTTGCACCTTGCCGGACGCGACGTCCTTCACGTAGAAGTTGTCGTTGCGGAGCACGATCTCGCGGATGTACTCGGACAGGTTGTCCGTACTCTGATAGAGGCTCGCCACGAACCGGCTGTAATCCGGCACCGAAAAGCTGTCCAGCAGCGCCCGGAACGTCTGCAGGACGGGGTCCTCTTTCAGATCGCTGAACACGGTCAGCGCATCGATCTTGATTTTTAATTCTGCACTATTTATCATTTTTCGTTCCTTTACTATTACTATGCAAAGGCTTCAGTCCGCGAAATGCGGTTCGATATGGCGCCGGATGATGTCCATGGCTTCGTCGTAGCCCTGGACGCATTCCCAGTCGCCGGAAATATAGTATTTCACCAGACTGTAGATCCGGTCATGGTAATAGGCGAGCGCGCCGTTTAGGTCTTTGCCTTCCGCGACCAGCTGACGCACGTCCGCCGGCGCGTAATCGATGGTGATCGTGCCGCGCTTCTTGCCGCCGGCAGCACCATCGGACTCCGTCACATCGATGATGGCGAAATCGCACTTGTTTCCAAATTCCAGAACCGGTTCCAGTTTGATTTTTCTCATGAGTCGCCTCCTTGTCTTGACTTGACCATTATACATCAAATAGAAAAACAGGTAAATACGCCCGGGAAAAGGGAATGCCGCCCTGCATTGCGATTGCGGGGTTGCCTGCGCGCGAGGGGAATGGTAAAATGTGGATATGGATATGATGAATTTTGAGAGCATCTTCAAAGCGATGCAGGCAAAAGACAAGTTCATGAGCAACCATCCGAAGATGGAACAGTTCCTCAACAATGTCCAGGCGAAAGGCTTTTGCGAGAAGCAGGAAATCGCAGTGGCTGTCCGGTACCCGGACGGAACGGAGTACAAGACGGGTCTGCGGGTGACACAGTCCGACCTGGAACTTCTCAATGCCCTGAAGAATCTGCGAGGATAGACGATGAGGCTGAATAAGTACATTGCATCGGCCGGCGTCTGCAGCAGGCGCAAGGCGGATGAGCTCATCGCCAACGGCAATGTGAAAGTCAACGGCGCGGTCGTCCGCGAGATGGGGTTCGACGTGGCGCCCGGCGACAAGGTCTGGGTCAACGGCAAGCTCATCGAGGGCGAGAAGGACAAAGTCTACGTCGCCGTCAACAAACCGCTGGGCTATATTACGTCCATGGAGGATGACAAGGGCAGAGCCACCGTCGCGGAACTGGTTTCCGACATTCCGGAGCGGCTGTTCCCGGTCGGGAGGCTGGATTACAATACGACGGGACTGCTGATCATGACCAACGACGGGCAGCTGACGTATTCCCTGACGCACCCGAAACACGAAGTGGACAAGACGTACGTGGCCACCGTTGCCGGCGTGGTTTCCGACCGCCGGCTTTCGCAGCTGCGGAAGGGCGTCGACATCGGCGGGTTCGTCACTTCACCGGCGAAAGTCAAAGTGCTCAAGCAAAACCCTCGCTCCGCAGTCGTGGAGATCTCGATCCATGAGGGGAAGAACCGGCAGGTCCGCAAGATGTTCGCGGCAGTGGGCAACAAAGTCCAGTCGCTGGAACGCGTCGCCATCGGCGAGATCCGTTTGGGCAGATTAAAACCGGGCCATTATCGAAAATTGACCCGGCAAGAAATCAATTATTTAAAAGAACTGTAGACTGTGATCCGGTTATTTGACCAGACGGCCAAATTGCTTCCGGTGCATGTATTTACGGCGCGGCATTTTGAGTTTGCCGAGACCGCGGTTGTAGATCTTGTAGCCGATGACGCCGGCCCAATGATCCTTGGCCTTGCTTTTTCTCGTGTCTTCACGTTCGACACCACCGGCGCTTACGATAGCGCCGTTTTTTACTGCCTCGATAAAGTCGTGATTGTTGCGGATGTCCGCATCGATCTCGGTATAGGCCATGCCCAGATACTGCGCGTTGTGGGCATCGGTGCCGGCCGTTCCCGGCAGGTGGTACTTGACCGCCAGCTCACCGGCGAGGTAGTTGGAATCGTGCGCCTCACAGGTGTTGAAGACTTCGATGAAGTCGATTTCTTCCAGCAGATGCCGGTCCATGAGCTTGAAGCCCATGGCCGAAGAAGAACGCACACCAAAAGGATGGGCGAGGCCGATGATGCCGCCCAGAGTGTGCACAAGGCGTATGAGTTTTTTGCAGCGCATACCGCGGACTTTGAGAAGGCTCGGATAGACGCCGTCCGGCAGCACGACGAGAACGTGGCCGGCATCCTTGGTGTCGTATTCGATCCCGCAGATGACGGTGAAGTCAGCGTATTCCGGAAGATCACGCAGGTACGACCATTTCTTGCAGGCGCGCCAGGTGTTGTGATCGGCGATCATGAAACCGTCGTATCCGAGTATGCGGTATTTGCGGATATATTCAGAGAGGGATACTTTGGAGTCAAAGGATCCCTCTTTTGTGTGGCAATGCAAATCGAATTTCAAGTTATTTTCTCTTCATTTCCTTCGGGGTCACGCAAGTTCCGGATGCTCTGGCAACGATGATCGGCTCATCGAGGAAGTCAGCTGCAGAATCGTTGATGTCTT
>JAFRJI010000035.1 GCA_017432345.1 Bacillota bacterium | reverse complement strand
GCCTGTTATCGGAATATCGTCAGTGATTTGATCTTGATCGGTTTCCTTCCGATATTATGCCCCTCCAGGACCTCTGGATTATCGGATATGCATAGCCAAACGGCCGATCAGACCCTCCCTGATGTTCGTTTTCCGATATTCCGACCGTCTGGAACGGATTTGTATCGGATTTTGCTTCAGGAGTTTTGCACGACGTGATATGGGTGTGATGTTGCGTTTCGCTCCGAGGGGTTTTGCTTCGAAGGGTTTTGCATGGTGTGGCGCGACCCGCAATCACCGAGCCCCGCAATCGCCGAAATCCGCTATATATTATATAAGGTAGGAAATCGTCAATATGCGAATGCCGAAAGCGGCTGGAAAACGGACCCGGAACGGAGCGCAAATCCGCCGTGCCGATTTGCTTTTGTGCTTTAGTACTGCATTGCAATGACTGGATTACAGCGATTTTACAGATTATTAAAATTTCTTTAATCAGCTTGATGTTTGTTATTAAAGAATTGACATTTAAATAAGGTAACATTATAATAACTATGATTGAGCGCTAGGTGGTGTATATGGCGCTTTATCGCACTTATTCTAAATTCACGTATTATTGTAAGGAGGAATTATTTATGGGTAGAAAAATACCTATGTGGCAGTGCCTCATTGCAATCATCGCGATGGTAGTGTTCCTGTTCTGGAACGTTATGGGCGATGAAGGCGGTGAAGCGCACATCGGCCTGTTGCTGGCTGCTTGCGTAGCCGGTATCATTGGCGCAGCCAATGGTTGGAAATGGGCCTACATGGAGCAGGGTATTCTGGCTGCTATCAACAGATCAATGCAGGCGATGCTGATCCTGGCGGTAGTAGGTGCCATGATTGCTTCCTGGATGGCTGGCGGCGTTATCCCTTCCATGATGTTCTATGGCATCAAGGTTATCGCTCCTAGCGTATTCCTGTTCACAGCATGTCTGCTGTGCTCCATCGTATCCCTGGCAACCGGTTCTTCATGGTCCACAGCTGGATCCATGGGTGTTGCCATCATCGGTATCGGAACTGCACTGGGATTCCCTGCAGCAATGTCAGCCGGCGCTGTAGTATCCGGCGCATACTTCGGAGACAAGATGTCCCCACTGTCCGATACAACAAACCTGGCACCGGCGGTAGCTGGTTCCTATCTGTTCGACCACATCAAGCACATGATCTTCACTGTTGCTCCGTCATGGTGTATTGCTGAGATCGTATATCTGATCCTGGGCTTCACCCGCGGTGGTGGAGAGGCTGACGAGTCGATTGTAAACGCTATGCTGGAAGCAATTCAGGCGAACTACACTGTAGGACTCCTGTTCCTGATTCCGCCACTCTTCGTAATCGTGGCTGTAATCGTTAAGATGCCGGCTCTGCCAGCTCTGGTTGCAGGCGTACTGCTCGGTGTACCGTTCATGGCAGCTCAGGGCGTAAGACTGATCCCTAGCGGCGGCGAACTGTCCAACGTAGCTTACATCCTCAACTATGGTGTTGAAGAACTGCCGGTCGGAACCGGAATGGTCGACAATGAACTCGTAGCTGAAAAACTTGAAGCACTGCTGACAGGCGGCGGACTCCAGTCCATGATGTGGACGATCTCCCTGATCATGCTGGCAATGTGCTTCGGCGGTATCGTAGACGTTACCGGTATCATGGGCAACCTGGCAGCCGCTATGCTGAAGCTGGCAAGAGGAACCAGAGGCGGTCTGGTCATCGTAACCGAACTGTCCTGCATCTTCGTAAACGCTATCTGCTGCGACCAGTACCTGTCCATCATTCTGCCGGGCAGAATGTACAAGGAAGCATTCGAAGACAGAAGACTTGCTCCGAAGAACCTGTCCAGATGTCTGGAAGACTCCGGAACGATCACATCCAACTTCTTCCCTTGGAACACTTGCGGCGCAACCATGAGATCCTTCCTGGGTGTAAACAGTGCGTACATTCCATTTGCTGTACTTAACTGGATCAACCCACTGATCTCCATGTTCTATGGCGTAACTGGTATCACCATGGTCGAAATGACTGAGGAAGAATATCAGCACCTGCTCCACCAGAGAGAAGAAGACAGAAAGGCTGCTGAAGAAGCTGCTCAGGCGTAAGCCAAAACCAAGGCGTAAAGCCACAAACTAAACAAAAAGTATACGTATACACCAGAAGGCGGCGCTGCGAAGCGCCGCCTTTTTCATTGAATTATTATCGTGTTTATGATACTATGAATCAGTAATTTGAAAGAGTTAGTTTATCATTGACCGGAGGAAAACCAATGTCATTCAGAAACAACGGCCGCAAGCGTGATCCTAAATTTCTTATCAGTTCCATATTCTTGGTCATCGTCGGCCTGATATGCATCTTGTTTTCTGCAAGCTCATTCAAATCCTCATGGAACTTGCCGGTCGGAGCCATCGTGCTGTTCCTCGGCATCATCATGTTCAAAAACGCCAACGAACAGTGACCGTAGCAGCGAAGCTATAATAATCAATCGCATTCGAAAAGCGTTGAGGTTTTGTTCCCAACGCTTATTTTATTTCGCTATTCGCCTTGTTATTTCACTTTCATAATGATCTTCAGCCGTTCCGGCACGTTGCCGTCCTCCATTTCCTCGCGATCGATGACCGCGATTCCGAGCTGCGCTGCACGGTGCCGAGTCGCCGCGTTGCAGTACTCCGTCGTCGCTATGACGGCCTTTGCGCCTTTGCCGCCGAACCGGTCTCGCAAGATCGCCAGTTCGTTCAGGGCTTCCGTCTTGACATCGGTAGCTTTGCAACTGACGAACAGCGGGATGACGCCCCGTGTCGCCACGACATCGATCTCATTGCTGACACTGTCACGCCCACGGCTGCCGTCCCAATCCACCACGGCGGAACTGACGACGTCCAGGAAGATCCCCGTGTCCACGCACATTTTATACATATACAGTTCCAGCGCGCTGCCGACGTCCCGCAGCCAGGATCGAATATTCCGGTCCTTGAAGTCAAAGACGACGCGTTTTTCCGGTTCAATGTGCAACCCGGAAATAAATCCGTGCCGCTGAAGATCCTCCAGCAGTTCCTCATCCGCTTTGAGCCGGGTTCCCCGCTCGCCTTTCTGATAGTAGTCCCCGTCCACGTGCAGCGTGATTTCTTCTTCGTATTCGACCTGCGATATGCGCTGGAAGAATGTGATTTTATCCGGCCAGTGCCGCCGGTTCTTAAGAAAAATCTGGAACAGCGCTTCGAACTGATCCATGTAGCCGGCCAGAATCTTGTTATCCACCCTGCCCCGCCGCATTTTGCCGCCGGTCATGCGGAAAAATTCTTCCGCCCGGTACTCCAGCGTGCACGGCAGCGCGTCGGCAAACGGCGCGTTGCTAATATTGTAGAACCGGTTTTTCTTTCTCGAATAGGTGTACACCGGCATCCCGGTCTCCTGACAGAACATCCCCGCCGCGAACAGCGCGGCGTCCGTGCCGCCGGTGATATCGACTGCACAATCCTCATACTTGGCCGCGATCTCCTTGAGCTGCCGCTCGATCGTATCCGCTTTATACATGCTGCACTCCGTGAAATGCAGCCGGACCGCCAGCCCTCGCGACTCAAAAAAACTCCGGAGCTTGTTCTGGTGCCGCCTGTCCTGTGCGATTTCCGACGGGCAAAGGTACACCACGTCCTCCGGTCGGAACGTCTCCGGCCCGATGACGTTTTCAATGGCACGTTCATCATATATTTCGATCAGCGTTTTCATGTTTCTCTCCTTCGCCTGACGATCTTCCATTAGCTGTTCTGTCAATCTCATTATACACCAGTGGCCCGATCAGAAAATCAAATATTTGTCGCTGGAATACCATTTGAGCACGTCGTGCTTCACGCCCTTCCGGTCGATCAGCCGGTCCGTCGCAAACGGATGCTCCGTGATCATCAAAGGCACTCGTTGCATCAGCGCCGGTTCCCTTTTGAATCCGGCTTCTCCATCGGCTGCTCTCGCCACGTGTTTCCCGTCTGCGCTCCATTCATCCGACAGCGCGATGACCTCCACCTCGTTTTCTGCAAAAGCCTTCGCCGCCTGGCTGTTGAAGACGTTGAGTCCGTAATCACCATAGACTTTGACGCCGCTCTCCTGGAACCGCCGGATCCACCCGAGATTGCCGAGCAAAATTCCGCTTTCCTGCACTGCCGCCGCGATTTCGTCAAAGTGCTCCTCTATATATGTGTCCAGATTGCCTTTGCTCACATTTAGGACATACGGCAAAGCGCCTTCCCGGTCGAAACCGTCTTCCATGAACCACTCCAGCGGAACCAGACGCGACACAGTATTCGGCGATGCAGCACCTTTCCCGTCATTTATGCAAAATTCTTCCACGGCATCAGTCACTGCTGCCCACGCCCCAGAAATGCTCTCTGTTTCTGCCGCCGTACTTTCTATATTGTCTGTTCTGAGCCCTTCTTCATCCCCAATGTTCAGCAGTTCTTCTTCCGTCAACTTCGTCCTGTCCGCTTTACGCCGAGCCGCCAGCAATCCCTCGACCGCCTCCCGCCGCATGCGGTTCACGACCGATATCGGCACCATCGGATCTCCGTACAGGCGCACGTCGACCTTGCCCGCGGCAAACGGCGTGCCGCCGAGTTTTTGCAGCTGCATCCGGATCCGCTCCGGAGATGACGGCACGTTCTGCACGCGCTCTAGCGGTGCATCGCCGATGACCGTCAGCGTTTCTCCACGGCTGCTCCGAATCTCGAGACGCGGCTCTTTGCCTTCCGCCGCGATCCATTTCATATTGAGAGCCGACCTCCGCGCTTTCTCTCCGCCACCTTGCTTATAGCTTTCGGAAGTGTCCTTCAGCTGCGCCGCGTCGGTTACTTTTCTTACTTCATCGCCGATCCGGACCTGCCCTTTGAGGTCCCCGATGCGGACATTCCCGCCGGGGCGTTTCTCAACATAGGTGATCACATTCCCGGTCTCTGGCAGTTCCACGCCGTCGCCGAGCACGATCGGGTCGCACTCCGCGCCCCGCACATCCACATCGATCAGCTTCCGGTCGGCCTCCTGGCCGCCCTTAGCCTTTGCATCTTTATTCCGTCTGGTTTTCACGTTGCGGATCGCTTTCACACGGCCGGCGAACAGGCCCTGGTTCTTCGGGCTGGTACCCGAGAGCAGGTCATTGCCCGGATTTCCGTAGAGATATCCCTTCGTAAAATCGCCGCGGTTAAAGATCTGCCGCAGGGCGCGCAAGTCCTCCGGATCAACGGAATAATCCGTCGCACCATCCATAGCCGCATACCGGTCCAGGTACTTCCGGTAGATCTGCGTGACCACCGCCACGTATTCCGGACTCTTCAGCCGCCCTTCGATTTTCAGTGAATCCACGCCCGCCTCGCAAAGCGCCGGAATGTCCTCGATCAGACAGAGGTCCTTCGGACTGAGCGCATAGCTTTTGCGCCCGCGATCGTCCGCATACTGCAACCGGCACGGCTGCGCACAAAGACCGCGGTTGCCGCTCCGTCCGCTTGTCACGTCTCCCGCGGCACCCAGCAACCGGCTCATCTGACACTGCCCGGAGTAGCACATGCAAAGCGCTCCGTGGACGAACACTTCCACGTCCATATCCCGCCCGTGGCATGCTTCCGCCATCCGGCGGATCTCCTCCAGCGTCAGCTCCCGCGCCGGAACGATGCGGCAGAATCCGAGATCCTTTGCAAGATCCGCCGCCCACTCGTTGTACACGGTTCCCTGTGTCGACAGGTGCAGCGGCATGTCCGGCAGATGCCGGTGGATTAGCCGGGCCAGACCAATATCCTGGATGATCAGCCCGTCCGCGCCCATTCCGTACAGGTCATTGGCGTACGCGAAAGCCTTTGCCAGTTCCCGCTCGCGGATCAGCGTGTTCAGCGTCACATAGACTTTGACGCCCCACTCGTGCGCCAGGTCGATGGCGGCTTGCATCTTCTCCCCGCCGAAGTTGTCCGCCTTCATGCGCGCATTAAAAACAGAGCCGCCTACATAGACGGCATCTGCTCCATTATATACTGCTGCTTCTAGTTGCTCCCAGCCGCCCACCGGCGCCAGGAGCTCGGGGATCATTTTCATTTCTTCACCTTGAACGATGACTTCAGTCCAACGATCTTGTTGAAGACCTTTTCGTCCGCGCCTTCGCCGCAGAGCTCGCTGTCCGCGATGTAGTAGCCCTTGCGGAAGAACTGGAACCGCTCGCCGGCCTTTGCTTCTCCGAGAAGCGGTTCGGCGTAGCCCCAGGTATCCTGCAGCGAATCCGAATTCAGGACCATGTTGCCTTCCTCGTCTTCGATCATGAGATAGTCGTAGTTGCGGATGCGGATCTTGACCGCCGTCGCTGCGTCGACCCAGTGGATGGTTCCCTTGACCTTGCGGTTGGCGCCTTCGGTGCCGCTCTTCGTATCCGGTTCATACGTGCACAGCAGCTTGTCGATGCTGCCGTCCTCGTTCTTGACGACCTCGTTGCAAGTCAGGAAGTACGCGCCCTTGAACCGGACTTCGTTGCCCGGGAACAGGCGGAAGTATTTCTTCGCCGGTATTTCCATAAAGTCGTCGCCGTCTACCCAAAGCTCACGGCTGAACGGAACTTTGCGGTTGCCCATCTCCGGCACCTCGCGGTTGTTCTCGATCTCCATCTCCTCGGTCTGCCCTTCCGGATAGTTGGTGATCACGACCTTGATCGGATTCTCGACCACATTCCGGTTCTCGACCTTGTTCTTCAGATCGTCGCGGACACAGGACTCAAGCAGCGCCACATCGACGGTAGAGTTGGCCTTTGCAACGCCAATTCTCTCGCAAAAATCCCGAACCGCCTCCGGCGTATATCCTCTGCGGCGGATCCCGGCGATGGTCGGCATTCTCGGGTCGTCCCAGCCGTCCACTTTATGGTCATCGACCAGCGCCTTGAGATAGCGCTTCGACATTATCGTGTTGGTGATGTTCAGTCTGGCGAATTCGATCTGCTGCGGCGGCGTCGGCCACTTGCCTACGGCCTCCAGCACCCAGTCGTACAGCGGCCGGTGGTCTTCGAACTCCAGCGTGCAGATGGAATGGGTGATGCCTTCGATGGCGTCCTCGATCGGATGCGCGAAGTCGTACATCGGATAGATGCACCACTTGTCGCCGGTGTTGTGATGGGACGCGTGGGCGATACGGTAGATGACCGGGTCACGCATATTGATGTTCGGCGAAGCCATGTCGATCTTCGCGCGGAGGACCTTCTCGCCGTCCGCGTATTTGCCGGCCCTCATTTCCTCGAAGAGCTGCAGATTTTCTTCGATGCTCCGGTTCCGATACGGGGATTCCTGACCCGGCTGAGTCAGCGTGCCGCGGGTCGCCCGGATCTCGTCCGCTGAATAATCGCAGACGAAGGCCAGTCCCTTCTTGATCAGCGTGACCGCGCATTCGTACATCTCATCGAAATAATCCGATGCCCAGAGACGGTCTGCCCATTGGAAGCCCAGCCACCGTACATCTTCTTCGATGGAATCGACGTATTCCATATCTTCTTTCACCGGATTCGTATCATCGTACCGGAGGTTACATCCGCCGTTGTATTTCATTGCCGTCATGAAGTTGAGGCAGATGGACTTGGCGTGGCCGATGTGCAGGTAGCCGTTCGGCTCCGGCGGGAACCGGGTCAGGACCTTGTCTCCATACTTCTGGTTTTCCAGATCCTTATCGATGATATCGTGGATAAAGTTTGTCATTTCAATTACTTCTGCCATTATTCTGCTCCTTCGAGTGTTTATTTTAAAAACTACGTTGTTAATTATACCACAAGTTTTATTTCCGTTGATCGATTAGTTTCGATTCCTTCATCTTTGCGACGATCGGAATTTCGATGACCGTCAGGATGACGATGCCGATCATTGGCACGATGACCGATCCGGTCGCTCCGCTGATCCCCTCAAAGATCAGGACGAACAAAGCTCCGGAGATCTGCCCCATCAGCAGGATCATGCCCAGCGACGTTCCTTCCTGCGCCGGATACGCCACCTCGCTGCTGTGCTGGAACAGGATCGGCGCCACGCCCATGATGGAGAATCCCGCAATCGCTGCGATCACGACGAGCACGATGAAGCTCTTGATGAACGTAAGTCCCAGATACAGCGGCACCAGCAGTACGACAGCCGCGATGAGGAAGCGGATCCGCACCCCGGCTTTATCCGAAATGATCGGCAGCACGATGGCTCCGATGACACCGGCAACAACAAAGGCCGCGCCGATGATCCCCGCTTCCGCAGACGTGATGCCTCGCGGCATCAGGATGGATTCGATCAGCGTCAGGATCGTGTTGAAGATACCGATGGAAATGAAGGCCGCGGCAAGCGCCAGCAGATAGCCTTTGTTCTTAAAGAGCGCAGAGATCGCCACCCGGCTGAAGTCTTCGCGCTCGTAAGCCGGTCCCGGCGGCGGGACATCCGGTTTCTCGCGGATGAAAATGAGCACGCACAGCATGGCGATGATGCCGATCACGGCAAACACGAACAGCATCGGTTGCACGCCCATGGATTCCACCAGGATTGGGGACAGCACCATCGGAATCGCGAACCCCGCGTACTGCGCCATGGTCAGGAGCCCGTCCGCCGTTGCCCGCTCCTCGAACGGGAACCAGTTGGCGGCGGCTTTGGTCGTGATGTTCAGCAGGAACGGCTGCCCTACAGCAATCAAAAACTGCGAAATGATGACGGCCGTGAAGCTCCCCGCGAACGCCGCCCGCGTGAATCCGAACACGCCGGTGAGCAGCGCGCCGATGACGAGCGACCGCCGGAATCCGAAACGGTCGATCACGTAGGCCGCCGGAAAGCAGAAGACGATGAACATCAGCATGTAGCTCGTGGCCAGCATGTCCACGGCAAACCCGCTGACACCATAGTGCTCCGCGATGACGCTGGCGATCGGTGAGAACGTCAGCCACATCATCTCCGTCGCTATGATGATGGGAATCGCGGTGATCAGAATCACCCACCGGTAGGACGATACGTTTTCTTTTTTCACGTTGTACCTCAACTCTTAATACTCTGCAATCGCTTGATAATTATTGCGATTCTTCTTATATAATTCCTTGAATGTAAGGAAGAGCCGGTCGTAGACCGCCGTATTCGCACGGTTCGGCTGATACGACCTCTCGATGTGCACGATGTTTTTGAGCTCTGCGAGGGTTTTAATTTCTCCCAACCCCACGGCCGCCAACGCCGCTGCGCCGACCGCCCCGGTGTCCTGCGGATCTTCCGGAACGAGGATCTCTTTGCCGAGCACGTCCGCCAGGATCTGGCAGGTCTGTGCCGAAAGCGCGCCGCCGCCGGCCAGGCGCACCGGATCGGACGCCTTGATCAGCTTGTCCATGGCCTCCATCTGCCAGCGCAGGTGGAAACAGACGCCCTCGATGACGGCGTGGTACATGTCAGCCGCCGTGTTCTCCAGCCCCAGGCCGAAGAACATACCTCGGGCGTTCGGGTCCTCGAACGGACAGCGGTTCCCGTGCAGCCAAGGAGTGAAGATGACGCCGTTACTGCCCGCCGGGATGTGCCCGATCTTGTCCATGATATATCCATAAGTGCTGGTTTTCTCTTCTTCGATGTCATCCGCGTAGCGAACTTGCCGGAACAGATCGATATCATCCATCATGATGTGGTCCTTCGCCCACTCGAAACACTTCCCCGCGGTCTCCAGTTCCGCGAAGCAGTTGAACAGGCCTTCCTGCACGCCGACGATCGACGCGATCATCGATCCCACATCCAGCTTTTGTTTGTCGATGACTGTCGACACCCATCCGGATGTCCCGATGTAGACGTGGGTGTCCCCCACTTCCACCGCGCCTGCGCCGACGCCGATCAAGGACGCGTCCCCGCCGCCGGAAAAGACCGGCGTTCCTTCGCAAAGGCCCAGTTCCGCCGCGGCCCGTTCCGTGATGCCGCCCACCGGCTGCGTGCTGCTCACGATCTCCGGCAGATGCGCCGGATCGACATGGAACATCTTGCAAAGTTCCCCGCTGAAGCAGTCCTTCCCCGGACGGGAATCGTAAAGCAGCGTTCCAAAAGCGCTGTCACGGGACATCACGAACCTGCCGCTGGCGCGGCACACCAGGAAGTCCTTCACATCCAGCCACTTGTAGGCTTTTGCAAAATTCTCCGGTTCGTTGTCGGCGACCCAGCGGTATTTCCAGACCGGGTCTTTGACGCTGCCCGACACCGCGCCGGTGATCTTGAGCGACCGGAGCAGCTTGTGGGCGTTCATGCCGGCGACTTTGAGGCCGGTCTGGATGCCTTTTTGGATCTGCTCCGCGCTGCGGTTGTCCATATAGCTCATGGCCCGGCGTACCGGCGCACCGTCCCGGTCGACCAGGACCAGCGCCTGCATCTGGGCACAGAAAGAGATTCCCTTGACGTCTTCTTTCGGGATGCCGGTCTCCTTCAGGAGCCTGCCGGTAGCGCGGCACATGGCTGCCCACCACTGCTCCGCATCCTGTTCGACGCCGCCGTTGTCCAGGACATACAGATCATAGTCTTCCATCTCCCCGGCGATCAGCCGGATGCCGGTCTCCTTCGACAATTCAAAGAGACAGCTCTTTAATCCAGTTGTTCCCACGTCATAGGCGATCATGTACATTATTCTTCGAAGTCGTCTCCTTCATCTTCGCCGTCCTTGCCGGCGTTCTTCAATCTGGAATATTTCTGCAGATAATACTGCCGCATAAAAATGCTCTCATACCTGCCAATCGGCCGGCTTCCGAATCCGGCCAGCGCCGCCCGGCAGTTCTTTTCGATGATCATGCTTTGCGCGATCCGGTCGTCTTCGGTCTCGGCATTGCACATCGCGCCTCTTCCGCGGACGAGAAGCGGCGTCTTGGATTCGATGGCCTTTGCAATCAGCGCTTCTATGTCGTCGGTCTCTTCGTCGTAGACCGGGATCTGCGGTCCGATCATCTGGGCGAAGTCGTCGAGATAGGCTGGCAGATTCTGCCGGTGCTGCAGGTATTTGAGGACCACGGACGTGTCGTTCCACTCCTTGGCGAAGTGGTCTTCCTCGCCGTCCCAAGGGTCGATCCCCATGAAATCCAGGAACCTGCCGCAGGCTGTTTCGAGGTTTTGCACGATCTCGAACGCTTCTTCATAGGTCCAGCCGTAGCAGACGGCGCCGTGGTTACTCATGATAACCGCGTTGCCGATGGAGTCATGTACGGCTTCCGCCACCTTGTCGGACACCTTGGATGTGCTCGGCAGCCCGTATTCGGAACAGAGCACGAATTCCCCGAGACCCGGGTATTCCCGGTCCAGTTTGATGCGCCGCAGGTTCATGGCCGAAACGGCCGACGCGTTATGCTGATGCGTGTGGATGATAAATCCCACGTCTTCTTTCAATTTATAGATCTCCTGGTGCACGCGCTTTTCGGAGGACGGCTTGATCTTTCCCTCGTAGCTGAGGCTCTCCAGATTCATCTCGATGACTTCGTCCTCAGTCAGCGTCTCGTAGTCGCGGCCGCTGGCGCTGATCACGAAATGATTCTCGTCGGTCCGGCAGCTGACGTTGCCCCAGGTCCGGGCGATCAGCCCGGTCTCCCGCAGCGCTTTGCCCGCTTTGATCACTAGTTGCTTTGCTTCTAAAACATCCATTCCTTATATCTCCTCACAGTTCGCGAATACGCGGTCGAATCTCTCCAGGATATCGTCCAGCATTTCGTCTTCGTACGCCGCGTTGGTGTAGAGACGGCTGCCCGCCAATGTGACGAACCCTTCCGCCATGTACGCGGCTCCGATGTGTTCCATTTCGTGCTTTCTCTTGGAGGTCGCATTTAAAACCCCCGGAATCTGCCATGGCTTCGACCAGTCGATCACATAGTGCATCGTGCCCGTCGTGTCCACGTGGCAGACGGAGCCCTGATTGAACGCCACAAACGGCAGCTCGTATTTATCGATCAGCTGGTTGACGCCCTTGATGAGTTTGTCTCCCAGTTCATTGGCTTTCTCCGTTGCGCCGGTCTCCTCGATCTCGCAGATCGTGTGGTAGCCGGCCACGCAACTGATCGGCGCCGCTGCCATGGTGCCGCCGATGAGCGCCTTTGGATGCTTGGCCTCGCCGCTGATGCCCGCGGACAGGTACTTCATATATTCCGCCTTGCCGCCGATGCCGCCGGCACCCGGATATCCGCCGGCGATGACTTTGCCGAAGATCGTCAGGTCCGGATCGATGCCAAAGAACCCCTGCGCTCCGGACAGGCCGATGCGGAATCCCGTTACGACTTCATCGCAGATCAGCAGCGCGTTGTACTTGTGCGCCAGCCGCTCGCATTCTTTCGGGAAATCGTAGTCTACCGGGCGCGTGCCGCTTTCCGGACCGATCGGCTCCAGGAATACGGCGGCCGTGCCGCCCTGCCGTTTGTATTTCTTCAGCTGGCTCTCGAGGCTCTCCAGATCGTTCGGAAAGTACTCGTGCGTGTAGGTGAACATTTTTTTCGGCACGCCGCTGGCCTGGGTCCACTTGGAGCCCGGCACACGGATGCCGTAGGCCAGCTGATCGCTCCAGCCGTGATAGGCCCCGCCCATCTTCAGGATGTGCTTATTGCCCGTGGCCAGCCGCGCGATCCGGATGGCGCCCATGCAGGCCTCCGTGCCGGAATTGAGCATGCGGAACATCTTCACGGACGGCACGCAGTCGCAGATCTTCTTCGCCAGCTTGTATTCGTATTCGTGGAACAGTCCTGTGGACGGGCCGCAGGTGTTCAGCAGTTCGATGACCTTCTCCCGGATCTTCGGCGGATTGCTGCCGAGCACGACCGGGCCGCCCGCCTGCAGGAAGTCGTAATACCGGTTGCCGTCCACATCGTACAGGTACGGCCCCTCCGCCTTCTCAAAAGCGATTGGGAACGGATAGTTGAACGCCAGGTTGTGCTGGACCGCACCCGGGATGATGGCGCCCGCCATGTCGACCATTTCCTTCGACCGGTGGCACTTCTTGTTGAAATATTCCTCTTCGTATTCCTGCAGCGCCTTCGAACTGATGGAGTAGATCGGGCTCTCGATGAGCCGGTCCAGTTTCTCCGTCACCGCTGCAGCGTCCAGGTAGTTTTCCCTCTTCATGTCATTCCTCTCTTATCGTTTTTCTCTATTCTCCTTTGATTTCATCCATCAGCGCTTTGAACGCCGGGATCGACCGCACGATGGTGTCGTGGGAAACGCAGTACGCCATCCGGACGAACCCCGGACACGCAAAGCTCTTTCCCGGCACGACCAGGATATTGTGTTTCTTTGCCATCGCGCAAAATTCCACATCATCGTCTATTGGCGATTTGACGAACAAGTAGAACGCACCCTCTGGATATGCGCATTCGTATCCGGCATCCACCAGTCCGTTGTACAATGTCTTTCGGTTATTATCGTAAACGTCCACGTCGGCTTTGCAATCGATGCACCGGGCCGCGACCCGCTGAATCAGCGACGGTGCGTTGACGTATCCCAGCACGCGGTTAGCGATGTTCGCTGCCTGGATCGCGTTTTCGAAATCCGCCATTTCCGACGGGAAGACCAGATAGCCGATTCGCTCGCCCGGAAGCGACAGGCTTTTGCTCCAGGAATAGCCGACCACGGTGTTATCGTAGAAGTTCGTGACATACGGCACCTCCACTCCGTCATAGGCCAGTTCACGGTACGGTTCATCGGAAATGATGTAGATGTCGGTACCGAATTCCTCCTGCTTTTCCTCCAGGATCTTTGCCAGCTTCTGGATCGTATCTTTGGAATAAACGACGCCGGTCGGGTTGTTCGGGGAATTGATGATGACCGCGCGCGTTTTTTCGCTAATCATCTCCTCCATAGCTTCCAGATTCGGCTGGAACGTCACGGTATCGGCCGGAACCGCCCTCAGCGACGCTCCATGGTTCGCCGCGTAGTTCCCGTATTCCACGAAGTATGGCGCAAAGGCCAGGATCTCTTCACCGGGATCGACGAGCGTCTTGATGGCAACATTGAGCCCGCTGGCTGCACCGACGGTCATCACGATGTTCCCCGCCGTGAAGGACGTGCCGTGCAGCTTGTTGAGATGCTCTGCCACGATGGTCCGGACATCCTCATATCCGCTGTTGCTCTGGTTGTATCCGTGGACGAGCAGTGGGTCCTCTTCGTCGAGTATTTCCCGGATCGCCTCGTTGACGGCATCCGGCGCCGGAACGCTCGGATTGCCCAAACTGAAATCATATACATTTTCCTTGCCGTATTCGGCCGCCAGCCGTGCGCCTTCTTCGAACATGGCGCGGATGGCTGAATTGCCTTCCACATACGGCATCATGCTTTTTGCAGTCATTTCAAAACCTCTTTTCCGATTTCTCCGAGGCCGTTTCTGTTTTCTGAAGCACTCTTGCTCCTACAGAATCGGCCTATACCCATACATAAATTATTATATCATAAAGGCCCTTGTCCGGACGGTTCATTTCAACAAAAAGGGAGAATCGATCTGTTCGATTCTCCCTTCTTAAACGGTTATCGCTTTTTGTCCGTCATCTAGGCCTCTTTGGGCTGTTCCTGTTCCTCTTCGTTATCATCGCCGCGCGATTTCACGAGGATCATCACGATAAATTCCACGAACAACAGGAATATCATCGCGATCGTCCATTGGTCAGTGAGGACCATCGTCAGCGTCATGTCCTCTGTGAGGTAGAACAGTATCGCTGCCGCGGCTGCAGGAATGAGTCCCAGCAGTCTGAGCAGCCCATGCCGCTTTTTCTTTTCCTCCGAACCGTCCTCGCGTTTGCGTCCGCGGACAAACCAGAATACCAACAGCAGCAGACTGCAGAGCACTGTCAGCAGCATGAACAGCAGATTCAGCAACGCCCAATGCCCTTCATCCGTGATGAGCGGAACATCTCCATCGTCCAGTATCTGGATCGTCGGTTTTCCGTTGTCATTCGACGTGACCAGTCCGAGCGGCGGCTGTTGCTGTGCGATTCTGCCTGTCTCTTCCGCCTTTACCTGCTTGTACTTGACCTTCAGCTCGATGTCTTCACGTTCCATCTTGCCATATACGGCGCGGTACTCTGGTGTATAACCCTTGACCTCCGGTGAATTGATCGGACCGTAATCTGTGTCTTCCGCATAAGAGCCGGAATAATCCTCCGCCACCGTCTTGTCATTCAGATCCACATAGTGAACGATCAGGTCGTGGATCGGAACGTCGTTCATCCTCAATTCGCCGTCTTCCACGGTCACTACATAATTCTCTTCGTTTCCAACGATGAATCGATATCCCGTAATCTGGTTCACGACCGGATTCTGATCCGGGTGACTGATCGAACCTGTTACGATTGCTTCTATCACGTCATTTCCGACCAGACCTTCCACGTCATATCCCGGATTGAAGTGCGCGTTTCCGTCATAATCGAACGTCTCGCTCTCCGCCCGGATCGTGACCGGTCTCGGTTCAACCGTCAGCGTTCCTGCTTCCGTTGTAATGACGTAGTTGGCAGTAACATCTTCACCGCCGTTGAGGACCCTGTAGCCTTCTCCCACAGGATTGTTTCCGGCCTTCGAATCCGCGACGTCCTTTACGGCGCCGACCGCCACTGCCTTAAGCGTGTCTCCCCGGAGCAAAGTTCCCTTCGTTATTGTAACTTCATCGTTTGTTCTCACGGTGCCATCGTACTCGAACGTCTCACTGGCCGCCGTTATAGTCAAAGCTGCTTCGGCAGCGTTCATCGTCAGTGTTCCATCCACGAGCCGGACAATGTAGTTGTCCGGATTTCCCTTCGTGAACTCATAAGATTCCAGAACATTCTTGACGCCGCTGCTGCTCGGATAAGTGATCGTTCCGCTGGTCACCGCGGTGATGGCATCGTCTCCGAACAGGCCTTCCACGGAATAACCCTTCTCGCTGTGCGGCTCTCCGTCATATGTGAAGACTCCGTCCTTCGCGCGGACGATGACTTCCGCAGGTTCGATGCTCAACGTGCCGCTCTTCGCGGTGATCACGTAGTTATCGGTAACATCCTCCTCCCCGTGAAGGATCTTATATCCCTTCGCGACCGGGTTGTTGCCCGCCTTCGTATCCGCCACATCCGTTGCACTGCCGGCCGCCTTCGCCACAAGTTCATCTCCCTCGAACAAAGTTCCTTCTGTCAGGGAAACCTTCTTCTTGCTGTGAGCCTCTCCGTCGTAGATCCAGTGGCCGCTTCCGGCTGTGATCGTAATGGCATTCTTCGCAAAGGCCATGGTCAGCAGGCCATCAACGGTGCTGACCTTATAGTTCGACGGTTCACCTCTTGTGAATTCGTATGAGTCTACTACATTGGCCACACTCTTTTGGGAAGCAAAGGTTATCTCTCCCTTGATCACTGCATCGATGCTGTCTTCCCCGACGAGGCCTTCGACCTTGTACTTCGCGTATTCGTGCGTTGTCCCATCATATACAAACTCTTTGCTGCCTGCCGTGATGGTTACCGCTGCAGGTTCTACGGACAGCGTTCCCGCCACCGGTGTGATCGTATAGTTGTCTGTTACGTCCTCACCATCATGCATGACCTTGAAACCTTCTGCCACCGGATTATTTCCTTTTTCGGTATCGGCCACATTCGTCACCGAACCCATCGCCTGAGCAACCAGTTCATCGCCCGGCAGAAGCGCTCCTTCCGTTACCATTACAGTCTTGGCATCATGTTTTTCTCCATCGTATGTGAACGACTGATCCGCCGCGCGGATCGTCAGCGCCTCTTCCGCAGTCTTCATCGTCAACTCGCCGTTGATGGTTTTGACGGTATAGTTTCCGGCCTTGCCGGTCACAAATTCATAAGAAGCGACCTTGTTGGTTACGGATGACTGTGAAGGGAACAGGATCGTTCCGGTAACAACGGCTTTGATTTCATCTTCGCCGATCAGGCCTTCTACTTTGTACGCGTCGTTCTGATGCGGCTGCCCGTCATACGTAAACTCGTCACTGGCTGCTCGGATTGTCACCGGCGCCGGATCAATGCTCAGCGTTCCGTCCACTACCGTAACAGCATAGTTGTCTGTTACATCCTCTTCTCCATGCATGATCTTGTATTCGCTGACCACATTGTTTCCTGCCTTGGTATCGGCAACATCTGTAACGCTGCCCTCCGCAGATGCGATCAGAGAATCCCCATCAAAGAGTTTTCCTTCGGTCAGCTTGACCTCAGGAGCATCATGGGCGTTTCCATCATAGGTCCAGGTCTGACTGGCCGCTGTGATCGTGATCTCCGCTTCGGCACGGACTACCGTCAGCTGTCCGTCTTGTACATCGACCTGGTAGTTGTTTTCATCGCCCTTCGTGAAGCTCCATTCCGTGATTTTATTCGGAACAGCGCCTTCCTTCGGATATGTCACGGCGCCGCTTACGACCGCTTCAATGGCATCTTCTCCAATCAGCCCGGAAACATCGTATTCCGGCCATGTCTTCTCGGTTCCATCATAGACGAAGACTTTGTCCTGCGCACGGAGGACCGCCGCCTTCTTATTGATCGTCAGTGTTCCGTTGATTGCCGTGATCCGATAGTTATCTGTCACATCCATGTTCCCGTGCAGGATCTGATAAGATGTGATCTTGTTGTTGCCGTTCTTCGTATCGGCCACATTGGTCACCTTGCCTTTGACTTCGGTGATCAGTGTGTCTCCATTGAGCAGTTTGCCTTCCTTTATTGTAACTTCACTGTTATGGTGAGTCCGTCCGTCATACGTCCATGCCTGGCTGGCCGCTTCGATGGTCAAAGGCACTTCGGCTTCTTCTACCTTCAATGTTCCGTTCACGGCTGCAACGGTATAGTTGGTCTTTTCTCCCGCCGTGACCTCCCATGATTCGATTTCGTTGACGACTGTGCCTTCCTGCGGATAGCAGACCGATCCGCTGACGACCGCCTCAATGGCATCTTCCCCGATCAGTCCGTCCACATCATAGCTTCCGTCTTTGTGGACTTCTCCATCATAGGTGAACGTTCTGCTGGCCGCTGTGATCGTTACAGGGGCCGGTTCGACAGTAAGCGTTCCGTTCAGCGTTTCGACGACATAGTTGGCGGTAACATCTTCGTCACCATGCATGATCCGCCAGCCTTCCGCGATCGCATTGTTCCCTTCCGCTGTATCGGCCACGTTTGTAACCGAGCCTTCGGCAGCAGCCTCAAGGGTGTCGCCCTCAAAGAGTTTGCCGGATACAATGCTGACCTTGTTCTTGCTGTGCTCCGTTCCGTCGTAGGTCCATTTGCCGTCAGCCGCCTTGATGGTCAGCGGAGCCGCCGACGTTTCCATGGTCAGTTCTCCGTTTTTGACGGAAACATCGTAATTGGACTTGTCTCCATTCCGGATCGTCCAGTTGGCCAGCTTGTTGGTGACCGGGCTCTGTCCAGGCAGCGTTATGGTCCCTGTCACTTCCGCGTCGATCGTGTCATCACCTACGAGCCCGACCACATCGAAACCATTGTCGCTGTGAGCCATCCCGTCATATACATAGTGATGACTGTTGGCGGTCACTGTGACGGCTTTTGGTTCAATGCTCAACGTACCCGCAACTGCTTCGATCTTATAGTTCGCCGTGACATTATGCTGTCCGTGCATGATCCTGTATCCGCTAATTACCGGATTGTTCCCGTCCTCTGTGTCGGCAACATTCGTGACCTTGCCGCCTGCGGCCGCTTCCAGACGGTCTCCTTCAAAGAGTTTGCCCTCTGTCAGCGTCACTCTGGTATTCTCATGCATCTGGCCATCGTATGTCCAGCCCTGCGAAGCCGCGGTGATCGTGATCGGTTCGTTTGCCGTCTTCATCGTCAGGATCCCGTCTTCCGCGGTGATCTTGTAGTTATCAGCGATTCCTTCTGTGACGGAGTAATCGGTGACTCGGTTGGCCACCTCTCCCTCATCCGGATAGGTGATCGATCCTTCGACCGTTGCCTTGATCGCATCTTCCCCAATGAGGCCGGTCACATCGTACTTCGCGTAACTATGTGCTGTTCCGTCATATGTGAACGTTTTGTTTTTCGCAATGACCGCAACGGACTTCGGCAGGATCGTAAGTGTTCCTGCTTCTTTCGTGATGGCGTAATTTGCCGTCACGTCTTCCTTTCCGTGCATGATCTTGCAATCTGTGATTGTGTTGTTCCCGGTTTCGGTATCTGTCACATTGGTCACGGATCCACCGGCTTCTGCCACCAACCGGTCTCCCGCAAAGAGCGTTCCAGCAGTCAGTTCCACCTGGTCGTTCTTATGGACTTCCCCATCATAGATCCATGCCTGTGAAGCCGACTGTACCGTGATCTCCGCCTCCGCATTGGTCATGCTCAGAGAACCGTTCTGCGTATTCACGATATAGTTGTTTTCATCGCCTGAGATGAACTTGACAGATGTGACAACATTCGCGACCGGATGCACGCCCGGATAGGTGATCGCACCTTCGACCGTTGCCTTGATACTGTCTCCTCCCACCAAGCCTGTAACATCATAGTACGGCCAGGTCTTCTCCGTGCCATCATATGCAAAGACTTTGTCCTGTGCTTTGACAAAGATTGCTTTTGGTTCGATCGTCAGGGTTCCCCCTTCCGTACGGACCGCATAGCATGCGGTCACATCTTCGTCCCCATGAAGGATCCTGTACGAGGAAACGCGGTTGTTTCCGAAATTCGTATCTCCAACATTTGTCGCACTGCCTGACGCTTCCGCGACCAGTTCATCTCCGGTGAACAATTGTCCAGAGGTAATGCTGACGCCGCTGTTTTCATGCGCTTCTCCATCGAATGTCCACGTCTGGCTCGCCGCTGTGATCGTCAACGGTGCCTGTGACGGCAGCATCGTCAACTGGCCGGCAGCCAGTTTGACCGTATAGTTCTCCGCTGTGCCCTTTGTAAATTCGTAGGAATCGATCCGGTTCGCAACGACACCTTCACTTGGGAACTGGATGGATCCTGTCGTCGTTGCGTTGATCGTATCACCGCCGACGAAGCCTTCCGTCTGATAACCCTGATTGGAATGGCGCGCCCCGTCATAGGTGAATTCTTCGCTGTCCGCCGTGATTGTTACGGCTGCAGGAAGTATGGTCAGATCACCTTCCTCCGTATCGATAATATAATTGTCTGTAACATCCTCTTCGCCGTTCATGACTTTATAGTCATTGGCGATTCCGTTATTGCCTTTGTGGCTGTCCGCGACATCCGTAACGGATCCAGTCGCCTCTGCGATCAGCCGGTCTCCCGTCATCAGGCTGCCTGCCGTGATCCCGACAGACGGATTGCTGTGCGCCTCACCGTCGTAGGTCCATGTCTGGCTCGCTGCTGTAATGGTGATCGGCTGGCTGGCCTTGTCCATGGTCAACTTGCCTGGCTTCGTTGTAACGGTATAGTTATCTTCTGTTCCGATCGTGAAGAAGTATTGCTTGATCACATTTCGTACAGGGCTCTGGGAAACATATGTTATCGTTCCCTCCGTTACCGCTGTCACTTCATCTCCGCTCGCCAGTCCCTGAACATCATAACTGCTGTTGCTGTGATCCGTTCCGTCATAGACGAACGAATCACTTCCGGCCGTTATCGTTACCGGCGCCGGATCCACGGTGAGCGTCCCTTCCTCGAGCCGGATCACATAGTTGGCTGTTACGTCTTCCTCGCCATGCATGATCTTGTATCCCGGCTTGATCGGATTGTTTCCTTCTGCCGTATCTCTGACATTGGTCACCGCGCCATCGGCCTCCGCGACCAGTTCATCACCGCTGAACAGCCGTCCGTCAGATACAGTCACGCCCGGTGCCGTATGCTCCGCACCGTCATAGGTAAATCTTCCGTTGTCCGCTTTGATGGTGATTTCCCGTTCTGCTTTATCTATCTGCAAAACCCCGTTTATGGTCTTGACAGCGTAGTTGTCTGCCTTGCCTTCTTTGAATGCATAGGATTCGACCCGATTCGTCACGACGCCCTGCGCCGGGAACTGTATCGTTCCTGTAACATTGACGGTCACACTGTCATCTCCAATAAGTCCCCTGACTTCATAGCTGCCGTTGCTGTGTTCTTCCCCATCATAGGTGAAGGTCTCGCTTGCCGCTTCAATTGTCAGAGGCGCCGGCTCGACGGTAAGTGTACCGGCTGCTTCTGTGACCGCATAATTATCGGTGACATCTTCCGTGCCGTTCATGATACGGTAAGATTTGATCGTATTATTTCCGGCCGCTGTATCGGATACGTCCTTTACGCTGCCTTCAGCTTCCGCAATGAGCCGGTCTCCGTTAAAGAGTTTGCCGGAAGTGATTGCAACGTCTCCGTTGGAATGCTCGCTTCCGTCATAGGTCCAGGACTGGCTGGCCGCCGTGATCGTGATCTCCGCTTCGCCTTTGGTCATCGTCAGCTGACCGTCTTCAACGGTAACTTCATAGTTGTTTTCATCTCCGACCGCAAAGTTCCAGGTAAGGATACGGTTTATGACCGTTGTGCCCGGATAGGTGATTGTCCCCGTTGTTTCCGCATTGATCATATCGTTTCCGATCAGGCCGTACGTATCGTATCCCGGCCAGCTCTTCGCAGTTCCGTCATATGCAAAAGTCTTATCCTGCGCTTTCAGCGTTGCTTTCTGCCGGTTGATCGTCAGCGTACCGTTCTCGGCTGTGATTTCGTAGTTGTCCGTCACGTCCACGGTGCCGTGCATGATGCGGAAGTAATCGATCCCGTTATTTCCTTCTTTTGTATCCGCAACGTTCCGCACGGTGCCTCCGGCTTCTGCTTCGAGAGTATCCCCTTCGAACAGTTCGCCCGCAGTCAGCGCAACATCACTATTGCTGTGGGCTTCCCCATCATAGGTCCACTCCTGGCTTGCCGCCGTGATCGTGATCGGAGCCTTTGCCTGTTTCATGGTCAGCTGCCCGTCACGGAGCGAAACGCTGTAATTGCCCGGTTCCCCTGTCTTGAAACGGTACCCCGCAAGTTTGTTGTTCACCGGGCTTTCCGACGGATACGTGATCGAACCGATTACGTCCGCCTCGATCGCATCTTCTCCGACAAGTCCCTCGACCTGGAAGTCCTGACTCTTATGCGTTCTTCCGTCATAGGTGAATTCCTTGCTCGACGCGGTGACCGTTACCGGTCTCGGGTCGATTGTCAGTGTTCCGTTGACCGTCGTGATGACATAGCTGTCTGAAACATCTTCTTCGCCATGCATGATTTTATAGCCGGCTGCCACCGGATTGTTCCCGTTGCCCGTATCCGCAACGTTCGTGACGCTGCCTTCTGCCTTTGCAACGAGTTCATCGCCCTCAAACAGCTTTCCGGATAGTATGGTGACTTCATCGTTCTGATGTGTTTTCCCGTCATATACCCATCTCTGGTCGGCCGCTTTGATGGTGATCGGAGCGGAGGCGGTTTCCATAGTGAGCTTTCCGTCTTCCGTCGTCACCTCGTAGTTTTCAGGCGTTCCTTTCGTAAATTCCCATGATTTCAGCTTATTGACGACAGGACTTTGTCCCGGAGTCGTGATCGCTCCGGTCACAACTGCCTCTATCGCATCATCGCCAACCAGACCGTCCACTCTGTACTCCCCGTTTCTGTGGGTCGTACCGTCATACGCGAACGTCTGGCTTGCCGCTGTGACTGTTACCGGCTTCGGGGTGATGGTCAGTGTGCCTGCCTGCGTCGTTATGACATAGCTTGCCGTAACATCCACATTGCCGTGCATGATCCGGTAGCCCTCCTGGACAGGATTGTTCCCGTCTTCGGTATCCGCCACATCCGTAACGCTTCCTCCGGCTTCTGCGATCAATTCATCGCCCGGCAGGAGGCTTCCTTCTGTAACCGTCACTGCTGCATTGTCATGGGCTTCACCATCATAGGTCCAAGCCTGACTTGCTGCGGTAATGGTTACCGGTTCGCTGGCATCTTTCATGGTCAGCTCGCCATCGGCCTTTGCGACCGTATAGTTTTCTGCAATACCAGCCGTCATCGTCCAGGATTCAAGTTCGTTGACGACCGGGCTCTGACCCGGATATGTGATGGAGCCCCGAACGGTGGCGCTGATGTGATCTGTACCTACCAGGCCTTCTACATCATAACCCGCGCTGCTGTGGCTCGTTCCATCATAGGTGAATTCCTGGCTACTTGCAGTTACCGTGACGGTCTTAGGTCTTACGGTAAGTGTTCCGGCTTTGACGGTAACGGCATAATTTTCCGTTACATCCTTTCCGTCATTGGTGATTTTCCATCCCTCAGCAACCGGATTGTTGCCTACGTTCGTATCCGCCACATTGGTAACGCTTCCCACGGCTTCCGCTTCCAGCTGGTCGCCTTCGATCAGTTCTCCTTCAACGATGGATACTTTGTTGTTGCCGTGAACACCGCCGTCGTAGATCCATTCATCACTGGCTGCTTCGATGGTGATCGCTGCATCGGCCTTGGCCATCGTCAGCCATCCGGACTGCGTCGAAACAGTGTAATTGTCCGGATCGCCTGTAACAAATTCCCATGAGTCGATTTTGTTTTCAACGGAACCTTCCCGCGGATAGGTGATGGAGCCCTTTGTCTTGGCTTCGATCTGGTCCTCTCCGACCAATCCGTCTACGTCATAACCGTCCCAGGTCTTCTTCTTTCCATCGTATACGAACGCTTTGTCCTGCGCCTTGATCGTGACTGCCTTCGGCTTGACCGTCAGCGTGCCCGCCTTCACGAGGATCCGGTAGTTGTCCGTTACATCCTGCCCGTCATGGAGGATTCGATATCCTTCGGCGACCGGATTGTTTTCTTCCTCACTGTCGGCTACATTCGTAACCATTCCTATCGCCTGTGCAGACAGCACGTCTCCCGGCAGCAATTCCCCGGCAGTAACGGTCACCGTGTTGTTCTCGTGCGCCGTCCCGTCATAGGTAAAGTCCATATCCCCCGCAGTGATGGTGATCCCGATGCTGGCTCTTTCCATGATCAGTTCACCGTTCTCTGTGGTGACTCTGTAGTTATCTGCATCTCCATTGATGAATTCCCAGGATACCAGCCTGTTCTCGACCGGGCTCTGGGAAGGAAGTGTGATCGAACCGGAAACCACCGCTTTGACCTTATCGTTTCCTTCCAGGCCCTCCACTTCGTATCCTGTGTTTTCATGGAGGAGACCATCGTATGTGAATACCTCACTGTTCGCGGTAATGCTCAGATCCTTCTTCTGGATCATCAACGTGCCCGGTACCGCTGTGATCACGTAATTGGCAGTGACATCCTCATCGCCCCGCATGATTCTGTATCCATCCGCGATCGGGTTGTTGCCGGCTCTGGTATCAGCCACATTGATCACCTCTCCGGTACCTTCTGCTACCAGCTCATCTCCGTCGAACAGCTGGCCTTCTGTGATCAGGACGTCCGGCAAACTGTGCGGCTGCCCGTCGTAAGTCCATGTCTGCGTGCCTGCTTCAATGGTGATCGGGACCTGCGCATTCTTCATCGTCAGAACGCCGTTGATTGTCGTTACACTGTAATTATCAGGGTTCCCTTCAACGAAATGATATGCCGTGATCTTGTTTTCGACAGATCTCTGGCGCGGCCAGGTGATGCTTCCGAGAATAATGGCTTCAATGCTGTCATCCCCGACCAAGCCCTCTGTGCGGTATTCCGGCAGGCTGTGCGTCTGCCCGTCATAAGTGAATTCTTCGCTGGCGGCTGTGATCTTGACCGGACGCTTCCGGATCTCCAGCGTGCCGGCGGCTTCTGTGATCACATAGTTGTCCGTCACATCTGTTCCGTCATGCACGATCCGGTAACCTTCTTTGATCCGGTTGTTTCCTTCTGCTGTATCCGATACGTCCGTAACGCTGCCGTCCGCTTCTGCGATCAGCTCATCTCCTTCGACCAGCGTACCCTTGCTCACCACGACTTCAGGGTTGCTGTGCGATTTGCCATCATAGGTCCAGACATCATCCGCCGCGCGGATCGTGATTTCCGTCTGGGCAGGATCCATCGTCAGGCTTCCGCTGACAAGGGATACCTCATAATTGGAAACATCACCCTTCGTCATTTCCCACGAAAGGATCACATTTTCCACCGGACTCTGTGATGGGAACCGGATGCTTCCGCTTGTTCTGGCAGTGATCTCATCCTCGCCCGCAAGTCCGCGGACCGTATAAACGTTGTTGGAATGCTCCTTGCCATCGTATTTGAACGTTTCGCTTCCGGCCGTCACGGTAGCCTCTTTCGGCAGGATCGTCAGTGTTCCTGCTTTGACGGTTACCGCATAATTCTCCGTTACGTCTTCCATCTCTTCGCCGTGAACAATCTTCCAGCCTTCCGCGACCGGATTGTTCCCAGCTTCTGTATCAGCAACATTCGTGACGCTTCCCGACGCATTCGCAATGAGCCGGTCGCCCTCAAACAGTTCGCCTTCAGTGACGTTGACTTTGCTGCTGTGGTGCGCTTCGCCATCGAATGTCCATTCTTTACTATTTCCTTCGATCGTTATCTCTGCCTGCGCCTTTGTCATCGTCAAAGCGCCGTCGATCGTCCGAACCTTATAATTGGAAGGATTGCCGGTCGTGAATTCATAGGATTCAACATGGTTGGCAACCGTCCCGTCCTTTGGCAGCTTGATGCTGCCGGTAATCGCCGCTTCGATGCTGTCGTCGCCCACGAGCCCGTCGACTTCATATTCCGGGAGGGTGTGCGTTTTGCCATCATATGCAAAGGCTTTGCTCCCGGCTGTGATCGTAACGTCTCTCGGTGTAATGGTGATCGTGCCCGGAACGTAGGTGATGTCGTAATTATCATCCAGACTCTGCCCATCGTTTCCTAAAGCTTCCGAAGGAACGATGCGATCCGCATAAGTCCCAGCGTCGGTCGCTTTGCCGCTCAGGGTAAGTGCTGTGACCGTATCGCCTTCTGCCAGGCCCTTTGTTTCGATCAGATCCTGCAAGGATACGCCTTCTTGTTCCATCTGCGCCTTCGGGCCTTTGGCTGTGCCGTCATATTCCGCAGTGATGTCTTTGGCTGTGATCGTCAGCGGTGCTTTTGTGACTGTCAAATGACCCATGTCGAACTTGAGGGTGTAGTCACTTTCCTGAGCGGTTTGCCAGATGATCGCATCATAATAGTTTTCACTGGTACCGACCTTCGTCCTGCTTCCCGTGTTTTTCTCTATGACCGCCGTTTCACCTTCTACAAGGCCTTCGACCCAGTCGGCATTCTCCCCGGTCCCTTCGACATGGGACGTCAGCGGCTTACCGTCATAGACTTTCTCCGCGGAACTAGTATGGACGGTCGCTGTCTTCGGCGTGACGCTCACGTAACCGTCGGTAGCATTATAGGTTACATCAAAGTTCCCGGCCTGCTCCCGGATCGTTGAGAACATGCCGTCCAATATCAGATCGCTTCTGCCTACATGCGTTTGAGATGCCTCCGCCGCGGTTCCGTTGAACTGGATATATTTTTCCTTGAACTGCGGATCGGATATACCTGTTACATGATAGGTCGCGGTATGGACCTTGCCGTCATAAGCTGTATCGATCTTATCCCCTTCGATGGTGACAACGACCGATGATGCTGTAACGGTCAGTGTGCCCGGTACGTAAGTAATATCGTAGTAATCCTCAGGAGCACCGGATATCACCGCGTTGCTCGGTACCGTAGCGCTGGTCCCGACATTTGTCTGGCTGCCTTCCCAGGTAAGGCCGGTCAGGCTGTGTCCTGATGACAGGCCATCAGTTTCAACGACGGTCGCTCCCGTTCCTTCACTCTTCAGCTCTGTTCCGTCATAGACTTTCTTCAGGCTCTTTGCGCTGATTACAAGATCTTTGCTGAAGTAAACATTGAGTTCGGTAGTCCCGGCGTCTGTCGCATGGTAAGTAACCCTCCTCGAAGTATCCGTTCCGTTCTTGACGACATACTTGAAAGTGTACCCCGGAATCTGGGTCTGGACTCTGTAGGAGCCCCCTATTTTTGTCAGATATGTTTCCTCTCCCTTGAGTGCGTTATCTTCCATGTCCAGATAGCGGATGATAAAATTGGTCGTCCTGTAGGATGCATACCGGAACGTGATGATATTCTCGCCGGAAGAGAACGTGTGGTGGATGACTTCTTCGATCGGATAATACTCGTTCGCCGCGTATTTCTCATCCATATACTCCCTGTTAACGGCTGCCGCTGATTCCTTGACGCTGATCATGTCACCGGACACCGTTTTAGTCTTGGATGGTGCCACTTCAACGCTCTCATCTTCATCAAGAACATATCGCACGGTATATGTGATCTCGCTCTTCTTCTTTGTGTAGCTGAATAAGATCTCATTCCGGTCATTATCCATCGTCAGAGTCAGCTCTTTGCTGCTCTGATCCGGAAGCATGCCGGCAAGATCTACCGGCGATTCCTTGACGACATCGCCCACTTTATAAAGAGGTCCCATGACGATCTTCGGATCTGACAGTTCTTCACCGCTCTTTTCGTCTATGTAACGGACGGTATATCCCAGGGTCTTTTGCTTCCATCGGGCATAAACGGTGACATTCTCCGTCATCGGACGGTCGAAATCGTAGCGCGCCGTTCCATCTTTATCCGTGGCCCAGCCCTGGAATACGTATCCTTCTCGTGCTGCCGGCTGATTGATCGCTTCCGCCGTTTCTCCGTAAGAATAGGTAACTTCCGCCAGTACTTTCTCCGTTCCATCCGGCAGAATATCAACGAACGTTATGGTTTCCTTCGGCATTTCCCATCCGGCATAGAGCGCCAGACCGGTCGTCATCTTCTGATTGCCTTTATACAGATCGGTGTGCTCGGAATCCGTGAACCATCCCAGCCACTGCGCCCCGGCAACCGGTGAGGCCGGTTTGTTGCTGCTGAGGTAGCCGGAAATATCATCATTCAGTTTGACCTGATTCGTACTGATCAGGCTACCGTCATAGTCATAAAATGCCAGCGGGTAGCTGTTTGCGGCATAATAGAAGTTAACATTGAGTTCGGCACTCGGCGTTGAGCTTCCCAAGGTGTAACTGTATGTTTTTCCTTTCGAGACGTACGACGCCTGATATCCGTCCTTGGTGTATCCGATAATGTTGTAGAAATCCGCGTCATCGTAGAGGTAATTGAATTTGCCGGTCACGGTCTTGTATAGGCCATACGTCTTGCCGTCTCTCGTCGTGCTGCTTGACCCGTCGTAGTTTTCCAGCCAGTAATTCAGCACCTGCGTTTTGGTCGTCGAAAAATCAAACGCATTCAACGCGATCGTTCCGTTGTTGACGGTCACTTCCCCTTTGCCCGGCATAGTATCGATGCTGATGATCTTGTCATTGTTCTTTGTCGTAAAGCTCCAGGCATACTCCGGGTACGGGTCATTGAACGCGGCTACCCATTTCTGCGTAATGTTCGAGCCGTATTTGCCCGTGATGCTTCCGCTTCCCTGCTTCTGTGCTCTGCGTTTGCCGCTGGTGTTATATACATCACCATTCCAGACGATCGTGTATACGTTTCGGCTGTACTTGACCGTAACGACAGTGGATCCATCGCCTTTTACGGTCGCCGTCGTTGATTCCTTGAATGTGAAATTGTTCTTATCCAAAGCTGCCGGTGCTGTGTCGCTGGCCGTCACGGTGACCGACGTTCCGACAAGCGCTTTCTTTGTCTGGCTCGTCAGATAGGAATAGTTTTCGTTGTCTGCATTCTCAATCTGGTAGATAACGGTGTAATTGACCTGTTTCTCTTTCCAGGAAGCATAGAGGGTCTTGTCGGAATCCAGCCGCACCGTATTGCCGGCAGGCTGTTTGCCTTCCGGGTCCAGACACCACTGGACAAAATCGTAACCGCTGCGCTGCGGAATCTTGCCGGTGATGTTGACATCGCTCTCATATGGAGCCGTCTCCGGTTCAACATATGCCCCTCCCTGACTGTCAAAGGTCAGTGTATAATCCGTGCGCGTATAGTAAACGTTGAGTTCCTGTCCCTCTTTCGTAATGCGCTGTGTTTCTGTTTTTTCGAACTCTCCTCCCTTTATGTTCTTGACGGTCGGTGTCACGTTCGTCCCCGCAATGCCGTTCTTTTCTTCCCGCTCGACTTCGGTGTAACCTTCTCCGTCTTTATTCTTCAAAAGGTACACGAAATAATAATGCGTATCATATGGTACGTATTCGACTTCTTTCGTGAAGACGCCATGCCCTTCATCATTGATGTTGACCACATCGTTCAGATCTTCTTCTGTGATCGTGAGGACCGGTACTTTCGGATAATATATGTTGTCTTCGGAAGCCCCCGTTTCTTCTACACTTGTGGAGGCAGGAGATGCGATCTCTTTCGGCATATCCCTGCGTTCGATCTGCTCCTTCTTTGTGAAGAATACGACCTTCTCGTGGGTCTTCGGGTTATGATAATAGTAGTCAATGGTCAGTTCATAGACTTTGATTTCTTCGAAAACTGCATAGACTACCATGTCACCGGTAACGACTGTACTCCCGTTGACTTCTTCACCTGTCGCACTGTCGACCCACTTGACGAATCGGGCTCCGGCTTTAAACGGTTTGTCCGGCATCGGTGAAATGTGATCTCCATCACTGAGATCAACGATCTGTGACAAAAGCATCCCACCGTCATCCTCATCCATCCTGAACTGGACGGTATAGTATTCTGCCGCTACGACATAGATGGAGAAATCCGATGAGTGGAAGGTCCCTCCATTGCCGGAACTCAAAGACATGATTTTTTCTGTACCGCCGGCTCCCTGATGGTAGATCGCCGGGTCGTTTCCGCGGACGCCTGCTCCTGAGAGCGTAACAGTCAGTGCTTTTTCCGGCTCTATTTTATGGTTGTCTTTGTCGTAGAAGCTGATATCTACGCCCTTTGCGTCGCGTATTTTGCCTTCGTCACCGACGGCTCTTTGTGCTATGCTTTTAGCCTGTGAAGAAGAAACGCCACTGACCTTCATCTTGGTCCCTTCCGGAAGGGCTCCTGCCGGCGCGCTCACTTTGACGGCAATGCCGCCGGCGCTATCTGAAAATGACGCCGCAGGTTTCTTGAGTTCTTCTTCTTCCTCTTCCAGGGCTTCCTCTTCCTGCATTTCTTCGGTCATCTCTGAATCATCGCTCTCTGTTTCAGCCGAAGGTTCTTCATCGCTGGAAGGCGCTTCCGGTTCCGGTTCCGGTGCAGGCGCAGGAGCAGGTTCCGGAGCAGGCGCAGGTGCCGGTGCCGGTTCCTGTTCCGGTTTTTTCGTTTCCTGTTCTTCAACCTGTGCCGGGGCGTCTCCGCCGCCATCGTCGTCTTCCGCCCATGAAACGGATGGGACCAGCGTAGGCACCATGGCTATGGTCAGCATGCAGGCGATGATTTTTTTTGCTAATACTTTATTGATTTTCATTGGTTTTTTCCTCTGAATCGATCGTTCTCTCTGCTGTTAAAGATGCAAGCACTTCTTGCAATTCCTCTTCCTCTCTCTTCATGGAGCGCTGCTTGACGATGCACGCAATGATCAGCGCAATGATTGCAAGGATAGGAAAGATGTCCCACATATATATACCTATCATGATTCCTCCTCCTGTCTATCCGTTTCCCGGTACCGTTCGATCAGTTCTTCCCGGAATGCCGCTTTCCGTTTCTTCTGTGTAACGCGAAAGACGGCCAGAAGTAAGATCGTGATTGCTCCAAGGAGTATCGCCAGAATATTCGTCATCATTGGTTTCCTCCTTTTCTCACTTCATACTCTGCATCTGCTATTTTTCTTCGCAGATCAAAGATCCTGTTCTGATAACGGCTGAAATGGATGACGTACGCGATTGCCGCGATGAGCAGCAGCAGCATCCAGATCAAATGGACATCGCCATTGTCTTTTCCCGCGACTACCGGGTCAAACCCGGCCAGAGGAACGCCGTCTTCCTCCATCTCCACGATCCCTGCAGCTTTTTGCTGTTCCTGCAGCGCTTGGCTGTCCGCCGGAAGTTCCTCTTCGACGTCGATGACGACTTCATCGCCCTCTTCGTTCTGAAGAACGACAGGATCGTCTCCTGGTTTCTGTTCCGCCTGAGAGTTTCCATCGCTCAACGGAACAAAAAAGACCCCGCCGATCACCAGTAAGGCAATCAGCAGAATCTCTGTAATTCTTTTCATAGGACTATTCATTTTCATAGTTGTCCGCCTTATTCGTTAATTATGCAGTTATAGTTTCCTACATAATATGACGTTACTAGGCGAACGAATGGCTCATGATTCGTTGATTTTCTTTCTTTTCTTTCCTTATTACTCCATTTCTATCGACAGATGCAGGGCATTGCCTCTCTTATCAGGGATATACACATCCCACTTCCCTTTCTCAGGGATCAGGAATATGATCGTTCCATTCTCCTTATCATACTGTTCCGGGGTAACGATTTCCCCTGTTTTTTGTCCGACCGCATAGATGTTCTCGTATGCGACACCGGTTCCGTTTTCGGCCATCTGCAAATAGATGTGCTCGTTATCGATCTCGCTTGAAATAAGCTTCGGACCCATGTCGTCTACTTCCGTTACGTCAACACTTCTGGTCGTGATCTGCCGGTTAATGCCAGTAGCTTTGATCTCCATCCTGCCATTTTGTGACGGTTCGACCGCATATGTCTTGCTGTCCTTCGCATAGACCTGGATCGGTTCCCCGTTCAGTGCCGCTTCGACTTGTCTGACCGGCAGGAACGAATCCACTTTCACGGTGTAGACCGGCAGATTCTGGTCATTCATGCTGACCTGCTGGATCTCATACTTCGGAGGAATGAAGAACAGAGGAACGAGCAGCCACAAGACAATGATGAAGATCAGGAGGATCTGCTGAGGAATAAAGCGTTTGCGCTTGAAATCCTGATATCCTGCCAGAGCTTCTACCGGTATCGTGTTCGGCTGTGCGTCGATCTCATCAAAAACATCTGCCAGCACCTTGGTGGCTGTCAGGGCATCGATCTTTGGCTCATTATTGATTGTTGCATTCTTTCCCAATTCACGTCACCTTCTTCTAAGCCCTGAATTCAAAAAGCATTTGGGAGAGATGCTCTCTCCCTGCTTTCAGGTATCGTTTCACAGTGCTTCGGCTGATGTTCATGACTTCTGCTATCTCGTCATTCGTCATATGCTGGTAGTACTTCATTACGATCACTTGTGCTTCTGTCAACGGAAGCTCCAGGACCTGTTTCATGATGTACTGACGGGAATCTATGGCAATGACCTCGTCTTCCGGTCTACCGAGTTCGGAACGGATCCCGTCCAGTTTCCCTTCAGCGAGGTCTTGCTGCTGCTCCAGTTTTCTCTTTTTTTCAAGATCAAAGCATGTCCGGAAATTGATACGGTTCAGCCAAGCGAGAAACAGTTTCGGACTTTTCAGCATACGGATATGGCGAAGTGCCTGGACAAAGGTCTCCTGCAGTGCGTCCTGCGCCAGTTGTTCATCTCTCAGATATTTATACGCATAGCGATATTGCTGCTGATAGGTCGCAATATAAATCTCCGCGAAGGCGTTGTTGTCACCTGCCTGCGCTTTACGAACCAGATTCGCCAGGTAATTGTAATCCAATGCACTCAAACTGCTCACCTCCCACTCGCTATCGGGCCCGCCTTAGCTTGCCTCCATAGCTCTTCGGTCGGAGATCGCAACCAAATTGTGCATTGTCTTCGCCTGACACTCTACCTGCAGTGCTGCTCCGATATGGAACTGCAGCCGCTCCTCTTCAGGCACCGTCGTATTCCGGTCGTCCACTGCCTTGTGGATTCGCGAAATCAGATTATCACGGTCGTCCCTGTTACACTTTTTAAGAATGATAATAAATTTATCGCCGCCGTTTCTTCCCAGAAAGTCGCCTTTCGCAGTAATGCTCTGAAGGATATCCGCAAAGGCCGAAATCTCAGCATCGCCTTTTTCATACCCAAGGGTATCGTTGATTTCTTTCAGGTTGCTGATTTGTACTGTGAAAACAGCCATTCCCTCCGGAAGGATCTTGTTCGTATACTGATCGATGAACGCATCACAACTGTTCCTGTTGGCAACGCCTGTATCCGGATCCGTGTAGAACGCGTAGTTCAATTCCTCGTTTTCCCGCCGCAGCTGGGAATCGAGTCTGTAATCCAGGAATATAAATATAAAGGACAGCCCGAGTGCCACCCATAGTATGATGCACAGGATTCTGATGTGGGAATAGAATCCTATCATCTGGTACAACTCGTCATCGGTGAAGACGATCACAAGACCTATGATCGTCACGATCAGAAAAGCAATGAGCTGGACGATTTTCAGTTTACTAAATTCTTTCATTTTTCAGGACTCCTGTCGGTGCCTCTTGCCAGTTTTTTTACTACATATAATGTACCACTTTCGTACACAAAAGTACATACCGAAATGACACAATTAGAACAGCGCCTTATCCTGCTCGGCGAGCGCCTTGTAGGTCTCGTATTTCTGGTGCGCGTCTTCCTCGGTCAGGGCGAACAGTTTGTCCGCGACGCCCGGGAATTCCTTAGCCAGCGAGGAGTAACGGATCTGACCCATGATGAAGTCCTGGAACGAGCCGGTCGGTTCTTTGGAATCTAGCTTGAACGGATTCTTGCCTTCCTTCTTCAACTCAGGGTTGTAGCGGTACAGATGCCAGTAACCGGAATCGACCGCATCCTTGATGTTCTGCTGGGACTTGCCCATGCCCTTGCGCAGCCCGTGGTTGATGCAAGGCGCGTAGCAGATGATGAGAGACGGTCCGTCGTAGGCTTCCGCTTCGAGGAGTGCCCGCATCAGCTGGTTCTTGTCTGCGCCCATGCCGACTTGCGCGACATAAACATATCCATAGGACATAGCCATGAGGCCCAGATCCTTTTTCTTGATCCGCTTGCCGGAAGCTGCGAATTTTGCAATTGCCGCTGCCGGTGTCGCCTTGGATGCCTGGCCGCCGGTATTGGAGTAGACTTCCGTATCGAAGACGAGGATGTTGATGTTCTCGCCGGAAGCGAGTACGTGATCCAGTCCGCCGTAGCCGATATCGTACGCCCAGCCGTCACCGCCGACCGCCCACATGGACTTCTTGACCAGGTAGTCCTTCGCTTCCACGATCCTATCGCAAAGACTGATGACGACGTTATCATCTGTATCAAGGTTCTCGATTGCCTCAAGTACCTTCTCGCTCTTGATGCGTGTCTCCTTGCGGTCCTCCTTGTATTCGAGCCACTCTTCCAGTGCTTCTTTTAGCTTTTCATCGACGTCCAGCTCCAGGAGAGCTTTCATGTTGCGTTCAATTTTCTCGCGCATCTGCTTCACCGCCATGAGCATACCGTAACCAAATTCCGCGTTGTCCTCAAAAAGGGAGTTCGCCCAGGCAGGGCCTCTTCCTTCGGCGTCTTTGCAGTACGGCATGGATGGTGCCGAAGCGCCCCAGATGGAGGAGCAGCCCGTCGCGTTGGCGATGATCATACGGTCGCCGAACAACTGGGTGACCAGCTTGATGTATGGCGTTTCCCCACAGCCCGCGCAGGCGCCAGAGAATTCGATGTATGGTTTCTTGAACTGGCTGCCCTTGACCGTGTCCGCATTGTACTTGTCATCTCTGATCGGGAGCTTGATTCCGAAGTCCCAGTTCTCCGCTTCATTGGCAACTTCGCGGTACGGCTTCATCGTCAGTGCCTTTTCCTTGGCCGGACAGATGTCCGCACAGTTCCCGCAACCCAGGCAATCCATAGCGGATACCTGGATCCGGTAGTGCAGTCCGCCGACGTTCTTGCCGCCGGCATCAATGGTCTCGAACCCTTCCGGTGCGTTAGCCAGTTCTTCGTCGCTTACCAGCATCGGCCGGATGGCAGCATGCGGACAAACGAAGGAACACTGGTTGCACTGCAGGCAGGTGTCCTTGTTCCACTTCGGCAGATAAACCGCAACGCCGCGTTTCTCATACGACGATGTGCCCGATGGGAATGTTCCGTCTGCCGCTTCCGCGAATGCGCTGACCGGCAGGTCGTCGCCTGCCTTGGAGGTCATCGGAATCTGTACGTTTTCTATGAACTCCGGCAGTTCAAGCAAAGGTTCCCGTCCGTCTTCCACATCGGCCCACTCTTCCGGAACCTCGATCTTCCGGATGAACCGGATACCGGCGTCGACTGCACGGCAGTTCATGTCGACGATATCCTGACCTTTTCTCTTATATGTTTTCTCGACGCCTTCCTTTAGGTATTCGACAGCTTTGTCGATCGGAATAACGCCGGTCAGCTGGAAGAACGCGGCCTGCATGATCATGTTGATCCTGCTTCCGAGGCCGATCTCTTCAGCGATTTTCCGCGCGTTGATTACATAGAAGTTGATTTCCTTCTTCGCCAGATCACGCTTCACTTTTGCCGGGATGTTCTTCTCGAATTCCTCCGGATCATCCCAAAGGCAATTAAGCAGGAACGTGCCGCCCTTGTTCAGCTCTTTCAGCATATCATACTGTCTGATGTACGCCTGATTGTGGCAGGCGACGAAATCCGCCCGGTTGATCAGGTATGTGGACTGGATCGGCTGTTCCCCGAACCGCAGGTGGGAAACGGTAAGGCCGCCGGATTTCTTGGAGTCGTAATCAAAGTAACCCTGTGCGTAGAGGTTCGTCTTATCACCGATGATCTTGATGGCTGTCTTGTTCGCGCCGACGGTACCGTCAGAACCGAGTCCCCAGAACTTGCACTTGATGGTGCCCTTCGGCTCTCTAGCAATGCCCTCGGTGTATGGCAGGGATCTTCCGGTCACATCGTCTTCGATACCGACCGTGAAGTTGTCCTTTGGTTTCTTATGATACAGATTCGCAAAGATCGACTGGATCATGCCCGGCGTCGTGTCTTTGGATCCGATACCGTATCTTCCGCCGTAGACTTCCGGTGCATTTCTCATTCCGTAAAGGGCTGTCTTGACATCCTGATAGAGCGGCTCGCCCAGTGAGCCCGGTTCTTTCGTCCGGTCGAGCACCGCGATCCGTTCGACGGTCCTCGGCAGGACGTCCAGGAAATACTCTTTGACGAACGGCCGGTACAGTCTGACTTTGATCAGACCGATGCGGTGTCCTTCGTCGAGCATTCTGCCCATCGTTTCTTCGATGGTCTCGCAGACGGAACCCATCGCTACGATGACGTTCTCTGCGTCCGGCGCGCCGACATAGTCGAATGGCTTATAGTGACGGCCGGTCAGTTCGCTAATCTGTTCCATGTAGTCTGCGACGATTCCCGGAATCTTTTCATAATACTGGTTCGCCGCTTCACGTCCCTGGAAGAATACATCCGGGTTCTGCGCCGTGCCGCGAATGACCGGGTGCTCGGAATTCAATGCTCTGGCGCGGAACTCATTGATGGCGTCCCAGTCGACGAGCTTGCGGAAGTCGTCGTGATTGAACACGTCGATCTTCTGGATCTCGTGGGATGTCCGGAAGCCGTCGAAGAAATGCAGGAACGGGACTCTTCCTTTAATAGCGGAAAGGTGCGCGATGCCGCCCAGGTCCATGACTTCCTGCACGGAGCTGGAGCAAAGCATAGCATATCCCGTCTGCCGGCAGGCCATGACGTCGGAGTGATCGCCGAAGATACAAAGCGCATGTGTGGAAACGCTTCTTGCCGCGACGTGGATAACGCTCGGCAGCAATTCACCTGCCATCTTGTACATATTCGGTATCATCAGCAGAAGACCTTGCGATGATGTATAGGTAGTAGCCAGTGCCCCGGCCTGCAGCGATCCGTGAACCGCGCCTGCCGCACCGCCTTCGGACTGCATCTCTGCAATCTTGACCGGCTGGCCGAAAATATTCTTCTTCCCATAGGCCGCCCACTCATCGACCGTTTCCGCCATCGGCGATGACGGGGTGATCGGATAGATCGCGGCTACGTCGGTAAAGGCATACGACACGTGCGCAGCAGCCGTATTGCCATCCATTGTCAACATTCTGTTCTGTCTCACAGGAAATCCTCCTTTACTGGATTATAAACTCGAACGATTTCTCCTTTATTACTGTCCACTTTATACTGTCGATTATGGGATGTCAATAATGTTCAAATATTAATACAGTATACAATGTGCAAAGCAATGCGCAATCCTGTAGTTGTTGAAATTTCAACGTTTTTCTTGATATATTTTTAACGTGACGCCAGGTGATTTCGTTCGTTTTTTTTGGCTGAAATCGTTAATAAATTGTCACGGATGCCCCCTGACAACCGTTTCCCTAAATAAAAAAAAAGCTGCCGCATCCGACATTCAAAATGTCGATGCAACAGCCCTTCCGTTAACGTTAATTATTTATCAGTGGTGTTATCTCTCTACGATAACGGATGTTCCCATTCCACCGCCGATGCAGAGTGTTGCCAGACCAGTCTTGGCATCTCTTCTTGCCATCTCATACAGCAGCGTGATGAGGATTCTGCAGCCGGAAGCTCCGATTGGGTGTCCCAGTGCGATCGCTCCGCCGTTGACGTTGGTCTTTTCAGGATCCAGTCCCAGATCCTTTCTGACTGCCAGCGACTGCGCTGCGAACGCTTCGTTCGCTTCGACCAGATCGATGTCATCGATCGTCATGCCGGCCTTCTCAAGAGCCTTTCTCGTAGCCGGGACAGGACCAACACCCATGATGGATGGATCAACGCCGCCGGATGCATAGGACTTGATGGTCGCCATCGGTTTGATGCCCAGCTCGTCTGCTTTTTCCTTGCTCATTACAACAACTGCAGCGCCGGAGTCATTGATACCGGATGCATTTGCAGCAGTTACGACACCGCCGTCTCTCTTGAACGCAGGACGCAGCTTGCCGACCTTTTCCATCGTGGATCCTCTGGTCAGGTGTTCGTCTCTTGCGAAGACGATTGGATCTCCCTTTCTCTGCGGAATCGTTACCGGAACGATCTCTTCGTCGAATACGCCGCCGTCGACAGCTGCTTCCGCTCTCTGCTGTGAGATGACGGAGAACTCATCCAGTTCTTCTCTGGTTATACCCCACTGTTCAGCAACGTTTTCTGCCGTCATTCCCATGTGATAGTTGTTGAAGATGTCCCAAAGTCCATCGTTAACCATGACGTCGATCATCTTGGCATCAAACATTCTGGCGCCCCATCTTGCTGCCGGCATAGCATAAGGTGCTGAAGACATATTCTCAGCTCCGCCTGCAACGATGATGTCAGCATCTCCAGCCTTGATAATCTGAGCTGCCAATTCAACAGCTCTCAAACCGGATCCGCAAACCTTGTTGATCGTGAAACAAGGAACTTCTACCGGAAGACCTGCATCCAGCATCATCTGTCTTGCGACGTTCTGGCCGAGTCCTGCCTGCAGGACGCAACCCATTATTACTTCGTCGACGTCTTCCTTCGCAACGCCTGCTCTCTTCAGAGCTTCTTCGATGCAGACCGCACCCAGCTTTCTGGTTGGTACGTCTTTCAAAGTTCCGCCGAATTTACCGATTGCTGTTCTGGCTGCGCCAACGATTACTACTTCTCTCATAATGCTTTTTTTCCTCCTTAATTAAATATACTTATTCTGGGTATATCTTGTTCTGTTGTTATTATTTTAACGGGCTTGCCGGTAAAATCAATGTTTCTCTTGCAATTGCTATATTATCACAGTTTCGCAATAAATCAAGTGGTTTGACAAAATAATGTTAATTTTTTAACGGATTGTCCTTCCCCGCGGGACTATTTGAAATATCCGATGTATTTCTCCAGCAGCTTGACCGGCCGGTAAGACAGTTTCGCTTTCCGCAGGTTCGGTATGCCCATGTCTTCTTCCCGGTTGATGTATTTCGCCCACGACGCGGTGTGCTTGCAAAATTCATTGTTGATGGCCTGATACAGCCCGCGGTAATTGACGTTCGCCTTTTCCACGTGCTCGGTGATCATCTTGTTGCCGAGCCGGCCGCCGATCGCAACGGCCTCGATCTTGCCGTCGATCAAAATCGCGCCTGCCACATAGCCCACCTTTTCCAGATTCGCAAAGACGTCCTTCATGGCGTCTTCTTCCATCTTCAGCAGTTCCATCTCGTTGGCCGGCACTTCCTTCCGCCGGTTGAAATCAGCGATGAACTGCATGGCTTCTTCAGCCATGTCTGATGTTAGTGTAACATACTCATAGTCAAATGTCTTCTTGAAATAGTTCAGGTGGTTCTTCTTGCTGTGAAAATCCCTTCCCTTCAGATCGATGAGATCCTGAGTGAGATAGATGTAGTCGTAATTCGGACGATCGTCCTTCCAGAACAGTTCCGGAACCGCTTCCTGGATGATCTCCATGATGTGGAACGGCACCAGACGCAGGCTGAACGGCTGTCCCGCTTTTTCAAAATGCTCCTTCGCCCTGAAGATCGTTTCCCGCAAGGCGTCCTTATCGTATTCTCCAGTCTTCGTCAGCGGCGGGAACATGAACGGGAGGATGATCCCATCTTCCAGTTCCAGATGACTCACGCCGGACATGCACATATAGTCGCCGATAATGTCCCAACTGAATTGGTTGATCTCCCGCCACATATACAGCGCTGAAAAAGAGAGCCCGGACGTCTTGTACTCGTATCCGTTCAGGTATTCCTCCAGCAGAGAGCGGTTTTCAATTGTGATCCAGTTATCGAACATGTACATGGCGAACCTACTTTACGATCTTGGAAATCTCCCGGAATCCATCAGCTTTTGAATCTCTGAGAAGCTCATACAGAATCGATTCATATGTCGTCATAACTGCGCCGGCCTTTTCCATCCGCTCTGTCGCCCACAGGTAATCCGTCTGGCTCCGGGATGAGATACAGTCGACCGGAACGTACACTTTATAGCCTTCTTCCAGAAGCTGCAGTACGGTCTGCTGCACACAGATGTGCGCTTCGATGCCGCAGACAATTACGTTCTCTTTCGCGGCGAGTTCCAGCTGATTGACAAAATCCACATGGTTCATACAGCTGAACGTCGTCTTGTCGATCGGTTCGAATTCCCCGATCGCTTCCGCAACGGACGGGATCGTCTCGCCGAGGCCTTTGGTGTACTGCTGTGTCACAACATGCGGGACTCCCAGCACCTGCAATCCGCCGGCCAATCTGACCACTTTGTCTTCCAGCACTTCCTTGCCGTTCATAGCAGGCATCAGTTTCTCCTGAAAATCTATGAATACCGCAACGGTGTCTTCTCTCGTCATAAAACTCATTTTCCGATCCTCCATTCTTCCAGCAATCCGGATGCCCGGTGCGCCGTCAGATCGCTGTGCAGCGGTGTGATCGACGCATATCCGTTCTGGATCGCAACGACATCGATGGTGTACGGCATATTGGTGTAAATGACCGGCTGTCCGCCGTATCGGTACAAAGCCTTTTGCCCATCGGTTCCGATTCGTTGAATGTCATTGGTGTACTCCCGTTCACCAACGACGGTGTATTGGACGCCTTTGATCTCCTCTTTCGGGAGGTCCGGCGTATTGATGTTGATAATGATATCGTAGTCCCACGTTCCGCCGGTTTTGCGGATCGTATCGACCGCCAGATCACAGGCATATTCAAAGTGCGTCGCCTGATGGCTGTCCACGGAAACGGCCACTGAAGGGATCCTCTGGATCGATCCTTCCATCGCCGCGCCCACGGTCCCGGAATACGTCGTGTCCGTTCCGATGTTACTGCCGTGGTTGATCCCCGTAAAGACCAAGTCGATGTCGATCCCCCGTTCTGCCAGGACCCGCAGTCCCATGACCACACAGTCCGTCGGCGTACCGTCAACTGCAAAGGCTAATACCGCGCCCTCATATTCGACTGGGGTGACACCCACGACCTTGCGCATCGAGATCGAATGGCTGGCGCCGCTTCTCTGTTCTTCTGGCGCAAACACGAAAACATCGGCTCCTGCACGCTCATGCAGAGCCGTAACGAGTTCTTTCAGTCCTCTTGCGTCTATGCCGTCGTCATTTGCAACTAAGATGTTCATGGACAACATTTTACCATATTAAACGGCGAAAAGAAACTGTTTCGTGCAACATCTCTGAATGTGGACTGCGCACTGGTTTGACGCTGCGCGTCAGTCGCTGTCCGGCAACTGGGTCATCTCCGTCAGGTGTTTCCAGTACCTCTGCGGCATGAACTGGCGCTGGCAGCGCAGGTTCTTTCGCTCCTTGATGGCGATGTTGTCAAAGAACGTCTTCCATAGCCGCCGGTATTCCTCTTCTTCTCCCGACAGGACCGGCACCATCCCATCATCGAAGGCCGAGATGTACCAGTGTCTCTGATAGGCGATCATCGCCTTGTCCCTGCCCACGTCCCGGATAATGAACGGTTCGTTCCGGAACCGGTCGCAGAAGTGCGTGTGGATCAGCTCCAGAACATCGTGCTCCGGCTCGACTTCCGCGTACAGGATATTGCCTTCCATGACCGAGAAGCGGACGAACTGCAGCATCCGCTCCGCTTCCGCGGAGACCTTTTTCAGGATGGCCTGGAAGTCATTCACGATGCTGTCCGCATGCAGGCTCGACACCTGCCTGCCTTTGCAAAAACCGTAGACGATGTATTTGAGGATGATCATCTCTTTGTTCGGGATACTCGAAAGAAACGCCCGGTAAACGCAGCGCAGGTCATAATCGGAGATCTTCTCCTCAATGGCCCGGTACACGCGGTCCGCTTTCTCCACATCCGTCTCGACTTCGGTGTATCCGCACAGCAGATTCGCCTGGTAGCGGTCTTTCGTAAAGATGCCGTTGGCGTGTTCCGTATAGTAATGGTGGTAGACACAGTTCAAAAATCCGTCGAAGGTCCCGTCATAGATATAGTCTCTCATACGGCCGCCTCCTTTCGGTGCGCCGCAGTTGTCGATTTTTTAGGATGTTTTGGCTGCGTTGTGGTTGTCGATTTTTCAGTTTTTTTTGGCAATGCCCTGGTCGCAGGCCGGTCCGTCAGCGTGGCAGATGACCCTTCTGCTGTTCCCAGTTGCAGGCTGCCGTCTGCACCGAACATGGACATCTGCAGGCCGTTCTCCATCTGGAGCATCGAGTGCCGGATGAGCTCCGGTTCGAATTTCCGGTCGCCGTAATAGCGCCCGCAACAAAGTATGAAGTACTTGGCTCGCTTGACCACTACGCCGATCTTCTTTAGGTCATCGAAACGGACGGCGGAATAACGCCGCTGCCGGATGATCCGTTTGGCCGACCGGTCACCGATGCCCGGCACGCGCATCAGCTGCTCGTACGACGCCTTGTTGATTTCGACCGGGAAATAATCCAGGTTCCGGATCGCCCAGGTGACCTTCGGATCCAGGTCCGGATCCAGGTCAGTGCTCCCATCCTGGAACAGTTCGCTGACCGTGAACCCGTAGAACCGCAGCAGCCAATCCGCCTGATAGATCCGGTGTTCCCTCGCCAGCGGGACCGGCGTATGGATGTCCGGCAGTTTCGGCGAAGCCACCGTCGGAATATAGGCAGAGTAATAGACGCGCTTCATTTTAAAAGCGTGGTAGAGATTTTCGCTGGTCGTCAGGATGCTCTTATCCGATTCGCCGCCGGCGCCGATGATCATCTGCGTCGTCTGGCCGGCCGCCGCGAAGGCGCCCCTCTTTGGTGCCGGCAGATACTCCTCTTCCGGCGCCCACATCTCCGGCAGGGACGAACCGCTGAACCGTGTCGATTCGCTTTGGCCCTTATCAAACCAGGACGCATCCTCGCCGAACCCGACCGGTCGCTTGCCCAGATAGTGCTCCGACGTGTTGAGCTTTTGCCCTTTGAACATCGTTCCAGGGCCGACCAGCGAATTGTGTTCGATCAGCGTATTGGTAATCTGCCGCATCGGAGCGAAGATCTGTTTCGGCTTCTTCTGCGGTGCGAGCTGGCTGAGGCTTTTGCTTGAAGGAAGCTCGATGTTCACGCTGAGCCGGTCGGCGACGAGACCGATCTTGTGCAGGATCTCCGGCGATACGCCCGGTATGATCTTCGCGTGGATGTATCCCACGAACCCGTATTTGTAACGCAACAGTTCCAGGCACTCCAATATCTTCTCCGCCGTATGGTCCGGAGAGATCTCTACCGCCGAGCTGAGGAACAGTCCTTCGATGTAGTTGCGCCGATAAAACTCGATGGTCAGCCGGGCAAGTTCATCCGGCTCGAAAGCTGCCCGCGGAAAATCGTTCGACCGGCGGTTGACGCAGTACTCGCAGTCATATTCGCACTTGTTGGTGAACAGGACCTTCAGCAGCGAGATGCACCGCCCGTCCGCGCCCCATGAATGGCAGATTCCGGCGGCATGGGCGTTCCCCATGCGGCCGTTGTTGTGCCGGCTGGCGCCGCTGCTCGAGCACGAAACGTCATACTTGGCGCTTTCGGCAAGGATCTTGAGCTTTTGCATGATTTGTTCTTCCATAATGAACTCCTCTGTTCCCCTGGATCTATCTCTATGATACATCATTGGGAACAAATGTTCAAGAACAAACATTCGCATATAATAAACCACTCCACGCAAAAAGCCGCATCGGGGAATCCCCGGTGCGGCCCGTTTTCTTCAATGGCCTGCCTATCCGCAGCGACGCTCCTTGGCGCGGTTGATGTGGATCTCCATGGCCAGCTTCCCGGCCTTGACATCCTTTTCCTTGATGGCCCGGAAGATCTCCCGATGTTCCGCCAGCACGGTGGTCAGATAATTTTCATCGCGCACCGCTTCAGCGCCTTTGTATTTCAGGAAGTTCTGATACGAGGACAGGAGCTTTTGCAGCATCCGGTTGTGGGACGCCTCGTAGATGACCTGATGGAATCCGCTGTTGATAACGAGCATCTTGTCGATGTCGTTCCGCATGGTGTAGAACTCCATGAACTCAAAGGTCTCTTCAAGCCGGTCCATCTCCTCCTCGGTGATGCGCTCGATCGCCCACTCCACTGCCTGGATCTCGTACGCTTTGCGCATCTCGAACATGTCCTCATAATCCTGTTCGGACATACCGATGACAAAGGAGCCCCGGTTGAGGATATTCTCCACCAGCCCATCGGCTTCCAGCTGCCGCAGCGCCTCGCGGATCGGTGTCCGGCTCACGTCATACTCCTTGCAAAGTTCCTGCTCCGTCAGTTTTTGCCCCGGTTTCAGTTTCCCGGTCAGTATATCCCGCTGCAGTTTCGCCAGCAGGCTCGTCGAGATCGGCGCGTTACTGATCTCTGTATCGTCGTTGAATTTGAATAATACCATTTATATATGCTCCAATACGTAATCCGTGAAATCGTAAGCTGTGTTGCCTCTTCCGTCGCCCGGCATGAACAGCGCCTTCGCCACGTCATCGAGCGCCGTTTCCAATACCGCCGCTTTATCCGTCATGCCCATGTGCCGCAGCATCATGACCGCCGCCCTGCAAAGGCTTGCCGGGTTGGCGTATTCAGCGATCCCGTCTTCGACCATGCGCGGCGCAGTGCCGTGGATCGCCTCGAACATGGCGTAGCGTCCGCCGATATTGGCGCTGCCGGCTGTCCCGACACCGCCCTGCATCTGTGCCGCTTCATCGGTGATGATATCGCCGTACAGATTCGGCAGGATAAAGACATTGAAGTTGCTGTTGATCTTATCGTCGATCAGATTCGCCGCCATGATATCCACATACCAGTCCTCCACCTTGTTCTCCGGGTAATCCTCCGCCACTTCTTTGCAAAGGCTCAGGAATTTGCCGTCGGTCTTTTTCATGATGTTGGCCTTAGTGATGATGCTGACGTTCTTGTTGCCGTTGTTCCTGGCGTATTCAAAGGCCGCCCGCGCCAGCCGCGTCGTCCCGGCTGTCGTCGTGACCTTGAAGTCGATGCTCAGATCGTCGTTGATATCCACGCCCTTGCTGCCCAGCGCGTACTCGCCTTCAGTGTTTTCCCTGTAAAAGATCCAGTCGATGTTCTTCTCCGGGATCACCACCGGCCGCACGTTGGCGAACAGATCCAGTTCCCGCCGGAGCGTAACGTTGGCGCTCTCGAGATTCGGTCTGCCGTCGCCTTTGCCCGGCGTCGTCGTCGGCCCTTTCAGCAGCAGGTCGCATTCCTTGATTGCTGCCAGAACATCCGCCGGTACCGTCTCCATCCTGGCAATGCGGTTTTCAATGGTGAGTCCTTCGATGGTCCGCAATTCGATCTTCCCGGACGCGATCTCATCCGCCAGGAGCTTTTCGAGAATCGCCCGGCAGGAATCCATGATGATCGGGCCGATCCCGTCGCCATCGATCGTTCCAATCACGATTTTATCCATCGATGCAAAGTCCGGAGCCTCCTGCGCGTTCTTCATTCTTTCGACGCGTTCGAGCTGCTCCTCGATGATCTGTGCAAAATCTTCGATATATGTCATACTACATCTCCTCCTTGATCGTGTTGATCTTGCCGCCGTTCAGGATCATCGTGATCTCCAGAGCGGAGAAATTGGACTTTGTCTTGTATTCCAGCCCCTTGGTCACATTCTTCACGATGATGAAACCGCCATCCGCCTGTGCGGCGACCTGGTCTCTGGCGTTTTCGATGACCAGATCATCCCCCAGATCAAAGGTCTCGTAATCCGCCGGATCATCAAAGACGAGCGGCAGGATCCCGCTGTTGATCAAATTGGAGCGGTGGATCCGGGCGAAGGATTTGGCCAGCACGAACTTGATGCCCAGGTACAGCGGCGCCAGTGCCGCATGCTCCCGGCTAGATCCCTGGCCGTAATTTTCACCGCCGACAATGGCGCCGTTTCCGGCCTCGTGGCAGCGTCCCGGGAACCCCTTATCGATTTTCTCGAAGCAGAACTCCGACAGGTGCGGGATGTTGGACCGGTATGGAAGAAGTCTGGAATCCGACGGCATGATGTCATCGGTCGTGATGTTATCGCCTGCATGCAGGACCACCCTCGCCTTAACTTCTTCCGGCAGGCTGGTGTTCCGCGGGAATGGCTTGATGTTCGGTCCCATGGTGACGTCCGTGTTGGCTTTATTGCAGCCTTCCGGATAGACAACGAAGTTGTCGTTCGGTGCAAAATCCACCGGCTCGATCTGCGGCAGTTCCAGTCCGCACGCCGTACCGTCGGTCAACACGCCTTCGATGGCGGAAATGGCCGCCGTTTCCGGGCTGACGAGATAGATATCCGCATCGTTCGTGCCGCTGCGCCCTTTGAAGTTCCGGTTGAACGTCCGCAGGGATACAGCCCCGGACTTCGGAGATTGTCCCATGCCGATGCAAGGTCCGCAGGCATTCTCAATGACGCGGGCGCCGGCATTTATGATATCGGCCAGAGCGCCGTTCGATGCCATCTTGGCCATGATCTTGCTGGATCCCGGTGAGATAACGAGCGAAACATCCGGCGCGACCTTTTTGCCTTTGAGAATGGCCGCCACTTTCATCAGGTCCGCATAAGATGAATTGGTGCAGCTGCCGATAGCGACCTGATCGATCTTGATCTTGCCGATCTTCTCGACGGTTTCCACGTTGTCCGGACTGTGCGGCATCGCAGCCAATGGCACGAGCGCATTCAGATCCACGATGAGCGTTTCGTCATAGACGGCATCCGGATCGGCGGCCAACGACGTGTAATCCTCTTCCCTGCCCTCGGATTTCAGATACTCTCTGGTATTCTCATCGCTCGGGAAGATGGACGTTGTCGCGCCAAGCTCCGCACCCATGTTCGTGATCGTTGCACGGTCCGTTACGCTTAATGACTTGACGCCGTCGCCGGTATATTCGACGATTTTGCCGACGCCGCCTTTGACGGACAGCTGCTGCAGAACATACAAAATGATATCCTTGGCGCTGACCCACGGACGCAGCTTGCCCTTCAGTTCAACGTTGATGACTTTTGGCGCGGTCAGGCTGTAGGTGCCTTTGGCCATAGCCACCGCGACGTCCAGTCCGCCGGCGCCGATGGCGATCATGCCCAGCCCGCCGCCGGTCGGCGTGTGGCTGTCAGAACCAAGCAGGGTCTTGCCCGGCTTTCCGTAATTCTCCAGATGGAGCTGATGGCAGATGCCGTTGCCCGGCTTGCTGAACAGGACGCCGTGCCGTCTGGCTACACTCTTGATGAATTCGTGGTCATCCGCGTTTTCAAATCCAGTCTGCAGCGTGTTGTGGTCAATGTACGCCACGCTGAGTTCTGTCTTGATCGAGTCGACTTCCATGGCTTCCAGCTGCAGGTACACCATCGTTCCCGTCGAGTCCTGCGTCAATGTCTGGTCTATTTTGATCGTGATCTCTTCTCCTGCTTTCAGTTCACCTTCCAGCAGATGCGCTTCCAGGATCTTATAAGCTAATGTTTTTCCCATAGTAGTATTCCTTTCTTTGTATTCTTGTATACAATTATACGATTTTCGTGCAATTCCGTCAATACTCTTATCGACTTCGGGGGCTTTTGTGTTAGAATAAGGTCGATGGATCACGAAGGAGGAAAGAATCAATGAAAATCGTTTTTCTGGATCACGCCATCGTCAATCCCGGCGACCTGTCCTGGGAACCTTTGCAAAGGCTCGGGGAGGCGGAATTCTACGAGCGGTCCACCCGTGAGGAAGCGCTGGAGCGCGCTGTCGACGCGGATGTGATCATCGTGGACTCGTTCGCTGTGGATGAGGCGTTCATCAAGCAGCTGCCCGCATTGAAACTGATCGACATCGCGGCGACCGGTTTCAATCACATCGACATCGAAGCGGCAAAGATGCGCGGCATCGGCGTGGCCAACGTTCCCTCCTACGCGGCCGATACCGTGGCGCAGCACGCCTTCGCCCTGCTCCTGTCACTGACCAATTCCATCGGCGTCTATGGGGAAGCGGTCCGTAACGGCGAATGGCAAAAGGCCAAGGATTACACCTTCATCAAAGCTCCCGTCACTCTGCTGGCGGGCAAAAGCATCGGCATCATCGGCTATGGCAGCATCGGCAAACGCATCGCCGCCATCGCGGAAGGCCTCGGGATGAAAGTGAACATCTACAGCCGTGATCCGGAGGCCGCCATCCGGTCGGATGTGGTCTCGCTCAGCTGCCCGCTGACCGAAGAAAACAAATATATGGTCAATGCGGACTTTATTTCCAGGATGAAGGACGGTGCCTTCCTGATCAACACGGCGCGGGGCAAGCTCATCGACGAGCAGGCTCTCGCGGAAGCCCTCAAGTCCGGCAAACTGGCCGGCGCCGGGCTGGATGTCATGGCGTCTGAGCCGCCGGCGGACGACTGCCCGCTGCTCGCCCTGGAAAACTGTCACATTACACCGCATATATCCTTTATAGCCCCGGAAGCACGGCAGACCATTCTGGACGTCTGCGCCGCCAATATCCAGAGCTTCGTGGACGGCGGCACGCTGAACCGCCTGGATCTGCCAGACCAAAAAGAAAAACTCTGATGAAAGTTATGAGAGTGCTCAGGAGGTACGCATGAGTTACAGTGAATTAGTAAAAGAAATGAAACTCCAGGACCGCATCATCGCGGTCACCCGCGTGAACAAAGCGGAGGAACCGCCGCAGCATACGTTCGGCTGCATCTATAAGATCCTGCACCGCGTTCTGGCCGGCGAAACGATCGTCAGTGCCAAAGGGTTTTGCGGGTGCAAGGGCTTTGAGAATAACAGCGGGCTCGTCGATGAGACGCCGTTCATTCCGGGCGGGTTCGGATTGTTCCTGTCCAAAGGCTCGAAAGCGCAGTGGACGCCGGATGGCGAGCGGTTCAAGTGCGACCCCGACATGGCTTACGCGATGTATGACTGCCTGCCAAAGGACGTCATGGGTGGGTTCGACGCGTTGAAGTTCGAACCGTACCAGGAAGGAATGGATTGTGACGTTGTCGTAGTATTTTGCAATGCGGATCAGCTGTCGGCGCTGATCGTCCTGCACGGTTACGATAAGCCGGAATACGACCGCGTGATTGCGACGACCGTCTCCGGATGCGCATCCATGGTACGGATCCCGCTGGCCGAAGGCAAATCCGACAAACCGCGGGCCGTCATCACAGGGACGGATCTGGCGCAGCGAAAGTTTATGGAAGAAACGGATCTGGCCATCAGTTTTACTGGCCCGGAATTCAAAAAAATGTTATCATACACAGATGAGTGCTTTTTCCATTCACCGGTCTGGAAACCGGTTCGGAACAGGCTCCGAAAAGAAGAACACCTGGAGGACGTATGCTTTACGGCTCTGGGGACGAGAGAATAAATGCATTAATCAAGAAAAGAGGTAATCATTCATGGCAGAAAATTGCACACACGATTGCGGAAATTGTCCAAGCGCACAAGGATGCGGGGAATTTGATCCGAAATCACTTCTGGAAGAAGCGAATCCGCTCAGCCACATCGGCAAAGTCATTGCGGTCGTCAGCGGCAAAGGCGGCGTTGGCAAATCCATGGTCACATCTTTGATGACCATTACCATGCAGCGGCGCGGCCGTCCATCCGCGATCCTGGATGCGGACGTGACAGGTCCTTCGATTCCGAAGGCGTTCGGTATTACTGCAAAGGCCGATGGGTGCGAAGACGGGATCTTCCCGATCCAAACGGTGAGCGGCATTCGAACCATTTCGGTCAATAACCTGTTGGAAAACGATACAGACCCTGTCCTCTGGAGAGGTCCGATCATCGCCGGACTCGTCAAGCAGTTCTGGACCGATGTGATCTGGGGCACCGTAGATTATCTGTTCATCGATATGCCGCCGGGAACCGGTGATGTTCCGTTGACGGTCTTCCAGTCGATTCCGGTCGATGGCATTATCGTCGTAACATCTCCGCAGGATCTGGTCAGCATGGTCGTTTCCAAGGCCATCAAGATGGCGGAAATGATGGATGTTCCGGTTCTTGGTATCGTGGAGAACTACTCCTACTTCAAGTGTCCGGAATGCGGAACGGAAACGCAGATCTTCGGACCGAGCAAGGTAGATGACGTTGCCAAAGAATTTGATATCCCTGTTCTCGCCAAACTGCCGATCGATCCGAAACTCGCGGCAGCGACGGACCGCGGCATGATCGAGTTGTTTGAAGGCGACTGGTTGGAATCGGCCGCCGATATGCTTGAGGATCTGAAATAGTGAGATGAGTAAGCGTAAGAGAAGAAAGTTTTCGATGACCGGCATCGTGCTGGTCTGCTGTATGCTGGTTTGTCTGCTCCTGGCCCTGGCGGTAGTGCCGGGCGGCTTCGGTTCGGACAAGAAAAAAGACCTCGACGATGATAATACGCCTGGCCTTCAGGCGGTCATCGAAGACGGGTCTCCTCTTATGATATTCGATAAGCGCGCGGAGACCCGCGCGCTCATGACGGATTTTGAAGACGATGCCGTAGAGAGCGTCAGTGCGGTGCAGGGCAACGAAGGAAACAGCATCTTTATGGACTCCGACAGCCAGGATGAAATCACAGCGGTCTACAAAGCGCTGAAGAACGTCATCATCGGTGATGAACTCGGGGAGGACGACAGCGATCCGACTGCTGCTTCCACCGCGCCGAACAACGAAGGCGCCTGCTTCGTGGCCTTTACCCTGTCGGACGGATCGACCTGCGACTTTACATTCGAAAGCACAGAAGTCTACAATTATGGTGACGCCCGCTACGCAGCCGACGGCACCGAAGGGCTTTGGTCCGTAATCGAAGAACTGGGAGGCAACTGATGAACAAGGAAAACCGTATCAACCGCGATGAACGCCGCGAGCTGAACAAGATCCGTGCCCGCAAAATGGTCCTCGTTATGGGCATCGCGAGCATCATTTTTATCCTCGCCATGATGGTGGAAGTTTATCTGTAGTGGCGGCAGGAATTTGTTGGCCGATGTTGTGATAAATCTATGAAATTGAGTTGACAATTGCCGCTTCAGAAGGTATACTTACAAATGCGCTCAAACAAAACAATATGCACCATTAGCTCAGCTGGCAGAGCACCTGACTCTTAATCAGGGTGTCCAGGGTTCGAACCCCTGATGGTGTACCAGGACAGAGACCTCGGGATTAATTCCCGGGGTTTTCTCATGTATACCTGCGAGCGCAGTGATATCAACGCTCGCGGGATTTCGAACAATTCAGATAGGGTCGTTTTGATTCTTAGACCTGACCTGAAAAGTAACGATTTTCTTTGGGTAGTTTTGTATTTTTTTGGGTAGTTTTTGCCGTGGATTTAATTAGCCTTGGCTTGTTCTACCAAAAGTACCTTCTCTTCTGCAGAGCTCCTGTCATAGTAGTAGTTTGACAGGGTCGTCATCTTATCGCAGTGACCGGCCATTTTCTGGACCGAATCGAGATGCACATGACCATCTAACAGCTTGGTTAGCGTAGTTCTTCTGCTGGTATGGGACGGCTTGTTATTACTCAATCCCATTGTCCTGCTGTACTTGCGGTACAGATCCTCGATCGCGTAGTAGGAACACGGCTCCCCGTTGATGGAAAAGATATATCCGTCATCT